>MKTD01000050.1 GCA_001898165.1 Bacteroidia bacterium 43-41
TTAGTATATTTATTAGGCTAAAGTAATGTAAACTAACTCTAAAAGGGTTTATTCATACCGAAAAAAAGGATTTATAGAGGAAATATAGATAATTTGTATCATTGTAGGGGTATATTTTATCGTTTTCTGTATCATTGCAGAGGTAAAATACGATAAATAATGTATCATTGCAGGGTTATATTCTTGAAGCAGGTAAAAGAGTTGCAGGGGAAACGATGTGTATAAACTGGCGCGGGAAATATACGGCAACAAATAGCGTTCAGTTCAATAGGGGGATATCTTATCGAACGATAGAGGTCGGGAAAGAACATTTTACCGGTAGAACTGTTGAATTATCGGTAAGCATCTATCAAAACCAACTTTATGAAAAAAATACTTCTTCTATTATTGATCGCATTTCCGATACTCGCATCGGCTCAGGTAATCACTTACGATACCATCCGTGTTTCGCCGGATGATGAACGGAATATTTATCGGACACAACGTCAACAGCAAACCACTCAAACGCAGCAGGCCGATCAGAACCGTATAGCCCAGCGCCCGATACTCTTAGAGCGGGAACCGGCATCAGGTCTTGTACTCGATAAGAGTAAACTTCTTTACGGGGTCAATATCGGATTGTCTTTCAGCCGGAATTATTCTTCATTTAATTTGGGGCCGCAGGTCGGATATCAGTTCAGCAACCGGTTTATGGCAGGTGCAGGGATAAAATATTACTACAATAAAGTGCGTGCTTTTCAATACAACGAGGAGTACCTCTATAAGAATAACCTGCTTGGCACTAACCTGTTCGGCTATTTTTACCCGATGAGGTTCCTCACTGTTTTTGCCCAACCCGAAATAAACCATTTGTGGTTGAGCCTGACCAACGAAGATACGGGCGAAGTCACAAAAAGCAGTGGCTTTGTACCGTCGTTCTTGGTGGGTGGAGGACTACGGATGGGGCGCTCTCACCTTACATTGAACTACGATTTGGCGCAGCACACCAATTCTCCTTATCCGAGAGGCTGGTTCCTGGGATTTTCCGCGTTTTTCTAACAAACGGGTATCAAAAGCTTTTACAGAGCTTGAGTTCTCGGCCATTTTGTTCCATCAAGGAATAATTTCCATTGTTTGTATTCCTTGTTTTTATGGCACGGGTGAGTTGAATATGGTCATACGTTTTTGACGACCGTGCCGTTGGAATCTTCCATAACAATAATATAGCTCTTCTTCGTCAAAAATTTAAGTGTGTAATAATATTGGCTGTCAGTAAATCCATCGGGCAAAAGCGCCGTTTTCATGTCAACTTTGCCTTTCCATGTGGTTCCGGTAAAAGTATCGGGCAGGTCATCTTTTTTGCAGGATACGCCAACCAGGAGCAGGGCTGCAAACATCAATAGTTTTGTTTTCATAATGAATGTGGTTTTTTAATTTTTTTCAGGTACAAAGTTACGGCAAAAAACGATATGACGGCGTTTTTCAGCATACGGATTTCCGTTTTTAAAGAGTTAACGAAAAACGATCTCTTTCACGATCTCCATTCCGGCGTGCTCGTTTAGTTTATCAATCAGGCTTTGTTTATTCATAATCAGCTCGGCCCGCAAAACCGATGAAGTCAGCTGAACGTGCAGGACGTTTCGTTGAAAATAAATATTTTTGGTGTAATGCGAAACACCTTCCCCCAATAGCTCCCGCCACGCCGAAACGGCACGGTGTTCGGCCACGGCGATTTTTAATCCGGGATTCTCATTGAGGAATTCCGAAAGAACAGTCGCAATGGGTTGAGCGTTTTTTTTAAGCATAAACTGTTATCTCTCCGTCTTTTACCGAATAGATGTGATGGCTGTTGTTAATTCGTTCCAGTATTTTGTCGAACGACTCCCGGTTGGTATCCGAGATGAAAATCTGGCCAAACTCATCGCTCGAAACTAATTTTACGATCTCTTCCACCCGGTTGGCATCCAGCCTGTCGAAAATATCATCCAGCAGCAAAATGGGCGTCCGCTTCCCGGTTTTGAGCAGGTAATGAAACTGTGCCAGCTTCAGGGATACAAAGTAGGTTTTGTTTTGCCCCTGCGAACCCACTTTTTTAATGGGAAACCCGTCGAGCAACATTTCCAGTTCATCGCGGTGAATACCGGTGGTGGTGTGCCCCATCGCGATATCACGGCGACGGGTTTGCCGCAGTGTGTCCCTGAAATTGTTTTCGTGAAGCTGTGAAACGTAATCGAATGTCGCCTGTTCGTTGGAAAGGCTTATTCTCTTGTAAAACTCATCAAAAACAGGGGTGAACTCTTTTACAAACGCTTGCCGTTTTTTAAAAATAAGCTCTCCGTCTCCCGCCATTTGATCTTCCCAAAGCTCCAACAGGGTGGAGTCGATTTCGTTATCGCCCGGTTTCAATGTCGCGTTGCGCTGTTGCAAGGCATTGTTGTAGCGGATCAAAGCGAGCATATACTCTTTGTCGAACTGCGAAATGGCCATATCCATGAACTTCCGCCGCTCTTCGCTACCCCCCTGGATTATCCCGATATCGGCCGGGGAAATCATCACTAACGGAATAAATCCGATGTGGTCGGAAAGTTTTTCGTACTCTTTTTTGTTCCTTTTGAATTGTTTTTTCTGTCGCCGGCGCAATCCGCAATAAATCTCTTCCTCTCCTCCTGTCTCTTCAAGCCCGTATCTCCCCTGAAGCATGCAAACATCGGCATCGTGTTTGATGATCTGGCTATCGATAGGGTTGGTGTAACTTCTGCAGAACGAAAGATAATAAACGGCATCCAGCAAGTTGGTTTTACCCATGCCGTTGTTTCCCACAAAACAGTTTATTTTGGGCGATAACTCCAGTTCAACCTGAGCCAGATTTTTATAATTAATGATGGATAATTGTTTTAATATCATAGTAATTATTCCGCCAGGATTAACTGTTGCAGCTCTTCGGGATTAACGTTAATTTTCAACCTGCCTTCCTCGGCGAATGTTATTTTTCCGGTTTCTTCCGAAACAACAATCACTTTGGCGTCGGTTTCCTGCGTGATCCCTAACCCGGCACGATGCCGCAACCCCATGTGCTTGGGTATATTCGGATTTTGCGATATGGGAAGAATACAACCTGCGGCTTTTATTTTTTTACCCACGATAATCATTGCCCCATCGTGTAACGGACTGTTCTTAAAGAAAATATTTTCAATCAGCCGCGACGAAATGTCGGCGTTGATGATCTCACCCGTCTGTTCGTACAAGTTGAGTTGTAAATCGCCCTGGATGACGATAAGCGCGCCAATCCTGGCTTTCGACATATTCATGCAGGCCAGTACGATAGAAGTAATGTGCGACGTGTCCTGTTGTTGTTTATCGACCGGGATAAAGAGTTTCGATATAAACTTCCATCCTTTTTTCGAACCCAAAGACATCAGGAACCTTCGGATTTCGTCCTGAAAAAGAATGACCAACAATATCAGGCCGATATTCACGAACTGATCGAGAATAGAGCCCAGCAGGACCATATCGAACACCTGCGATACCAGCACCCAGATAATCATGAATATGACAATCCCGATAAAAAGCGGGCGCATTCCCGATATTTTCACCATCTTAAACAGGTAGTACAAAAGTGCGGCTACCAGAAAGATGTCAATAAAGTCTTTTATTCCAAAGTGTTCAAGCATAAAAGGTCATTGCTTATTTTTTCTACAATTTTCACACATTCCATTGCCTCCTTCACGTCGTGGACGCGTAAAATGCTCGCTCCCGACAGTAATGCAACCGTATTTAAAACCGATGTTCCGTTCAGACTTTCTTGCGGCGTGCATCCCAGCAATTTGTAAATCATCGATTTTCTGGAAATTCCTGCTAAAATCGGTGCATCAAAGATATCAAAATATTTTAAATAAGCCATCAACCGGTAGTTTTGATCGGTTGTTTTACTGAATCCGAACCCCGGATCGATAATGATATCGTTTACGCCCAGAAGGTTTAATTTTGATATCTTCTCGGAAAAATAGTAGAGGATGTCCTGGATAAAATTGTCGTAACGGGTGAATTGCTGCATGGTCTGCGGTGTGCCGCGCATATGCATCAGGATATAGGGAACGTTGAGCCGGGCAACTGTTTCGAACATGTTATCATCGATTTGTCCGCCCGAAATATCGTTAATGATATTTACCCCGTACTCCTCTACGGCATGCTTTGCTACCTCGGAGTAAAAGGTATCGATGGAAAGAATGACATCGGGATATTCTTTGCGGATGAGTTGAAGCGCCGGTTCCACCCGGTTGAACTCCTCTCCGGCGGAAAGGAGGGGTGCTGAAGGTGAGGTGGATTGTCCACCGATATCGATAATTTTTCCACCTTCATCCAGAATTTGTTGTACGCGCCCGACAATCTCTTCTCCGGATTGTTTGCGGCTTCCCGAATAAAACGAATCGGGCGTGACGTTTAAAATTCCCATTACCAGTGGGGTGGAAAGGGGAAGCAATTCGCCGTTTATGTTGATGGAGTTTGTCATTTCTACAATACAGAATTCGGGTCTTTGTACGGATAATCAATGGTATAGTGCAGCCCGCGGCTTTCTTTACGTGCCGTAGCCTGCTTAATGACCATATAACCTACCTTTATGATGTTTCGCAGCTCACAGATTTCACGTGAAACGACCGACCGCTGAAAAAGGTTTTCGGTTTCACGAAAAAGAATGTTCAGCCTGTCCATTGCGCGCTGCAAGCGGATATCGGAACGAACAATCCCCACGTAGGACGACATAATTTGCCCCACTTCCTTATAGCTCTGCGTGATAAGCACCATCTCTTCGGTGGAGGCGGTGCCTGTTGCATTCCAATCGGGGATATCTTCCTGAAAAGAATAATTCCTGAAGAGAGGGAGAGTGTGTTTGGCTGCCGAATCGGCAAAAACCACCGCTTCGATGAGCGAGTTCGATGCCAGACGATTGGCGCCGTGCAAGCCGGTACAGGCACACTCGCCGTTGGCGTAAAGCCGGTTTATGCTTGTTTCGCCGTCTATGCTGACAAAAATTCCGCCGCATAAATAATGGGCAGCCGGAGCCACCGGAATCATATCTTTGGTAATATCGATACCGTAGGTCAGGCATTTCTCGTAGATGGTGGGGAAATGTTTTTTTGTCTCCTCAGCATCCTTGTGCGTGACGTCTAAACAGACGTGGTCATCACCTCTGTTTTTCATTTCCGTATCAATGGCACGGGCAACGATATCGCGCGGCGCGAGCGAAAGCCGCTCATCATATTTCTGCATAAACTCCTTGCCGTCTATTGTTTTCAAAATACCGCCGTACCCACGCATGGCTTCGGTAATGAGGAACGATGGCCGGACACCGGGATGATACAACGCCGTGGGATGAAATTGCACGAACTCCATGCCTTTTATCTCGCCTTTGGCGCGCGCCACCATCGCAATGCCGTCGCCAGTTGCCACAAGCGGGTTGGTGGTTGTTTGATAGATACACCCGATACCGCCGGTTGCCATCATGGTCACACGCGAAAGGAACGTCTGCACTTCATGGGTCTGCAGATCCAAAATATAGGCGCCGTAGCACTCGATGCCGGGTGTGTGCCGCGTTACAATTTGCCCCAAATGATGTTGAGTAAGGATTTCTATTGTGAAATGATTGTCGTAAACATCAATATTGGGATGGTTCCGGATGGTTTCTATCAAGCTTGTCTGTATTTCGGCGCCGGTGCTGTCTTTGTAGTGCAAAATCCGAAATTCGGAATGGCCGCCTTCCCGGTGCAGGTCAAAATTTCCTTTTTCGTCTTTATCGAAATTTACACCCCAGCTGATCAACTCCTTGATTTGCGCAGGAGCTTCTTTCACCACGCGCTCCACCACGCGGGCATCACACAATCCCGCCCCCGCATCGAGGGTGTCGGCAATGTGTTTTTCGAAATTGTCCCACGGATTTGTTACCGATGCAATACCGCCTTGTGCATAGTAGGTGTTGGCATCTTCGAGCGTTGTTTTGGCTATTATGGCCACCTTGCCGTATTTTGCCACTTTCAGGGCGTAACTCATCCCCGCAATGCCCGACCCAATGATTAGAAAATCGTATTTATAGGCCATTCTTTTTCCGAAATTATTCTTTTTCATTGCAAATTTAGGCATTAAAGTTAAGAAACTGTTTCATCTTTTAATTTAAATGGAAAAAAGAAGCCACTTCGAAAAGCGAGAGCAAGGAGCAGATGATTCAGGCGGGCGTAACAAATAAAATAATTGTATAATAGTTAAAAGTCTGTGGTTTAGTTTGATTGTTTAAGTAAAAACATTTACTTTGTGTAGCGTAAGGAACCAGATGAATAAACAATTTAAAACTTTCTAAATCAATGAAAAATTATAGGGTTATTAGCTTATTGCTGTTGTTGCTCTGTAGTTTCCCGCTCTTTAGTGATGGAGATGATGTTTTGCAGGCACAATTGTTTACTTTGCACGGCAGGGTATTGGCAAGCGACACCCGCGACCCGCTTCCCAATGCAAGTGTAACCGTAGGGAACCTGAATGTATCGAGTGTGACCAACCAGGATGGATACTTTACGCTCAGGGTACCTGCATCGGCAAGAAATTCCAGGCTGATTATCCGGTACTTGGGATATGAGAATATGGAAATACCGGTGGTTACGCTGATTGACAAACCCAATAACCACATTGTGTTAACACCTTCTCCTATTGAACTGGGACCGCTTGAGGTTGTTTCGGGAGACGGAAGCGAACTGATGCGCGAGGCGTTGAACCGTATCCCGCAAAACTACTCTACCGATCCCAATATGATGGTGGCGTTTTACCGGGAATCGATAAAGAAAAATGCAAATTATATCTCTTTGGTAGAAACCGTATTGGATGTCTATAAATCTTCGTACCGCTCGTACGAGAACGATCAGGCAAAAATCTACATAGGCCGGAAAGCAACCGATATCACGCCGCGCGATACTATTTTAATGAAATTCCAAGGCGGGATCAGCACGGCGCTTATGCTTGATGTGGCGAAGAATCCCGAAATTGTTTTTGGAGAGAGGGGTGATGAATACAGTTTCAATATCGAAAGGATGATAAACATCAACAATAAGCCGCACTATGAGATTAACTTTCAGCCAAAAAACGGTATAAAAGATATTTTATTTCGAGGAAAGGTTTATTTGGATGCCGGATCGCTGGCCATCGTCAGAATAGAGTTTAATATGAATGTGGAAGGCCGGAAAGATGCTTCCAATATCTTTATCCGACGGAAACCTGCCAAGATGAGGGTTGATGTGGAAGAAGCCCGTTATATAGCCGACTTTATTGAAAACAACGGTAAGTGGTTTTTCAATTACAGCAGTACTGAAGTAAGGTTCCGGGTAAGGTGGACTAACCGCTTCTTCGGGCTTTTCGCCACGAACTACACCATCGGCTCAGAAATGGCCATTACGGACAGGTATCAGGAGAGTGTCAATAAATTCCCGAGGGACGAGCGTATCCGCTCTACCGATGTGATTGCGGAAAAAGTGGAGCACTTTCAAGATCCTGATTTTTGGGGCGAGTACAACGTGATTGAGCCCGGCATCGAAATCACTAACGCCATAAAAAGATTGAGCGGGAAATTAATGCGCCGTGCGGAATAATGCGGAATAAATAGTTGTAAAACTGTTTGTAATCTGAAAATTTAACTGTATCTTTGCAACCCGAAAAACTTTTAAATTAATTTTTACAAACAAGTTTTATGTATTTAGATTCTGAAAAAAAGAAAGAAATCTTTGCAAAGCACGGAAAGTCTAACACTGATACTGGCTCACCTGAGGCGCAGATAGCATTGTTTTCATACCGTATTTCGCATTTGACTGAACACCTGAAGTCAAACAAAAAAGATTATAACACGGAACGTTCATTGAAAATTTTAGTGGGTAAACGTCGTCGCTTACTCGATTACCTGATTGAAAAAGATATCGAAAGATACCGGACAATCGTCAAAGAATTAGGCCTGAGAAAGTAAAATTTTCTAAAGAAAAAATGAAAAAGAGAGAGTAAACGACATTCAACGATACTCTCTTTTTTTATGTGAATTCGTCCCGATTAAAGCAGCAGAGAGCCCTCAGTCTCTAAAAAGATTACAAAAGTGAAAAATATGTTATAAAACATATATATTTATTTTGCGGGTTTGAAAAAAGAGGCCTATCTTTGTATCGATAACCTAAAACAATCTTTTTTACCTTATTGAAGATAACAAGTTAAACCGCAGACAAAAGAGGTCATCTCGATCGAGGTGACCTTTTTTTATTCAAATATCATTTCGAATTGGTCATAACTATCTGTTCTCCAAGCTCTATTTTTTGTTTTTGGAGAATATCCGAAAAGAGGTGAATATGTTCGCACTTTAATCGTTTTGCCGTCCGGTAAGAATTCTAAAATACGTAGCCATCCATCCCCTCCGTTTCCTTGCCATCCCCCACCATCGGTTTGTGCATTAAACATCATTTGATGCACGGTTTTATTCGCATGATTTTTATCCAACTCAGAACTTCATCGCGCGGTGCAAACTCTGTTGTAATAACAAGTATTTTCCTCCAGTTAGGCAGTTTAAACTCAAATGCGGCGTTCTCCAACGTGGGGTTACCCGAACTGTCGTTGAAAACATCTACTAATGAGTTTCTCCATTTATTGTTCCTTTCCGGAAAAAAATAGGTTGAGAAACAGGTTTGCCTCGTTTCAGCTCTTTTATAGCCGTAATCGTGATTACCTGTTGCAATCGCATAAGGGAGGACGTTGTCTAGCCGTTCGAATGCTTTTGATGCGGCGTTCCATTGTTCTCTACTCGTTTGATTGCCATTTACTCCATCGGGAATCAGTAAATTGTTTTGCTCAACCAAATCTCCCGTACATAGAACTGCTTCTATATTTAGTGTGTTTTTTTGTGCTGCACACCAAGCCGTCATCAATTCAAACATAGGTTGATTTGTGTCGAACTTTATGTAGTTTTGGGGATCAGGTAATAATATCATCGAAAAGGATTTATTATTTTCCAGATGTGGGTCTTCAGTATTCTGGCCTAGTAAAATCCAAGGTAGAGAAAAGAACAGTACTGGCAATATTCTTTTTAGCATACGTTTTTTTTTAATGGATAAGGTGAATGCGATGCTATTACCGCATTCACCCTCCTGATAATCAATTACCCCAAGCCGTGTCTTGTGTGATTTGCTTGTTCGCGTTTATCTCACTCGATGGAATAGGCAGGTTGTAAAATTTATCATTCCACTGAAAACCGCCCACCCTTGGCCATTCTTCCTTCAAAGTGCCCCATCTTTTTAGATCGAAATAACGATAGCAATCTTCCGTGAAAAACTCAACGCGTGACTCGTAATTTATCGCTTCCATTGCCTCCTGTTTTGACGTTACTTTGAAAGCAGGAAGTATTTCATTATCTGTTATATTTGCGGGTAAATATTTATCTGGATTCGATTTTGCAAAATTTCGTGCCCGAGCACGTGTTCTCTCCAGATACTGATTACATCTAGCAAAATCGGGATTTGACTTTAACGCGTAGGCTTCGGCCAATAACAGATAAACTCTCGGCAAACGAATCAAAGTATTATCGACTCTCTGATTCCAAGTGTCTTCTCCATACCAAACGCCACGTTTCTGAATGTCGTACCCTGTGACATTATTAACTAACCAATTTTTATTCCATTTCAACTGAATGCCTTTTGTTGTAACAACATCATCCATAATGGTGAAAAATGTTGCATCGAAACGGGGGTCTCTATATTTCCATTCTTCAGCCGGATTATAATAAGGCGAATTTCCGGATATTTTTTTCCCGTCAATAGTCTGGAAAAAATCAACAAATTCTTTGGAAGGATAAAAGTAATCTCCCGAATAAGTATCGCCTCGCATAATACGCCCTTGATCACCCAACACTTCTATCGTTCCATAGTAATATTCCCTATACGTTTCTACACCGGGACCATATCCAATTGAAAAAATGATTTCAGAATTACCTTCAAAATCAACACGTAAAACATTTCCGGGATTATCCAAGAGTTGGTATCCAAGTTTTTCCACCTCTTCTCCTGCTGCAATTGCCTTGTCGTACTCTTTGGTGTATACATACAATTCACAAAGCGTTGAATAGGCCGCGCCTTTTGTAGCGCGATTGTAAAACTTGCTGTCCCATTTTGCAGGGAGATTTAATGTTGCAAATTCCAGATCGGGTATAATAATGTTTTTGATAATTTCATTCTGCGGAGTTTTGGGTAATTGGACCTCGCTTTCGTCATTAGGGTTTTTAACCGATGCTGCCCTTAGCGGAATATCACCATAAAAACGGATGAGCCTGAAATACCAGAATGCCCTGATAAAGTGCATTTCGGCAAGAAATTTATTTCTATCATTATCACTGATAATTTCATTCTTCATCTGCTCTACACCGCGTATGTTATTGTTACATATTGCAATAGCAGAATAACCCCTTTCCCAAATACCATTAACAATATTTGCTTCGTTGGGATTGAACGAGGCAGTATAAAAAGCTTGGGCATCTTTTAATCCCGATGACGAAAAATCACCGGTCATTCCTAATTCAAGTTGTGCGTCTGCCCAATGTCTGTTAAGGTTTTGAAGTGTTGAATAACAGGCCGTCGCTGCTAAATCGGCATGTTCTGCTTTCGTAAAAAAGGTGCTTTCATTCAAGGAGCCATAAGGGTTCCTATCCAAAAAACTATCCATGCAGCTTACACAAAAGAGTGCAAATAATCCGGTAATAAAGTATATATATTTTTTCATCTGTTTGTTTTTTTGATTTTACCTTTTAAAATGACAAACTTAAACCCACTAATAAAATTCTTGCAGTTGGATAATCTCCGCCCCAATTTGTATAGTGTCCGACAGCATTACCGTTTTCAGGATCAAACCCGTCAAATTCTTTTGTTGTAAAAGTAAGGAGATTTTCTCCCGACAAAAAGATACGTGCAGCCACAGCTTCGAACTGATGTCTATAACCCAATGTCAAAGATTTTAATTTTACAAAAGATGTGTTCGACGTCATTAAATCGGTCATTTCTTCGTATGATTCAGCCTGAATCATCGCTGGATATTTCCCTGCCGGATCAGTCCCCGATGTCCACCTGTTATCGTACCATTTGCGGCTTGCATTTCTGTTGGGGAATCTGTTTTGAAAAGACATGGGAGAATGTTGTCTTCTACCGAAAACGCCTGAAAAAACCGAGTTGAAATCAATGTTTTTCCATTCTGCTGAAAGAGTTAAACCTGTTTGTACTTTCGGTATATAACTTCCCAGAAACACCCTGTCGGCGCCTGTTATTTTACCGTCGTTATTGGTATCAATGTACTGAAGGCGTCCAATCTTGGCATTACCTTGTCCCATTTTCTTTAGTTTATCGGCTTCCTCTTTGGATGTAATCACATCTCCGGTCTTATAACCATACAACGAAGCTACAGGCCAGCCAACCTTGTTAATAGATGCACCTCCATATGGAAGAGTCGTTATTTCTTCATCAACTCCGGAACTGAGTTTCAGTATTTTGTTATTGAGGAATGAAATATTCCCTGAAATGCCGTACTTGAAATCATTCACATTTCCGTTATAATTGACTTCTAAATCGATTCCTTTATTTTGAACTTTCGCGTAGTTAACATTCGGGGCTCCCATTCCAACAGAAGGAGGCAATACCATCGACCTTAAAATGCCATCTGTGTTTTTCAAAAAAGCATCGGCGGTTATGGCCAGACGGCCACTGAAGAGGCCTATATCAATACCCACATTCGTGACGGTGGTTGTTTCCCATTTCAGATTTTTATTGGATAAACTCGATTGCGAATAGCCCGAATAGAGAGCCTGAGTAATTTCCTTCGTTCCAAAAATTACATTTTTCTTCGAAACAGAGGCGATAGTAGGGTACCACGACCCAATGGACTGATTTCCTAATTGTCCCCAGGATGCTCTCAACTTCAAGTTCGAAATAATGTTGGATTTAAAAAATTGCTCTTCCGATATTCTCCAGGCTCCTGAAAAAGATGGAAAAACGCCCCATTGATTGCTGCCTTTAAAACGAGAAGATCCATCGGCTCTTATATTAAATCCAAACAGATACCTTCCTTGATAGTCATAATTGATACGTCCGAAATAGGATCCCAGGGCCAGTTCATTTTTACCTCCGGTAATGGTTTTATCCGTAGAGTTTGTCCCCCCGTTTAATACCTGCATGTTTGATACTTCCGATACAAAATCCTTTACTTTTCCATACATATTATCGGTTGTATAGAGCTGTTGCGAAACGCCTCCCATCGCATTAATTGTATGCCCTCCGGTAAAATTCTTGTCGAAGTAGAGTAAATAATCGGTTACCCACATAAGGTCTTTTGCGCGTTCCTCCGTATAACTGTTTGTGTTATTAGTCTGACCGCCGTCATTATAGATTGGGGAGAAAAGTTTATATTCGTTAAAGCCAATATCGACACCTCCATTAAAGCGAAATTTTAAAAATTCGGTGAATTTGAATTCTACAAACATATTGTCCAGTAATCTATAATTGTTGTTGGTTGGATACTGCCACCCTGCTTCTGCAATGGCATTTTTAGAACTCGTGAATCTTGAGTCCGGTTCACCGTAAGAGCCGTCTTGGTCGAAAGCAGGTGTCACAGGGGCATTGAATATGACGTCGGATAATCGGTTGTCCTTGTCTCCCTGAGTGTAACGGTAGGCCAGCTGAGTGTTATTACCTACGGTTAAAAATTTTCCGAAATTTCCTTCAACATTTGCTCTGAATGACGCTTTCTGAAATGAGGTGTTTAACCCAATCCCGTCCTGATTTAAATACTCTCCCGATAAATAGTACCTTGACGTTTTGCTCCCGCCCGAAATGCTTGCGTTCAGATTATATGTCGGGGCAGTTTTGTAGATATAATCACTCCAGCGTGTCCCGCTCCCGAAAGATGCCGGATCAAGCCCGTCGTATTTAGTCGTGGGATCACCCCCGTCGATAGCCTTTTTGTTGTCCCGCATTTCTAAAATCGCTGATACAAATTCAGTAGCATCAAGTATTTCCATAATATGAGAAGGCTGCTGTATCCCATATGTAGTGTTGACCATTAGTTTAGATTTACCCTCTTTCCCCATTTTGGTTGTAATCAAAATAACGCCGTTTGCTGCTCGCGAACCGTAAATTGCGGCAGAGGACGCATCTTTTAATACATTGACACTTTCAATGTCACCCGGATTTAAAGATTCCAGGCCGGAACTTACAGGAGAACCGTCAATGATAATAAGAGGCTTGTTATCCCCGCTGCCAAAAGTTCCTATGCCCCTGATACTTACAGATGTTTCTGTGCCGGGAAAACCACTGTTGCTTAAAATTGATATCCCCGACATCTTACCTTGGAAGGCTTCACCCACGGATATGTTTGAGTTAATCGTCAGGTTGTCCCCGCTTAACGTTGATGTGGCACCCATTAAGTCACTCTTCTTCATAGTGCCATACCCTACTACAACAAGCTCGTCCAGTGTTTTAGTGTCTTCTTTTAATGTGATATTGAGATTTTTTCCCGCAACAGTTGTCACATCTTGCGGCAGATAACCGATATAGGATATTTGTAATGTGGCATTGGCAGGGATCTCAATCGAAAAATTGCCATCCACATCCGTCACCGTACCGTTGTTTGGCGTTCCTTTCTCAATAACATTGGCACCAATAACAGGTTCGCCTTTCTCATCAATAATTTTTCCGGTAACAGTTTTTGTGGTAACAATTCTGTCCGTTTCCTGCTGTTTTTGTGCTGCAGGTGGCGTTTTGCTGACCGAAATAGTGTTATCTGTTTTATGGAACTGGAGGCCGGTTTGTGCTGCTATCTGATCCAGTAAAGACTGAATGGTGGTATTCTTAGCGTTAATGGATACGTGTGGGGCCCTGTCTATTGTTTCCTGGTCGTAAAAAAATTTGTAGTTTGTCAACGTGCTGATTTTATTCAACACGATAATCAGCGATTCGTTTTGCGTTTTTAACGTAATATTTTTGTCTTTAATGGTTTGAGCTGCTACAGGGAGTATGGTAAAAAAACATATCAACCATAAAAAAACAAAAAAAAGGGGTTGTTTTCCGTGTTTTTGTTTTTCAAAATTAATTATATTCATAACTTTGTGATGTTTAACGATTTTATTAGAATTTTTAAACGGGTAATTACAACTTGCCGCGCATTATTGAACGTAGTGTTGGCGTAATAATTACCGATAGAGCGACTACCCTCCCGTAGTTGCTCTTTTTTGTAATGCCGGGGTTCGATGTTTCTATGTCATAGGCAAGAAAATTAAAAGATTACTGTTTCTTATAAAGCACTATCTGGTTATTTTCTTTCTTAAATGTTATCTCACTGGCAAACTCAAGAGACTGTAAGACAGACTCAAGAGATTGGTTGTCGTGCTCACCGGAAATAAGGTTGTTAAATTCCTGCCCTTCACTGAAGATGATGCGGCAATTGTAAACCCGCTCCAATTCCCGAACAACATCCCGAATGGGAGTGTGGTTAAATCTCAGCCAGCCCTTCCTCCAGACCGCTGCTTCGCTATAATTTTTTTGCTTGTTGAAATCTCCCGATAACGTGTTTACGGTCATTTGTTCTTTTGCGGTAAGCTGTACGCTGGCGCCCTGCATTTCAACCTTCACTTTTCCCCGCTCCACATCTACGGCGACAAGATCGTCTGTTTCATACGATTTTACATTAAATGCCGTTCCCAAAACACGAACATCAAAATACCCGGTAGCTACAATAAATGGTTTGGCGGCGTCTTTTGCCACATCAAAATACGCTTCACCTTGAAGCTTCACCTTGCGTTGCCGGCAATTGACGAATTTAACGGGGTAGCTTAGTTGAGAGCAAGAGTTTAATACAACGGTGGAGCCGTCGGGCAACAAGAATTGCTTCTTTTCTCCAAAACCGGTATGAATTTCTGTGTATGCTGTGACGGCATTGTTTTTTCCATTAAAAAGATAGGAGAAGGTGAGGATTATTGCGATAACTGCGGCTACCGACCCTGCAACCAGTAATACCCGTTTCACGTGGGGAGCGTTTCTTTTTTTGATGCGTTTCAACAGTAAACGCGCTTCTTGTTTGTACCTCTCTTTTTCGATGTGTGTACAAGAAGGCTGAATGGTAGTTTCCTCCCATATTTCGACTGTCATGTTTTCCACCGTTTGTCTGTTGGCGGAGTCTTTTATATCAGAAAAGAAACTTTCAGCTTCATCGCAGCTGTAAACTCCATTCAAAAAATGTCTGAAAGTTATTCTTTTGTTATTTTTTTGCATATTGTCAACTCAAAGGAAAAATATATTCCTTTATTAAGTAATACACTTGGAAGAATAAATACTGGGGTGTTATTAATTTTATTTCACATATTTAAGCAAATCAGAATCAAGAAGAGATCGATTAATTGTTCAGGATATTTGGATAAAAATGTTTTGATGCTTTTTAAGGATAAGGAAATGTGTTCCTGGACAGTATAAACAGATAAGTTCA
This sequence comes from Bacteroidia bacterium 43-41, assembly GCA_001898165.1. GTDB lineage: Bacteria > Bacteroidota > Bacteroidia > Bacteroidales > Dysgonomonadaceae > Petrimonas. The sequence goes on from MKTD01000050.1 coordinate 15,502, forward strand.
GTTTCTCAGCGATTTCCTTGTGTGACATTTCCTCCTCACGACTCATTTTGAAAATTTCGCGTTGACGGGGTGTTAGTGACTCCAGGGATTTATTAATAATCAAATTTAGGTCATCGAAAAGAACTTTTCTGCCGGTTTCTTCATCGTAGTCAATGGACTGTGACAGGATGTGGTTTCTTAACTTCTCTTCTTGCTGGATATTGCGGATTAAATTCAACATCCGGTTGCGGATAATGGTATAGAGATAGGATGAAAATGATTGTTCGGGATCAATTACCCGCCTGCTTTGCCAAACAGCAGCAAAAACATCTTGAAAGATGTCTTCGGCAAATTCATACGATTTCACAAATTTCATTGCAAAATAAATCAACCGGTTTTTATAATTGGCATACAGTTCGCAAAATGCCTCTTCGTCACCGTTAATCAGACGGATAACAAGTTCTTTTTCATGCATGTCCGGTTGAATAATATTCATAAATTTCACCTTGATTTTGCAAAGTTACAATTATAAAATAAAAATAATGTTAAAGGGGCATTTTTATTCCATCATAAAGCCTATGAGTGGCTGTTTTTCAGGAAAAATATGACTGTAATCTATTGTAAATGTGGATGTTTTATACCCAAGAAGCAATTGGACCAACGCATCTGTTTCCAGGTTGTAGCGCACAACCTTTTCGGGGTTGCTTCTGGCGACTTTCCCTTTTTCTATCACAAAAACGGCATTATTTTTCCTGATGAGCGGATCAGAAATTTTTACAGAAATTTGTGTTTCAGGATACTTTTTTGCAAAAACTGCCAACAGCTTTTCTGCATCTATAACGCGCGACATACCCATCAGGCTTCTTTTTACCGGAAAATCAAACAATGCGGCTTCTTCCACAATTGCCTGAAAATCTTCGGGTGACTTTTGTACTGTCATATCGCGGCGGCGAAAAAAAGAATCGAATGTTTCGTAAGCGGCTTTAAGATTGTCCGATTCGGAAATAATTTCCCGTAAATCGGGAAGGGGCGCTCCTGCGTCAAAAGTTTGAATAAAACCAAACTGCCTGTAAAACTTCATTACCGATTCTTCCTGCGGAACCAGAATCGCCAGCGGGACTCCGTTTTTATCCATTTCATTGAAAGATTTTTCGATCAAAGCGCCCATAAATCCCTTTCGCCTGGCTTCCGGCAATGTGCATAACCCGGAAAAATAGGCAATGGGGATTTCCCCGCCGTGAAACGAAAAATTGAACGGAAGCATTTGCAGGGAAGAGACCGCTTTTTCTTTGTCTTTTTCTTCGTCGAAATAGATCAAGGTGTTTTCGTTTCGGTATTTCTCCCGGAAATAAATCTCCATATATTCGTCGGAATCGCCGAAAACGGTTTTCCACATATTGTAAACCTGCTGTTTGGTTGTATCGTCGGCGAATCGTATCATAGCGGTTAGTTTTTGAGCCGGGCGTTGTATTTCTCAAGCAGAATATCGGGTTGGTATGAAAGCTTGGCATGGCGCAGATTTTCAATCCCCATATCTTCTTCACGATTCACATAGGTGAACCCGGCTGTTTCGTTCTCGATAAATTGCTGATTGATGATGGTGTAGGCACCGTGAATGGTGGTGAATGCCTTTTCCACATGAACAATAAAAGTATCTCTTGTAAGCGGCTCACCGATGGTGAATGCGGCAATTTCGCTGTTCACGCATATTAACCCGCCTTTAAGTCCTAAGTATTCAAAATTTTCAAGCATCAGCGTGGTGGCAAAATCGTCGTAAACCAACGATGGCTCTTTCTCATCTATATTGATCTGCATCCATTTGTCGAGCATCTCTTTACATTCTTTTACCAACATCGGGTTCCCGGTCAGCGACTTGTATTTCCATTCGTTTTCGCGCTTAAACCTGTTGATGTGATTCCTTTTGCTTTGTAGTTTTTTCCCGGTAAGGTTTATCAGTTTCTCCGTTGTGTAAATATAGTCCGACACGCTGCGGTTGAGTTTATAATCGAAAATACCGGGCATTGCCGCTTCAATCTCATCCATCATCTCCCCGGTCAACCCCCTGATTTGAAAAACCGTATCAAATTGTTTGTGATCGTCCATGATGATCTCTATGGCTTCCTTTATCTTGTCACCGCCAATAGGTTTCAGGTAGGAATTCCGGTTGTTGTTGTCCCTGAACCGGATAAAAAGCCATTCGTCGGCGGTCGCGTATTCAGTGTTGAACTTCTTTCCCCAGCTGTACAGGTTGGTAAAACAGAGATCCGAGGCTCTGTAATTCTGTTGGCAGAGACGCGAATTGATAATGTCTTTGTCTTTTAGTTCTATGGTTTTAAATGCTAGCATAAAATCGGCTGCTTTCGTTATGATTATTGAGTGAGAACAATTTTTCATGCGAAAAGTTTAACAAAAAACGGAATGATGCTCTCATTCCGTCTGAAACCAGGGGGTCTTGTGTTTTAAAACTTTTTGAACCCTACAATTTTCCGGACTGCGGTAATTGTTTTCGATGCGCTTTCGCGTGCTTTTTCGGCCCCTTCTTTGGTGACTTTCCGCAGATAGGCATCGTCTTTCTCAATTTCCAGAATTCGCTCACGGATTGGCGAAGTAACTTTGATAATGTCTCCGGCCAGTTGTTTTTTCATATCTCCGTAACGAATTTCGCAACTGTTCCATTTGTTTTCGTAATGTTGAACCACATCGGGAGTTGAAACTGCACGCATGATGGTAAACAGGTTCTCTATGTAATCCGGCTTGACGGAATTCGGCTCGGTTGGCCCGGAATCGGTAAGAGCGCGCTTTACTTTCTTTTCGATCTCCTTGGGTGAATCTGCCAGGTAAATGGCATTGCCTTCCGATTTCCCCATTTTCCCGCTTCCATCCAGCCCGGGAATTTTTATCAGCTCTTCCCCGAAATTGTATGCAACAGGTTCTTTAAAATATTCCACGCCGTAAAAATTGTTGAACCGGCGGGCAAATTTGCGGGTCATCTCCAGATGCTGCTCCTGGTCTTTTCCCACAGGCACCTTGTCGGCGTTATGAATAAGGATATCGGCAGCCATCAACGTGGGATAGGTGAGTAATCCCGCATTCACGTTTTCGGGTTGTTTCCTCGCTTTTTCCTTGAACGATGTGGTTTTTGCAAGTTCACCCAAGTAAGCGTGCATGTTCAGGTAGAGATATAACTCGATGGTTTCCGGCACGTCGCTTTGAATGTAAATGACAGACCTTTCGGGATCGATGCCTGCAGCCAAGTAGTCCACCAATACATTTTTGACGTTTTCGTGTAAATATTTTGGATTGGGGTGTGTGGTGAGTGAGTGGATATCGGCAATAAAAAAGAAACACCTGTTTTCGTCCTGCATCCGGATGAAATTGCGCAGCGCACCGAAATAATTTCCTAAATGTAAATTTCCCGTTGACCGGATTCCACTGAGTACTGTATCCATATTGAAATTGATTGTTTTTTCGAAATGCAAAGATAATAAATATTTACGAGTTGTGATTTGATGGGGATGAATGAAACAATTTTCTTAGAATGTGTTTTGAATTTTTTTATGTGCTGTTTTATAGTCATTTTTTGATGGATTTGGTTTTTCGTTTCGCACCGTATAGCGGGCTATACGGAAGGAAGGAAAGTTCAAAGACGCGAAGAAGGACACAAAACAGCATAAAAGAGAGAAGTGCAACTATAATTCGTGAAATTCAAAACACTTTCTTAAATTTGCAGACCACAAATCACTCAAACAATTAATTTAACAATAAAAATGAAGAAATTTATTCTACTCTTTGCTATGTCATTTTTCGGATTACTGGCTTTTGGCCAGCAGGTTGAGCGAAGTATTTCCATTATTCCGGAACCGGTTTCGGTGGTGAAAAAAGGAGGATACTATGTGCTTCCCAACGATATTGTCATCTCTGCCCCTTCCGGGAAAGAGATGAAGTTTATTAACGATCTCCTGGCGAAAAAACTTTCTACCGCCCCCGGTAAAAAAGTACAGGTAAGGAACGATGCTGCCAATGCCGATATAGTACTGGCGTTAAATACCAAAACCGATTCCAAAATTGGTGACGAAGGCTATAGTTTGTCGGTAACTCCGGGTAAGGTGAACATCAACGCCAATAAGCCAGCCGGCTTGCTGTATGGTGTCCAAACGTTTTTACAACTCCTGCCGCCTCAGATCGAAAGCGATAAACGCGAAGAGAACGTTTCGTGGCAGCTTCCGCAAGTTGAGATTACGGATTACCCCCGGGTGAACTGGCGCGGGCTGATGCTGGATGTGTCCCGCCATTTTTTCACTGTTGATGAAGTGAAGCAATACCTGGATAACATGGTGAAGTATAAATACAATATCTTCCATTGGCACCTGACCGATGATGAAGGCTGGCGCATCGAGATAAAAGGGTTGCCCAGGCTTACCGAGATAGGGGCCTGGCGCCAGGAGCAAATCGGATGGTTCGGCAGTTTCTCGCAACCCGATCCCCGTGCTCCGAAAAATTACGGCGGATTTTATACGCAGGAGCAGGTGAAGGAGATCGTTCAGTACGCCAAAGAACGGAACATACAAGTGATGCCGGAAATTGATGTGCCCGGACACAGTTCGGCCATTCTTGCCGCCTATCCCGAACTGGCTTGTTTCCCCGAAAGCGGAGACCATGCCGTACGTACCGGCGCCCCATTTCTGGATTGGAATACGGGAGGGCGTCCGGCGGCAATTTTCGAAAATACGCTTTGCCCGTCCAATGAAAAAGTGTATGAGTTTATGGATAAGATGATGGGCGAAATAGCTGCACTTTTTCCGTTTGAATACATTCACACCGGCGGTGATGAAGCGCCATATACCTTTTGGGAAAAAAGCCCTGCCGTGAAACAACTTATGCAGCGTGAAGGGATTAAAGATATGGCAGGAGTACAATCTTATTTTGGTAAGCGATTGGAACAGATTGTCTTATCAAAAGGAAAGAAGATGATGGGTTGGGATGAGATCCTCGAAGGCGGTATCACACCAACGACCGGATTAATGAGCTGGCGCGGTATCAATTACGGGATTGAAGCATCCAAATCGGGGCATTATGTGGTAATGAGCCCGACTAATTACGTCTATATCGATTATATGCAGGGCGACGTCTCCACCGAACCGCGGGTATATAGTACGCTGCGCCTGAATCAGGCCTATAAGTTCGATCCTGTTCCCGAAGGCGCTGATGCCCGGTATATTCTGGGCGGACAAGCCAACCTGTGGACAGAGCAAATTTATAATATCCGCCAGGTTGAATACATGACATGGCCTCGTGCTTTTGCTGTGGCGGAATCGGTTTGGTCGCCAAAAGAGAAAAAAGAGTGGGACAGGTTCGTATCGAAAACCGAAGATCACTTCGTTCGTTTCGATTACGCCAAAACAAAATATTCTCCCGCCATATACGACCCTGTCGTTTCGGTTAAGAGAGACGGAGAAAATTATTATGTAACGCTCACCCCCGAGATTAAAGGATTGGACATCTACACCAGTTTTGACAGTTCAACGCCCGATAATTTTTATCCAAAATACAAAGAGGCGCAACTGATCCCGAAGGATGCCGTTGTAATGCGTATTATTACCTATCGCGGCAATAAGCCGATGGGGCGGTTGATGACCATTCCGGTAGAAGATTTGAAGAAAAGAATCCGGTGAAAGTTTGCATAATAAAAAGATAATCACTAATTTTGCGCCGCTTTTGGAAGCTCCCTCGTGTGATGGGAAATAAAGAAGCAAAACAGGCTTTATTTTGAGTAACACAAACAAAAATTAAAAATGAAAACGTACGAATTAAAAGGCGAAATCAGAGAAGATTTCGGAAAAAAAGCAGCGAGAAGTTATCGCGGCGAAGGGCTTATTCCTTGTGTGGTATACGGCGGAAGCAACGAAAAAAACATCAATTTTGTTGTTAAAAAAGGAGATGTCCGTAACCTTATTTATACACCCGAAGTATATCTGATAAATCTTGTTTTGGATGGAAAGCCCATGAGGGCTATTCTGAAAGAAATACAGTTCCATCCAGTAAAAGACAATATTCTTCATATCGATTTCTTGCACGTATTCCCCAATGTCCCGGTTGTAATTGAACTTCCGATCCGTTTGGAAGGATTGGCTGCAGGTGTTAAATCGGGGGGTAAATTGTCGCTCGACATGCGCAAACTGAAAGTGAAAGCGTTGGCAGATAAAATACCGCAGGAGTTGGTTGTCAACGTAGAAGCACTTGAATTGGGAAAATCCATTCAGGTGGGTGAGTTGAATTTTGAAGGGCTTGAGCTGCTGACACCGAAAAATGCAGTGGTTTGTCGCGTTTCGCTGACACGTGCCGCAAGAGGTGCCGCTGCCAAAGCACAATAATGGTAAAGAGAAAACTTTGAAATGAAGTACTTAATTGTGGGCTTGGGGAATGTCGGGCCGGATTACGAGAATACCCGCCACAACGTAGGATTTATGGTATTGGACGCTTTTGCAAAAGCGTCCAATATTGTTTTTCAGGATAAGCGATACGGCTTTGTTGCCGAGACCCGGTTGAAAAACAAGTCGCTTGTGTTGTTAAAGCCTTCTACGTTCATGAACCTGAGCGGGAATGCCGTCCGGTATTGGTTGCAAAAAGAAAAAATTGAAGACGAAAATCTCCTCGTTGTTGTGGATGATCTGGCTCTGCCTTTTGGTACGCTACGGTTGAAATCCAAAGGTAGCGATGCCGGACACAACGGGTTGAAACATATTCAACAAACGATTGGTACCCAGCAATATGCAAGGTTAAGGTTCGGGATCGGAAATGATTTTGCACGTGGAGCGCAGGTGGATTATGTATTGGATGAATTTTCGGATGAAGAAAAAGAGGTCCTTCCCGAACGGTTGAAGACGGCAGTGGATATTGTCCGGAGTTTCTGTCTGGCCGGAGTAGATGTGACGATGAATCAATACAATAATAGATAGAGCAAGGAGTAAAGAACAAAGAGCAAAGACAAAAGAATGAAAAGTGAAGAACTAAAAACTAAAAACTAAAAGATTTTCACTATTCACTTTTCATTTTGGACGTTGAACGTTGAATTAATAGCAAAACATGGACGAAGTTCGGATAGATAAATGGCTGTGGGCTGTACGGGTCTTTAAAACCCGCACTGTTGCGTCGGATGCGTGCAAAAAGGGGCGTGTGCTGATCGATAATGTTTCGGTGAAGCCGTCGAGGATGATTCGTGCGGGCGATATTGTCCAGGTACGTAAGCCGCCCATTACCTTTTCGTTTAAAGTGTTGGATTTATCCGATAAGCGGATGGGGGCGAAACTTGTTCCGCAATTTATGGAAAACGTTACGCCGCCCGAGCAATATGAAATACTGGAATTGAATAAGATAAGCGGATTCGTGGACAGGCAGCGCGGAACCGGGCGTCCGACCAAAAAAGAACGCCGGGATTTGGACCAGTTTGCCGATATGTTCGATTTTGATGAGCCTTGACGGGCTACCGTGATACTCTCAGTTTTTTAATGTCCCTATCGTAATACGGCACCACCGAAACCGTATTCTGCCGGAGGCAATAGGCCGCATCCCTTTCCACACCGTTGGCGATGAGGCGGCGGTAATGGTCGCTGTTTTTTATATAATCCAAGGGGCTGTCTTTTGCCGATTCCCATAATCCCAACGCTATCCGCACTGCATCCGATTCAAGGGCCACTTCCGCTTTTTCCGACAGCTTTTCCACGAACGCACCGCCAAACAGTGTATCTTCGATATTTACTTTGTTGTTCCAGCCGGCGCATAAAATAATGATTCTTTCTCCCCACTGCAAACATTTATCAGTCAACATATCTATGTTGGAAAATGCGCCGATAAGCAACTGCCCGCAATCTTTTGCCGCATCTATGGCTCTTGTGCCGTTGGTTGTGGTGAAAACAATTTCACGTTCCGATACTTTTTCCTGTGAATATTCAAACGGTGAGTTGCCGAAGTCGGCGAACTCCACGCGGCGGGTCTTCCTTTCGGCGCCTACCAGAAATCCCTCGGATTTGTATTTCCTGGCCAGTTCGATATCGGCAATGGGTATTATGGCTGCGGCTCCGTTGTTGAAAGCGGCGCACATGGTGGTGGTTGCCCGGAATATATCGACTACCACAACCACATCATTCTCTTTTTGATAAAAAGGATAGAGGGCGGGGGAGAGGCAAATGTCAACAGCAATTTTCATGGCGTAAAGATAAGAAAAAACTTAACTTAAATTATTACCTTTGTCGTGAAATTTTTGCTGATAATGATGCTCATGTCAGGGAACAAAATATAAAAATGAATAATTATCACCTTATCCTCGCCTCCAACTCTCCCCGGCGAAAAGAACTGCTCTCCGGTATCGACATCGAGTATGAAATAAGAACGCTGCCCGATATTGAAGAGGAGTACACAAATGACATCCCTCTGGAAAATGTGGCGGAATTCCTTGCCGGGAAAAAGGCAGCCGCCTATTTGTCGCTGTTAAAAGAGGACGAACTTCTGATTACAGCCGATACCGTTGTCCTGCTTAACGATAAGATTTACGGGAAGCCTGTTGATAATGCCGATGCCAGACAAATGCTCCGTGACCTTTCGGGACGGACACACCGGGTAATCACGGGTGTCTGTCTCACAACCACTAAAAAACAAGTAGCCTTTTCCGACACTGCCCGGGTTACTTTTGCCGAATTAACGGATGAAGAGATCGGGTACTATGTTGAGAAATACCGCCCGTTGGATAAAGCCGGCGCTTACGGCGTACAGGAATGGATAGGCTATGTGGCGGTAAAACATATAGAGGGATCGTATTTTAACGTGATGGGGTTACCGATTCACCGTGTGTATAAAGAATTAAAATCGAGTTTCGGATTACAGATTACGGGTTAAAAAATATTTTTATCTTTGCATCTCCAATAAATCATAAAACTTGTCCGCCCCGTGGCGGATCTAAAATCGTAGATCGAGCAATGCTTACAGTAGAAAAGATCGGCGGAACATCCATGTCGCAGTTTCAGGATGTGCTGCAAAACATTATAAGAGGCAACCGCAAAGGCGATGAATTTTACAACCGCATATTTGTAGTTTCGGCATATAATAATGTGACTAATTGGTTGTTAGAACATAAGAAAACAGGCGAGCCCGGAATTTACAACAAGTTTTTAAACGGGGAAGATTACAGCAGTGCATTGGATTCGTTTTGCCAGCGGCTGTTGCTGATAAACGACGGATTTGCCGATATCGGCCTGGATTTGAAAGAGGCGCGTGACTTTATCCGCTTCCGTGTAGATCAGGCAAAAACACTGCTCTACAGCCTGGGAAAAGTTCTTGCTTCGGGATACGTAAACATGACCGATATCCATTTGGCAGCAAGAGAAATACTGGCTTCCCTCGGTGAAGCTCATTCGGGATGGAATTCGGTAAACATATTGAATAATAACGGTATAAACGCACGGTTTATTGACCTTTGCGGTTTCAACGACAATGAACCGCTGACCATCGACCAGCGTATCCATCGTGAATTTGCAGGAGTTGATTTTAGCAACATCGTTTGTGTCGCAACAGGCTACACCAAAGGAACAGAAGGCATTATGCGGGCATTCGACCGCGGATATTCAGAGGTGACTTTCAGTAAGATTGCGGTTGAGGTGAAAGCCGATGAAGCTGTTATTCATAAAGAATACCATCTTTCCAGCGCCGATCCCAAAATTGTTGGAGTGGAGAACAGTGTCCCCGTTGGACATACCAATTATATTATTGCCGACCAGATAGCGGATATCGGTATGGAGGCTATACATCCGAAAGCGGCGAAACCACTGGAGCTGGCCGGAATCAATATCCGCATAAAAAATACGTTCCAACCGGAGCATCCGGGGACATTGATTTCGCGCGATTATGTTTCTCCCGAACCACGTGTTGAGATTGTTTCGGGTTCACGCAAAGTAATCGCTTTAGAGATCCACGACCCGATGATGGTGGGTGAAGTAGGTTACGATGCGCGTATTATGCAGTATTTCCAGAAATACAACGTCAGCTACATTTTAAAATCTACCAATGCCAACTCGATAACCATGGTGGTTTGGGATGAAGAGAAAGCAGATGAACTTATAACGAAGCTCAAAGAGGTCTTTTATCAGGTGACGGTCCGGCCGGCTGCCATTGTTTGCGCTATGGGGACGAACATTGCTATGCCGGGATTCCTTTACCGGGCTGCAAAAGCCCTATATGAACAGGGAATAAACGTGGAAAGCTTTGCCCAGTCGCTTATGCAGGTGAACATGCAGTTTGTAATTTCCCGCGAGCAATACGAAGAGGCGGTGATTGCTTTGAACGAAGCCTTGTGCAAAAGATAACCTGAAACAACGAGTATATGGAAACAAACAAAGAACAACAACCTGAACCATTATTACCGGCGCCTGCCGAAAAACGGAATCTTGTCGAACGGTATTCCACGACAATTAAAGCCGTTGCTGTAGGCATACTTACGCTTATGCTGCTTATTCCGTTGGCGATGGTCCAGTCGCTGATCCGTGAACGACAGAACACCCGACAAGGGGCTGTACAGGATATTACATCGAAATGGGGCGGAGAGCAGACTGTGACGGGGCCTTGCCTGGTTATTCCTTACGAAGAAACCACGATTGAAGACAAAAAAGAGATTGTGGTAAAAAGAAATTTACTGGTATTGCCCGAAACGTTGGATACGAAAATAACGACCCGTGTAGAAAAAAGGAGAAGAGGCATATACGACGCGTCGGTTTACAGTTCAGACCTGTCTCTTTCGGGACAATTTGACCTGTCGGTGATAAGCAGGCAAAATGTGCAGCCTTCACAAGTAAGATGGAACGATGCGGAGCTTATCATTGGGCTTTCCGACCTGAAAGGCATAAAGGAGAACGTTTCCTTACAAAGCAATGGACAGACGATAAGCTTCGAACCGGGAATTCCTGTGGAAAATCTGGAAGCAGGAAGTGGGATTGCGGCTGTGAGCGTATCGGATAAATTTGCTGTTCCCTATGGACTTTTTACTGTGGGATTGAACGCAAAAATAGATTCCTTGATAAAACCCGGCTCCGATTCACAGGAAGCGCTTCCCTTTGCTATCTCTTTAAAAATGAACGGGTCGGAGGGAATTTATATTGTTCCTGTCGGGAAAACAACCACTGCCGACATAAAATCGGATTGGGCAACACCCAGCTTCGACGGAGAATTTCTTCCCCAAACGCGGGAAATAGACAAAACGGGTTTTTCCGCCCAATGGAAAGTACTCGATCTGAATCGCAGCTTCGGACAGGTTATACGTGCCGATAACAGTAACGCCATCAATCAAATGGCTTCATCGCGGTTCGGGGTGCGGTTTATTCAGGCAGTTGACCAATATCAGCAAAATATGCGCAGTGTAAAGTATGCCATCCTCATTATCCTGCTTACGTTTGTGGCGGTATTTTTCATCGAATTGCTGCAAAAGAAATCGGTGAATCCGTTTCAGTACATCCTCGTCGGGCTGGCTTTGGTACTGTTTTATACGCTGTTGCTGTCCATCTCCGAAATGATCGGGTTTAATCTTGCCTATCTTGTAGCGGCAACAATGACCACCCTCTTAATCATGGCCCACATGGGTAGTATCCTGAAAAGCCGCAAGCAGGGGCTTTTAATAGGTGCCTTATTGGCTTTCCTCTACCTGTTTATCTTTATCCTTATCCAGATGGAAAGCTATGCCCTGCTCGTCGGCAGTTTAGGATTGTTTGCCTTTCTGGCCGTGATCATGTATTATTCGAAGAAAGTGAAGTTGTAAGAACTGTTTTACAACTCTACAGCTTCTTTTCTTGTTTCTGCCGGTTCCAGCTCAACCGTGAAATGCCGCATTATAGGCTCTTCGTACGCAATGGAATAACCTTTTGTAATGCTGTCACGCCGGTCGTACACGTTTTTCAACGCCACCGCAATCACGTCCATATGGTTGTTGGTATATGTGCGGCGGGGAATGGCCAGACGGAGAAGTTCCAGATCGGGGTAGCGGTTTTCGCGGGTAACCGGATCGCGGTCGGCCAGTAAAGCTCCGATTTCCACTGCCCTGATCCCTGCTTCCAGATAGAGTTCTATCCCTAATGTCTGGGCGATAAACTGCTCCTTGGGAACGTGCCTGAGTACACGTCTGGCATCCACAAAAATGGCGTGTCCGCCTGCGGGACGTTGATACGGAATACCGTATTCATCGAGTTTCATGCCTAAGTATTCCACTTGCCTGATGCGCGTTTCCAGGTAATCGAATTCAGTGCCCTCGTCCAGTCCCACTGCCAGTGCATTCATATCCCGGCCGCTCATTCCGCCGTAAGTGATGAACCCTTCGTTCATGATGCAGAACTTCTGGCACGACTTCCACAACTCCTGCGATTTGAATGCCACAAAACCGCCTATATTTACAATGGCGTCTTTTTTTGACGACATCGTCATTATATCGGCATACGAAAACATCTCCCTTACAATCTCCTTGATGCTTTTATCAGCGTAACCCGCTTCGCGCGTTTTTATAAAATATGCGTTTTCGGCAAAACGGGCAGAATCCATCAGCAGTAAAACACCGTATTTTTTGCACAAGGCAGCTACCGCTTTTATATTTTCCATCGAGACGGGCTGCCCGCCTGCTGTATTGTTGGTGACGGTGAGCACAACGGCAGGGATTTGTTCCCGGGGATATTGCCACAGCACTTTCTCGAGTTTCGCTGTGTCCACGTTTCCCTTGAAGGGGATTTCGAGCTGTGTGTTCTTGGCTTCATCAATAGTACAATCTATTGCTACAGCCTGCCTGAACTCGATATGCCCTTTTGTAGTATCGAAATGTGAGTTCCCGGGCAAAACATCTCCTTTCCGGATGATGGTCGAAAACAGAACATTTTCCGCCGCACGGCCCTGATGGGCAGGAAGAAAATAATCGAATCCGAGAATCTCTTTTATGGCATTCTTCATGTTGTAATACGAGCGGGCGCCGGCGTAACTTTCATCGCCCAGCATCATGGCCGACCATTGTCGGTCGCTCATCGCTCCGGTGCCGGAGTCGGTCAGTAAATCGATAAAAACGTAATCGCTTTTTAATGCGAAAAGGTTGTAGTTGGCTTCTTTTATCCACTGTTCGCGTTCCTGGCGCGTACTTCTTTTTATTGTTTCTACCATTTTAATGCGGTAGGATTCAGCAAAAGGTAATTCCATGATAAGTATGAGTTTTTTAGTTATGAATTATGAATTCTTAATTATGCATTATGAATTATTCATTCATCATACCTGTCACGGCGTTTGATGTGGATGTATTGTAGTTTTCTGGGCATAAAACCGGGTTGTTAGTATAATAGTATTGTACAATGACGATGCAAATATAGTGAATATTTTGTTTATTCAGTTTCTTCAGTTTCTTCCTCGTAGTTCTGATACAGAAAATCGTTATACGGAAATCGTTGTATATGGATTTCTTTGGCTTTTTCGTACAGGAGTGATTTTAGTTCCTCGATATTGGTCTTTTCTTTTGCCGAAATAAAGATGGCGTTCTCTTTGAGTTTGCTCATCCACGATTGTTTCAGCTCTTCGAGCGATGTGTTTTGCCGTGTTTTCGGTGTCAGGTCGTCTTTCTCTTTCTCGACATACGAAAAAGCATCTATCTTGTTGAAAACCAAAATAGTTGGTTTTTCTGTTTTATCAATCTCGTAAAGCGTTTTTTCTACCACATCTATTTGTTCTTCAAACGCAGGGTGTGAAATATCCACCACGTGGAGAAGAATATCGGCTTCGCGCACTTCATCGAGGGTAGATTTGAACGATTCGATAAGGTTGGTGGGCAACTTCCGGATAAACCCTACCGTGTCTGTCAGCAGGAATGGCAGGTTCTCAATGGTTACTTTCCGCACGGTAGTGTCGAGCGTGGCGAACAGTTTGTTTTCGGCAAACACTTCCGATTTACTCAGTAAATTCATCAGCGTGGATTTGCCCACGTTGGTATAGCCTACCAGTGCTATGCGCACGAGCTTTCCCCTGTTCTTCCGCTGAACGGTCTTTTGTTTATCAATATCTTTCAGCTCGTTTTTAAGCCGTGCAATTCTATCGAGAATAATACGCCGGTCGGTTTCCAGCTGAGTCTCTCCGGGGCCGCGCATGATGACTCCGCCACCACCGCGCTGACGCTCCAGGTGAGTCCACATTCTCGTTAACCGGGGGAGCAGGTACTGGTATTGGGCCAGCTCTACCTGTGCTTTCGCATGCGATGTCTGCGCGCGCATGGCGAAGATGTCGAGGATAAGGCTTGTTCTGTCGAGAATCCTGAGTTTCAGTTCCTTCTCAATGTTCCGGATTTGTTTCGCAGATAGCTCGTCGTCAAAAATAACCACGCCCACCTGGTTGTCTTCGTCCAGGACATATTCCGCTATTTCCTGCAACTTTCCCGTTCCTACAAATGTAACCGGGTTAGGCATGTCCAGTCGCTGAACGTAGCGTTTGCCGGGAACGAGCCTTGCCGTTTCGGCCAGAAAGGCCAATTCGTCAAGAAACTCATTGACTTTCTCTTCGCTCTGTTCGGGCGTGATAAGCCCCACTAAAACAGCATTTTCGTTTTTTATCTCACTCGTTATAAAATCTTTCATTCTGTAAAGTTACTATTTATATCCAAAATCCGATTCCTGCCATAAAGGATGATTGCGAAAAATCTTTGATAAACTGGTATTTATATTCGATGCTGATCCTCGTCTTGTATCCAAAGTCATACTGAATTCCCGCTCCTAAGTTGGCGCCGATACGGTGCGTCGTCCGGTCTTGCAGCCCGACGCCGCTTGCTTTTGATGTGACGTGCCGGTTAGAATAATTCAAACCCGCAACCGGGTAAAAAGAGAATAACCACGATACGGGAACCATGTAGTGTGCATCGGCATCTATCTCCCACATCTTGCTTCCTTTTTTCGGTAAATAATAGGTGAAAGAAGGGGCAAACCGCAATTGATTGGTGTAATAATAATGCAGATGTGCGCCCACCCCCATACTTTTTATCTCATTGCCGTAGCCGGCATGGGCCCCCAACCCCACAGTTCCTTCGTATTGTGCGAAAGCTCTTGGTGAAAACAGGACTAACAACAGGACAGATAAGCAGGCAAGTTTTTTCATAACCAAACTATAATTTGTTTTTTTCTCCTTTTAAGATCGGCAGATGCCAATGGAATTTTACAGCCAATATTCGGGTCACTATCACGATGGATGCCGTAGCAACTTCGTTGACTACCATGTTTAGATCGAGAGCGTAACCAACAGTGAAAAAAATGGCTCCAATCACACACGCTAAAGCGTAAATTTCTTTTCTGAAGATAAGCGGAATCTGTGTGATCAGAATATCGCGAAGCATTCCTCCGAAAGAACCGGTAATCGTACCCATAATAACCGCAGCCCAGGGTGCAAAGCCCATTGCCAGCGTTTTTTCGGTTCCTACAACCACAAACAGTCCCAAGCCAATACTGTCGAAAAGGAAGAAAGTGTATTGCAGCCTGACCACTTTGTTTTTGAACAACATCACAAACAGCAGGGCCA
Source organism: Bacteroidia bacterium 43-41 (assembly GCA_001898165.1). Classification (GTDB taxonomy): domain Bacteria; phylum Bacteroidota; class Bacteroidia; order Bacteroidales; family Dysgonomonadaceae; genus Petrimonas. The sequence continues at coordinate 31,036 of MKTD01000050.1, forward strand.
GCAACGTTGCCCAGAGATAAACCGGATTCAGCATCCAGAAAGGGGTCACGCCAATAAATAAATCGCGGAGTGTACCACCGCCAATGGCCGTGACAAACCCGATGGCGAATGCGCCGAACAGATCGAATTTCTTCGTGGAGGCCATCCGTACCCCGCTGATGGCGAAGGCGAATGTTCCGAGAAATTCGATGATGTTTACAAACTGTATGTTTTGCAGAAAATCCACTTATTAAAAGAATCAAGAGCCAAGAACCAAGAGCCAAGAACTTTTCACACAATCATTCCGCTTCCTATGCATAAATGACTTTCCGTATCGTACACCACTCCAAATTGGCCGGCAGCGATGCCTTGAATGGGCAGATCGGAAGAGATGCGATACAAATCACCGGTTTTTGAAATTCGCCCTTTAGTAAACTCCGGGGTGTGGCGGATTTTAAACGTGATTTCTTTCTCGTCGTCAAAATCGCCCCAAATATCTTTGGTTATGAACGAGAATCCCTGAAGGTTAACCACCTTCCCGTATTGATACTTGGTGTCGTATCCTTTCGAAACGTAAACGATATTCCGGTTCACGTCTTTTTTTATCACAAACCACGGCCCTCCGCTTAAACCTAAGCCTTTTCTCTGTCCGATGGTATGAAACCAAAATCCCTGATGCCTGCCGATGATGTTTCCCGTTTCCAGTTCAACTATCAGGCCTTCCTTTTTGCCGAGATAGCGTTCGATAAAGTTGTTGTAGTTGACTTTGCCGAGGAAGCAGATCCCCTGGCTATCTTTTCGTTGGGCCGAGGGGAGATTGTTCTCCGCAGCAATTTGTCTGACTTCCGATTTCAGCAGATTCCCGATAGGGAACATCAGTTTCGAAACTTGTACGTAACTTACCTGCCCTAAAAAATAGGTCTGGTCCTTTACGTGATCTTTAGCCGTGGAAAGCCACGTCAGACCATCTGATTCGGTCGTTGTGGCATAATGTCCGGTAGCGATTTTATCGAAAAGGTGCCCCCATTTTTGTTCAAAGGTACCGAACTTGATGAGTTTGTTGCACATCATATCGGGGTTGGGGGTCAGGCCTCGTTTCACCGAATCGATGGTATATCGGACCACACTGTCCCAATACTCTTCGTGCAACGAAACAATTTCGAACCGACAGCCGTACTTTTTTGCGATAAATGTTACAATTTCAATATCTTCTTCCGATGGACAATCGATATAGCCGTGTTCATCCTCCATCCCTATCTTGATATAGAAGATGGTCGGATCGTAGCCCATCTCTTTCAACTGATGGACCACAACGGAACTGTCCACACCTCCCGATACCAATGCTGCAATTTCCATTATCTTACTCTTTTCGGATGCAAAGTTACGAAATAGATGGTAGTTGAGCGTTAAGTTTCGGCTAAAAGTTATAATTTTGGAACTTCAAAAAAGAACGATATGCCAGTTGCACCCCAATCTCACCCAAAAGGGTTGTACTTTATTTTCGTTACCGGAATGTCGGAACGATTCAGTTACTACGGAATGCGTGCTATTTTCACGCTGTACCTCATCAATGCGCTAATGCTCGATAAGGAGTTTGCCTCTGCCATTTACGGGAACTATACCGGTTTGGTCTATCTCACTCCGCTTATTGGCGGATATGTTGCCGACAGATACATCGGAATGCGCCGCTCCATTTTTTGGGGAGCACTTTTGATGGTGCTGGGGCAGTTCCTGATGTTTTTCAGCGCCCTCAATTTCGAAAACGTTGAGTTGGCCAAGTGGTTGATGTATGGTGGATTGGGGAGCCTGATTTTCGGGAATGGATTTTTTAAACCCAACCTGTCGTCAATTGTCGGCAGGCTTTATGAACCCGGCGATAAAAGGCTCGATTCTGCTTACACGATTTTCTATATGGGGGTGAATTTTGGCGCATTTATGGCGCCTTTGCTGTGCGGGTATCTGGGTGACACCGGAAATCCGGCCGATTTTAAGTGGGGCTTTCTGGCTGCTGCAATAACCATGGTGCTGAGCCTGGTGTTCTACGCAGCTAAGAATGACCGGTATCTGGTTGCTCCAAACGGAGAAGCTATCGGAATCATTCCTGCCCAAAAGGCGGAGAGCAGGAACGCGGAAGGCACGGGTGACAAGCCTAAGCAAAAACTGAATGTGTGGCAGCTGGCTTTATGGATTGCCGGCGGTGTTGTTCTGTTTTTTCTTTTCTTGAAAGGGTTTGGTGGAGACGTTATCGGCGCTGTTATCTATTCGGCGTGCATCGTTGTTCCCGGCTTTGTAATTTCTGATCCGTCACTTACAAAAATAGAACGGCACCGGATTTTGGTTATTTATATCATCGCATTTTTCGTTATTTTCTTTTGGGCGGCTTTTGAACAGGCGGGCATTTCTTTAACCTATTTTGCGGAAGAACAAACCAACCGGAATGTTCTTGGATGGACAATGCCTGCCAGTTGGTTTCAATCGTTCAACGCGGTTTTTGTGGTGCTGCTGGCGCCTCTGTTTTCCACGCTCTGGATTAAGTTAGGGCAAAAAAACAGGGATCCTGCTTCTCCCACCAAGCAAGCGATCGGATTATTTTTGCTCTCGCTGGGATATTTGCTTATCGCTATCGGTGTGAAGAATGTGGCTCCGGGTGTGAAAGTGAGTATGCTTTGGCTCACCGGATTGTATTTTATCCACACTATGGGCGAGTTAACACTCTCTCCAATCGGGTTGTCGATGGTCAATAAATTATCCCCCGTACGTTTTGCCTCGTTGCTGATGGGCGTTTGGTATTTATCTATGGCGACAGCCAACAAGTTTGCCGGCACGTTAAGCTCCCTCTACCCCGAAGCGGGAAAGACAAAAATGTTTCTCGGTTTTGAGATTTCCACGCTATTCGACTTTTTTATGATTTTTGTAGTTATGTCTGTCTTTGCCTCGGTAGTTCTATTTGTTTTATCCAAAACGTTACAAAAGCTGATGCACGGAATCCGGTAAGGTATTTTCAAAATTATATCAGAAACTGTTTAAATTTGTTTCGTTATTCAAAAAGAATTATTTTTCAGAAGGCGAAGATCTTTTATTTACGCCTTTCGTAAGAAATTTAAACAGTTTCTCAATATTTCAAAAGTTTTTTTCTAACTTTACAAACTGATATTTTGCGGTAATTGTAAAAAGCTGTTTTGAACTTTCCTTTCTTTCGTGTAGCCCGCTATACGATGCGAAACGAAAATCCAAATTCATCAAAAAATTATTAAGAAATTTAAACAGTTTCTAAATATATACAATTTCGCGCGGCAACAAAGTTTCAAGAGTGAATGGATTGTTGCCTTTCACCGGATTTATTCCGGTTTCCGAGAGAAAGAAAAAAACTATATAAATGACCTACAAATGGAATTATCTTACCCTGACAACCAGCCAAAAAAATAAAAAGAATGAACTGACGAAAGAAATACAAATTGATCCCGTACTGACAGAGTTGTTGCTGAAACGAGGCATTTCAAGCGTGGAAGAAGCAAAGAAGTTTTTGTATCCGAGCCTCGATGATTTGCATGATCCTTTCTTGCTTCCCGACATGGAACAGGCAATAAGGCGTATTGAACAGGCAATCGGCAACAAAGAGCGAATCCTTATTTACGGAGATTACGATGTAGATGGCACTACAGCTGTTTCGTTGGTTTATAAGTTTTTACGGAAAATAACCAATAACATTGATTATTATATTCCGGACAGGTACGACGAAGGGTATGGCATCTCGATTCAAGGGATCGACTATGCTGTTGAAACAGGCGTTAAACTTATTATATCTCTCGATTGCGGCATAAAAGCAGTTAAAAAAGTGGCTTACGCCAAAGAGCGAGGAATCGATTTTATTATTTGTGACCACCATATGCCCGATGAAGAACTGCCTGACGCCGTGGCGGTTGTAGATGCAAAACGAGCAGACTCCACCTATCCGTATGACGAGCTTTCCGGCTGCGGAGTCGGTTTTAAGCTTATTCATGCTTTCTCTATTCGCAACGATTTGTCATTTTCAGATATTGAGCCGTTGCTCGATTTGGTAGCTGTAAGCATTGCTGCCGATATTGTGCCCATTACAGGCGAAAACCGGGTGATGATGCATTTTGGGTTGAAGCGGCTAAATGCCAATCCCAGCTTTGGATTGCGGGGGATTATCGAAATTTGCGGATTAAATAAAAAGCCCATTACGGTTAATGACATTGCGTTTAAAATCGGCCCGAGGATTAATGCTTCGGGAAGGATGATGAACGGCAAGGAGGCTGTTGACCTGATGCTTGCCGGCGACATGTCTCAAGCCAGGGAAAAGGCCATCAATATAGATAAATACAACGAAGACCGCCGCGAACTGGATAAGAAGATCACCGACGAAGCCATCGATTTTGTGGATAACCATTTTAATATTGCTGAACATAAGAGTATCGTTTTGTACAATGAGACATGGCATAAAGGTATTATCGGGATTGTTGCATCGAGGCTGACGGAGAAATATTATCGTCCGACGGTAGTTCTTACCAAGTCGGGAGGAATGATATCCGGCTCGGTACGCTCTGTCAATAATTTTGATGTTTACAAAGCCATCGAGGCCTGCAAAGATATCCTTGAGAACTTCGGAGGACATACCTATGCCGCCGGCCTGACCCTGAAAGAAGAAAATCTTCCGGAGTTCAAGCGTCGTTTCGATGTGATTTCCTTCGAAGAGATTGAAAGCAAGATGATGCAGCCGCAAATAACGGTGGATGCGGAAATTTCCTTGAGCGACATTACCCCTGAGTTTGTTCAGGAATTATCGTTGTTCAACCCGTTTGGGCCGGAAAACGAGAATCCGGTTTTTGTCACCCGGGGAGTGTTGGATGCCGGAGGCAGTAAGCTGGTTGGCCGGGGATTTCATCACATCAAGCTTGAGCTTGTGGATAAGACAGTTTCCGAGCCGGTGCAAGCCATCGCGTTTAGCGCCGATGCGCATTTCAATAAAATAAAGGAAAGACAGCCCGTCGATATTTGTTATACTATTGAAGAGAATCGCCACGGCGGAAGCACATATACCCAGCTGTTAATAAAAGATATTAAGGGGTAGTGAAAAATGGATTCGGCATTGTTTCACGATATTCTGAAGGAATACTGGGGGTACGATTCGTTTCGTCCGCTTCAGGAAGAGATTATAGAGTCGGTTTGGAAACGGAAAGATACGCTTGGGCTGATGCCCACGGGCGGTGGAAAGTCGCTCACTTTCCAGGTTCCCGTGATGGCAATGGATGGCCTCTGTTTGGTGGTTACGCCGTTGATCGCCTTAATGAAAGACCAGGTTGATAATCTTCGTGAGAAAGGCATTAAAGCAACGGCCGTCTATTCGGGGATGTCTCGCGAAGAGATTCTTACCGCTCTGGAGAACTGTATCTTCGGCGATTATAAATTCCTGTATGTTTCTCCCGAAAGGCTATCTTCCGATATTTTTCTGACGAAACTACGGGCAATGAAGATCTGCCTGCTCGTTGTGGATGAATCACACTGCATATCGCAGTGGGGGTATGACTTCCGTCCTTCGTACCTGAAGATCGCGGCTATCCGGGACAGTCTGCCCAACGTTCCCGTGCTGGCAATTACGGCAACAGCCACACGCGAAGTAGCGGATGATATACAGGAGAAGCTGCATTTCGGGGAAAAAAATGTTTTCAGGATAGGCTTTGAGCGTGAAAACCTCTCGTATGTTGTGCGTACGGCCGAAAACAAAATTGCAGAACTGATCCATATCTTAAAATCGGTAAAGGGAACAGCAATTGTTTATGTCCGTAGCCGGCAGGAAACGAAAGAGATTGCGGCCGCTCTGCAAAAATCAAAAATATCGGCCGATTTTTTCCACGCGGGATTGTCGCACGAAGAAAAAGTTTATAGGCAAAATGCCTGGAAAACGGATGAATGCCGTGTAATTGTTTCAACAAATGCTTTCGGAATGGGTATAGATAAGCCCGATGTGAGGCTGGTTATCCACATGGATTTACCCAATTCGTTGGAAGAGTATTATCAGGAGGCGGGACGTGCCGGGCGTGATGGCGAACGTTCATATGCCATTGTTTTGTACACGAAGGCCGACAGTGTCAAACTTAAAAAACGGATTTCCGATTCCTTCCCCGCAAAGGAGTTTATTGTAAGGGTATATGAGGCGTTGGGAAACTTTTTTCAGATTGCGGTGGGGTCGGGGATCAATAATGTTTACGATTTCAATTTATACGAATTTTGTCACGTTTTTAAGTTTTCTTACCTTCAGACTTATCATGCGCTTAAAATTCTTGAACTGGCAGGATACATTGAGTACACCGAAGAGGTTGACTCACGTTCGCGATTAAGGTTCCTGATTTTTCGCGATGAGCTTTATTCGTTGAATTTATCAAAAGACAATGACGAGTTGATCCATACCATTCTCAGGAACTATACCGGTGTCTTTTCAGACGATGTTTACATCGACGAGTCTATGCTGGCTATCCGTCTGGGAAAATCGCGCGAAGAGGTTTACCAGATGCTCGTCCACCTGGCCAAACTTCGTTACATCCATTATGTACCGCAAAAGAAAACACCTTTTATTATCTATACCACCTCGCGCGACGACACGCAGTTTGTCTCCATACCTGGACCGGTTTACGAAGAGCGTAGGAAGCGATTCAAAAAGAGAATTGTCTCAATGACCGGTTATGTTGAAAACGACCGGATTTGCCGCAGCAGGATGCTGTTAATTTATTTTGATGAGAAAGATCCGAAAGATTGTGGCCATTGCGATGTCTGTTTGCAAAAAACGGAAACAGGGTTAACAAACTATGAGTTCAACCGGATTGAGGCCCTGCTTGCCGAATCCTTGAACGCAACTTCTCCGCAGCGATTAAATGATTTGCTGAAATCAGTTCCGGATTTCAATGCTGAGAAAGTGATAACCGTAATTCGGTTTTTGGCGGACGGGGGAAGGTTGTCTTTGAAAGATGATGAGATATCGCTATTTATCCACCGCCCAGGTTAATACCACATCGGACAGAATCTCATAATGGATTTGAAATGTTTTTTGTTGGCGGGTTTTTGATTCGTTGGCTTGAAAAACACCCTTCTTCGCAGGATGAAAAGGATGAATATGAAGGTGTTCCTTAAAATCGATTTCGCCTTCCTCCATCATTTTAAATATCGTCTCTTTCGCTGACCAATGCAAGAGTTGATGGATAACTTTTTGCGAAGGGTCAACGTACTCGTTCTCCGAAATAAACTTACCCGCCAACCTGCTCACCCGTTCCGAAATGGTCTCTACGTCAATTCCTACGGAATAGTGTTTGTGTAACAAAACGGCAGCATAATCTTTAGTGTGGGAGATGCTTATTTTGTAAGAGTCATCAACTAAGAATGGCCTTCCGTCGAGGCGGTTGTCGATGATTTTTTCTTCACCCAGAAGCTCAAACAGCAGAACCCGGGTGGTGAGCCACTCGATAATCCTTCTTCCCGAACGCATTTTCGAAACATGCTCCGCTGCCGCTTCCTGTTGGGCCTGAGGCAATGAACGGAGTAAAGTCTTGTGATCATCGGTTATTCTTCCTATGCCGATAAGACCATCCCCGTCAATATGTTCCTTGCGAAAAAGCATTACTTTCATTCGCTATCCCCTTTCGGAGGAATAAACCGGACTTTCATAATCCGGCGTTTACTCATTTCTTCCGCTTGAAATCCGTATCTCTTGTATTTCACCAGTTCCTTACGTTTTGGGAAATCACCTTTTAATTCCAACATTAATCCCGCAATGGTATCGACATCTTCCTGCAGTTTTTCGAAATCTCTTTCCGGGACGCCGGTGACTTCAATGAAATCCTCGAGCGATGTTTTTCCTTCAAAAATATACGACCCGTCCGGGGCGATAGTGTAGAAAGGTTTTACTTCTTCGTCGTACTCATCGCTGATATCACCAACTATTTCTTCCAGGATGTCTTCCATCGTGACAATACCGGTTGTGCCGCCGTACTCGTCCACCACAATGGCCATGTGGTTTTTATTGGCGCGGAATTCTTCCAGCAGGTCGTCTATCCGTTTTGTTCCCGGCACAAAGTAAGCCGGACGGATCAGCGATTGCCAGCGGAAATTATCCGTTTTGATAAGGTGTGGCAACAGATCCTTTACATACAAAATACCTTTAATGTTATCGGGGTTCTCCTCAAAAACGGGAATGCGCGAAAATCCGGCTTCCACAATGAAACGGATGACCTCCCTGAAAGGAGTGGCTATGTCGATCGCTACCATATCGGAACGTGATACCAGGATGTGGTCCACCGTTTTGTCCCTGAACCGGATAATGCCTTCGAGCATATCCTTTTCCTGCTCCTGCTTGATTTCGCCCGACGTAATTTCGAGAGCCTTGGACAAGTCGTCCATCGAGATTTCGTATCTTTTCTGAATAACGCTTTTGCTGAAGATATTGCTTGTTCTTACCAATAACGAAGAGAAAGGAGCCATCAGCTTGTTCAGGATTTGAATGAATCGGGAATTGTTGCGGGCAAAAGTAAGTGATCTTTGCGAAGCATATGTTTTTGGAATAAATTCCACGAAAAGGAGTATAAAAGCGATGATGATCAGTAGCTTGAGTATGACTTTATTGTCGCTGCCCGAAAAGTAGGGGGTAAGGTTCAGCAGATAGAAAAGCAGGGTGACTATTGTTATATTCAGGGAGTTGTAAGAGATAACAATAGCGCTCAGCAATTTCTCCGGCTCCCGGAGCAATTTAGAAACACGCACCGAGCCCGGACGTGTATCGGTGTTGAGCTCTTCGGTTTCTTCCTGACTGAGGGAGAAAAATGCGATTTCCGAGCCGGAAATAATAGCATTAATGTATGTAAGTACGAGGGTGAGTACAATTAAAATATAGTCAGCAACCGACAAGGCGGCTGCCTGTACTTCGGAAGATATAAACGGAAGAGGATCAGGATCCAATTGTGGAAAATTTAGTGAAACAAAAGAGAATGTTCCAATCCGAAAATTAAAACATTCTCTGCAAAATTACGATGTTTTTTTAAAACGGCAAATCATCTGCTTCAGAATTATCACTCAAATCTACCGGTTCGTTGTAAGGAGTATCGTGTTTATCGTTCTGAAAACCTGTACCTTCTCCCGAACCGGCCCTGCGACTGAGCATTTCTACGTTATCGGCATAGATCTCGGTTATATATCTTTTTACACCGTTTTGATCGTCATATGAACGTGAACGGATTTTTCCCTCGATATACAATTGTGTACCTTTTTTTACGAATTTTTCTACAATCTGTGCCAATCCTCTCCAACAAACAATATTGTGCCATTCCGTACGTTCGGGGACCTGTGTCCCGTTTGCTGCCGTGTACCCTCTCTCACTGGTTGCCAAAGGGAAATTTGCTTTTACATTGTCATTGTCAAAATACTTGATCTCCGGGTCTTTCCCTACATTTCCTACTAAAATAACTTTGTTTACCGACATAGCTTAAAAAAATTTGGTTTAATAAATCAATTCAAAGCAAAATTAGTGATTATTTTGGATTTGGCAAGTTTTGCCGTTAAGAAACTGTTTAAATAGCGAAGATATCTTTACTATCCTCTTTTGTAAGAACTTTAAACAGTTTCTAAATTGTTTCGAGGTATTTATGAATAAGCCGCGATACAGGATATTCAGATATGGATGCGGACTTTATTTTAATGAATTCCTTTTCCAAATCGGTGTTTTGTTGCCCGTTGAGTTCAACCCGATAAAAGTCGGCGTGAATGATCCGGTGCGACAACACATGCCTGAGTCGAAGTTTGTGCTCAATATAAACTTCTCCGGCCGATTGAAACAGGCTGGAAAATCCGGAATTTGCCTGTAACTTCAACAGGTCGCTTGGTGCCTCGGTTTCGATTAGCGGGAACTCATATAAATTTTTCCAGATATCTGAATTATTCCGTTTTCTTATATAGGTATATCCGTTTTGTTCGATGTGGAAATAGCTGAAGTAGCGTTCTTTTTGGATTGTTTTTCCTTTTTTTACGGGAAAACCTGTTACGTTTTTTTCTTCGAAAGCCAGGCAAACGGCCTGTAAAGGACATTCCGGGCATTTGGGGAGTCTGGGAGTGCAAATAAGTGCGCCCAATTCCATAATAGCCTGGTTATGAGTCCCGGGATTTTGTTTGTCGAGAATAGATTTTGCCGTTTCGGTAAAGAGTTTTCTCCCGCTTGCGGAATCTATCGGTACTCCAATGGCAAACAGCCGCGATAACACCCGAAAAACATTCCCGTCAACAACGGGACAGGGTAAATCATAAACTATGGAAGCGACGGCTGCTGCCGTATATTCGCCAACACCCTTGAGCAAAAGGATATCGCTGTGGGATGCGGGAAAAACTCCATTGAACTTTTCCATAATCTGTTTGGCCGCCGTATGCAGATTTCTTGCGCGCGAGTAGTAACCCAATCCCTGCCAGATCTTCAATACATCATCTTCAGGTGCCAGGGCAAGCGATTTTATATCGGGGAATCTCTCTATAAACCGCAGAAAGTAATCGTGTCCCTGATCCACCCGGGTTTGTTGCAAGATAATCTCGGAAACCCAGACAACGTACGGATCCTTGGTAGCTCTCCAGGGCAAGTTTCGTTTATGTTGTGCGTACCAGCTTTGTAACAGGCTGCCGATCAGGTTGTCGTTCTCTTTTTCACTCATTGTTTTTACAAAATCTGATACAAAACTACGTTAAAAACACGCTTAAGCAAGAAAATAAGAGAAAAAAATAAAATTAAATCGTATTTATTTTTTGGGATGAAAAAAAAGCTATATATTTGCAGTCCAAAATTTTAAGAATTAACTATATTATCACTAACATTAAAAAAAGTAATAAAATGACTAAGGCAGACATTGTAAACGAAATTGCAAAGAATACGGGTGTGGATAAGGCATCTGTTTTGGCAACAGTAGAATCTTTCATGGAAGTTGTAAAAGATTCGTTAGCAAATAAAGAAAACGTTTATTTAAGAGGTTTCGGTAGTTTTATCGTGAAAAAAAGGGCCGAAAAAACTGCTCGCAATATTTCTAAAAATACGACCATAATTATCCCCGCACACAATATACCTGCTTTCAAACCGGCAAAAACATTTGTTGCTCAGGTTAAGGATAATACAAATAAATAACAGGATTACGTAATTTTTAAAAACTAAAGAAAATGCCAAGCGGAAAAAAAAGAAAAAGGCATAAAATGGCTGTTCACAAACGGAAGAAAAGACTGAGGAAAAATAGGCATAAAAAGAAGAAATAGTCTTTTCTAAAGTTTTTCAAGCACAATTATATACGGGAACAAACTTAAAAGATTATATCGGAAAAGTTTGTTCTTTGTATATAAACAGTCCAAATGTGTTCGTGAGAACACTGCTTTCTGGTCAGAGGAGCAGAAAGCCTGATTAATTAAACATTTAAAAACAAAAAAAAATTGTGGCAAGCGAACTTGTAGTGGATGTCCAGCCTAGGGAGATTACGCTGGCGGTTCTCGATAATAAAAAACTCGTAGAGTTACAGCAAGAGAGCCAGAGCGAATCTTATGCGGTTGGAAACATCTATTTAGGCAGGGTCAAAAAGTTGATGCCTGCTCTAAATGCTGCATTTGTTGATGTAGGACACAAAAAGGACGCTTTTCTTCACTATTTGGATTTAGGGGTAGAATTTAACTCTGTTACGGGTTTTCTGAAAGCGGTTGAAGATAAGAAAAAAAATTTACAGGTTCAGAAAATGAAACTGCAGCCCGAAATCGAAAAAGACGGCTCTATTTCGGACAAGCTGAAAGTGGGACAGGAGATATTGGTACAGGTTGCCAAAGAACCTATTTCGACAAAAGGCCCGAGATTGACAGCCGAAATTTCATTTGCCGGAAGATTTATGGTATTGATCCCGTTCATCGACCGCGTTTCGGTTTCACAAAAAATTAAATCGCGCGAAGAACGCGCACGTCTTCGACAACTGGTTCAGAGCATCAAGCCCAAAAACTTTGGCGTAATTATTCGTACTAACGCCGAGGAAAAGAGAGTGGCAGAACTTGATGCAGAGTTAAAGGTATTGCTTAAACGCTGGGAGGATACCGCCGAAAAGCTGCCTAAGGCAAAAGCACCGTCGTTGGTTTTCGAAGAGACGGGGCGCACGGTCGGATTACTTCGCGATATTTTCAGCCCATCGTTTGAACAGATCCACATCAATGATCCGGATGTGGCAAAACAGATTGCCGAGTATGTCGGTTTAATTGCTCCCGACCGGAAAAATGTAGTAAAACTTTACAACGGGGCATCGCCAATCTTAGACAACTTCGGCATCACAAAACAGGTTAAATCGCTCTTTGGCAAAACCGTTACATTTAAGAACGGCGCTTATCTTATTATCGAACACACCGAGGCATTGCACGTTATTGACGTGAACAGCGGAAACCGCAACAAACAATCGCTCGGACAGGAAGACAGCGCCTTTGAAGTAAATGTTGCCGCCGCCGAGGAAATTGCCCGCCAACTGCGCTTGCGCGATATGGGCGGCATTATTGTGGTAGATTTCATCGATATGAGTTCGGGCGATCATCGCAACAAACTGTTCAACAAAATGAACGAGTTTCTGGCATCGGACAGAGCGAAACACAAAATTCTTCCATTGAGTAAATTCGGGTTAATGCAGATCACGCGTCAGCGGGTGCGCCCCGAAATGGAAGTCGCCACAAGCGAGATGTGCCCCACTTGCTTTGGAAAAGGGAAGATTAAATCATCGATTTTATTTACCGACACGTTGGAAGGGAAAATCGATTACTTGGCTAATAAGCTGAGAGTGAAGAAATTCAGTCTGCATATACATCCATATGTTGCAGCATATCTTCAACAGGGTTTGTTTTCGTTGAAATACAAATGGAAAAAGAAATACAATATTGCTATGAAAGTAATACCCAATCAAAGTTTGGGATTCCTGCAATATGTGTTTTACGATAAAGAGAACAACGAAATAGACCTGAAAGAAGAGATTGAAATGAAATAACAACGTAAAAACCGGGCTGCCCCGCAGTTCGGTTTTTTTAATAAGTCATCCCGTCACATCCACGTCATAATGGAGGACGATATACCTGAAGTCTATATTCTCCCTGAAACGGGCTTCGACGGATTGAATAAACTGCCGGATTTTAGCCGGGGACAGATTATTGTCGAGTTTCAACAAAATATCGCGGATATGATACTGTTGAATGCGGCTTATGAGTGGTTTGTTGGGACCCAGCACCATCTCTCCGAGCGATTGTTTAAGTAGGCGGGCAAAAAAATCCGCTCCCGATTCCACCTTGTCTTCATCTTTGTGTTTGAAAACAATCAATATCAATCGTTTAAAAGGCGGATAGTTGAATAGTTTCCGTTCTGCGAGCTGAGAACGGAAGAAACCTTCGTAGTCGTTTGCCTGTAAATACCGATAAACAGGTTGCCCCGGATCGGCGGTTTGAATGACAACTTCGCCTTGCCGGTTCTTCCTTCCGGCACGCCCGGCGGCCTGTAGCATCAGTTGAAAGCCCCGTTCGTGCGAGCGGAAATCGGGGTGATTGAGTAGCCCATCTGCTGAAATAATACCCGCCACACTCACATTATCAAAGTCCAACCCTTTCGATAGCATTTGAGTACCAATTAAAATCTGCACTTTTTTGTTCTGGAAATCGGAGATTATCTTCTCATAACTCTCTTTTCCGCGTGTAGTATCGGTATCCATCCGCGCAATAGAGGCATCGGGGAAGAGTTTCGCCACTTCTTCTTCCAGCTTCTCGGTACCCATCCCGATAAGCTCTACGCTTTCTTCGTGACAAACAGGGCATTCACGGACCGGTTTATATGTCTTGTTGCAGTAATGGCATTTCAACTCCTGGCGATTTTTGTGATAGGTAAGCGATACGTCACAACGACTGCATTTCGGTGTCCAACCGCAAAGCTTGCACTCCAGCATCGGGGCAAACCCGCGCCGGTTGCGAAACAGAATCACCTGTTCCCCGGACTCTAATGCCTTGTTTATCTTTTCGATAAGAGCGGGAGCGAGCACCGTTTTCATTTTTTTTGTCCGGCGGAGCTCTTGGGTGTTCTCGAATGTGATTTTGGGAAGCTCAATATTGTCGAATCGTTGTTCGAGGGTTACCCATCCGTATTTTCCGGTTTTGGCGTTATAAAACGTTTCGATGGCCGGCGTAGCCGAACCCAGTAATGTTTTCGCTTCAAAAGTTTGTGCCAGTACTATTGCCGTATCACGCGCGTGATACCGGGGTGCCGGTTCCTGTTGCTTGTAGCTGGTCTCGTGCTCCTCATCCACGATGACCAGACCCAGTTGCCTGAAGGGCAGGAAAAGCGATGAACGTACGCCGATAACGATTTCATAAGGGGATTCCGACAGCATTTTTTGCCAGATCTCCGTACGTTCGCTGTCGTTTATTTTGGAGTGATAAATTCCGAGCTTATCTCCAAAGACAGCTTGAAGCCTTGAAGTCAATTGCGTGGTGAGTGCGATTTCGGGAACCAGGTAAAGCGTCTGTTGTTTCAGTTTCAGGCGCTCTTCGATAAGGTGGATATAGATTTCGGTTTTCCCGCTCGACGTGACACCGTGCAAAAGACAGACATTCTTTTCTTCGAAGCAGCGGTTTATCTCTTCAAATGCTTTTTGCTGCTGCACATTTAATTTAAACGGTTTACGCGATGCTGCCACTTGCTTGTCGAGCCGGCTTACCTCTTCGGCATACTGGATCACTATTTTTTTTTCAATCAGGCCCTTTAAAACGCTGTCGCTGCATCCGGTTTTAGCCACAATCTCTTTTTTAGGGATCTGTTTCCCGCTCTCTTCCGAAAACAATTTTTTCAACGCCTGATAAAGCTCTGCTTGCTTTTTGGCTCTCCCGATGAGTTGTTTAATATCGTTGATGCCGGTGTTTAAACGAATAAATGTTTCTGTTTTGGATTTAAATTTTTCCTCCAAATCTTGCGGCTTCATCAACGATGGCACGGCTGCTTTATAAACATCGCCAAGCGAAGCCATATAATAAAAAGAGATCCATTCCCACAATCGAACCTGATGCTCGTTCACCATCGGACGTGAATCTATGAGGGAATGAATCTCTTTTACTTCAACTCCTTTTGGAGGGTTGTTGTGCAGCCGGAGAATGATTGCTGTGTAGAATTTCCGTTTTCCAAAAGGGACTATCGCCCTGAACCCGATACCTATCTTTCTTTGCATTTCTGCAGGGACAGCGTAGGTAAAAGATCCGGCCAAGGGAAGCGGGAGGACTACATCAACAAAATACATTCTTAGAAATAGAGGGCTGCGGTAACGGACCAGAATCCGGCCTTTTGATTAAAGACATCTTTAAAATCCGGTTCATCTACAGAGTAATCGTCTGTTAATTTCATTCTGTAATTAAACCCTACGGCCACACGTCTGATTACTTCCAGACCGGCTCCCAGATTAATGCCTGCTTCAAATTTCTTTGCCTCAACATTGTCTTTGAAATCTGCATACTTAAAATCATCTCCCGACAGCCAAAAATTGGCGTAAGGGCCGGCAGCTAAAAACACTTTTACCGGAGAGATAAGCCCGATTTTGTATTTTAAGTTTACCGGAATGTCAATGGAATGGCTGGAAATATCTTCTACGGTAGTTTTGATTCCCCCCTCACTTACTTTTTTTACATTCATTTTCTTGTTGCTGTATAAAACCGATCCCTCTATTCCAAAATCTACAACAGGGAGCATAAATTCTATCGTTGGCCCCACCTTGAAATCATTCATATTCTCCACCGAGTACAAATTCTTGGTGAAAGAAGGTTTGTTGATCCCTACTTCTCCTCTTAATCCAAACCGTAATTGCGCACTTACCGTACTTCCCATCATAAGAAAGACAAAAAGGCCGGTTACAAATAATTTTCCTGATTTCATAATTGATCTGTTTTTTAAAATTAATCAAACCCTTTGCAAATGCAAATCTAAGAAATTGTTTTGAATTCTTTATGCACTGTTTCTTAGTCATTTTTTGATGGATTCAAAACAATTTCTAACTGTTTAGACAGTTGAAACGGCAAAAAGTTAAATCAAAAATGTTAATTAATCATATTTTAGGCTGGGTATCAAAAGAAAAGCGTTCTGCCCCGCGCAGGAGCAAAACGCCTTGTCTGTTGATATATAATTGGTTAGTCCTTGAATTTTGCTTTCAGGAATTCGCGGTTCAATCGGGCAATATGGCTGATGGAAATATTTTTGGGACATTCCTGTTCGCAAGCGCCTGTATTGGTACAGTTCCCGAACCCGAGTTCGTCCATTTTAGCAACCATCGCTTTGGCACGTTTAGCGCGTTCTGCTTTTCCTTGCGGGAGCAAAGCCAGTTGGCTTACCTTTGCCGAAACAAAGAGCATTGCCGATCCGTTTTTACAGGTTGCCACACAAGCCCCGCAACCGATACAGGCGGCAGCATCCATGGCTTCATCGGCAGCGTATTTGGGAATTGGAATAGCATTTCCATCGGGAACGCCGCCGGTATTTACCGAAACATAGCCTCCTGCCTGGATAATTTTATCGAAAGCCGTCCGGTCAACCATCAGGTCGCGGATTATGGGGAATCCTGCTGAGCGCCACGGTTCTACCGTGATGGTGTCCCCGTCGTTGAATTTGCGCATATGCAGCTGGCAGGTGGTAACATCTTCATCCGGCCCGTGAGGGAATCCGTTGATATACAAACTGCACATTCCACAGATGCCTTCGCGGCAATCGTGATCGAAAACAACCGGGTCTTTTCCTTCGTTGATGAGTTGTTCGTTCAGGATATCCATCATTTCAAGGAAGGAACTGCCTTGCGAGATATCTTTCAATTCGTAGGTTTCAAAATTTCCTTTTACTTTCGGGCCTTTTTGACGCCATACTCGTACTTTGATATTTATATTTTTGTCCATAGGATGATACGATTTTTAAATTACGACTTATAATTACGTTGTTGTCTCACGATAAATTCATAGTCGAGAGGCTCTTTGTACATAACCGGAGCTTTGTCTTCGCCCTGATATTCCCAACAGGAAACATAAGAGAACTTGTCGTCGTGACGTAAGGCTTCCCCTTCTTCGGTTTGATGTTCCAGACGGAAGTGACCGCCGCAGGATTCTTCCCTGTCTAGCGCATCGTGGGCCATAAGTTCGCCTATCTCGATAAAATCGGCCAGACGAAGCGCTTTGTCCAACTCAACGTTCAACGAGCTCTTTTCTCCCGGGATCCGTACATTTGCCCAGAACTCCTTCTTCAGTACCTTCAACTCTTCGATGGCTTTCTTCAAGCCTTCGGCTTCACGACCCATCCCCACTAAATCCCACATGATGTGTCCGAGTTTCTTATGGAAGTGGTCCACCGAGTGTTTGCCTTTTATGTTCATAAGCCTTTCCATGCGTGCATCGATATCTTTTTCTGCTTTTGCAAACTCAGGACTGTCGGTGCTGAACCTTGGCACGGTGATCTGGTCGGCAAGATAACTTTGGATGGTGTACGGCAAAACAAAATATCCGTCGGCCAATCCCTGCATCAATGCCGAAGCACCCAGGCGGTTTGCGCCGTGATCGGAGAAGTTGGCCTCGCCGATGGCGAAAAGGCCGGGTATGGAAGTCATCAGTTCATAATCTACCCAAATACCTCCCATGGTATAGTGGATGGCGGGATAGATCATCATCGGTGTTTCGTACGGGTTATCGTCAACGATTTTTTCATACATCTGGAAAAGGTTCCCGTAGCGGGCCTCCACCACATCTTTCCCGAGGCGTTTGATGGCATCGGCAAAATCGAGATAAACGGCCAACCCGGTCGTCCCGACTCCATAACCTGCATCGCAGCGTTCTTTGGCTGCGCGTGATGCCACGTCGCGGGGAACAAGGTTGCCGAAAGCGGGATAGCGGCGTTCCAGGTAGTAATCGCGATCTTCTTCTTTTATCTCTGTCGGCCTCAGTTTCCCTTCACGGATTGCCCGGGCATCCTCAATTTTCTTAGGAACCCATATCCTGCCGTCGTTGCGCAACGATTCCGACATCAACGTCAGTTTCGATTGGAATTCACCGTGAACGGGAATACAGGTCGGGTGAATTTGTGCCATACAGGGGTTGGCAAAGTAAGCCCCTTTCTTGTAGCATTGCCAGGCAGCTGATCCGTTGGATGTCATTGCATTGGTGGAGAGGAAAAACGTGTTCCCGTATCCGCCGGAGGCAATAACGACGGCGTGAGCCGCAAATCTCTCTAATTTCCCGGTTACGAGGTTGCGGGCAATAATCCCGCGGGCGCGCCCGTCGATTATCACGAGGTCAACCATCTCGTACCGTGTATATAATTTCACCTGTTTTTTATTTATAGCACGGCTCAATGCACTGTAAGCGCCAAGAAGCAATTGCTGTCCGGTCTGCCCGCGTGCATAAAAAGTACGCGATACCTGTGCGCCCCCGAAAGAGCGGTTATCGAGCAAACCACCGTATTCGCGTGCAAAGGGAACGCCCTGGGCTACGCACTGATCGATGATGTTGTTGGAGACTTCGGCAAGGCGGTAAACGTTCGCTTCGCGTGCGCGGTAGTCGCCACCCTTTATGGTGTCGTAGAACAGGCGATAGACGGAGTCACCGTCGTTTTGATAGTTTTTTGCAGCATTGATACCCCCTTGTGCGGCAATGGAGTGTGCGCGCCGGGGTGAATCCTGAATGCAGAAATTCAACACGTTGAATCCCAATTCGCCTAACGATGCCGCAGCCGATGCTCCGGCAAGCCCCGTTCCAACGACGATAATATCGAGACGGCGTTTATTGGCAGGGTTCACCAATTTTTGATGTGCCTTGTAGGATGACCATTTCTCGGCCAACGGCCCTTTTGGAATTTTTGAGTCCAATTTTATTTTATTGTCTGTTACAGTAGTTTTGTTTTCTACTTTTGCAGTTTCGTCTTCTTTGTTTATCATAATGTTTTTAAATTTTAGTAAGTAAAATTACGCGCCAAAGCCGAGCAGATAATAAACCGGAACAGAAATGAACAACAAACAGATAATCGTTGCAACAACGTAAGATAATGTTTTCAGGCGGGGCAGCCAAATCCGGTTGTTCCATCCCAATGTCTGCATTGCGCTCCAGAAACCGTGTGTAAGGTGAAACCATATCGCAACAAGCCACACAATATATATAATGCTGTAGAGCGGTTGAGTGAAGAGTTCACGGATAAAATAGGCGCCATCCGTCGGATCGTGGAAGCCTGCAGCAGCGTAGTTGTGCCCGTGCATCAGCTCTACCAATTGCATTTTAGACCAGAAATTGATCAAGTGCAACACCAGGAAGCCGAAGATTATCGTACCCAGGATGAACATGTTTTTCGATGCCCAGGTGACGGTCTTTTGCGACTTAGCAACAGCGTACTTGTTTGACCCTCGTGCTTTCTGATTTTGAAGCGTTAAGACGGAGGCATAAATAATATGGATGATGAAACCCAAAGCGAGAATTCCGGTTCCGATAAGGGCATACCAGTTAGCGCCCAGTGCGGCTGCGATGGCGTTGTATGCATCGGCCGAAATGATAACTACGAAATTCATCAAACTGTGGAACATCAAAAATAGGACGAGAAACAAACCAGAGATACTCATAATCAGCTTCCGTCCGATAGAAGAATTAATTAGCCAGCTCATAAAGTTGTTGTTTAAAAATTTATTTAGTAATTATATTGATTTTCAGTTATGGTGATAAAAAAAACAGTTTCTAGCTCTAAAGGAATGTGGAAATTCAATTCAGAGCACAAAAATAGCATTTTAAAATATCAAAAAAGAATAATTTCCGGAATAATTTATCGGGCTCTCTTATTTAGAATCATTCTTTTTAGTTGTTTTCATGTCCGGAATATCCGATTTTTATTTTCGTAATTATGTTTATTAAGTGTAATTTTGGAGAATTGAATAATTCAATATTTGCATGCATTCCGTCGGTGTACTTGTAAAAGTTCAGTAAATAATTAAAATAGTTCCGAATGAAAAAAATAGTACTCTCCTTTCTGCTGTTTTTCAGCTTGATTTTAATGGGCTGTTCACAAGCCGCAAAAGATTTCACTATGAATATCGCCACATATAATATCCGTATGGATACTGAGGCAGATAGCCTTGATGCCTGGCAGCATCGTAAAGAGATGGTGAAAGGGTTGGTCCGTTTTCACGATTTCGATATTTTTGGTACGCAGGAGGCGTTTAAACATCAGTTGGCCGATATCCTCGAACTAGAGAATTATGCTTACGTTGGGGTGGGGCGCGATGACGGGAAAGATGCTGGCGAGCATTCTGCCATTGTTTACAGGAAGGACAGGTTTGATGTGTTGAAAAACGGCGATTTCTGGTTCGCGGAAAACCCGGATGTGCCGGGTAAGGGCTGGGATGCTGTCTGCTGCAACAGAATCTGTTCATGGGCAAAGTTTAAAGATAAAAAAACAGGTAAGGAGTTTTTTGTTTTCAACTCACACTTCGATCATCAGGGGCAGGAAGCGCGAAAGAATTCATCGCTTCTGCTTCTGAAAAAGATAGAAGAGATTGCTGGAAAGGGTGTCGTTTTCTGCACAGGGGATTTCAACGCCACTCCCGATGACGAACCCATACAAATCCTGATGAATGACGGGAGGTTGAAAGATTCCTTCCGGGTTTCGGCATGTCCGCCTTACGGGACGGAAGGAACCTTTAATTCATTCAGGCTGGATTTCCCGATGAGAGACCGTATTGATTATATCTGGGTTTCGGAAGGTGTGAAAGTGAATAAATACGGCGTCTTAAATGATGTACAATACGGTCATTTCCCGTCCGACCATTTTCCGGTGATGGTCAATGTGACGTTCTGAGTTTTTCCAATGCACCCTTCACCCTGGAAATGGCTTTTTCTATGTTTTCGTCCGATGTGGCATAAGAGAACCGGATGTGACCCGGTGCGCCAAACGCGTCGCCGCCCACACAGGCAACATGCCCCTGTTCCAAAAGATACATGGCCAGGTCGGTAGCTGTCTCTATTCTCCCTTTTCCCAGGTAACTGCCGCATTCAACAAAAATATAAAATGCGCCCTCGGGATCATTTACTTTTAATCCCGGTATTTCTCTCAGGAGTTTTGTGATCAGGTTTTTTCTTCTTTCAAACGCAACGCGCATCTCTTCTACGCAATCCTGACTCCCGGTATAAGCGGCTTCGGCTGCTTTTTGTGAAATCGACGATGCCCCCGATGTGTATTGTCCTTGTAGCAATCCACAGGCGGAAGCAATCCATTTTGGCGCGGCAATCCATCCGATGCGCCAGCCCGTCATGGCATAGCCTTTGGAAACTCCGTTCACAACGATTACCCGCTCGCGGATTTCCTGGAATTGAGCAATGCTTTCGTGCTTCCCTACGTAATTTATGTGCTCGTAGATCTCGTCGGAAATAACGTAGATATCAGGATATTTTGCTAAAACCAAAGCCAGCGATTTCAATTCTTCACGCGTGTAAACACTTCCGGTCGGATTGGAGGGAGAGCACAAAATCAGCGCCCTTGTTTTTGGCGTAATGGCTTCTTCCAATTGCTTTGCCGTGATTTTAAAATTCTGCCCGATGCCGGCATACACAAAAACAGGCTTCCCTTCGGCAATTTTTACCATCTCGGGATAGCTCACCCAATAAGGGGCGGGAATGATTACTTCTTCGCCTTTATCTACAATAGACAGGATGACGTTGCAAAGCGACTGTTTGGCTCCGCTTGAAACCACTATTTGTGCCGGATCAAAATCAAGGTTATTCTCATTTTTCAGTTTCGTACAAATGGCTTTTCTCAGCTCTGGAAATCCCGGAACAGGAGAGTAGAAAGAAAAATTATTGTCGATTGCCTTTTTGGCAGCTTCTTTTATATGGGCGGGTGTGGAGAAATCGGGCTCGCCAACACTCATGTTAATTACATCAATTCCTTGAGCTTTTAGCTCGTTGCTTTTTTGCGCCATCGCGAAAGTTTCGGATGGGGAGAGCGATTGCAGTCGTGAGGATAAAGGATTCATATCAATTTTATCTTTTTTATCTTTTCTCTGTGAAAAACTGTGCAAATATAGTCAAAAGTAACAACTATCCGGATCATTTTTTGCAAAATAACGGTAAAATACTTACAAAAATAAAAAAGCATCGTTCTGTTGAAACAGGAACAATGCTTTTCGCAATAATGAGGTGTAAAAAGTTACTTTTCGGAAAGATAGGAAGCGATACCTTCCTGGGTTGCGATAAGGCCTTTATCCCCTTTGTGCCAGTCGGCAGGGCAAACCTCACCGTGCTCCTCGGTAAACTGGAGTGCGTCGATCACTCTTAATATTTCGTCAACGCTTCTTCCCAGCGGCATATCGTTCACCACCTGATGACGGACAATACCCTTCTTGTCTATCAGGAACAATCCCCTGTATGCTTCGGGGGAGCCTACAAAAATAGGGTTATCCGAAGAATCCGCATCATATTCGCCGGCTAATACATCGTATGCCATGGAGATTGTCAACGCGTGATCTGCTACAATGGGATAAGTTACCCCCTGAATCCCTCCGTCCGATTTAGGTGTTTGCAGCCATTTCCAGTGTGAAACCGCAGAGTCGGTAGAACAGGCTACCACTGCTGTGCTGCGATCTTCAAACTCTTTTATTTTTTCTTGGAATGCGTGCAATTCAGTTGGGCAGACGAAAGTAAAATCCGCCGGATAAAAGAAGAAAACTACATATTTCTTTCCTAAATAATTATCTAATGAGAAATTATCTTCGATAATATTCCCATCAAGAACTACGGGAGCCTGAAATACCGGCGCCCTTTTTCCTACTAATACTGACATGTTCTTAAAATTTTTATTAATTTTTGAATGATTACCCAAAGGTACAAAAAAATAAACAGTTAACCGGGATTTTTATTCACTTATCAGCTATTGAATGTTTCTATAATGGTGTTGAATGTTTCGTATATATCAAGTTACATGATTGCGACTAAAGCGGAGGTCTTTTAGCTATTTTACGGGGGACCCATAGCTCGCGATAAACGTAAAAAAAATGCATTAAAATCGCTGCGTTTCAATAAAAAAGAGTTACTTTTGCATGCAATAAAATTTAAACATAACAATTATGTCATTTATTGCAGATAAAATCACAATGGAAGGGTTGACTTTCGACGATCTGTTGTTAGTCCCCGGTTACTCCGAAGTTCTTCCCCGAAACGTAAACCTCTCCACCCGTTTTTCCAGAAATATCCCGCTTAATATTCCGATGGTGTCGGCGGCAATGGATACCGTTACGGAAACCACTATGGCTATCGCTATTGCCCGTGAAGGCGGAATAGGGGTGATACATAAAAACATGACCGTTGACGATCAGGCCAAGCAGGTGCGCGCCGTGAAACGTGCGGAGAACGGTATGATATTGAACCCGATCAGCATCCATCCCGAAAAAACTGTTGCCGATGCATTGGATATGATGGCTGAATATAAAATCGGTGGGATCCCGGTAGTTGTTGAAGACAATACATTGGTGGGGATCGTGACGAATCGCGATTTGCGGTTTGAACGTAAGATGGAGAAGCTGATCCGCGAAGTAATGACCAAGGAAAATCTGATCACTACCCGCCAGACTACCGACCTGGAAGCGGCCGCCGAGATTCTTCAGCAACACAAAATCGAAAAACTTCCCGTGGTTGATTCTCACTATCGGCTGGTGGGTCTTATCACCTACAAAGACATCACCAAAGCTAAAGACAAGCCTTATGCATCTAAGGATGAGCAAGGCCGGCTGCGGGTAGCTGCCGGGATCGGGGTCACTTTCGATTCGGTGGAAAGAGCTGACGCACTTATCGACGCCGGTGTTGATGCCATTGTTATCGATACCGCTCACGGACATACCAAAGGCGTTGGTGATATGCTCAGGCTTATCAAAAAAACTTTTCCCGAAATTGATGTAGTGGTGGGAAATATTGCCACAGCCGAAGCGGCAAAGTTTCTGGTAAAGGCCGGAGCAGACGGCGTGAAGGTGGGAATCGGTCCCGGATCGATCTGTACCACGCGGGTTATCGCAGGCGTGGGTGTTCCGCAACTTTCAGCTATTTATGACGTGGCGCAGGCGCTAAAGGGATCGGGGGTGCCGCTCATCGCCGACGGCGGGTTGCGTTACTCGGGGGATATTGTGAAAGCGTTGGCTGCCGGCGGTTCATCGGTGATGATGGGCTCACTGTTGGCCGGTACTGAAGAGTCACCCGGTGAAACGATCATCTTTAACGGAAGAAAATTTAAAACCTATCGGGGTATGGGGTCGCTTTCAGCGATGCAGAAAGGTTCGAAAGACCGCTACTTCCAGGATGTGGAAGACGATATTAAAAAACTGGTTCCCGAAGGGATCGAAGCCCGGGTGCCTTTCAAAGGGACCTTGCAGGAAGTTGTTTACCAAATGGTTGGCGGCCTTCGCGCCGGAATGGGATACTGCGGCGCTCCGGATATCGAAAAATTGCACGAAGCCAAATTCACCCGCATCACTTCTGCCGGATACGCCGAAAGCCATCCGCACGGTGTAATGATCACGCGTGAAGCGCCGAATTACAGCCGGGATAAGGAGTAGGTTTAAAAAAATCACTACCTTTGCAGACAATTTTTTCAAGTGGTATAAAAACGTTGACAATGAGTAAAAAATTTACCGAATATAGTCAGTTAAATTTGTCGGAGATCAATAAGGAGATATTGCGTCAATGGGATGAGCGGGACGTGTTTCATAAAAGCCTGGAGATACGCGAAGGCCATCCGGAGTTTGTGTTTTATGAAGGTCCGCCCTCGGCAAACGGAATGCCGGGCATTCACCACGTAATTGCGCGTTCCATAAAAGATATTTTCTGCCGTTATAAAACGATGAAGGGCTTTTTGGTAAACCGGAAAGCCGGTTGGGATACACACGGGCTTCCTGTGGAGTTGAGCGTGGAAAAATCGCTTGGCATAACCAAGGAGGATATCGGTAAAACCATTTCCGTAGAAGAATACAACAATGCTTGCCGCACCGAGGTGATGAGATACACCAAGGAGTGGGAAGACCTCACCCGGAAAATGGGCTATTGGGTGGATATGAACGATCCGTACATCACCTACGATAATCGCTATATAGAGACGTTGTGGTATCTGCTTAAGGAAATTTACAAAAAAGGATACCTCTATAAAGGCTATACCATTCAACCTTACTCGCCGGCGGCAGGAACCGGGTTGAGTACGCACGAACTGAATCAGCCCGGCTGTTACCGCGACGTAAAAGACACGACCTGCACGGCGCAATTTAAAATAATAGATCCGCTTCCGGAATGGACACGGTTTGGCGAAGCGTTTTTTCTGGCCTGGACAACCACACCCTGGACATTGCCATCGAATATGTTGCTGGCAATGGGCCCGAATATTGAATATGCCGCCGTTCAGACTTTCAATCAATATACGGGGAAACCGATGACCGTGGTACTGGCTAAAAGCCTTCTCGGGTCTTATTTCTCCGTGAAGAACAGTCAGCTGAAGCTTGAAGATTATAAGGAAGGCGATAAAAATATTCCTTTCCGCGTGTTGGAAAAGACATGGACCGGCTCGGAGCTGGCCGGTATGGGATACGAACAGCTTTTCCCGTGGGTAAAGGTTACGGAAAAAGCTTTTAAAGTAGTCTGCGGCGATTTTGTAACTACCGAAGACGGGACAGGAATTGTACATATCGCACCTACTTTTGGAGCCGACGACGCAAGAATAGGCAAAGAGAACGATGTGCCCGGGCTAACGCTTGTCGATAAAGACGGGAACACACGTCCGATGGTGGATTTAACGGGGAAATTCTTCCGCATTGAAGATATGGATGCCGATTTTGTGAAAAACAACGTGAATGTCGATTTGTACAAGGAGTTTGCCGGAAGGTATGTAAAAAATGAGTACGATGAGGCGTTGTCGGAAGATGAAGCAACCTTGGACATCGACCTCTCTGTTTCCCTCAAACTTCGGAATCGCGCTTTTCGCATCGAAAAGTTTGTCCACAGCTACCCGCATTGCTGGCGTACCGATAAGCCTGTGTTGTATTATCCGCTCGACAGCTGGTTTATCCGCTCGACGGCCTGCCGCGAAAAGATGATGGAGCTCAATGATACCATCAACTGGAAGCCGCAATCTACCGGAACGGGGCGTTTTGGAAAATGGCTCGAGAACCTGCAAGACTGGAACCTGAGCCGGAGCCGCTATTGGGGAACGCCACTTCCAATCTGGCGTACAGAAGACGGCAGGGAAGAAAAATGCATCGGCTCGGTAAAAGAGCTGTGTCGTGAAATGCAAAAAGCGCTTGATGCCGGTGTGATGACCGAGTTACCCTGGAAGGAGTTTGAACTGAAGGATTATGCCGATTTGGAATACGGAAAAATAGACCTCCACCGCCCCTATGTGGATAATATCGTGTTGGTTTCCGAAAGCGGAAAACCGATGCATCGCGAACTCGATCTGATAGATGTCTGGTTCGATAGCGGCGCCATGCCTTTTGCCCAGTTCTTCTATCCACATATACCGGAAGAAGAGTTTGCGAAAGTTTACCCTGCCGACTTTATTGCCGAGGGGGTTGACCAGACCCGGGGATGGTTTTTCACCCTTCATGCCATCAGTGCGATGGTGAAAGGCAGCGTCGCCTTTAAGAATGTGATCTCAAACGGATTGGTTCTCGACAAGAACGGCAATAAAATGTCGAAACGGCTGGGAAATGCTGTTGACCCGTTTGAAACAATTGAAAAATTCGGCTCCGACCCGCTGCGCTGGTACATGGTTACCAATGCCGCACCGTGGGATAACCTGAAGTT
This sequence comes from Bacteroidia bacterium 43-41, assembly GCA_001898165.1. GTDB lineage: Bacteria > Bacteroidota > Bacteroidia > Bacteroidales > Dysgonomonadaceae > Petrimonas. Next base: position 57,862 of record MKTD01000050.1, read on the forward strand.
CGATATTGACGGCGTGGAAGAAGCCCGCCGCAAGTTTTTCGGAACGTTGTACAATACCTATTCTTTCTTTGCCCTTTATGCGAACGTGGATGATTTCCACAACCAATATCCACAGATTGAATGGGCAAAGCGCCCCGAAATAGACAGGTGGATCTTGTCGCTCCTCAACTCGCTGATAAAAGAAGTGGACGGAGATTATGCCCACTACGAGCCTACCAAGGCGGGAAGAGCGATTAATGATTTCGTGAACGACAACCTCAGTAACTGGTTCGTGCGCCTGAATCGTAAACGTTTTTGGGGTGGCGGGATGACGGAAGATAAGATGTCGGCGTATCAAACCCTCTATCAGTGTTTGGTTACGGTGGCGAAACTGATGGCTCCCATTGCTCCGTTTTATGCCGACAGGCTCTATCTGGATCTGGTGAAAGTTACCGGCAGCGAAAGTTTTGAATCAGTGCACCTGGCTGATTTCCCTGCCGTTGATGAGTCGGCAGTTGATACTGTCCTCGAAGAGCAGATGTATCTGGCGCAAACAGCATCTTCCATTGTGTTGGCGTTGCGCCGTAAAGTGAATCTAAAAGTCCGCCAGCCGTTGACAAAAATCATGATTCCCGTTATAGACGATGAACAGCGGAGAAATATCGAGGCGGTGCAGGCACTTATTCTCAGTGAGGTAAACGTGAAAGAGCTTGAACTTGTGGATTCGGCAAACGATATGCTTGTGAAACGGGTGAAGCCCGATTTCAAGAAGCTCGGGCCTAAATACGGAAAGATAATGAAGCAACTCGCTGCACGCATTCAGGAGATGTTGCAGGATGAGATAAGCGAGTTGGAGAAAAACGGCCGTTTTGTATTCCTGATAGACGGGCAGGAAGCTGTGATTGATCTGGCCGACGTGGAAATTATTTCGGAAGATATCCCGGGATGGCTTGTAGCCAACGAAGGCCGGTTGACCGTTGCTTTGGATATCACCGTGACCGGCGAGCTCCGCAAAGAGGGTATTGCCCGCGAACTGGTAAACCGTATCCAGAATTTACGCAAGTCGAAAGATTTTGATATTACCGACCGCATCGCTGTCCGGCTTTCGTCGAACTCCTTGTTTGATGCTGCTGTTAAAGAATTTAGCGACTACATTAAGACGCAGGTGCTTGCCGATTCAATAGAAATAGAGGCACAGGATTTTGAAGATGAAATAGAAATTGATGACGAGAAATTAACTGTCGATATCCGTAAACAATAGTAGCCCTATTTGTGTTTATGATTGATAAATCGGTAACGAAATTTTGTTATCTTTGCGAACACAACTACAAATAAAATTATTTTGACAGGAACAATTATCGACACTTCCTTTGCCGATAATTTATGGATTGGTATTAAGAGTTAGGAAAAACAATTGATAAAAATTATAAAACATTTACTGTTATGAGTGAGAAGACGAGATACTCTGATGAGGAATTGGAAGAATTCCGAACGATCATTAACGAAAAACTGGAGGTTGCCAAGCAGGAATACGAAAACTATCGGGCGGCGGTAACCAATGCAGATGGCAATGATACGGTGGACACATCACCAACTTATAAGGTGTTGGAAGAAGGCGCGTCAACGTTATCGAAAGAGGAGGCAGGACGTTTGGCACAACGTCAGATGAAGTTCATTCAAAACTTACAGGCAGCATTAGTACGTATTGAAAACAAGACCTATGGTGTTTGTCGCGAAACCGGCAAACTTATTCCTAAAGAGCGTCTTCGTGCCGTGCCGCACGCGACATTAAGCATCGAAGCAAAACAAGGGAAAAGAAAATAATCGTTAGCGAATGATTTCAACGACAACACGAATGATCAGAGAACAGGAGATTTGTATTTCTGTTCCGGGCCGGATTGTGTATAAATGGCTACCCGAATGAATAGTACCACAAAAAAAGGAATTATTGCCGTTTTAGTTATCATCTTGGTTTTACTCGTCGACCAAGTTAGTAAGATTTGGGTGAAAACCCATATGGCTCTTTACGATATGATTCATATAACCGATTGGTTTAAAATCTATTTTGTAGAGAATAACGGCATGGCGTTCGGTATAGAAGCCATAGGGAAATTATTTCTTTCCCTTTTCAGAATAATAGCCGTGGGAGCTATTATTGTATATTTAATCCGGATTGTTAAAGAGAATTACAAAATCGGATTTATTGCCTGTATCGCATTGGTGTTGGCAGGCGCGTCGGGAAATATTATCGACAGCGTTTTCTACGGTGTGTTTTTCCAGGCAAGCTATCCCGGACATGTTGCTTCCGTAGTGCCTTTCGGCGAAGGATACGCTTCCTTTCTCCACGGGAAGGTGGTGGATATGTTTTACTTCCCGATTATCGAAGGAACATATCCCAATTGGTTTCCGGTTCTGGGAGGGAAAGAGTTTTTGTTTTTTCGCTTCATCTTTAATATTGCCGATTCTGCCATATCCGTAGGGGTGGTATTATTATTGATCTTTTATCGAAAAACGCTTTCATATTCACTTCTATCGAAAAAAGACAAAGAGAAGTTAGACCGTGAAAGGTAGGAACAATTAGAAAAAAAAGTTGTCCGTGAATCGTAAAGTTGTTGCATATCTCCTGACTTCGGTACTGCTGGGCATCCTGTTCTCTTTTTGCAACAGGCCAAAGGAAGTGCTGAACCGGAAAGATATGGAAAAACTGATGTACGATGTTTACATTGCCGAAGCAATGATCGAAAACGATTATCAGAACTTCGACACACCGGAAAAAAAAGAGGCGCTTATCAGTGAAGTTTTTAGAAAACACAAAACAACGCAGGCGCAATGGGATACCTCCCTTTCGTGGTATTCGGATAAGATTGAGATCTACTTGAAAATGAACGATTCGGTTAAGGCCCGCCTGCAACGCCGGCAGAAAGAGAGCGAACAGATAATGAACCGTCAGGTCCAACAGGAGCAATCGTTTGCAGTCCGGTCTCATTCGCCTTCTTATATCCCGGACAACTACTCGTTTGACGAACTGAATCCGAAAAACGGGTTCCGATTCCAATTAGACACAACTGAGATTACCAAGAAAATAACCAATGCCGATTTCGGTTTCGGCTTTGATGTTGTCGGGGTCCCCGCAAATTCGAATCCGAATTTACGAGTGATGTTGATGCTCGAATATAAAGACACGGTCATTTACCGCTCCGAAAGGATTACTGAGAACAGGAACTACTTGCTGCACGGGCAAAAATATATCCTGAACGATACGATTCGGGGAATCACAGGGTTTGTGAGGTTGCAAGATACCATCGGCATATATCGGAATATCCGGTTTAAGAATATCTTTTTGGATAACCCTAACGACTCTGTCCGGAAAACTCCTGGCAACGCATTGACACCCAAGGAAAGAGCACTTACCGATGAGAGGCCGCGACCGCAGGCGGCAACTACTCATATATAACAATATTTTTACTAAATTTGCAGAGAATTACAGCACTTAATCTAAATTAATCAATAAATAAATTTTTCAAAAAGATGGAAAAAAAGAGAGTTTACACCTTTGGCAACGGACTGGCCGAGGGCCGTGCGGATATGAAGAATCTGCTGGGTGGAAAAGGCGCTAATCTTGCTGAGATGAACCTGATTGGTGTTCCCGTCCCTCCGGGATTTACCATTACAACCGAAGTGTGTACCGAATACAACCAGCTTGGCAGGGATTATGTGGTAGATGTGTTGAAGCCAGATGTGGAAAAAGCTATCGAGAACATCGAAAAACTGATGGGATCTAAGTTCGGTGACAGGGAAAACCCTTGTTTGGTTTCTGTGCGTTCCGGCGCCCGCGTTTCCATGCCCGGTATGATGGATACGGTTTTGAATCTCGGCTTGAATGACGATGCCGTTGAAGGGATTGCCAGGAAATCAGGCAACGAACGTTTTGCGTGGGACTCTTATCGTCGTTTTATACAGATGTATGGCGATGTGGTGTTGGGAATGAAACCGCAAAGCAAGGAGGACATCGACCCGTTCGAAGAGATCATGGAAGAGGTGAAACACGCCAAAAGGGTGGAGCTCGATAATGATTTAACGGTTGAAGACCTGAAAGAGTTGGTGAAACGCTTTAAGGCTGCCGTGAAAGAACGTACCGGAAGTGATTTTCCCGAAAGCGCGTGGGAGCAACTATGGGGAGCGGTTTGCGCCGTTTTTGACAGCTGGATGAACGAGCGCGCTATCCTTTACAGGAAAATGAATAATTTCCCCGAAGAGTGGGGAACCGCCGTTAATGTTCAGGCCATGGTTTACGGGAACATGGGCAAAACATCCGGGACAGGGGTGGCTTTCACCCGCGATGCCGCTACCGGCGAAGATATTTTTAACGGGGAGTACCTGATTGACGCACAGGGAGAAGATGTGGTGGCAGGCGTACGTACACCGCAGGAAATAACCCTCGAAGGTTCACGCCGTTGGGCAAAACTGCAAGGAGTATCGGAAGAGGAACGTGCCGCTAAATTCCCTTCACTCGAAGAGGCCATGCCCGACTGTGCCAAAGAGCTTATCGAAACGCAACAAAAACTTGAAGACTACTTCAAAGATATGCAAGACCTTGAATTTACCATACAAAACGGTAAGTTATGGTTGTTGCAGACCCGCAGCGGCAAGCGTACCGGGGCAGCTATGATCAAAATTGCCATCGATATGCTTCATCAGGGGTATATCGACGAAAAAACAGCATTGAAACGCTGTGATCCCGAAAAATTAGATGAACTGCTACACCCTGTTTTCGATAAAAAAGCATTGGCTGCAGCTAAACCTGTGACCCACGGGCTTCCCGCATCGCCGGGGGCTGCCGCGGGACAAATTGTCTTCCATGCCGACGAAGCCGAAGAGTGGGCAAAAGACGGAAAGAAAGTGATCCTCTGCCGCATTGAGACTTCTCCCGAAGACTTACGCGGTATGGCAACCGCACAGGGAATCTTAACTGCCCGCGGGGGGATGACCTCACACGCAGCCGTTGTGGCCCGCGGTATGGGGAAATGTTGCGTGTCGGCTGCGAACGGTGTAGTCATCAACTACAAGGAAAGAAAAATGACCGTAAACGGAAAAGTGTTCAACGAAGGGGATTGGATTTCATTGGACGGAACAACCGGAAATGTTTACGAAGGCAAGATCCAGACTCAGGATGCAGAGCTGGGCTCCAATTTTATCGAGTTGATGAAGATCGCCGATAAATATACCCGTATGAACGTAAGGACCAATGCCGACACACCGCATGACGCAAAAGTGGCGCGTAATTTCGGAGCCACCGGGATCGGTTTATGCCGTACCGAGCACATGTTCTTCGAGGAAGATAAGATCATACCCATGCGGGAAATGATTCTGGCCAAAAACGAAGAAGGCCGCCGCAAAGCATTGGAAAAACTGCTGCCGTTACAAAAAAAGGATTTTAAGGGAATTTTTGCGGCAATGGACGGATATCCCGTGACCGTTCGTTTGCTGGATCCTCCTTTGCACGAATTTGTTCCTCACGATGAAAAAGGACAAATGGAAATGGCGAGAGTAATGGACATTTCGTACAGTGATATTCACGAACGTGTGGAGAGCCTGATGGAATCGAATCCGATGCTCGGGCTGCGCGGTTGCCGCCTCGGGAACCTCTATCCCGAAATTACTGAAATGCAAACCCGTGCCATCATGGAAGCCGCGCTTGAGTTGAAGAGAGAAGGTATCAAGGCTGTTCCCGAAATTATGGTCCCGCTGACGGGTATCGTGTATGAGTTCCAGGCTCAGAAAGAGATTATCGAAAGAACCATTCAGCAGGTCTTCAGCGAAAACAGCGATTCTATCGAATACAAGATCGGGACAATGATCGAAATTCCCCGTGCTGCCCTCACGGCTCACAAGATCGCCAGGGAAGCCGATTTCTTCTCGTTCGGTACAAACGATTTGACGCAGATGACGTTCGGTTACAGCCGGGATGACGTTGCTAAGTTCTTGCCGTTGTATATCGATAAAGGTATCCTGAAACAAGATCCGTTTGCGGTACTCGATCAGAACGGAGTCGGACAATTGGTAAGCATGGCCGTACAAAACGGACGTGCCGTGAAACCGACGCTCAAATGTGGTATCTGCGGCGAACACGGCGGTGAACCTTCATCGGTGAAATTCTGTCACCGCGTAGGGCTCAACTATGTTTCCTGCTCGCCGTTCCGCGTGCCTATTGCACGTTTGGCCGCAGCTCAGGCAGCTATTGAGTAATACTTCGGAAGGAAGTAATTCTTGTAAAGACGCGATCCATCGCGTCTTTACTTTTTATTGTCTGGACACCAGATTCAGCCCGATAATTGACAAGACCAGGGTACAAAGGAAAAAGATCCGCCAGAAGGCAGTGGACTCTCCCAGGAAAAGAATACCGGCCAATACCGTAAACACTGCGCCAATCCCACCCCACACGGCGTATCCCGTACCTATGGCCACGGCATTTTCGCCGCTTATCGCCTTGAAAAGTAAAAACATACTGATGGAAACGCTGGCCAGAAATGACAGAAACCACATGACGGCCGTTTTACCGGTGCTTACCGATACTCTTTCCAGACTGAAGGCAAAAACAGCTTCAAACAATCCGCCAACAATAAGAAATATCCAATTCATCATAATTGTAAAAATGTAAAGGGTGCAAATATACACTTTTTATGTTTTTTCCCGATAAAGCCTTGCTCTATTTAGTAATAAACACTAAATTTGAACGTTAAAAAATAACGTTACGAATTCCGTCAAAATAGAACTATTCAATCAATCAGACAAATACTCCCGTTTAAATGAAAGTATTATTGATAATTTTTTCTTGTTTGGCTTTGTCCGTCTCCTGTCAAAAAAAAATGGAATATTACAACAACAGTGATTTTAAATCCGTGAAAAAGGTGGATGCGCACCTGCACATCAATACGGAAGATGCCCGGTACCTGGAATTTGCTGCCCTGCAAAACTTCAGCATACTTTCTCCAAACGTCGATGCCGGAACACCTGTCGAAAAGCAGTTAAGTATTGCCGCGGCACATCGGCGGAATTACCCCGGAAACTTTGCTTTCCTGGGAACGTTCACGACAGATAGTTTTGGTACCGCCGGTTTTGTCCAAAACGTGATCGGCCAGATTGACCGTGCCGTTGAGCAGGGCGCTTCCGGAGTCAAGATCTGGAAAAACATCGGAATGACCCTGAAGGACAGTAACAACAGGTACGTCATGGCGGATGATCCGGCCTTCGACCCCATATTTCAATACCTGACGGACAAAAAAATACCCTTGATGGCTCATTTGGGCGAACCGCGCAACTGTTGGCTCCCGTTGGAACAGATGACCGATTCCGGTGATTACAGTTACTTCAGGAGTCACCCCGAATACCACATGTTGCTGCACCCCGAAGCGCCGTCTTATGAAGATCAGATCAATGCCCGCGATAATGTACTGAAAAAGTTTCCGGGTCTCACTTTTGTGGCGTCTCATATCGCCAGCTTGGAGTGGAACTTGGATGAGGTTGCCAAAAGGCTTGATCTCTATCCGTCGATGAGTATCGACTTATCGGCACGAATTGCGCACGTTCAGCGCCAATCGATTGCCGACTATGAAAAAGTACGCGATTTTTTTATCCGGTATCAGGATCGGATTTTATACGGCATTGATATCACGATTAGCGAAGGCGGTGACCGTTTCGATGCTGTTTCGTCGGAGATGCTCCGGAAGTGGAAATCAGACTGGGCATACCTGGCAACCGATTCCACGCAGGTTATAGAGAATATAAGCGGCGACATCAGGGGCCTTCACTTGCCCAGAACTGTGATCGACAAGGTATATTATGAAAATGTGAACCGTCATTTCAACGCTTTTAAGAAATAAACCGGATAGTATCTGGCGGTCAGTTCGTGAGTGGGCAATCCCGCACAACGGCATTGCTTTGCCTTGTGGATTTCCTGAGGCAGCAACTGCTAAATGTTTTTGTATCTTTTAATAATTGATTTGTTGCCCGATAATTTTATTATAATTACTTTTACACTCAACTTTTCAAAAACCTGTCAAAGATGAAATTTTCTGCAAAAATACTATTATCGCTTGTCGTTTTTACGTTGATGGTGAATAGTGCCATTTCTCAAAATAACATTATCGATGAGATTGTCTGGGTGGTGGGCGACGAAGCCATACTTAAATCGGAAGTGGAGGAATACCGAAAGGATATACAGATGCAAAACCAGCGTATCGAGGGAGACCCTTATTGCTTTATCCCTGAACAGATGGCCATAAATAAACTGTTCCTCGACCAGGCAAAACTCGATAGTATTGAAGTAAAGGACGCTAACGTAAACCGGATGCTGGAATATTATATGAACGAGTATATCGCCTCTTCGGGATCGGCGGAAAAGCTGGAAGAGTATTTTGGTAAAAGTTTGAAAAGCATTCGCGAAGACCTTCGTGCCCAGTTGCGTGAACAACAATTGATCCAAGGTGTGCAACAAAAACATTTTGAGAATGTTTCACTCACCCCTTCCGAAATCAGGAAATTTTACAACGCCATTCCGCAGGATAGTTTGCCGTTTATTCCAACCACCATGGAAGTGCAAATAATAACCGTTGAACCCGAAGTGCCGCTAAAAGAGATAGATGCGGTGAAAAACAAGCTGCGTGAATATACGGAGGAGATTAATTCAGGGAAGAGCTCGTTTTCCACACTGGCTTTGTTGTATTCGGAAGATCCCGGGTCGGCGCTCAAGGGCGGTGAAATGGATTTTCAAACGAGAGCGCAACTTGTTCCTGAGTTTTCGAATGTGGCGTTTGCACTGAACGACCCGACCAAAGTGTCAAATATTGTTGAAACAGAATATGGATATCACATTATTCAACTTATCGAAAGGAGAGGGGATATGGGTAAATTCCGCCATATCTTGCTGAAGCCGAAAGTGCCACAAGAGGAACTGGATACGGCTCTCGTTAGGCTCGATTCCATCAGGAACGGGATTGTGAGCAAGAAAATCTCTTTCGACGAAGCGGCCACTTTCCTGTCGGCCGATAAAGATACCCGGAACAACAAAGGCATTATGGTCAACAACCGGCCTAACTCGCACAATTTGGGAACCCCCCGTTTCCAGTTAAGCGAACTCAATCAGGATATCGCCAAGGTGGCGGGTGAAATGAAGGTGGGCGAATTATCGAAACCCTTTTTGATGGTTACCGATAAGGGCAAGCAAGTGGCGGCCATGGTGAAAGTCGCTAATCGGAACGACGGACATAAAGCCAACATCAACAACGATTACCAAATCATCAAGCAGATGGCTGAAAATGCTCGCCGTCAAGAGCTTACAGATGACTGGCTCCAGAAGAAAATAGAAACGATCTATGTCAGGATTGATCCCCAGTGGAAAGGTTGTGATTTCAAGTATAAAGGCTGGTTGAAGTAGCGGGCCCCGACAAATGAAAAAAATAAGTCCACATCTGAAGTCTGCAAGCATACTCTTTTTGAGTGTGCTTTTTGTACTTATGCTGTCGGCCCGCCCGCAACAACCTCCGCCCGTTAACCCAAACGTCAAGATTGTCGAGTTGAAGAAAGCAGACATGCTTTATAAACGAGAAAACTCCGATGCCCAAGTCTTAAAAGACAATGTGGTCTTATATCACGAAGGTGCTTTTATGTATTGCGACAGTGCTTACCTATTTGAAAAAACAAACTCTTTCGAAGCTTTTAGCAATGTCCGGATGGAGCAGGGCGATACCATCTTCGTGTATGGCGATTACCTGTATTACGACGGAAACACCCGCCTTGCACGCCTTCGCGACAATATCCGCATGGAAGATAAACAGGTTACGCTTTTTACCGACAGCCTGAACTACGATCGTATGGCAAACCTGGGGTATTACTTTGACGGGGGAATGCTGGTGGATGAAAAAAATGAACTGACCTCCTTTTGGGGACAATATGACCCGGTAAGCAAAGACGCCCTGTTCAGCGACAGCGTGAAACTTGTAAATGAAGATTACACCATATACGCCGATACGTTAAAATACAATACGGAGAACAAGGTTGCCGATATCCTTGGTCCATCGACCATTGTGTCGGACAGCGGGTTTATCAAAACTTCACGCGGATGGTACAACACCGTCACAGACGATACACGGCTGTTTGACCGTTCTGAAATTTATAGCAGTGACAGTACAAAAATGCTTGTGGGAGATACCGTTTTCTACAATCGCATAACCGGATTGGGAGAGGTCTTCGGCAATATGTACTTGGAGGATTTTAAACAGAAGGCCATCTTACGCGGGAACTACGGGATTTATAACGAGAAAACCGAATACGGAATGGCCACTGACTCGGCTTACGCTGTTGATTATTCACAAAAAGACAGTCTTTTTCTGCACGGAGACACGTTGAAAATGTTTGCCGATTCCATTTATAAAGACATCAAGGCGTATTACAACGTCCGGTTTTATCGGGACGACATCCAGGGTGTTTGCGATTCCATGAACTACGTTCAGAGAGATTCCATTTTGTACCTTCTCGGCAATCCGGTTATTTGGAACAAAAGCAATCAGATTCTCGGAAATCGCATCGATATTTATGTGAACGACAGCACTATCAACAAAGCGCATGTAAGGGATTATGCCCTCGCCATCCAGGACAGGCAAACCGCGGGACAGTACAACCAGATAAGCGGAAGGGATTTGAAGGCTTTTTTTGAAGAAGGTGAGCTCAGGCACGTTCTGGTGGAGGGAAATGCCGAGTCGCTCTATTATCTGGCTGAAGAAGATAGCGCGCATACCATTATCGGGCTGAACAAAACCGAGAGCGCGTACCTGTCCATGGATTTCTTAGACGATGAATTACAAAAACTGAAACTTTGGTCGGCTACACAAGCGGTAACTACTCCATTGAGCCAGTTGAAATCGGAAGAATCGAAATTAAAAGGATTTATGTGGCTCGACTACCTGAGGCCGAGCTACGGAATGGATATCTTCCGGCGCAACCAACGCCAGGGCTCCGATAGCGAGGTGAAGGCGCCGAGAAGATTCTCACGGGATGATGCGGTTGAATAATTTTTAATTTTGCGTAACAATAAAATTTACAGCTATGGGAATGTTCTTTTTTTACAACAATAAAAAACCTCGGAAATTTAGTCATTCGCCCATTCTTTATGATCCGGAGAAGGAAGAACGGAAAGAACAGATGGAAAAAAGAATCCGGAGGATCAGGGAAGAGGTAGCCAGAGAAGAGGGCAGGACAATCGAAACTCCGCAAGAGACCGGGAAAACCGATTTTGGCGAAGAGTTTCTTTCACAGACCAAGTATTTGAAACGCAGAAAAGAAAAAGAGAAAGAGGGTAACAGGTCGTTTTTTACCAACAACGTCACTATCGTTTTGTTGATAATCGTGTTGCTCGCCATTTTCTATTTTGTGTTTCTGAGCTAACCGCTACAATAAAAGAAATGACGGATATAATTCATCTGTTGCCGGATTCCATTGCCAATCAGATTGCCGCCGGTGAGGTTATTCAACGGCCTGCTTCGGTAGTGAAAGAATTGGTGGAGAACTCGCTCGATGCCGATGCCAGGCATATCCACATCATCATAACGGATGCCGGACGAACACTTGTTCAGGTCATTGATGATGGCAAAGGGATGAGTGCGACCGATGCCCGGATGTCGTTTGAACGTCACGCTACGTCGAAGATTAAAACCACCGGCGATCTGTTTGCTTTATATACCCGCGGGTTCCGTGGTGAAGCGCTTGCTTCCGTTGCGGCCATCGCGCAGGTGGAGCTTAAGACCCGGCGTGCGGAAGACGAGATGGGGACATTATTGAAAATTGCCGGGTCGAAGGTAGAAAGTCAGGAGGCCGCTTTTTGTGCCGTAGGGACTACTATTTCCGTGAAGAATATTTTCTTTAATGTGCCGGCCCGCCGCAAATTTCTGAAATCGAACGAGACCGAACGACGGAATATTTTCACGGAAATAGAGCGTATTGCGCTTGTGAACCCGGCTATCGAGTTTACGGTTATCGAAAACGATGTGCAAACGATGCATCTGCCGCCTGCCAATCTGCGTCAACGCATCGTACAAATGCAAGGGAAAGGCATCAATCAGCAGCTTATCGAAATAAACGAAGAGACTACACTGGCAAAAATTCACGGATATATTTCAACGCCTCAGTTTGCTAAAAAGGGCAGAACCAGCCAGTTCTTTTTCGTAAACAACCGTTATATCCGCCATCCGTTTTTTCACAAGGCCGTAATGACAGCTTATGAGCCTTTGATCTCGGCGGCCGAAAATCCCAATTATTTCATCTGTTTCGAGGTGGAACCGGATACCATAGATGTGAATATCCATCCCACGAAGACCGAAGTGAAGTTCGAGAATGAACGTACCCTGTGGCAAATCCTGATGGTGACGGTAAAAGAGTCGCTCGGCAAGTTCAATGCCATTCCCAGCATTGATTTTGATACGGCCGATGCACCCGATATTCCAATTTTTGACCCGTCAAAACCTGCCTCGATGCCAAAAGTAAGTGTCAATCCCGACTACAACCCTTTTCAGGCTTCACACGGCGATGGCAGTAGGGCTTCGAGGCCCCGGCTCGATTGGGAGCAACTGTACAAAGGTTTTGAAAATGAGGGGAAAGAAACATCCGTTTCACCTGATCCGAACGCTGCTCTTTTTCAAGCCGGCCATTCGTCCTCTCTTACCTCTCCAAAGCATTATCAATACAAGCAGAAATATATCCTCACATCGGTAAAATCGGGTTTGATGATTATTGACCAGCATCGGTCACATGTACGTATTCTTTTCGATAAGTACCTTTCACAAATAACAGACAGAAAAGGCATTTCTCAGCGTGTGTTGTTTCCTGAAATGATCGAACTGACATCGTCCGAAGCTTCTTCTTTGTCCGAGATTATGGAAGATATGGAGGCTTTGGGCTTCGAACTGAGCGATTTGGGCAACAATACTTTTGCCATTCAGGGAGTCCCGTCGGAATTGCAAAACATTGATGCTGTTGCGTTGGTGCGCTCAATGATTGATAAGAACATAGAAACCGGCTGCAACATACAAGAAGAAGTACACGAGTCGCTGGCGTTGTCAATGGCGAACTTTACGGCAATTCCCGTTGGAAAATTACTTTCGGAAGAAGAGATGCAGCTGATGGTCAATCAACTGTTTGCTTGCCAGTCGCCCAATCACACTCCCGATGGAAAAGCAATCATAACAGTTATTTCTGATGACGAGATGGATAATAAATTGAAATCATTTTAATTTTTTAACTTATGAAATACGCATTTTGTGGAAAAAGTGGCTTACAGTTGCCCAAAATTTCGCTCGGGTTGTGGCATAATTTCGGTTATACCGACGATTTTGAAGAAGCGCGGAACATGATTATCCATGCTTTCGATCAGGGAATAACTCATATTGATATTGCCAACAATTACGGCCCGCCTCCGGGATCGGCCGAATCCAACTTCGGAAAGATACTGAAAGAGAACCTGGCTTCGCACCGCGATGAAATGATCATCTCATCCAAAGCCGGATATTTAATGTGGGACGGGCCGTACGGCAACGGTTCCTCAAGGAAATACCTGATGGCGAGCCTCAACCAGAGCTTAAAGCGAACGGGGCTTGACTATTTCGATATTTTTTATTCACACCGGTACGATTCAACTACTCCCATTGAGGAAACCATGCAGGCGTTGATCGATATGGTGAAACAGGGGAAAGCCTTGTATGTGGGCTTGTCAAATTATCCGCCCGACAAAGCCCGTGAGGCAATGGCCTATCTAAATGCCCAGCATGTCCCGAGCCTTATCTATCAAGGCAAGTACAGTATGTTCAATCGGCAGCCCGAAGAGGAGATCTTATCGGTTACCAAAGAATTCGGTTCAGGATTCATCGCTTTTTCACCTTTGGCGCAAGGGGTTCTTACCGACAAATACCTGCATGGAATTCCGGAACAGAGCCGTGCTGCCGACCCTGCCGGTTTTCTAAAAAAAGAGCAAGTTACTGAAGAGCTTGTCGGCAAGGTGAGAAAATTAAACGAGATTGCCCGGCAACGCGGGCAGAGTATGGCTGAAATGGCTATAGCCTGGACGTTGCGCGATGAGCGTGTGACATCGGTAATCGTAGGGACGCGAAATGTAAAACAGTTGCAGGACAATTTAGGCTCATTGAATAATCTCAGTTTTACCCAAGAAGAATTAACGTTGATCGACAATATTTTAGGAGGGGCAACGTTATAACATAAACGTTGTTCCTGTATTTAAATGAGAAGATCGATATTTATTCTTTTTTTTATTCTTCTGCTTTCGGTTGTTTCCTGTATAGATGAGGCATCCCGCTTTACGGTTCCCTATTCCCGGGTGTTCTTCCAGATCGACGTCAACGGGTTGGATTCCGATTTGACTTTTTTCGGCCACAAAACTTTTACTCAGGGGCGGACTGTCGGAGAACAAACAGGATACGGTGGCCTGTTGGTCTTCAGAACAACCGAAGGCAATATTTTTGCTTACGATCTCTGCTGTCCTTATGAGGATAATCGCGAGATAAAAGTGAAACCTACCGATAACGGCAAGGCCGTTTGTCCTGAATGTGGCAGTGTCTTTGTAACGATGTACGGTTTAGGCACTGCCGAATCGGGGCCGGCTGATGAATCGTTGCAACGTTACACGGTGAGAAAAAATTCCAACCGCGAAGGCGCTTTTGTGATTACAAATTAAGTTAAAACGTCTGTTCGTTTTTGTTGCAGTTGATTTTAAGGAGATTTCGGGTCCCCTTTGACTTTTTTATGCTGCAGCCCAACTATCTTCACTAAAAAGTTTACCAAAAATTGAGTTTTACAAACATTTTGCGTAATATTGCACTCGCTGCCTGACTCTGTCGAGCGGTGTTTTTTTTAATATGGATAGTGAATATTTTAAAATAATATATAAGAAATACTTCAATGTGCTTCATGCTTATTCACTTCGTATTGTGCTGAACGAAGAAGTGGCGGAGGATATTGTGCAGGAAGTATTTCTGGAGTGTTGGAACCGGCGCAGGTCGATAGATGTGGCTAAATCCATGAAGCCTTATCTATATACGTTGGCCCGCACGAAGAGCATCGATTATTTAAGGAAAGCAGAGAATAAGAACCTCTCGTTCTCTGAGGTTGAAACTCGTCTGGACCAGCTCTTTTTTGAAACACTTGCGTTGGATGACCCTGTTGATACCGGGGAGATGGGGCAGATCATTGAGAAAACCATCCTGTCGTTGCCTCCAAAATGCAAAAAAGTTTTTCTGTTAAGCCGGAAAAACGGAATGAAGAACAAACAGATAGCCGAACTCCTCGATCTTAGTGTGAAGGCCGTTGAGAAACACATCACCAAAGCTGTAAAACAGATTCGATTGGTACTGGAAGAAAAAGGGTACCTGCCTTTTTTTCTTATTTTTTTCTTATCTTTTTACAAAACGTGGAGAATATTTCCGTTTTGAGGTAGGGTATTTTCACGTTCATTCGTGTAATATAACAGAGACTTTAAAATCTATTAAAATAAACAGGGATTGAAAGATATTGACTCACTCATTGTGAAATATTTAGATAATGAAGCTGCTGACGAGGAGAAGGCAATGCTTGATGAGTGGATAAATTTTTCGCAAGACAATAAGCATTATTTCAACCGTATGGTAAAGGCATGGGAGCAGTCCCGTATTTATCTGCAGGATGAGGGCTCCACGGGGAAGCGCTTTCTCCGTTTCCGGCAATTGCTCCATCAGGGGAGACTGCGCCGGATAGCCTATGGCTCCTCCGCCGCGGCGGCTGTTGCGCTGATTGTGCTCGCGATCCGTTTTTTTGTGCCTTCACCGGTTGTTGTATTGTTGTCGGAGGCTGCTTTCGACCAGAAGAAGGAAGTAGTGATGCCCGACGGGTCGGTGGTTTGGCTCAATAAGAACAGCCGTATTCAATATCCGGAGGATTTTGTTTCGCACAGGAAAGTCTATTTGACCGGAGAAGCCTATTTTGATGTGACCGAAAACAGAGGCCGGCCGTTTGTTGTGGAGACTTCCGACCTCACTGTGCGAGTGTTAGGTACCCGGTTTGTAGTGACGGATTACAACGATGAAGAGGTTGCGGAAGCCGTGCTTGAGTCCGGAAAGATCCAACTGGTCACACAAAAAACGGGAGAGGCGTTCCTGCTGCATCCCGGTCAAATGGCCTCTCATAACAGGACCTTGGGCGAAACGCGGTTGGAATCGGTGGATGCGCGCCACTTTACCGACTGGATCAAAAATCGCCTGGTGTTTGAAAATACCGATCTGAAAGATGTATTCATGCAACTCGAAAAATGGTACGGCATTAAAATCAAATGTGCGGATGCTGCCTTTCTGCAAACGCCTGTTTCTCTTACTGTTGACGTCGAAACAAAAGAAGAGATCCTGAACACGCTCCAGATGGTGGTGCCTTTTATCTGGAGACCGGAACCGAATCACGGGGAAAGATCTCCTACCGTCACTGTTTTACCGGCGTTGCCACACTAAGTGTTTTATCCGTAAATAGGCTTCTATCAGGTAGTTTCCTCAGTACCATATGCGCCTTAGGTAATACCTCTGATACTGTGAAGCCATGTAAAAAAACGCTGTAATAAATGATTAAATATAAGCTCTTTATAAAATTAAAATAATGTATATTTATGAAAAGGAGATCTATGATTCAATTGGTCAGGCATGTAATGGCAAAAGCGGTCCTAATCTTAGGATTTATTGGCATACCATTTATTTTACAAGCGCAGACGGTAACGCTGAATTACCAAAATAAGCCGCTTGAAATTGCATTAAAGTCGATAACAGATCAAACCGGATATAAATTCGTTTATTCCAATTCTGTAATCGACACCAAACAAGTTGTATCGGTAAATGTAAGTAGCAGTAACATAAATACATTGCTGAACGAATTATTTAAAAACACGCCGATTGTTTATCGAATAGTGAACAAACAGATAGCGCTTTCCCTTAGCCGGGAAAATTCCACCCCCCCGCAGCAGAAAGAGAGCCCGCTCCTCATAACGGGAAAAGTGACAGAAGCGGATACCGGCAGTGCTATGGATTTTGTAACTGTATATGTATCGGATCAAAATGATAACATAATATCCTCCACCGCAACAAATGCCAATGGGGAATTCACGATCACATCAAACTCTCCTCATTCCGATCGCCTGGGAGTAAGATTCGTGGGCTATGAACCCCAATTGATCGATGTAAAGGGACGCAACACCATCAATGTAGTCCTGCAAACGGATATTAAAACGATAGATGAGGTTGTGGTAATCGGGTACGGGACTACTTCGGCCAAGGATCTGACCGGGGCGGTATCCACTGTCGGCAAGCGGCAACTGGAAAACCTGAATGCCACCAATGTGTCCTCCCTGCTTCAGAACCTGGCATCCGGGGTACAGGTAAGCCAAAGCACCGGAAGGCCCGGCGAACGGGTGAATATACGTGTCAGGGGAGCAACATCGTTCGGCTCGAACGACCCGTTATACATTGTGGATGGGGTACCCATTGAAAGTTACAGCCTGATCGAATCCCTGTCTCCCGGCGATATACAATCCATGGATGTTCTTAAAGATGCTTCTGCAGCGGCCATTTACGGATCGAGGGCAGCCAACGGCGTCATTATCATAACTACTACAAAAGGGGTTATAAGTGAGAAACCGACGATCTCTTTTAACTACAACTCTACTATCGATACGGAAATAAGGAATTTCCGTATATTGACCGGGGATGAGTGGCGCAATACGCTCACCGGCTTCGCCCGGCAGACATTGGTGTATGATCCTTCCAATAAAGAGGCGGACGAAATAGTCAATACCCCCGGTCAAATATTCGGGGATGCGGATACAAACTGGTTTGATGAAATAAAACAACCCGCCTGGAGGCACAATGCCGATTTTTCGATAAGAGGTGGTTCCAAAACGAACAAATATATGATCAGCCTGGCGGTATTGGACCAGACAGGCATGGTGCGGGGTGACGACCTGACCCGCTACACCGGGCGTGTCTCTCTCGATACCGATATCCTGCCGGTTCTCCGCTTCGGGATCAACACCAACCTGGGATATATGCAACGGAATGTGTCGGGCACAAGCATGTTTACGTCACAAGGGTTCCGGCCCGACTTACCGGTTTACGACGAAAACGGCAATTACGATATGTCAACGGGAGCGGCTAACCCTGTGGCAAATACGCATATAAAGAACCGTACCGATACTTACAATTTCTTGGGTACGATTTACGGTGAATTGGATATCATCCCGGACTTAACGTTCCGTTCAAGTTTATCGGGAACAGTGTATAGCGGGACGAAAGAGGGTTTCTCCCCCAGTTTTCTATACAGGAACAAGAGAGCCCGCGGTTCTGAATATCATTCGAACAATTTCAGTACCGTATTCGACAATACGCTGAGCTACAAGAAAAAGTTCGCCGATATACACTCCATAGATGCAGTTGTGGGTGTTTCGTTTGAAAACTACGAAAGCAAATCCACTTACATAAGCGGCGATACCTATCCCGACGACTATATCTATAACAATATCGGCAGCGCCACTTCCACAACTGTTGATAGCGAAAGCGGCTACAAAAGCTCTAAAGGGCTGTTTGCTTCTTTTGGACGAATCAACTACAGGTTGAAAGATCGTTATTTGTTCACGGTTACCACCCGCTATGACGGCTCTTCTCTGTTTGGAGCGAATAACCGTTACGGATTCTTCCCTTCGGGAGCAATCGCCTGGCGTATTTCGGAAGAACCGTTTATGGAGAATGTGGAGTTTGTGAACGACTTGAAAATAAGAATGAGCGCCGGGGTGACCGGGGTTACGAATATTGGCCTCTACAGGAACCTCGATCTGTACAGCGCGGGAAGCTATAATGACCTGCCCATGATCTATCATTCCCAATCGGGGAACAAAGATATAAAATGGGAACAAACTACCCAGCGTGACATTGGAGTGGATTTTGTATTGTTCGACAGCAGGCTGAGAGGATCCGTATCAGGATATATAAAAGATTCCAAAGACCTTATATGGAATTTCAACTACTCAAACAGCTCCAAAGGATATACAGTGCCGAGAAATATCGCTTCTGTAAAGAACAGAGGAGTTGAATTGAACCTCACTAGCTACATCATCCAAAATAAAGATTGGCAATTTGATGTAACCCTGAATGTAACCAGAAACGTCAACAAGATCACCAAGCTTGTTCCGGAAGGCGCATATACCGATCCCAACGGAGTGCTGATACACGGCAGCGGACAACAGGTTTTGGCGTTGGACAAACCGATGGGGGCGTTTTTTGGATACGAATATAACGGTATTATACAAACGCAGAAACGCGTTGATGAACTGAATGCATTGGCCAAATCGAAAGGATTTTCGTATTATGATGGTAATATGTTAAGGCCCGGGCATCTGGAGATAAAAGATTTGAACGGCGACGGGAGGATAGATAGCAATGACAGGACGGTTATAGGCGACCCTAATCCCCGATTCTACGGGGGGTTAACCACTAACCTTGCCTATAAATCATTCAGCCTGTTTGCCAATTTCGGTTTTCAATCCGGGGGAAAGAAAATATACGGCCAAACATTGCAAAATGTGCCCGCCCAGCTTACAGGGCTTATCGATTATGGCCTGAACGACAGGTGGAACGACAACCATAAAGATGCAAAATATCCGGCACTCTATATAGGCGACGGAGTTCCTAAAATGACAAGCCTGTCCCTGCACAGCACTACGCATTTACGGCTGCAGGAGCTCCGTATCGCATATAGATTACCTGAGTTCAATAAATACATGAACGCTCAGATCTATGTGTCGGGAACCAATCTGTTCACGATATCTCCTTATCCCGGGACCGATCCGGCTACCGCGAACTATCAGTCGTCATACGGAGGAAATTACGAAACATCGTATCCGGGAATACGTTCATTCTCATTTGGTTTGAAGTTTAATTTATAATCCGAAAATTTACAGTTATGACACAACGTATTATTTTATATTTCACCTTGTTTTTATTTCTCTTCAGCTCTTGTCAGCTGGTGGACGTTTTGGACAAGTATCCGGAGAACCAGGCCGATGCCGATCAGGCAATTACAAACCCTAATGCGGCTGAGCTGGCGCTGAGAGGAATATATTTTTACTTGCCCGGCGGCAAGTCAGATGTGATTTACCCCACTGTATCGGGTAGTTTCAAAGCCGGCACCATGCTAAGGCAAGACCTTGTTAAAGTAGGCAATGCCGTTTATTTTTCGGAACGAACGCTGCCCGTTCTCTCTTACAGTGATGGTACCGAATGGGATTCTGATTATGAGATCATCAAAAACAGCATCCTGTTAGAGCAGGCATTGACAAAAATAGATAAATCAAGTTTCGAAGGGAACAGGGCGGATGAAATTATAGGTGAAATTGCCTTCCTGCGTGCGCTTGCCAATTTCAGACTGCTTGTCAGGTATGGTGAATTTTGGGATGAGAACAGCGAATACGGTATTACATTGAGAACGGAAGTCCATACGGTAGCCAACTCACCCAAAGCAAGGAGCAGCGTAAAAGAAACTTATGAGCATATCATGAGCAACCTTGAAACAGCCATTGCTCATGCTCCCCATTTTTCATCAGCAAGCGCTGCCTCCAAAGAAGCGGCCTTGGCATTAAAAGCGAAAGTGCTTTTTTATGCCGGCAGATACGATGAAGCGCTCACCGCTATTGAAAAGGTGTTGCCTTTAGTTAAATTCGAGAATAACTATGCCGATATTTTCATAAAAGCGACAACCCCCGACAACAAGGAGATCCTCTTTCAAAGAGTGTTCGGTAAAGAAGAAATTCCTTCTCTCTATATGAGGGAAAGCGCTTTTGGCAACAGCGTGAATAAAAATGAAGGGTATTGGGGGCCGACAAAATCGTATATCGACCTGGTGGGCGATGACCCTCGCGCCGAAGCGATATTTGCAAATGTGGACAGTTTAGATTCGCGGGGAAAGGTTGGTTACAACCTCACCACTGTGAAAAAGACGCTGAACAGCGATAACACCATGCCTGTATTCTTTCTGAGGTCGGACGAATTGCAATTGATGAAAGCCGAAGCTTTGATGAGGACCAATGCAAGTATTGCGGCAGCCTATGAACCCATCAGGATGTTAAGGACGCGGGCAGGTGCGCCGGTCGTTGTTCCTGCAACCCGGGCAGAGCTTGAAGATGCTATTTTTAATGAATGGTTGATAGAGATGTCGTTCGAAAACTGGCATGAATGGTTTCTCATGCTCCGGTTTGCCGGATTAAAAGAGGCCAATCCCGATTTTTCGCGTTTGCTTGCCATGAACAGAATGTTGCGTGAGGCTTATGAAAAAGAGGTTAAAGCCGGCAAAGGGGAAGAATACCTGGAGCGTATAAAATCTCGCAGGATCGATGCTATCCCAACCAGCGAGATAAATAGCAATTTGGAATCAAAACAAAATCCCGGATATTGAAAATCATGAAGAGAAAATCAACAATGCTTTTATTGATACTGGCGCTGATAATTCCGATCAGCGCCATGGGACAAGGAATTACCTTTTTCGAAGGTACATGGGACCAGACTGTTAACGAAGCGAAAAAAGAGAATAAACTAATTTTTGTGGACTTTTACGCCCAGTGGTGCGGCCCATGTCTGAATATGGCCGAGACAGTATTCCCGTTGCCGGATGTCGGAAGTTTCTACAATACTCATTTTATCAGCGCTAAGATTGATGCCGAAAATGGAGAAGGCATAGCATTGGCTAAAAAGTACGGTGTGACCAAATACCCTACTTACCTGTTTATCGATCCGGCCACAGAGGAGGTTGTACATGAAAGCAGCAGCAGGCAGTCCGGTGAACAATTTATCTATACGGGACATTCGGCCGTGACGCCCCGGTTAAGGTCTTTCTACCTGACAGAGAATTATGAGAAGGGAGTTCATGATACCGATTTTCTTCTCCATTTTATACAATTTCAATCTTCTGTCTATAATTCAAAGATGGTGAGGGAAGCGTTTGATAAATTGATGGCTAATGGTGAAAAACTGTCCGACCCGAAAATATGGAATGTTTTTGTAGAGAATCTTCCCGGCCATGATAATCCGTATATTCAATATGTGTCGGATAACTATACTGCTTTTTACAATCTTTTCGGGAAAGAAGTGGACAAGAAGCTTGCGAAAGAAACAACCTATATGCCTTTGGAATCATTGGATAATCTGCACGATTTTGAAGGAAAAGAGTTCAATAGAAAAATGATCGTGATTGATTTGGCCATCAAATCGAAAAACTACAGCGAAGCAGCAAAGGATATAGATGCGCTGTTACAAGACCCGGCGACCGACAAAGAAGAACTGATCAACCGTCTCGAACCCATTGCAAGAGCCGGATTACGCCAGAAAGAGTCTAAAGAATGGTTCGAAGAATGCCTTAATTATGCAAGATACATTGCCTATAATAAATCAGACAGAAAAGATCCGTACATTCACCAGGACTATGCCTCGGCGTTAGAAACAGTGATCAAACAGGTCATCAACGGTGAGTCAAAAGCGCTTCCCGCTTTTTTAGGCGAGGAGCCGAAATACGGCAAAAAAGAATACTCGATGCGGCACGATAAGTTAAAAGCCAAACCGGTAAAGAAGTAAAATCTGATTTTTTGGCGGGAGAATTAATAAATGGTTGTTCACTCTGTTGACTCTCTGTATTCCTTGGGAGTTTTGCTGTATTTTTTAAGAAACTCTCTATAGAAATAGGCCTTATTATTGAACCCGGATGCATACATAACCTCTTGAACGGTTTTGTTGGTGGTTTTCAGAAGTTTTCCCGCATTCTTAAGCCTGATTGAACGAATAAATTCAGTGGGTGTTTTTTTAGTGATCTCTTTTATTTTGCGATAAAGTTGTATTTTGCTGATTGCCGTTTCATTTGCAATAAAATCGATGGTGAGCTCTTCGTTATCAATATTATCATAAATAACTTTTGTAATATTCAGAATTATATCTTTGTCTTCTTTGTGGATAAGCGAGCCTTCATGTTGTTCAAGAGCGGAGTATGGGGAATTGCCGTACTCCGTTAATATATTTTTTTTGTGAAGTAAGCTTTTTACAATTACTTCTAAATGACGAAAATTGAAGGGTTTGTTTATATAGGCATCGGCACCTACTTCGAACCCCTCAATTTGGCTTTCGATGGAACTTTTTGAAGATAAAAGTATGATGGGGATATGGTTGGTGATCTCCTGCGTTTTCATTATTTTCACAAATTCAACCCCATTCATTTTTGGCATGATAATGTCGCTGATAACCAATATTGGAAACTGTTTGTTTACAACCTGCAATGCTTCCATCCCATTGGAAGCTTCTATTATATTGTAGTTTGGGCTTAAAAGGTCTTTTATCATTAAACGGATATCTTGATCGTCTTCAACTATCAAAATAAATCCATCGTTTGAAATATAATCTTTTTCCGGTAATTCATCCTTTTCCTCTAAGAAATTGATTTCACTTGATGCGATCGATTTTAACGGTGATAAATCGGGAGTATGATATGCTTGTCCGGATTGTTCGGATGTTTCCTCTAAGTTTGGGATGCGGACTTCAAACAATGTATATGTTTCTCCGTCGCTTTCAATCCTAATGTCTCCTTTTAGGATGTTTACGATACTTTTACATAAAGCCAATCCAATGCCATGTCGGGGATAGTCGCCGATAGTCATTTGTTTTTCAAGACGGTTAAGGACTTCAAATCTATCGAATAAAATATCATAGTATTCTGATTTTATTCCGATGCCGGTATTTTTAATTGAGATGGATAATACCTCGTTCTCCACGTTAACGCTAATTTCGATATGCTCTTCTTCGGATGTGTATTTTACAGCATTGGATAACAGATTGAAGATGATTTTTTCGAGGTTACTCCTGTCTGTATTCCAAATTATATTTTCATCGGGGATAAACGTAGTAGTGTAATCAATCTTTTTTTGTTCCAATATTTCGATAAAGTTGTCGATTACAAATTTAATCAACTCAGAAATATCTACCGTTTCAATTTTTAGCTTGAGATGTCCGGTCTCGGCTTTTCTGAATTCCACGAGCTGCTCTATCAGATTCTGCATCCTTTCCGAATTGGATTTTATTACCTGCAGATATTTTTTTGTATAGTTATCGTTCTCTTTCTCCTTCAACAATTTATCACAAGGACCATAGATAAGTGTCAATGAGTTGGAAAACTCGTGTGCTATATTGGTGAAAAAACGGAGTTTCCCTTGATGGATCTCTTCTGCTTTTTGTTTTTCCAGCTCTTTCATCCGTATATTGTTGTTAAGCCTTATGCGATACAATATCATCTTCCTTATAATTGCCAGGATACATAAGAAAGAAACAAAGTAAAGGAAATAGGCCAGGTTGCTTTTCCACCATGGAGGGGTTATTTCAATGGGTAAACTGTAGAGGGTTTTACCCCATATTTTATTGGCATTGCTCGTCTTGACTTTAAGTACATACTTCCCTTTTGGCAGATTAGTGAATACTATTGCATTTGATGTCCCTAAGTTAACCCAGGCATCGTGAAACCCTTCTAGCATATATGCTATTTCGCATTTGGCCGGAGCGATGTAGTCAATAGGGATGAAGCGGAAGCTGAAAGATTTGTACTTGTGTGATAAAGTAAGAATTTTAAGGTTGTTTTTTTGCACTAAATAATCGGACAAATCAGTCTCTGTATTATCAACATGAAATGCATCTAACCAGAGTTCGGGTATATATTCATTTTGAATAATTTCAAGAGGATTGAATTCATTGAATCCGCTGATGCCTCCAAAGTAAAAAAGGGAGGAGTACGGACTGGAATAATACGACCCGTCTGAAAACTCATTGTCCTGCAATCCATCATCTGTAAAGTATGAAACAATGTGATAGGAATCTTCATCCGTTCCATCCGGAATAAGTTTTGCCAGTCCGTGATTGGTACTTACCCACAAATTATTATTTCTGTCTTCTAAAATGCCGTGAATGGTGTTGTTGGGCATTCCGTTTTTTTCACTGAAGTTAAAGACCGCAGGATGTTCTTTATTTCTCCATGTCAGCTTATTTAACCCCATACTTGTGCCGACCCATAAACTTCCATTACTCTCTTTATACATACACAGCACATCGTCGCTACCATAGCTGTTTCCGGAAAATTTGAATATTCGAAAAGTCTCGTCAATGATGTTAAATCTGTTTACTCCTCCCCCTCGTGTACCAATCCATAAGTGGGTACTGTCTTCTTTTATAATTGAATATACAATGTTGTTGCTCAACGAAGATTTCCCTTCGTGAAAAATAAATTGCTTGTAATCAACAACCCGATAAGGAGTTGTTGAGAGATCTATCTTCAATTTGTACATGCCATAACCGCTTGTTCCTACCCACAAGATATTGTCACCGTCCGGTAAAATGGCATAGATGGATGACAGGGTTAAATTATCGGGGATATTCAGGCTGCGGATATTTTTCGTATTCTTATCATAATAATTGATTCCGTTTCCATCCGTTCCAATCCAGTACTCATTCTTGAAGCCTTTTGCTATTTTATAAACAGAGTTGCTTAATAACCCATTCTCCATACTGAAGCGGTTCCTGAGTTTTAATTCTCCGGTTCCCCGACTTCTTGTAAAGTGATATATGCCTGAGCCTTTAGTGCCAACCCAAAGAGTCCGGCTTTCGTCCTCAAAAATAGTTCTCACGGCAGAATTACCAAAATTGGAGATGTTTTCTGATGAGTAGGCTCTGAATTTTTCATCAGAAGGAACAATTTTAACTATTCCTTTCATATCTGTGCCTACCCATATAATATTTTGAGTGCCTCTATATACATTCAGCACAGGAGTATTTTCTATTATCGGGACAATATCAGTGTTAAAATCGTACAGGTACAACCCTTTGTTCGTACCTAAAAAAACTGACCCTTCATTAAATTCAATGTCATTGATATTGCCAATATCGCCATTGAGAGGGAGCATCGTAAGCTTATCCCGATATTTATTATATGTATATACTTTATAATCTGATGTTTGTATAAGTATGTCGCCTGATTTGAGATTAAAGAAATTCTCAATGTTCTTTAATGGAAATTGACGGGTATCACGTACAATCAAACGGCTATCCTGTGTTTGCAATGTAGCTGTAAACAGGTTTTTTTCTGTGGTTAACATCCATAAATTGTCATCACGGTCAAAAATGATTTTTTTTACATTCAGCTCTTTATTGAAATTCAGAGGTTTAAAATGTTTTTTTTCAAAGTCAAAATAGTACAGGCCTTGTTGATAAACGGATACGACAATTCTGCCCTGAGAATTACGGGCGATTAAATAAGAGTGTTCATTTGTTATTTCCCGACTTAAAGAATCGACAAAAAAACGTTCAAAAACTTTTTCCCTGACATTAAATCTGTTTATGCCGATGTCTGTGGCAACCCACAAATAATCCCTCTTCTCTTCAACAATATCTCTGACGATGTTGTTACTTATACTTTGAATATTGCCCGGAGAAGGTTTATAAACTTGAAACTCTTTCCCATTATACAAGTTAAGCCCATCCCACGTTCCAAACCACATCAGTTGGTTCGAATCCTGAAAAACAACATTTATGGAACTGTTTGACAAACCGTCTTTGTTTGTCAGGGTTTTAATATCAAAATCAATTGCATACCCTGTTACCGGTAAAATGAGAAAGAATATGCAAATAATTTTTTTCATATGATTGATTTACCCTTTTGGCGATATTATCCCAATTTTTATTATATTATAAACGCAAATTTACTTGTTTTCTCTTTAAATTCAGTCTGTTTTCATATCCTAAAAGTATATTATCTTTCATAAAAGAGTATATATTTTTAAATTGTAAGAGGAGTGTACTGTTTTGAAAGTTTAGGATACCTCTGTTTGTCTTTAATCGTATTAATTTTGGTTGAATTTAATAAAAAACGCTTATATCATGGATATTGCAAAACGCTTCAATGAAAACCCATTGTTACGTCCTTCGGACTTAGAACCGGGAATAGAAGGAATGGAAATAACCTGTTTACTTAATCCCGGAGTGTTCAGGATGAATGGCAAAACCTGGCTTTTATTGCGTGTGGCAGAACGCCCAAAACAAGTTGAAGGAAAGATAAGCTTTCCTGTCTATAATGAAGATGGAAGAATAGAGGTACTTGTTTTCGACAAAGATGACCCTCAGTTAGATGCTTCAGACCCCCGGGTGATAAGATATAAGGGGCAAAATTATCTTACTACTTTATCGTATTTGCGCCTTGTTGTTAGTGACGACGGTGTGCATTTCCGTGAAGATCCCGCTTATCCGCCTATATTCGGCAAGGGGGCGCTGGAATCGTTTGGTATCGAAGATTGCCGCGTGGCGACAATGAAAGATGGGTTTTTCCTTACCTATACAATGGTATCGCCCGTGGCGGTAGGGGTGGGGCTGATTATCACAAATGATTTCAAAACTTACGATCGGCAGGGGATGATATTCCCTCCACACAATAAGGATTGCGCTATTTTTGAAGAAAAGATAAACGGAAAATATTATGCCCTGCATCGTCCGAGTAGCCCCGAACTGGGCGGAAATTACATCTGGCTGGCCGAATCTCCCGACAGGCTTCATTGGGGAAACCACAAGTGCATTGCCGTTACCCGTCAAAACAGTTGGGATTCGGCGCGTGTGGGAGCCGGAGGCGCACCCGTTAAAACACCGGAAGGGTGGCTCGAAATATACCACGGTGCAAATACCGACCACCGGTATTGTTTGGGTGCGTTGCTGCTGGATTTGAAAGACCCGTCGAAAGTGCTGGCGAGGAGTGTGGAGCCTATCATGGAGCCTGTTGCCGAATACGAAAAAAACGGATTTTTCGGCAACGTTGTCTTCACAAACGGACATTATGTGGAAAACGATACCATCCAACTGTTCTACGGAGCGAGTGACGAGGTTATTTGCGGAGCTGAATTCTCAATTCAGGAAATTCTCAATTCATTAAAATAGAGACATGTCAAAAAACATATTGGGAGAATATAGGTTCTTTCGTTCTCAACCGCTGAATATAAGGACACTGCTTGTTACAAACATGTTGTACGCACTCATATTGCCCATCATCGAGATTTTTGTGGGGGCGTATATCATGCGTAACACAGGTAACCCGGCTTATGTTGCATTTTATCAGCTGTGCATGTACTTCGGGATACTGGTTACGTCGGTGCTTAACGGGTTTATGTTGAAAAGGTTCAAAGCCTCGTTGCTTTACGCTTTCGGCATTTTGTTGTCGGCAGTTGCATTAATGGCAATGATGTTTGTGAACTCCATCGGGATCATGGAACTGGGACTGTCCGGATTTGTCCTGGGGGCATCCACCGGATTTTTCTGGACTAACCGTTACCTGCTCACGTTAAACTCAACAAACGATGAAAACCGAAATTACTTTTTCGGGTTGGAGTCGTTCTTTTTCTCGTTGTGGAGCATTACTGTTCCGTTAATTGTAGGGGCTTTTCTGGTGTCGATAGATGGATTCGTCTTTCTTGGAAAGGTGCTGGATGTGAATAATGGCTATCAGTTTATTACTGTGTTCAGCTTGCTTATCGCAATAGCTGCCGTATTTGTTTTGTCGAAAGGGCGCTTTGAAAACCCGGTGCAAAAAAAATTCTTCTATACCCGTTTTCATATACTCTGGCAAAAGCTTTTGACCCTTGCCGGGCTCAAAGGAATGGTGCAGGGATTTTTGGTGACAGCGCCGGCCATATTGGTTATGCGCCTTGTCGGTAACGAGGGGTCTTTGGGGTTGATACAAGGTGTTGGCGGGTTGCTCACGGCAATTCTGGTTTACACGTTGGGAAGGATTGCCAAACCCAAACATCGGATGGCAATCTTTGGACTTGGATTGTTTGTCTTTTTTCTGGGGACACTCTTTAACGCCATTCTTTTTTCGGCCGTTGGCGTCATTATTTTCGTGTTGTGTAAAGTGTTGTTTCAACCCTTGCACGACTTGGCCTATTTCCCAACCATGATGAAAACTATTGATGCTGTGAAAGCAATTGAAAACAGGAATGAATATGCCTATATCCTTAGTCATGAGATAGGATTGTTTATTGGGCGCGCTTTCGGAATGGGATTGTTTATATCACTGACTTATTGGGTATCGGAAGATTTCGCCTTGAAATACGCGTTGGTGATTGTAGGAGGCATTCAATTATTATCACTGCCGCTTGCTAAAAATATTATCAGCGATATAGATATTAAGTATAACAAATGATATTATGAGATTGATATTTAATTTATTAACATTTGCCTGCATTGCCTCCCTGTTGTCGTGCAATACTGCGGAGGTTTATTATGGAGACCCTGTTGTTCAGGTTAATATTAACAGGGTGGAACTTATGCCCAACATGCCGCAACCTTACGATTTGCTGGATTGGAAAGAAAAGGCCGGGCAATTTGATGGTTATGTTTTTGATTTTGATTCCAGGCTGCCTGCCGGACCGATGATTTGGCTTGACAATAATCAACGCAATTTGCCGCAGCAGACCTTTGGATTATTTACCGCGGTTCATGACGTGCGCCAGGGAGCAGATGTGAACAACGGCGAATTTCATGAAAGCCTCAACTCCTTAGCGGCAATATTAGGTGCCGGATTGATAGGGATTGATAAAACCAATCAGAACGGGTACAACTTTGTGAAAATGATCCAAAACTATTTTAATACAGATAATGGATGGAATATAATGATGAACAACACGACCCCCGAAGTGGCTCTTTTGGGTGGAGGCTACGGAAGGGACTGGTGGTATGATGTCTTTCCGAACGTGCTGTTTTATAATGTATGTGACGTTTTTCCGGGTGTGGAGAATGCCGAAAATATACAGCGCACCATTGCAGAACAGTTTTGTAAAGCTGACTCGGTGTTAAATGGAAATTACGATTACTCTTACTTTGATTACGCTCAAATGAAGGGCATGATAAACAACATTCCGCTGCAACAGGATGCTGCCGGAGGGCACGGTTATGTGCTGTATGCGGCATACAAACAGTTTGGAGATAAGCGCTACCTGGCGCGGGCAAAATCAGCTATCGAGGCGTTAAACAATCAAACCGAAAGCCGTTTTTACGAAGTGTTGCTGCCTATTGGCGCTTACACGGCCGCCCGCTTAAATGCCGAAGAAGGGACAGAGTACAACGTAGGAAAGATGCTTGACTGGGTTTTTGAAGGCGTAAAAAGCGAAAACGGGCGTACCGGATGGGGGATAATAGTGGACAAATGGGGTGAATATGATGTTAGCGGCCTGCAAGGAAGCATTACTGACGGTGGTGGTTACGCGTTTCTGATGAACAGTATAAAGATGGCCATGCCCCTTGTCCCGATGGTAAAGTATGAGCCTGAATTTGCGAGGGCTATAGGTAAATGGATGCTGAATAATGCAAATGCTTCGCGGCTTTTCTTCCCCGATAAAATACCTGATGGTAATCAATGGCTCCCGGGGATGCAGGGTTATACGAACTCCGTTGTTGCTTATGAAGGTTTGCGTTACGCGGACGATTTGAATAACCCCCGGTTGACAGGCGTGCATCCTGTTGCAATCGGCGATGGGCCTAAGTGGCATAAAGACAATCCCCCGGAATCGATGTTCAGTCTTTACAGTACGGCTCCCGTCGGCATATTCGGGGCCATGATAGAGAAAACCAATGTCGAAAAAGTACTCAAACTTAACTGCAATGTTACTGACTTTTATTCAGACCGGACCTATCCCGTTTTTTTGTTATACAATCCGTATAACGAATCTGTGAAAGTGAAGTACACACCCGTGAAAGAGGGGGTTGACCTTTTTGATATCGTTTCAAAAACGTATTTAGCCAGGTCGGCCGGAGGTAGTGCGGAGATAGAGATACCGGCCGATCAGGCCTGTGTTGTTGTGGAGTTGCCGCCAGGCGTAGGAATAAAAAGAGAGAACAACAAGCTTTGGGTGGATAAAAAAATTATATCGTATAAATAACTTAACTTTTTAAAACATGAAGAGAACATTATTTTTTGTAATGGTGGTTTGTGCTGCTTTGGGATTGCATGCTCAAACAACTGTCAACGTCAGGGGTTCTGTTAAAGATGCCCTGTCTAATGAAGAATTAATCGGAGTGACTGTACTTGTTATTGAAACGGGTAATGGAACTGTTACCGACATTAACGGAAACTTTGAATTAACCGTTCCGGTAAATAATACCCTGAGAATATCGTACGTGGGATATTCTAATCAGGAAATTGTTATAACCAATCAAACGGTGTTGGAGATTAACCTTCAGCCCAAGACTCAGCTGATGGATGAAGTGGTGGTGGTTGGATACTCCGCACAAAAAAAGTCAACCCTTACCGGGGCGGTGGCGCCTGTTAACGTTGATGATATGGAGCGGCGCCGCGTTGCCGATGTAAGGCAGGCGCTTCAAGGACAAGTAGCTGGTGTGCAGGTGACCCAAAGCACCGGCGCCCCCGGTGATGAGATAGATATCAGAATCAGGGGAGAGGGCACCATCGGCAACAACAATCCGCTTTATGTTGTGGATGGAGTTCCTACCCGGGAATTGGCGTTTATCAACCCGTCCGATATCGAATCCATGACTGTGTTGAAAGACGCCTCTGCTGCTGCCATTTACGGTTCGAGAGCCTCGGCCGGGGTAATTGTCATTACAACAAAGGGCGGTGTTGCCGGAAAAACTAAATTCGAGGCAAATTTTTACAGCGGCATACAATACGCTTCAAATCTTCCTAAAAT
This sequence comes from Bacteroidia bacterium 43-41, assembly GCA_001898165.1. Classification (GTDB taxonomy): domain Bacteria; phylum Bacteroidota; class Bacteroidia; order Bacteroidales; family Dysgonomonadaceae; genus Petrimonas. The sequence continues at coordinate 89,660 of MKTD01000050.1, forward strand.
GCTGAATGCCGAACAGTATATGAATGTTGTGGAAAAAGCGTGGAACAATGCCGGTTATTCCGGCACAAATCCCTATACCGCGGATAAAGGGCGAAGTGATTTTGCAGACACCGACTGGTTAGATGAACTTTTTGAGCCGGGCCATATGCAGAATATTCAGATGACGGCAAGTGGAGGCAGTGATAAGTTACAGTACTTACTCTCCCTAGGATACGTTAATCAGGACGGTATTGTTGTGTATGATAACGATAAATACAAGCGTTTTAATTTTCGCACGAACATCAATGCCAACCTGACGGAAAGAATAAAAATAGGGACCAATATGCAACTTTCCTATGCTGTTCAGGATAAACTGTCGTCGAAAGGCGATGCCCCCGGAATCATAAGGCACGCACTTCTACGTCCACCGGTTATTCCGGTATTCAAGTCGCCCGACGATCCCACCTATTCGGAGAGGAATCCCTTTACCGACCTTCCTTTTTATGTTCATAACAACAGAGATACGGGCGGTTGGGAAAGCGATAAGTACGAATGGACACAAAATCCGATTGCCCTGGCTTATTTCACTGATGACACCCACTCACATTTCAAAACATTCGGCAACATTTTCGGGGAAATCTCCTTCTTACCCGAAAAAGAACTGACTTACAGAACCAATGCGGGTATTGATTTAAACTTTCTGCATGACAAGGCTTTTTATGCCAATTTTGGGGATGATGATGGCGGTGGTAGTCAGATAGATCGCGGCTTAGGACGCCAAAACAGGCCCAATGGATTAAATGAATACAGGGGTGAAGAGCTGACCTTTACCTGGAACAACACATTGAGTTATAACAAAATGTTCAATCTCCATTCTTTAAATGCCTTGGTAGGGAGTGAATTTATCACCAATTACGGTTCGGGAATAAATGCTTCAAGAAGAAGATATGAGTATGATACCGAGAAGTTCAGATATATTGATTTTGGAAGTACCGAACAGGATTTATGGAATGGGGGAAGCGGCTCGGAATGGGCGTTGATGTCTTACTTCACCTCATTGACTTATGTGTATGACATGAGGTATATGCTCACGGCAAACTTCAGGGCAGATGCCTCTTCCCGGTTTGCAGAAAAAAACCGATGGGGATATTTCCCTTCCTTGTCAATCGGCTGGAAGTTATCTGAAGAACAATTTCTAAAAAAACAGGAGTGGCTTTCCGACTTGAAACTGAGGGCAAGCATCGGGCAGTTAGGGAATCAGGAAATTGCTAACTACGCTTATCTTACGTTGATAAAAAAAGATGGAGACAAATACCTTATCTCAAGATATGGGAATCCCGACTTAAAGTGGGAAACCACCACACAGTATAACGTAGGACTCGATGTAGGTGTCTTAAGAAACAGGTTGTATTTCACCGCAGACTATTTTCAGAAATATACCACGGACATCCTGTTGCCTATAAGCCTTCCGAGTATCGTAGGTGACGTACAGCCCACTATCGTTAATGCAGGAGAAGTGAGTAACCGTGGTTGGGAATTTGGCATAACGTTGCGCAATTCCGAAAGTGTATTTAAATACAACATCAATGCCAACATATCCACCGTAAAGAACCGGGTGGAAAAACTGCACCCTAACCTTCCCAGTTTGGTTGGATCAGTCACAAGAACGGAACCGGGGCAACCGCTTAATGCCTATTACGGATATGTTTTTGAAGGAGTATATCAAAATACGAATGAAATAAAGACTCATTTGCATGGCACCACTAACCCAACGCCCGTACCCGGTGATATTCGATTTAAAGATTTAAATGGCGATGGCAGAATTGACGACAACGACAGGGATTTCATCGGCGATCCTAACCCGGGATTGTTGTATGGATTAAATTTTTCCGGTTCGTATAAAAATTTCGATGTGGCGATACTCTTTCAAGGTGTTGGAAATGTGGACAGGTATAACGACTCTAAAAAGATAATTGATTATGATACGCGTCCGTTTAATTACACCACAAATATTTTGAACGCATGGGATGGAGAGGGATCAACCAATACAATTCCCCGTGTGAGCTTTACCGATAACGGAAGTAGCAGAATATCAAGCATATTTGTTGAGGATGCTTCTTACCTCAGGTTGAAAAATGTTGAAGTCGGATATTCTTTTACAAACATCAGAAAACTGGGCTTGCAAAATATAAGAATCTATGTGTCAGCTCAAAATCTCTTTACACTGACCAATTATACAGGGCTTGACCCGGAATCTACGGATTTAATTGATATGGGGACTTATCCGCAGTCGAGATCTTTTATTTGTGGAATAAATTTTTCTTTTTAAACAACTTAAATCTTTTGGATAATGAAATTTTATAAGAATCTGTTTTTAATGATAATCGGGATGCTCCTGTTGTCAGGATGCGAAGGCTATCTGTCGAAAGACCCGATAGGCCTGTTGACGCCCGATCAGGTTGATATGCAGCCAACGACTACCACTGTACAATATGCGGTGAGTTCATCTTATCAGCTGCTTTCGAGTACGTTGAATATTATCGGAGAGTGGGGATGGAATGACGGAACAGTTACCAGAGGCGACTTTATCCTCCAGGACATCGCTTCCGATGATGTGCAGAAAAAATGGAATCCCGATGGAGATCAGGCTTGGATGGATGAGCTCAATAATTTTAGTTTTATTGCCTCAAATGCTGGATTCAATGGACAATGGGCGTATGATTATGAAGGAGTTTCGAGAGTAAATACGGCTATCGACTATTTAACCAATGAGGAGATGATGGCTAAGCTTAATTTCAATAAATCGGAACAAGACAGGCTTTTAGGAGAGGTGTACTTTCTAAGGGCTTTTTACTATTTTGATTTGGTGACGAATTTCGGAGGGGTTCCATTGTTATTGAAGCCGTTGACATCTTTTAATGAGGCTTACGAAGTTGCTGTAAGGGCAACAGCCGATGAGGTCTGGGCACAGATTGATAAGGATTTGAACGATGCCAGGGGGTTGTTGCCCGATGCCAAATATTCTCATCAACAAGAAAAATGGCGTGTGTCGAAAGGGGCGGCTATAGCCCTTCAGGCGAAAGTAGCGCTGTTTAACGAAAGATGGCAGGAAGTAATTACTCGTGTAGAGGAACTCGAAAACACGGGGTATTACAACTTAAACAACAATTATTTCGATAGCTTTGATGTGAATAAACAATTCCAAGAACAAGAAGTGATCTTTTGCTATAATCACGAATCAGCCCAGACTCCGAGAAAAGGGAACGGTTTATGTGCTCTGCTGGGTTGGGGATTCGTGGCGCCTGAAGCATCATTTATTGCGGCTTTTGAGGAAAATGATCCAAGATTGCTCTATACTGTAGATGTTGGATCAAAAAATATAAATAAAATTTTGGGAACGCTCGACGGGAAATATAAAGGTGATGATGATGCGCCAAGCAGCCGGGTTTATATTCGTTATGCCGATGTTCTCTTGTGGAAAGCGGAAGCGTTGTTAAAAACCGGAAAATTACAAGCGGCTATCGGTATTATCAACCGGGTTCGCCAAAGAGCCAGGAACTCGATGGCCGCTGACGGGACTCAACCGCCGGCCGGAACATTGCCCGACAGAGATGTCAATGAGTCAAATGCGTCTGTTGTCTCAAACTGGTTGATTCACGAAAGAAGAGTTGAATTTGGATTTGAATCTCACCGTTTTCGCGATCTTAAACGCTGGGGTATTGCAGAAGAAGTGTTAGGCGCCCGGGGATTTCAAAGTGTGCATTATCTGTACCCTATCCCTCAAAGGGAGATAGATAAATCTGGAGGAAGCATAGTTCAAAATGACGGATACTGAGAAGAACCACCGGAAGCTTAAACGCAAATCTTGAGAGGTTGAAAAATAAAGTAGGAGGGAAGTAGAATATTTTCCTCCTACTTTATTTACTTCGGATTTCTTGCAATGGAGCCCGAAGAGATGTTCATGTAGTATATCGTCCTAATTTTTTGGTGGATTCTCTTGTATAAATCAAGAAACATTTCTACATTTGCAGTCGCAAAAATAAAAGGCGACTCATTATTGAACTTTTAGATGATCTGGGAGGGAAGAGTCTTGGTCTTTTGTCTTTGCTCTTTGTTCTTTGCTCTAAAAATGCGGAAATAGCTCAGTTGGTAGAGCACGACCTTGCCAAGGTCGGGGTCGCGGGTTCGAGTCCCGTTTTCCGCTCAAGGTCTGCTCGGATGGTGGAATGGTAGACACGCAAGACTTAAAATCTTGTGACCATTACGGTTGTGCGGGTTCAAGTCCCGCTCCGAGTACTCCAAAAGGCTGTAAGTCAATTGATTTACAGCCTTTTGTGTTTCTTAGGGGCGCCAAAGGGGCGCCCAAATCAAAATAACAAAAACCTTAAGCATCTTTAACGGTCAGATAATAATTTAACGGATAAATTCCTGATATTTTCCATTTTATCGCTATTTTTGCCGATAATGCTTTTCCGGAATAATTTATGGAATCAACTTTTTTCCGCCTCCAACATATCGTAAACCAATACACTTCCTATCGTTTAAGAAAAGCCATCCAACTTTTTGGTTTAAAATCTGAGTATTGGGATAAAAAGACTTTGTATTCCCACATTGAGGAGGAAATTTACAATTCATCCCTTGAACTTATCGAACTTCACGACAAATATCCTATCCTGCATATCACCACCAATTTCTCCGATTTGAAAAACGTGCTATGGGAAAGTACGTTTATCGAATCGCTTTCACCCGATGAAAGAAAAAAGTATTGGAATTCCGAACAATTATCGTTGAGATTTGAAAAGTTGAAAAACGATAACACCATTTACGATGAACAAATTCCATACTTTTCCGGTATTCTTTCATCCGTTTATTTAACCGAATACATTGCCTACCTGCAATCGCAATTGCCCAAAGAACAACCGGCACAAACTTTGACCGCATTAGAAACGAAATCCACTTTTGAAGCCGGGTTCACACTTCCTCAAATAGAATTATTGACACAATGCGTGAACGAAGTGCGCTTATTTACCGAAAACATTGCAATCGAAACATTTGAAAATATTTTATCCTGCACACTTGCCGGACCGCTGAAATCACGCAACAACCGATTGTTGGTATATTTCTTCTCCGCTTTAGACGACCGCAGCCTGATAAACCGCAATTGGCAAGCCGTTATCCATAAAAACCGCCTGTTTCTTTCCTCCGGAAAAAACAATCCACTTACTCAAACAGATTTATCTTCTGCCAAAACCGAATTAAAAGATTCCTCGCCGAAAGGTTCGGAAATCATCGACAAGTACCTCAAAGAACTGAAAAATCATTGAGAATAGGTTGATAACTCAACCATTGTCAATTACACCCCTGTTTTTCATCCTCTACTTTTGCCCTTGTAATTACAAAAACAAGGGTATGCAGACCCATTTGTATTCATCTATAAAAATAAAAACAAATGGAAAATTCAACAACAGTTTTGGAGCAACGCATCCAACAGTTAGAAAAGAGCCTGTATCAGGCAAAAAAGATTCTCAGTTTCGAAGAAGCGTGCGCGTTTCTCAACTTTTCGAAAAGCTATCTCTACAAACTCACATCAGCGTGTGCCATTCCGCACTACAAACCAAGCGGGAAGATGGTTTATTTCGAACGGGAAGAACTGGAAAACTGGCTCCGGCAAAATCCGGTAAAAACCCGTGAACAAATCGAAATGGAAGCCAACGCGTACATTTTGAAGAATAGTAAGAGACGATGAAAAGGGATAAGGCTCAATACAAGGATACTCAATCGGGTAAACAATCCAAAAACGAGCGCATCGAAACCTTTCTTCGGGGCGAGTTTGACTTTCGTTTCAACACCGTCAAATCCCGGACAGAGTATAAGGAAAAGGGTTCCGAGAAGCCCTTTTCCGTACTCACCAAGTTCGACATCAACTCCATCCGGCGCATATTGGACAGTAAAGGCGGCATCTATACCTCGCCCGACAACATCCGTAACATCCTGGAGAGCAATTTTGCACCGAAAGTAAATCCCATAAAAGAATACTTCCAAAACCTGCCCGCTTACCCATCCAACGACGACACGTCACCCATTACGGAGCTGGCGAAGTGCGTAACGGTTAAAAATACCAACAATTGGAACGGATACCTGCTCAAATGGCTGGTGGCAGTAGTGGCCAACGCGATGGACGATACCGCGTGCAAAAACCACACCTGTCTGGTGCTGACCGGCAGGCAGGGAGAGTATAAAACCACTTTTCTGGATATGCTTTGTCCCACAGGCCTTCAGAATTATCTTTTCACCGGTAAAATCGATCCGCAGAACAAGGACGTCCAAACCCTGATGGCGGAATTCCTGCTTATCAATATCGATGACCAACTTCGAGCACTAAACAAACGGGATGAAAACGAACTGAAAAATCTGATCACGACACCTTTCGTGAAGTACCGCCGTCCGTATGACATCTACATCGAAGAACATCCGCACAGGGCAAGCTTTATGGCGTCGGTAAACGGAAACGACTTCCTGACCGATTCCACCGGAAGCCGCCGTTTCCTGCCGTTTGAAGCGTTATACATCGACATAGACAGGATGAAAGATACGGATATGGACAACGTGTTCAGCCAGGCATATCATCTTTACAAATCGGGATTCAGGTATTGGTTCAACAAAGACGAAGTGATGGAACTCAATTACTCCAACAACGAGTTTCAGATGCAGACGGTGGAATACGAAATGTTGATAAAGGGATTTACGGAGCCGGATGAAAACGGCACGCAAGACTGTTTTTATACCACCACGGAAATTGTCGATTACCTGCAACCCTTTTGTTCCACCCGCCTTGTTGTAAAACAGATGGGCGAAGCCTTACGTAAAAGTTCATTCAAAAGGGAATCAAGACGTGTAAACGGCAAGCCCGTTTGGGGCTACCTGCTGAAACAGGTAATCCCCGTGCCGTTTTAACTTTCACTATTTCTACTTACTACCTTACTACAACCTAAAAAAATAAAGAATAATACAGTGAAAGAAAAAGAGTTGTGCTGTCGTAACATCTTTTTCGGACAAGTTACGACCCACTTACGACATTACTACACGGGTGCACGATGTAGTAGGACAAATCAACAACCGTCGTAAGATGAAAACAGAAAATAACGATACTTTTTTCTTTCACTGTCAATGAATTAAACAGATGTAGTACGTAGTAAGAGAAAAACCCAAACCTCCAAAGTACATAACACTAAAAAACAAAAAAAATGAAAACCTCAATAGAAAACCTCAAACAAAAATCCATTAAACGGTATTTAGCCGAAAACGGCATCTACCCGGCGAGAGAATATTCCGGTTACGGAATCTATAAAAGTCCGTTCCGTAACGAACGAAAAGCAAGCTTTAAAGTAGATTATCACAAGAACTTGTGGCGCGACTTCGGAAGCGATGAAGGCGGAAGCATCATCGACTTGGTAATGAAAATGAAACAATGCTCCTTTATTTAAGCCGTAAGACACTTGGAAGAAAAAGCCAACTTTCCTGTAAACGTCAAGACCGCTTTTTCTCCTTCAACGGAATCGGTCGGACGGATGAAGTTGATCAAGGTGAACCAACTCCTTCCGCCCCACCTCGAAAAGTACATCCGGGACAGATGTATTCCCTCTGACTTAACGAAAGAATACCTGACCGCCGTTTATTACGACGTAAACGGCAGAGAGTATTCCGCATTGGGATTTAAAAACGACAAAGGAGGTTTTGAACTTCGGAATCGCGATTTTCAAGGATGTTATCCGCCCAAAACGATAACCACCTTTGACCACAACACCACCACCTGTAACCTGTTCGAAGGATTTACCGACTTTTTAAGTTACCTGACTTTGTATCCGATGAAAGAAAAAAGTCTTTCACCGGAATCGGCAGTGGTGTTGAACTCCACGGGCAACCTCGAAAAAGCCCTTCCGTTTCTCTCAAAACATACCCAAATTTATACTTACTTGGATAACGATGAAGGTGGAAAAACGGCAATGCAGAAACTTAAAAAAATGGGATTTCTGGTAACCGACTGTTCCCATCTCTATGCAAAGGACAACGATTTAAACGACTTTTTGCAGCGGATGATCCGACAAAAGACTACTCAAAATATCACCAAATCCAAGCGGATAAAATTCTAAATACAGACCGCTAAACATCAATAAGACCGTAATAAATGAGATGAAAAACAAGGTTAAATTCGCTGAGTAAACAACGAAGCACGAATCTCGAAGAATGTAAGAAGCAGGTTTGTGTTTCGGGCAGCCCGAAACCTTGTTTTTCATCCCGTTGGTCTCCATTTACACCCATAAACAAGTACAGAAATGACATCAAAAATACCCACAAAAAAAGGCGGACGCCCTGCCAAAAGTTTAGTCGAAAAACGCAGGTACCGGCTATCCTTAAAACTGAACACGAACGAATATTTTCAACTCAAAAGTAAGGCACGCACAGCCGGAAAAAACCGATGCGATTTCCTTCGGGAGTTTATTCTGACCGGAGAAGTCAGACAACGATTCACCCCGGAGCAAAACAAAGTGTTGAGTCAAATAAGCGGAGAAAGCAACAACCTGAACCAGCTCGTAAAATTGGCACACACCCAAGGCGTATGGTATATCGAAATAAAGGCTAAAGACCCTATGGCAGAATTGGACGAACTGTTAAAACGCATCCGGCTATGACGGCAAAAATCATCAAAGGAACAAGTTTTTCGGGTGCAATCGGCTATATGTTGAGCAAAAAAGAGAAAGCTGAAATTCTGAAAGCCGAAGGTGTACGCATCGAACCGAAGGAACTCACGGTAAAAAGTTTCGAGTTGCAAGCATCGATGCACCCAAACGTTAAGAAACCCGTTTGGCATATCTCGCTCAACTTTTCGGAACAGGATAAGCATAAATTGACCAACAATAAAATGGTAAAAATTGCCGAAGAATACCTGCAAAAAATGAACATCAAGAACGCAGTACCTGATTGTCCGGCATCACGACCGACAGCATCCGCATATCCATCTCTGCATCAACCGCATTGATAACGACGGCAAGCTGATATCGGACAAGAACGAAAAATACCGCAGTACCGCCGTTTGCAAAGAACTGACCAAAGCGCACGATTTATATTTTGCCAAAGGAAAAGAAAACGTAAACCGCGAACGGCTGATCGGAAACGATAAAATCAAGTACGAGATTTACGATGCGTTGCAACGAGCCATTCCCAAAAGCAAAACGCTGCAAGAATCCGAACGACAATTGGATAATTTGCTGTATAATCAGCTGTCGTTAACAAACGAAGTAATCGGAGCCATTGACTCGCTTTTCTCATTTCTTGGGGATTCCCTGGGATCGTTTCTCGAACCGAGCAGCCCGCATTATGATGCAACTCTTGCCGACTACATCAAAAGAATGAGAGCCAAGAAGAATGCCCGGTTGAATAGGGTACGTATAAGCAGGGTGCGTTTTTAAATTCAACAATTAAGCAGTTTAACAAAATAACAAAACAACAAATTAAAAACTATGGCAACGACAGATAATGACAACATCCTGATGATGTTTGAAGAAATCAACCAAAAGCTGGACAGAGCTAACCAACAAATCGAGAAAATCGGGCAAAAGCAGCCGGAAGAAACCGGTAACGAGCAAATATTGGAACTCAAAACAGTGATGGAAGACTTTCACGAAAGCCAATCCGAAAAACTGAATGAGATAGAAAATGCCGTCCGTAAAGAAAAACGAAAAATTGAATTTACACCTAATTCGGTCAACACGATAATCGTTTTGCTTTCATTGATGGTGTTTGTATTGGGTTTTCTTTGGTGGAATGCTAGGCTTCACGAACAATTGGCACAATATGCGGATAACGATTTGAAATACCGGTATATTTTAATGCAAGGAAAAACAACGCCGGAAACATTGAGTCATCTGGAGAATATTTTTGAAAGCAAGAGTGACAGCGCTAAAATTATCCGTAAACAGGTAGAAAATTACGAGAAAAACTTGATGGAAGAAATCAAACTCTTGAATAAGGCAAGGCTGAAGGAGCAGGAAGCAGAAAGGGTTAGAGAGGAATTGGAAATTCTAAGAAACAATAAATAAACTTTCTTCTTTGAGGATAAAGAATATCATAGCTTCAATTTTTAAAATGAACATGCTGAATTAATTCAAAAATTAAAACATTTAAGCACTTCATTTTTCATATCTTTGTAAATATATAAATAAAATCAAAATAATCATTAATGGGACGCTCAACAGTACACTACGCAGACAATAAAACCAATAACGCACTCAAACAACTTCACAATAAATTACGTCCGGCAGGTACACCTGTACAGCGAGTTGAATATATTATTGAACTTTTATTGCTTCGAATTTTTGAAGCAAAACTTAAAAAGGATGGTGAGTTCAAGCAATTACGTCAGTTATTCACACCTGATTACCGTTGGAAAAATCCTAAAACAGGAAAAGATGAGTCGAACGAAAATCGTCTTTTTTCATATCTTTCCACTGTCTCTAACGAGCAGATTTTATCTGAGTTAAACGACAACTTTTTCCCTTTTTATTCGTCAATTCTTCAAAATGCTCGTCAGGTTTACAAAACCAATCTACCGCAGAAAGTACAAGACCAGTTGGTGCTAATCGAAGAAGTTTTCAGCAACTCAAATTTCACTAATAATGTAAACAGCGGAAATTTGGGTGAGGTTATCAGTATTGTAACTAATGACATTGAAGAAGACAGATTGCTAAAAACAGACCTTTTGGGCGATGCCATTGAATCGGCTTTAAGCGAAACAGGCGGGACAAAAGACATTGGACTATATAGAACACCAGACCACATAAGGCAGTTTATGACTGCATTAGTAGAGCCAACATTCGCCGATACCATATTTGACCCCGCTTGTGGAACAGGCGGTTTCCTCTTTGATGCCTTTGAGTTTGTTATGAGGCGTGTTGACGGAAGCCAAAAATGGCCCGGAGCTAAAGCGCACAAAGAGCTTTCAAAATGGTTTAATGGGTATTTCAAAAACAACAAGTTGGATTTCCCAAGCATAGAACAAACCACCCAATTTTACAGGAGTGGAGTTACAGGAATTGAGTACCTTGGAGTTATCCGAAAAATGGCTTCTATAAACTTCTACATTCGTGGATTAAATCCTGCCAATATAGAGCAGGGAGATTCATTACAGAAATATTCCCCGGTTACGGATCACGAAAGCAAATCGGTTATACTCGCAAATCCTCCCTTTGGAGCACAGCGAGATCAAGACGCCTACCCCGATGTTTGGAGCGAATTTTCAAAAGAATCGGAAACCACCATTCTTTTTGTAAAGTTAATGTTTGAGCAATTAAAATCCGGCGGACGTTGTGCTGTGGTTGTATCGGAAGGATTTAATACGTGGGATCAGTTTAGTGCAAAAGCTCTGCGAAAAATGCTGTTGGATGAAGCGCAACTGAAAGCCGTGATTTCTTTGCCTCAAGGTTTATTCGTTAGCAAAAGCGGAGTTGGTCCTAAAACGTCAATTCTTCTCTTTGAGAAAGGCGGGAAAACAGACTGGACGTGGTTTTACAAAGTCACTAATGATGGGTACACGATGGGTACTAATCGCAAAGAACAAGCCGGATGTCAGTTGGTTGAATGTCTCGATTTGTTTCACAAGTATGTAAAAAAAGGCATTCAGCCCCCTGAAACAAAAAACCAATTTTGTGCCCCTGCCGAATGGATTAAGGTGTTGGATCCTCGTATTAAAGAGAGCATTCGGATTGAAACACGCACTGAACTGCAAGCGAAAAACGATATTGACAGAAAAAAGAAAATCAAAGATTTAGACACGAAAGTTAAATCAAAAAAAATAACGCAAGCTGACAAACAAATGGAACTGAAGGTTTTCGAACAAATGCTCGAAAACCGCATTCAAAACGAAATTGCAAAACGAATAGATAAGGCGCACAATTATTCGTTCAATATGGCTAATTACAAAAGCTCTTTAAGCGACAGCCAAATTACCGATTGGGCTGAAATCATTTCTCATATCGAACCGAATGGAGCAACCACTTTGGATGAAATATATAGGAAACTAAAATCAAGCAGGCCCGAAAAAATTCTGCCTTACTTAGTAAAGCTAAATCCTGCCAATGCCCTTGAAACTGACATTGCACGTGAGTACGTAAACAATGTCGAAGAAACTATTGTGGCTGAAAACAAGGAAATTTACAAGATAAAAAAAGTGTTGATGAGCGGTGCAAAATACCCGATCGTTAAACTCAAAGACTATCTAATCCTGAATGAGAACAAAATAAAACCCTCAAGAAATCCTGATGTTAGCTACAAAGTACTGGGAGTGAGCAATGAAATAGGGGTTTTTAGAAATGATAAGCTTCAACCGGAAGAAACCTCTCAAAGCTATTTCCTTGTCAAACAGAATGAATTTTGCTACAATCCATATAGAATTAACGTAGGAAGCATTGGGCTAAACACTTTTGACTTAGATAATCAGATTATCAGCGGTGCATACATTGTTTTCGGATGTAAAGAAGACGAACTCAACCCGCTCTATCTGAAAGCATTATTCGAAAGCGATATGTTTCTTGAATATGTAAATGACAAAGCAAGTGGCGGTGTGCGGATGAATTTTAAGTTTGAAGATATGGAAGCGTGGGAAATCCCTTTGCCAAGTATCGAAGATCAAGAAAAAATTGTGTCCAAAATTGAAAAACAAATGGCTATAATTGGTGTCTGTAATAAAGTTTCTAATAATTTTAATGTTCAAATTGAGAATAATAAAATAATCATAGACTTTTTGGGAAATAAAAATCCAATCACAATCAAGAGAATTTCAAAAGGCAAAATTAATAAAATTTTGGCAGAAGTTTGGGGCTTAGAATATATTGAACCAATAACAGAAGAAAATTAAATGGCAAGAAAAATCAACGAAGCTACCTCAACTGACCTGCCCATTATTCAAACCTTGGTAAATGAATATGGTTGGAAAGTTGGCGACACGCTGTTGTATCAGCAAATCTACGATATTCCGGAAAGTTTGCGAAAGGAATACGCCCAATACAAAAACATTCGGCCGGATATTGTATTGCAGGATTTCAATGGAGATGTCATTGCAGTAATCGAAAATAATTTAGACCGCGAGCGCAAAGATTTTCTGAAACTTCGCACCATTATTTATCAGGTGTTGAAACCTCGCTTTCTCTATGCTTGCAGTACGGAAACGATTTGGTTTTACGATACGGCTTGGCGCGGGTTGGATGCAGGGGAGTTCAAGCAGGTAACCGGATTTATGTCATTGGAAGAGATGAAACGAAAGGTAGAACAGCAGAAAAAAATTGATACCAATCGTGAAATCATTATTGATACTACCATAGCAGGCGGATTTGACCCCAATATCGGGAAAGACCGGTACTACCAGCTTCAATGTATCCGTACTATCATTGACAATTACAAGGCAGGCAAGCAGAAAATGCTAATTCACATGGCTACCGGATTAGGAAAAACACGTACTGCCGTGGCATTGGTGAAATCTTTATTTAGTAGTGGATTGGCTAAGCGGGTACTTTTTGTAGTTGACAGACGTATGCTTGCCAAACAGGCAGTTGATGATGGTTTTTCACTCATAAGTAAAGACTATTCTTCTGTATGGCTCACTACTTCCAATTTCCGCTCACGCAAAAACGCTTCCATTCACGCTGTTGTTATAGACACACTTGAAATAATTCACAGCGAACTTCCTTCCAATTTTTATGATTTAATCATTGTCGATGAATGTCATAGAAGCATAAATGTAAACCGAAAATTAATCTTCGACCATTTTCTTTGTCCACGTGTGGGGCTTACAGCCACGCCACGCTCCGCCGTTGCAAAAGATGGACACGATGTTGCAGATGAAGATTTAGCTATTTTAGACACTTATAAACTCTTCGGATGTGAAACAGGAGAGCCGGATTTCCAATTCGATATGGCAAGGGGAATTGACGAAGGCTTCTTAGCCCCATACAAACCCATTGAAATAAAATCAGCGCTCATACAAGAAGCTGAAAATGAAGGGGTCGAATTTGATTATGTGCTTGACCCGCAAGAAAAGTATGTTATTCAGTTGGGAGAAAACAAAAGAGTAAAATTAGAGCAACTGAACAGAAAATACATATCGGAAGAAAACTGTTTGCGTATTGCGGAAGAAATAAAAAAACATTCGCATTATGGTGAGAAAATTATTCTATTCGGCGTGAGTCAGGCTCATTGCATAGAATTAGCCAAAGCCATAAATAAGGTATTTGACAATGACAATGCAGAAAAACCATATTATGCCGAAGCAGTTATTTCTGAAAACAGCGAACTGAACGAAACACTCAAAGCTTGGTTCAAGAAACCATATCAAAAGCCTTATGTAGTTACTTCGGTAGATATTTTAAGCACAGGAGTTGACATACCTTGTGTGCGTTACATAGCATTCGCTTCACTTACCAATTCGGTTGGACAATACATTCAAATGATTGGTCGTGGCACTCGTCTCGACCCCAAAACAGGTAAGTTTAGCTTTCAGGTTCTCGATTTCGTAGGACTTTGCCAGCGTATGGAAGATAACGGCAAGGGTACATTAAAAGAAAACAAGAAAATCACCAAAGGCATTCAGATGCCGGTGGCTGTTACACCGCCAATCAACAAACCCAAAGGTGATTATTTTTTGATTGATAATGTTGACCCTGAAAGCATGATACAACGCATTGAACTTCATGGCGATAAAATTCAAATCAAAGACAATATCCCAATTGCGGAAGCAAGGCGTATTTTTGAAGAAGAATTAAAAAATTCACAAGAACCTGAAATTGCTGAAATCAAAGAAAAAGCAAAGCTAAAAGACTATCAACCTACTGACGAAGAAATAAACAAACTTCTTCTATGGCTGAAAAATCCAAATACGTTTTTAGATGAAGGGCATTTACAAAAAATGTATGATTATCCGCAAGGTTCAATATGGGACTTTTTGCTCCATGCTATGGGTATGAAAAAAATACCTTCCCAAAAAGAACGAATCGAGAAAAGTTATGAGTCGTATTTACGCACCTATGATTTTACCGATGATCAAATAGACGTGTTGAGAAAGATAAAGAATGTTTATATATCCAATGTTACCACAAATAAAGAATTAGAGATAGGAGATATTTTCGGAAACCCGATATACGAACGTCTCATTGGCTCGTATGAATCTGTTAACAATGTTTTCGACGGAAAATTCAACACCATTTTAGCAGATATGAAACATACATTTTTTTATAAAATAAATTAGTCGGACTTCAATGCAATTCAAAAATTGGGATAGGTTGTAAAATAAAAGTCTAACAAAAAAGCAAGAATCAGCCAAGCGAGGACAACCGATTGATAATGTGTTGGTAAAGTCCTTTGTTTGGCTATTCTTTTAGACGGCAAAAGCCACCGATAGACAAAGGTAAGACAAAGTTCGGTTACCACCTCATTACCTAAAGGCTAAATGCGAATTGCTTGTAAGTCTTTATTTGTCTGCTGTTTGTACTACGTGTCATAACCTCTCATAACTCAAAGTAAACTAATTTTGTAACGTTTAAAACTTTGAGTATGCGCAGCACTTTCAAAACACTCTTTTATTTAAAGAAGAACAGCCCTAAGCCTGATGGAACAGTTCCTGTAATGGGTAGAATCACTATTGACGGAACTATTTCACAATTCAGTTGTAAAATGACTGTTCAACCTCACCTTTGGGATACCAAAGCGGGACGGCTGACAGGCAAAAGCACATTGGCGGTAAAAACCAACCTTGCGTTGGATAAAATCCGTGTAGATATAAACCGCCATTATCAAGAAGTAATGCAAACAGACGGCTTTGTAACAGCCGATAAGGTGAAGAATGCTTATTTGGGTTTGGGAGTTAAGCAAGATACATTCCTTGCTCTTTTCGACAAGCACAATCAAGAGTTTTCCCGAAAGGTGGGTTATAATATACCCAAGAATTAGGACAACAGGTTAAGCCAAAATAAATGCTTAATTTTGTGATATGAAAAAGACAAGAAAAC
>MKTD01000051.1 GCA_001898165.1 Bacteroidia bacterium 43-41
TATCAATTTTAGGCATAGCCCCAAAGAACATGACCACCACCAAAGGTGGTGGATTTTTAAATTGAATTAAATTTTTTATCTGACAAACACCCATTTGTCTTCGGAGGAAAGCTGCGGATAGTAGAAATAATTTTCGTAATCGAAAGCTTTTGCCTCTTCGGCAGCCTTCAGCCGGTTTTTGATGATGAAGCGGGCCATCAGCCCGCGTGCTTTCTTGCTGTGAACCACAATTTGCTTAAGCGCGCCGCCTTCCTGCTGAAGAAAATTTATTTCAATGACCCGCGTATTTTCAGGCAAAAGCTTCTTCAACACCACTTTGGAATATTCTTTGGAAGCCACATTGATGATGACCTTCTCATCTTTTGCCAATCTTCCGGCAAGGTACTGGTTCACTTCGTCCTGCCAAAAATCGTAAAGATCCTTATAACCGTCAGGCCGTATTTTCCGGGCAAATTCCAACCTGTAAGGCTTTATCCGGTCGAAAGGTTTGAGAGCGCCATAAAATCCGGACAGGATATTCAGATGTTTCTGAGCAAACGCAACCTCTTCTTTGCTGAAATCGTGCGCGTTCAGCCCTTTGTAGGCAATGCCGTCATAAGCCAGTGCGGCTGCGCGAAGCGGAATTGTTTTGAAGTTGAACGATTGAAAGTATCCGTACACTTTTTGAGCGATATCGCGGTTTACCTTCATCATTTCGGCGATCTCGGCTTCCGAAAGCTTTTTACATACTTCAAGAACCTCTCCGGTTTTTTTGGAGAAGGCTGGCCGGGTAGTTTCTATATTTTCTTCCCGCGTATCAAAATCCATCAGTTTGGCGGGCGACATGATAATTTGCATATTGCTATAGATCGATTTGATATTTTGGTCGTGAAAATTACTGCGGAAATGCCATCTTTCCGTTTTGACAACAAAAATAGAAATAAAAAATGAGAGTAGGAGCAGGATAGAAAAAGAAAGCTGTAAATAAGATGTTTAGAGGGTATAATGGACAAACGAATGAAGACAAATGAAGCAGGAGCATCTAAATCTATATGAAGATAGCCGCTGAGAAAGTATCAGTACTCCAAGCAAGTCTGTTAAATAAAAAGAGTATCTTTGCATTAATCATGCATAAGTGAAACTCTTATGAGAAGAAAAACAGTTGGTATAAAATGCAGAAATACTTAATAGGTTTTGAAAATATTATGCGGTCATACTACCTTTTGAATATGCAGATATTCTAAAAAAGGATATTTAAAGTAGCAAAGATGGGAACTGATAATTCATTAGAGTCAAAATATACAATAGCTGTTCAAACCATTAAGACAGCTATCTTACGAAGTCAATACCAAGCTATAAAACTTGTAAATAAGGAACAATTAGCTTTGTATTATGGCGTAGGACGTTACATCTCTCAAAATTCTCGTAATGGATATTGGGGAACTGGAGCAATTGCTTACATCAGTAATAAGCTTCATAATGAATTGCCCGGTTTAAGGGGATTCTCTGAACGTAATCTGAAAAATATGCGCACGTTCTATGAAGAATGGCTGATGTTGGATACAAATTCGGCAGTTGCAACTGCCGAACTACAATTCATTGATGATGAAAGTAGAAATGTGTCCATTGATAGAGAAAATGACAGTGAGGAAATTCAGCAGTTACAACTGCCGAATTTCAAGGATTTCCCCGTAGAGGAATTTTTCAAAATTGGATTTACCCACCACACAGCCATCCTGTCACAGGTCAAAACTTTACAGGAGCGGTATTTCTATATTCGTTTGTGTGCTAATGAGTTTTTGAAAGTTGATACATTGAAGAAGTTGATGAAAGAGGACATATACCACAATCAAGGCTCATTACCCAATAATTTTATTGAGAAGTTACCCACTGCTGAATTTGCAAGACGAGCAATATTGGCATTTAAGGATGAGTATACGCTAGATTTCATCAATGTAGAGGAGTTTGGAGCTAGAGACATTGAAGATGTGGATGAACGAATTGTGGAAAACAAGATTGTACATAATATCAAGAACTTCATCATGACTTTTGGTAGAGATTTTACATTTGTAGGTAATCAGTTTCGTATTGAAGCTCTTGGACATACTCATATCATAGACCTTCTTTTTTTTAATAGAGAATTGTCTTCGCTAGTCGCAATTGAACTTAAGACAGGGCCATTCAAAACTGCTTATCTGGGACAACTAAATATATACCTTCGTGTTCTTGATGATTTTGTACGCAAGCCTAATGAAAATCCGTCAATAGGTATAGTCCTTTGTAAAAGTGCAGACAAAGCATATGTGGAATATGCCGTTCGTGATTATGACAAACCAATGGGAGTGGCAATATACAAAACAGCAACAGATATGCCCGAACGACTGAGAAAAGCATTGCCTGATATGGAAGAACTCAAAAAGTTATTATGACGAAATATACAAAGTGATTGGCTTGTCGGAAAATTCAAACCCTCCACTCCACGCCGTCTTTCGTATCTTTTATTTCCACGCCGGCAGCCTTAAGCTCGTCGCGGATCTTATCGGATGTTGCCCAATCTTTATTTTCACGGGCCGATTTACGAATATCAAGAATCAGATTCATCAAGCCATTGATTACATCTCCCCCCGCGTTTGCCTCACTCTCGTCTGTCAATCCAAGAACATCGAAGACGAATGTTTGCATCAAGGCCTTCAACTTTTCGATATCGGTTGCGGTGAGCGTTTCTGTTTTATCTACTGCCGAATTGATAATCCTGACGGCCTCAAACAACTGCGCGATAAGCACGGGGCTGTTAAAGTCGTCATTCATCGCATCGTAACAATTCTTACGAAGTTCATCAATATTAACCGATGAACTGTCCGCCGGCTCAATCTTTGATATCCGCTGAATGCTTTCCATCAACTTTTTGTAGCCTTTTTCGGCTGCTTGCAGCGCTTCATTGGAAAAATCGAGCGTACTGCGGTAATGCGATTGCGCCATGAAAAATCGTACCGTCATGGGCGAATACCCGCGCTCTAACAAAGGATGGTCGCCTGTGAATAGTTCTTTAGGCAAAAATCCGTTCCCGGCTGTTTTTGACATACGGGCTCCGTTAACCGTGAGCATATTGGTGTGAACCCAATATTTTACCGGCTCTACATGGTGGCACGCCTGCGACTGGGCAATTTCATTGGTATGATGCGTTGCCTGCAAATCCATTCCACCTCCGTGAATATCAAAAGTTGTACCCAAATACTTAGTGCTCATGGCAGAACATTCTATGTGCCAGCCCGGGAACCCCCAGCCCCACGGTGAAGGCCATTTCATCAATGTTTCGGGTTTTGCCTTGATCCAAAGGGCGAAATCCAACCTCCCCCTCTTTTCGTCTTGCCCGCTTAGCTCACGCGTGCCCTCGAGCAAGTCTTCGAGCTTACGGTTTGTGAGTACTCCATACGGATATTCCTGGCTGTATTTCTCCACATCGAAATAAACCGTCCCGTCTGTTTCGTAAGCATATCCGGCAGCCAGAATTTCCTTGATCATCTCTATTTGCTCCACGATATGTCCCGTTGCCGCTGGCTCGATACTTGGAGGCAGGGTGTTGAAAATGCGCAATACTTCGTGAAAACCGAGGGTGTATTTCTGTACAATTTCCATCGGTTCCAACTGTTCCAATTTCGCTTTTTTGGCAAATTTGTCTTCACCTTCATCGTTATCGCCTTCCAGATGCCCTGCATCGGTGATGTTCCTCACGTACCTGACCTTGTATCCGATATGAAGCAGATACCTGTAAATCATGTCGAAAGAAATAAACGTGCGGCTGTTCCCCAAATGTACATCACTATATACCGTAGGCCCGCAAACATACATCCCTACAAAAGGCGGTTTGATGGGTTCGAAAAGCTCTTTTGCACGACTGAGCGTGTTGTAAATTACCAAAGGTTGCGAGATATTTTCCTGCATAATGACTAAGCTTGAGTTTTAATTGGATAGCAAAAATACAAATTTATACATTAACTATAGAAGATATCAAACAAAAGATAAAAAAGTGGCATTAACACTCAACATCGTTTGCATTTTTTTGTTATTTTCGCCGTTTCTTTTCAATAATGTTTAAAATTTAATTATTTATGTTGCAGAAATCACTCCTGCCTATCTTGTTATTCGTGTCATTTACCTCGCTGAACGCGCAAAACTTACAATTGCACTTCGATCCGCGCAACACAATCTACGGTGATGAGGTGGCACCCAAAAACTATCTTACTGCTACCTTCGAAATGTTTAAACCCGATGCATGGGGTTCAACATTCATGTTCGTTGATTTCGATTTTAATGGCGATAAACGAAATATCGGACTGGTTTACGCCGAAATTTCACGAGCATTCAAAATCAAGGATTTCGCATTAATGCCCCATTTGGAGTACAACGGCGGCCTGGGAACAGGTTTTTCAATCCCCGGAGCTTACCTTGCCGGAGCTCAATACCCGTTTAAACTCAGGAACTTCTTCATGGGAACTTATCTTGCCTATAAACTCAATGCATTTGCCAAGCTAAGCCACGACGTCCAATGGACATTGACCTGGAACTCGGCATTTCCGACAAGTAAAGTATCGTTGTGCGGTTTTTTGGATTTGTGGACGGAAAATAAGAACCGTGCAACCGGAGAAGGTGGCAAGAAATTGATTCTTTTGAGCGAACCTCAGGTATGGTACAACTTCACGCCGAATTTTGCGATGGGCAGTGAAATAGAATTGAGCTATAATTTCGTCAACGCTTTTGCCGGGAGCAAATTCTACGCGATCCCTACCGTTGCAGCCAAATGGAGTTTTTAACCGAATAACAATTGAACGATCATGTTAGAAAAAATTTTCAAACTGAAGCAAAATCACACCAACATCCGCACAGAGATACTGGCAGGAATTATTACTTTTTTAACCATGTCTTATATTCTGGCTGTGAACCCGCAGATATTAGGTGAAACAGGCATGGATAAGGGGGCGCTTTTTACCACTACTGCCGTTGCCGCCATTGCCGGAACAATTTTTATGGCGCTCATTGCCAATGTACCTATTGCCCAGGCTCCGGGGATGGGGCTAAACAACTTTTTTGCTTTCAGCGTAGTTATCGCGATGGGGCATACCTGGCAATTTGCCTTGACAGGCGTTTTACTGTCGGGATTTTGTTTCATGCTGCTAACCATCTTTAATATTCGAAAAATTATCGTGGATAACATTCCTGTTGCACTAAAAAATGCGATCCCCATTGGCATTGGACTGTTCATCACCCTAATAGGATTAAAAAGTGCGGGAATTGTAACACCAAACCAGTTCACGCTTGTCCAACTCGGAAATATGGCAAACCCTAATGTTTGGATTGCCGCGCTCGGATTGGTGGTTATTGTTGTGCTCTTAGTTAAAAAAGTACACGGCGCCATCTTGATCGGGATCATTACCTCCACTATATTTGCCGGATTTTTAGGAACGATCCAATTACCCCAAGGCAGTTGGATTACCCTTCCGCCCAGCATCGAGCCCATCTTTTTCAAATTCGAATGGAACAGTATTTTTACTTTCGACATGTTGATTGTTGTATTTACTTTTCTGATGGTCAACATTTTTGATGCTATGGGGACATTGATCGGCGTAATTTCAAAAATTGGAAAATCGGAAAAAGACGGTAGTTTCCCCCAATTGCAAAAAGCGCTGTTTGCCGATGCATTGGGAACATTTGTCGGAGCTGTTTTAGGCACAAGCCCCAACACCTCATACGTAGAAAGCGCATCGGGCGTTGCAGCCGGTGGCCGGACGGGGCTTACCAGTGTGAGCACAACCCTGATGTTTGTTCTGGCCCTTTTCTTTGCTCCGATATTTTTGATGGTCCCGCCAGCAGCCACAGCTCCGGCGTTGATTATTATCGGATTGTTTATGATGGGATCGGTAGCCGATATCAACTTCAACGAGATAAGCGAAGGGCTCCCGGCTTTTGTCACCATCATTTTCATGCCGTTTACCTACAGCATTGCCAATGGGATTATTTTCGGAATGTTAAGTTTCACAATCATTAAACTTTTGTCGGGAAGAGCAAAAGAGGTAAGCATCACCATGTATGTTTTAACGCTGTTTTTCCTGATAAAAATTTTTCTTGACGCATCAAATGCGTTTGTGCATTGAGAGCTTATTTATTTGTCGTTCTGGAATAAAACCATTACTTTTGCGGTCTAATCCAAATATAACTCAGACAAATACAATTTTATGGCGACAACAGCTGATTTCAGGAACGGAATGTGCATCGATTTGGAAGGACAATATTATTTTATCGTGGAATTCCTTCACGTGAAACCCGGAAAAGGCGCAGCTTTCGTTCGTACAAAACTTAAAAACGTAACAACCGGACGTATTCTCGAAAAAACATTTAACTCAGGAGTCAAAGTGGATGAAGTTCGCATCGAACGCCGTCCGTTTCAATATCTTTATCAGGACGATATGGGATATAACTTCATGAACACCGAAACTTTCGAACAGATACCTATTCCTGGTGAACAGATAGAAGGTGTGCACTTCCTGAAGGAAGGCGACCTGGTGGAAGTTCAAATTCACGCCGAAAGTGGAACCGTCTTAACTGCCGAAATGCCTACACACGTGGTTTTGCTGGTCACCTATACCGAGCCGGGTGTAAGAGGCGATACGGCTACCAACACGTTGAAACCGGCCACTGTTGAAACCGGAGCGGAAGTTCGTGTTCCGTTGTTCATCAACGAAGGTGAAAAAATAAAAGTAGATACGCGCACAGGCACTTACGTTGAACGTGTGAAAGAGTAACGTCTGCTACTGAAGAAAGAGAGACATCGTATTTTACGGTGTCTTTTTTTTGTGCTATCTTTGTGATTGATCGTGAATTGAAAGGGGATGAAAAAAATTAGCATAAAACAGTGGGCGGAAGAAGACCGTCCGCGTGAAAAAATGATGTTGAAAGGAGTTTCGGCATTATCGGATTCCGAGTTGCTTGCTATTCTCATAGGCTCCGGCAACGACAAGGAGAGCGCAGTTGAACTCAGCAAAAGAATTTTGCAAAAAGCCGGCAACAACCTCAACAAATTAGGCCGTTTCAGCGTTAACGATTTGACAAGTAATTTCCGCGGCATCGGACAGGCGAAAGCAATTACTATAATTGCCGCTCTGGAGTTGGGCAGAAGAAGAAAATCGGAAGAGGTGATTGAGCGAAAAAAAATAGGTTCTTCCAACGATGCTTATGCGGTCTTTTATCCTGTTTTGGCAGACTTAAATCATGAAGAGACGTGGGCATTGCTGCTCGACCGCTCCAACAAAGTGGTCTCTACCATGCAAGTCAGCCGCGGCGGGATAGCGGGCACGGTAGTCGATATCCGGTTAATCCTTCGCGAAGCGATCAATCATTACGCAAGCAGCATTGTGCTGGGACATAATCATCCGTCGGGAAACTGTACGCCAAGCGTTCAGGATACCACGATCTCGAAAAAACTGAAAGAAGCCGCTCAATGGATGGATATATCCTTACTTGATCATATAATAGTTTGTGGCGAAACGTATTACAGTTTTGCCGACAATGGAATAATTTAGAAATTTATGAATGACGAATTACAGAAACTGCAAGATAAAATAGTGGTGTTGCTCCGCACGGTATATGACCCCGAAATTCCGGTAAATATCTACGACCTGGGATTGGTCTATGATGTGGATATAGACGATGCCAACAACGTAACCATTGAAATGACCTTTACATCTCCCAGTTGTCCCGCTGCCGATTTTATCCTGATGGATGTGCAGATGAAAATAGAGTCCATACCCGAGGTGAACAGCGTTGATCTTAACCTCACGTTCGACCCTCCCTGGGATAAATCGATGATGAGCGAAGAAGCCTTATTGGAACTTGGGTTTATGTAACCAACCATGAACAAAAAAGTATATTTCGCATCCGATGCCCACCTGGGATCAAAAATGCATGCCGACTCCGTTGAAACGGAGCGAAAACTATGCCGTTGGCTCGATTTTGCCAGGCAAGATGCACAAACCATTTACCTGTTGGGCGACATTTTCGATTTCTGGTTCGAGTATAAGACTGTTGTGCCAAGAGGCTTTACGCGCCTGTTGGGAAAATTGTCGGAGATCACCGATTCAGGCGTGAAAGTCCATTTTTTCATTGGCAACCACGACATCTGGCTCACCGATTACCTTCAAAATGAATGCGGACTGATTATCCACCGCGAACCGTTTGTCACGGAAATTTCCGGCAAGAAGTTCTTTATCGCCCACGGCGACGGATTGGCCGATAAATCGATTTCGTTCAGGCTTCTCCGTAGAGTTTTTCACAGTAAGTTTTTGCGCTTTTTGCTTGCCGGCGTTCATCCGCGGTGGACGGTCGCCCTGGCGCATGCATGGTCGAATAAAAGTCGTGAGAACGGTGGCGTGCAGGACTTCCTGGGTGAAGACAAAGAGTACCTTATCCAGTTTGCGAAGCAGGAAATTGCTCGAACGCCGGATATTGACTATTTCGTCTTCGGGCACAGACATATTTTATTGGATTTTCCGCTGAATGGGAAATCGCGTGTCATCAATATCGGCGACTGGATACAGTACTTCTCCTATGGCGTCTTTGACGGAAGTGAAATGAAGCTGGAGAGGTTTCGATAACCGGCTTTAGCAATTTCACAGGCTGCCACTAATGAAAGGCAGGCTCAGTCCGGTAGCCGTCAGGGCTGAATGCTTCAGAAAATTCCGTCGATCCATGACATTGCTATTCAAGTTCTTTTATTTTTATGTTCTGGAACCAGACCTCATCGCCGTGATCCTGCAACAAGAGCAGTCCCTCTTCTGCATTTCCGAAATTAGGCCAGTCTTTATACTTGCTGTAAGCAACCAACGCATTCCACATCTGGTTGTTGCGTTCGTACTCAATGATTTTTACTCCGTTCAGCCAATGTTCCACGTGATTTCCTTTCACCACCACCATTGCCGTATTAAAGAATCCCGGCCGGAAAGGTTTATTTTCAGGGGCTGGAATCAGATCGTAAAGTGAACCCAGTGTCCTGTTCCCGGCGACACCCAATTTTGCATCGGGATGTTTTTTATCGTCCAGTATCTGAAATTCGCAGCCAATAGCTGAACCCTGCCCTTTATTCAGGTTGGTATCCACAAAATATTTGATGCCGCTGTTGGCGCCTTCGGTAATCTTGAAATCTACTTTCAACATAAAATTTCTATACGGCCTGGTAGTAACAATATCGCCACCGTTCGTAGATTCACCGCCGCCGCTTTTTTGCACTTTCAATACTCCGTTATCGATTATCCAGCCTTTTTCGGGGAAATTATCGAGTTTAGCGCCGCGCCATCCGTCGGTTGTTTTTCCGTCCCACAATAGCTTCCATCCTTCACGGGATTCGCGATCGGAAACGGTATTTGCGATACCGTTTACTTGTTCGATCCCGTCGCTGTTTTCACGCGACTTGAATTTATCGAGATCTTGAGTCAGGATGCGGATGTTCCTCCACGAAACCGTTTTACCTTCGAGCGCTTTATCACTTATCCCGTGAACTTGCAAGGCTATGAAACCCGATTTTGTAACGTTGTCTAATAAATCGGCACACGGAACACCGTTTACCCACGTACGGATGGAATTACCGATTGCCTCGATGCGGGCTTTGTTCCACTGGTCGCGTTTAAAAGCTTTCTGCCCAACGGGGTTGATAGTCAAAGGGTAAAGCCAGCCTCTGCGCGCTTCATCGTAAACGCCTCCGGTCCACGATCGGGCAGAAGGATCAATCTCAAACTGATAGCCGTGAACACGGCCGTTCTGATACTCTTTCAGGCTGTTGCTCCTGAACTGGACACCGGAGTTTAGCCCGTCGTCCACTTTAAAGTCGAATTCCAGAATAAAGTCGCCGTACATTTTGTCGGTAGCCAAAAAGGTATTCGGGGTTCCGCTTTTTGAAATACCGGTAATTGTCTTGTCCTGAACTTTATATTCGGCTGTCCCGTTTAGCCTGGTCCAGCCTTTCAGATTTTTTCCATTGAAGAGGTCCTGCCATTTGGCTTCCTGCGCCGAAGCAGAAATAATGAAAATCATTGCAGTTAATACAAGAATATTCCTTTTCATTTTAATATTGAATTTTTAATTGAGATCATATTTTATAAAAGTCTTCCCATCCTTTACGCGGAGGTGCTCCGGTAAGGAAAGCATCGGCAAAAGCATCATTGGTAACACGTTTGGTTTCCCGGTCAAAGACTATTTTCCGGTTCAGCCGTTGTGCCGCCACACCCAGGCAGAACACCTGGCTCAGCGGGCCTGCAATCTCAAAAGGCGAACGGGCTTTCTCTTTTCCCTGGCAAGCCAACAGGAAATTGGCGAAATGGTTCGACGGGCTTTTGGGTACCGGGGGGAGTTTTTTCTCCATCTCCTTCGCTTTTTCATCCGGAATAATGCTTAACGTGCTTCCGTGCGACCCACCTTTGAAAATCAGGTCTTTGCTGTAAATCTCTTTCCCCGGATTTAGTTTGGTAGGTTGAATTTTTCCACCCCCAACGCTCGGAATATTCGGATCGATCTCCGAAACGCCATATCCCTCGGGCACTGACGGGATATTATCTACACCATCGTACCACGTTATTACAACAGGTGGCATTGTCCCGCGTTTTGGAAACTTAAACTCGATGGTGCTCGACATCGGGAAGAAGTAATCGTTGTGTTTTGTCAGTTTTACCGGGTTGACCTCTTCGGGAAGCCCTAAATTGAGAAATTGATGAGCCGTATCGATAATGTGCGCACCCCAGTCGCCTAATGCCCCCATTCCGAAATCGTACCAGCAACGCCATTGCCCGTAGTGGAAATCCTTGTTGTAATCGTGATACGATTGCGCCGACAACCAGGTGTCCCAATCCATCGTTTCGGGGATGGGTTCTGCAGCGGGGAATTTCTTGATGTTCGGATCCCATCCGTGCCAGCGGCGTGCGTTGTTCATGTGCGCTGTAATAGCAGTAACATCTTTTATAATGCCGGCTTCTTTCCAGGCTTTGAACTGGAAATAATTTCCTTCGGAGTGTCCCTGATTCCCCATCTGGGTGACTACCTTCGGGTATTTCCCGGCTGCTTTTATCATCAGTTCAACTTCGTGGAAAGTGCGCCCCATAGGTTTTTCCACATACACGTGTTTACCCTCTTTAATGGCCATCATTACAGCAGGGAAATGGGCAAAGTCGGGAATTGCTATGGCAACCGCCTCAATCTCGTTTCCGATTTTATCGAACATCACTCTAAAGTCCTTGAAACGCTTCGCATCCGGGAACTTGTCCAGCGCATTTTTTGTGTGATCGGCCCCTAAATCCACATCACACAGGGCAACAACATTTGCCAATCCTGTTTTATCGAAATCGTTGATGATCTCCCAGCCCCTGTTTCCAATGCCAATATGTGCCAGATTTACTTTTCTATTGGCCCCCACAATACGG
Source organism: Bacteroidia bacterium 43-41 (assembly GCA_001898165.1). Taxonomy (GTDB): domain Bacteria; phylum Bacteroidota; class Bacteroidia; order Bacteroidales; family Dysgonomonadaceae; genus Petrimonas. The sequence goes on from MKTD01000051.1 coordinate 11,436, forward strand.
CTGTAGCTCGCCGCATTGGTTTTCGTATAGATACCGCTTAAAGCTATGCCGGCAGACGCTAAAGCTGTGTTTTTCAAGAAATCTCTCCTTGTCGTCATAGGTGTTCATTATGTTTGTTTTGTAAAAAATATGCTCAGTACTCAAACCTGTCTCTATGTGCCCACAGTCCCAGGGCAGGGCTTGAAATATAATAAATTTCTTCTCCATCCGGCAGGGTATTGAATCCCTCTTTCAGGTGTTGAAAATTATATTTTTGCATCATTTCGTCGATATCTCCCCACCGAAAGCCCACGCTTTCAATTTCTTTCCGCGTCAGGTTTTCCGGCCCTTTTCCGGGACAATAGGTGATGGAGAACCTCCCTTCGGACGACCCGTGAATCAGATGTGCTGCCGCACTAAGGTTGTTGCGTAATTCCTCGTTATCCTCAACTGCTTTCAACGTTTTTGACGTTCCGAAATAGCCGTATTTTCGGATCAACCGATCGATCTCCTTGTCCTCTCCAAACTCTTTTAACGCCGGAGCTAACACCACAAGCTCTCCTCCGTCGGCAATAGCCATGCGTGTCCTGTAAATAGATTTATTCCCCAACCACGTGCTTTTGAACTCCGTGGGGTCTAACCAAACCAAAACCTTCCTTAACGGCTTTTCAACCATCTGGAAATTAACTTCGAGCGAAAGCCCGGCAGCCAAGTCAAAAACATCAAAATCATCGCCCACGAACAATCCGTATGTCTGCTGTCTCCCTTCTTTGTTTACACCAACTACCGTGAGCACATATAAAATAGGAAGATGTTTCGCGAAATTATCCGAAGCGTAATTAAATAATCTTCGAACCGGCGTATCGGCACGTCCCATCATCCGCTCCATACCGTAAACCGCTCCCACGTAATGACTTTTATTGATCGCCTCGGCTCCTCCGGTCCCCACAAAAACATTTTTGTTGTAGTTTGCCATCCCCACCACTTCGTGCGGGACAACCTGTCCGATAGAAAGGATAAGATCGAAGTTGCCTTCTGTCAATAATTTATTTACTTGAACCGGCCAATCAAAGTGCACTTTATGCTCTGACACCTCTTCTACGATCTCTGCCGGAATCCTGCCGAGTGTCACCACATCATTTCGCCAGTCGTGAACACGTATCAGGTTAGCCGGGGTTTTGCCGAACATATGTGAGATCTGATCATCAGTCATGGGTGTATGTGTGCCCAAAGCCGGAAGAATATCGGTCAGCTTATCACCGTAATACTCCCAGCTTATTTTCGTTAATTCACCTGCGCGGCTGGGCAGGCGGGTATAATCGGGCGGGATGGCAAGCACTTTACGCTTCTCACCCAATTTATCGAATGCTTCGCGAAGGCCCGCCTCCAGGTCTTTGCGCGACAGGTTATGTGCGGCAGAACCGTTTTGGTAATAAATCATTTTTTAACTACACCTGATAGGTTGATGAAGCGGTGCTTCCTCCACGGCCTGTCCAGTCGGTATGGAAGAATTCTCCACGCGGCTTATCTACTCTTTCGTATTGATGTGCTCCGAAATAGTCCCGTTGAGCCTGCAGCAGATTAGCCGGCAAACGATCGTTGCGGAAGCCGTCGAAATAGCACAAAGCCGATGTCAATGCCGGAACAGGGATTCCGTTTTCGAGTGCGGTAGCACAGACTCTGCGCCAGCTTTCCTGGACAGATTCAATACTTTCTTTAAAGAATGGGTCGAGCAGTAAGTTTTCCAGTTTGGGATTTTTATCGAATGCTTTTTTAATATCGTTCAGAAATACCGAACGGATAATACATCCGCCACGCCACATGAGCGCTATCCCCCCGTAATTGAGGTTCCAGCTGTATTCTCTGGCAGCCTCCATCATCAGGTCGTACCCCTGCGCATAAGAAATAATTTTTGCCCCGTAGATTGCCTGCTCCAGGTCGTTAATAAATTGTTGCTTGTCTCCTTTGAAATCCGGCTTTTTTCCTGCGATAACTTTCGATGCTTTTACACGAAGATCTTTTTGAGCCGAGAGGCAGCGTGAAAACACAGACTCGCCTATGAGCGTAAGCGGAATCCCTAAATCGAGCGCCGTCACGGCTGTCCATTTTCCGGTGCCTTTCTGTCCGGCCGTATCGAGAATTTTTTCTACCAACGGGCTTCCGTCTTCGTCTTTGTACGCCAAAATATCGGCAGTGATCTCGATAAGATACGAATCAAGTTTCCCGGCATTCCACTTTTTGAACACTTCGTGTTGTTCAAAAGCATCCATCCCAAGCAACTCCTTCATCAGATGATAAGCTTCGTTAATAATCTGCATATCACCGTATTCAATACCATTATGCACCATCTTCACAAAATGTCCGGCGCCGTCCTCGCCCACCCAGTCGCAACAGGGAGAGCCGTCATCTACTTTTGCGGCCACCGCTTGAAAGATCTCTTTCACATAAGGCCACGCCCCGGGGGAACCTCCGGGCATCATCGAAGGGCCGAGCAGTGCCCCTTCCTCGCCTCCGGAAACGCCGGTACCTATATACAGCAATCCTTTGCTTTCCACCTGTTTTGTACGGCGGATAGTATCCGGAAAATGGCTGTTTCCTCCATCTATGATAATATCTCCGGGTTCAAGTAATGGGATGAGCTGTCCGATAAAATCATCCACCGGTTTTCCGGCTTTTACCAGCATCATTACCTTACGCGGGCGTTCGAGAGAAGCCACCAATTCTTCGAGTGAGTGCGTACCGATAAAATTTTTTCCTTTTCCCCTGCCGTTTACAAAATGATCTACTTTTTCAACCGTACGGTTATAAACAGCTACCGTGTAACCTTTGCTTTCCATATTCAGGACGAGGTTCTCGCCCATTACGGCAAGCCCAATGAGCCCTATATCTGCTTTTTGTTTCATATTTTTTTATTGATTTTTAGAACCACGATCCCTATCGTTTAACGTTTTACCCGCGCATTCCCTTTCCAGATGCTCCAAATCATTTCTTCATCGGCAGGTTGGGCATAGTCGGTAAGGAACGTAGTTGCCAAGGCACCGCTTGCCCAGGCAAACTGAACCCATTTTTCCGAACTCATCCCTTTTAAAATAGCGTATAATAATCCGCCCACAAATCCGTCGCCGCCACCTATCCTGTCCATCACATTAATTTTACGTAAAGGAGCAACGTGCCAGTTTTCATTTTCATAAACAATTGCTCCCCAAAGATGTTCATTGGCACTGATCACCTCGCGGAGCGTGTTTGCAAAAACAGTAACATCCGGAAATGCTTTCCTGGCATTCAAAATCATTCCCTTGAAGGCATCGATGGTTTCTTCTATGTTCTCACCTCCGGCCTTTGGGCCATGTACACCCAAACAGAGTTGAAAATCCTCTTCGTTCCCGATCAAAATATCCGACAAAGAAGCAATTTCGGCAAACGCCTCTTTCAGCTCTTTTTCACGCCCCTTCCAGAATGTCGCCCTGTGATTCAAATCGAAGGAGATCAGCGTGCCGTGTCTTTTGGCATACCGGGCAAGTTGGAGGCAGAAATCACTCGTTTCGGGCGATAAAGCGGCTATCAATCCCGACAAGTGTACGACCCGGACTCCTTCTTTTACAAAAATCCGTTCCAAATCGAAATCTTTCACATTCAACGTTTTTCCCACTTCTCCGGCCCTGTCGTTCTGAACACGCGGTCCACGCAATCCGAAACCACTGTCGGCAATATTGAACTGGTGGCGATACCCCCACGGACCTCCCTGCGGGATTTCCGGTCCTTCAAAATCGATGTTTCTCGCCCTCAGGTCAGATTTAATAAAAGCGGCCACCGGGCTGTCTTTAACAAAAGTGGTGAGTACTTTTACAGGCAATCCGAGGCAAGACGATATACTTGCAACATTTGTCTCGGCACTTGTGGCCTGCATTTCGAAAAGTTTACTGCTATGTACCGGCTGAGCATTTACCGGCGTAATTCTCACTCCCATGCTGGAAGCTACAATCAATGAATATTTACAATCTTTTTTAAGTTGAAGCATGTTGAAGAAATAATTTAAATACTGAATGCGTCGAAACCGCCATCAACGACGGCGACTGTTCCTGTTACGAATTTAGAAGCATCGCTAACCAAATAATGCAATGTGCCGAGCAGGTCCTCCGGGATCCCGAAACGCCTGAACGGGGTATGGGCAATAATGGTATTTCCCCTGTCGGAATAAGTTCCGTCGGGATTCGTGAGCAGGGTCCTGTTTTGTTCGGTGATAAAGAATCCCGGACAAAGCGCATTTACCCGGAAGCCCTCGCCGAATTTCATGGCCAACTCGCCGGCCATATATTTGGTGAAATTGGTAACCGCAGCTTTTGCCGAACCATAACCTGCAACACGCGACAACGGGCGCAAAGCTGAAGCCGATGAAATATTGATGATGTTCCCCTTTTTCTCCTTAACCATATATTCGGCGAAAACAACCGTCGGGACAACGGTTCCCATCAGGTTTAAATCCACCACCTTGCGGAAATCATCCATCTTCAAATCGAAGATGGTATTTTTCGGCCCGATAGTAGCACCGGGCATATTTCCTCCTGCCCCGTTAATAAGGACATCTATCTTGCCATATTCGGCAATGATCTCTTCAGCGTTTTGCTTTAACAAGGCATCGTCAGTCACATCTGTTTGAAGGAACAGGGCATCTCCTCCTCGCGATTTCACACCCTCAATTAAAGCATCTCCCTTTTCTTTATTCCGGGCCAATACGGCAACTTTTGCCCCGTGTGCAGCAAGGTATTCCACCATTGATGCGCCTAAAACACCTGTCCCGCCGGTAATTACAATTACCTTGCCTTGAATATTGAACAATTCGTACATGATTTATTTTGTTTATGGATTTATTTCAAATTAACCTGTTTGTGTACGTGCACAAAGATAATACTATCTCCGGTAAAGTCCAAGTAAAATTCTCATTTTTTTAAAATCAAATCCAAACTGGCGGAACATCTGCTTCTGACTTATGCGGCAAGTTGACCAAAATTGTTCAAATAAAGAGATCTTAATATTTTTATACTGTGTGTTTACACAAAAACAAATTAACTTCTTATCTTTGCCTTTGTAAATTGTATAATATGAAAAAACGTATCAGAATCAAAGACATAGCCGCACAGGCCGGAGTATCTCCGGGAACGGTGGACAGAATCCTGCACAATCGCGGGAATGTATCGGAGAAAGCGAGAAATGCCGTGGAGGAGGTTTTGAAGCAAGTGGGGTATAGACCAAACATTCACTTATCGGGCCTTTCGTTGAAGAAAACGTATGAAATAGTTATCACCACTCCCCATGCTTCGCACGGAGAATACTGGGAAAGTATTCATAACGGCATCCGGGAAGCAATCGATCAACACGAAAGCATACATATAAAAACCACATACCTTACATACGACCAATACAATATTTATTCCTGCCAGAATGTTTTTACTCAAATCCTGATCCTTATGCCTGATGCGGTTATCATAGGTCCGACTTTTAAAGACGAAACCATTGAGCTGGCCAATAAACTGGCAGAAAAAAATATTCCGTTTACATTTGTCGATTCCATGGTCGAAGGCACATCTCCCTTGGCATTTTACTCGGCCAATCACTACATTTGCGGCTATCTGATGTGCAAACTATTAAAATCACTCATCCCGGAGTCGAGTGATATCGGGGTGCTCCAGGCTATCAGGATCGGGGATCAGAGTGCGAACACAAGTATTCTCAGGCGAAAAGGCGCTTACGACTATTTGACTGAAGCTAACTTCTCCAACCAAATACACACCATTCAATTTTCAGTTTACGAGGCTCAGGGGAATGAAGATAAAATGAATGAATTTTTCTCTTCACACCCCAATGTAAAAGGTGTGATCGTGCTGAACTCAAGGGGAAATGTAGTGGCTAATTTTCTGGAAAAAAACAAAATAAACGATGTCAGGTTAGTTTGCGTGGATTTAACAAAGCCCAATATTTGCGCTTTAAAAAATGGAAGGATTAATTTCCTTATTGATCAAAACCCGGATTATCAGGGCTATATGGCTATGAAAACGTTGCTTGAGTACCTGATTTTGCAGACCAAACCCAAGGTTGAAAATTATATGCCTTTGAATATTGTTACCAAAGAGACTATTGACTTACAGCTTGAATTCAATTTTTTGAAAAAAATTTAGAAACTGTTTAAATTTCTTACAAAAGAGGATAACAAAGATCTCTTCACCTTTAAACAGTTTCTTAGATAAAAACATTTCTTCTGCTCCAACGTTGAATTAACGATGAAAAGAGAAAAAGTAACGTTCAAGAATTCAAAAGGCCTGATTCTTTCCGGAGCTCTGGAGTTACCGGAAAATGATCCGCCAAAGGCATTTGCCATTTTTTCACATTGCTTTACCTGCAACAAGAACCTTATAAGTGTCAAATACATTTCGGAGGCGCTCAGTGAAAAAAGGATTGCCGTACTTCGATTTGATTTTGCAGGATTAGGCGACAGTCAGGGCAACTTTGCCGAAACTGATTTTTCATCGAATATTGATGATTTATTACATGCTGCCGAGTTTCTGACCAATAATTACGAAGCGCCTAAGCTTCTTGTCGGACACTCCCTGGGAGGTGCCGCATCTATTGTGGCTGCCGGACAACTTACCTCCGTAAAAGCAGTCTCTCTGGTGGGAACCCCCTCCACATTAGATCATATAAAACGGCTGTTTGTAAACAAAATGGATGAGATCGCCTATAACGGGAGCGCAATGATTGATGTGGCCGGAAGAGAAGTTGAGATTGGCAGAGGGTTTTTAGATGATCTGGCGAATTATAACATCAAGAAATCACTCAATAAACTGAACAAGCCTCTACTTATCCTTCATTCTCCGGAGGATGAGTTGGTGAGCATTGATCACGCAACCGAAATATTTATGGCGGCAAGGCATCCGAAAAGTTTCATCGCCTTAGACGGTATCGATCATCTAATCAAAAATATAAAAGATGCCCGGTATGTCGGGAACCTGATTGGGGAATGGGCGATGCGGTACCTTTAAAAAGTATGTCCCACCGGAATCGGAGTTTATTGAACTCCTTTACCACAATATGTCCGGGATGTAACGTCCCGTCAACTGCATTGAACACGACGACGTCCTATTTTGTCCGGCGATCTGTAAACAAAATTGTTTAATAACCTTTATCTTTGTAAATGATTTTAATCGTATGAATAGTAGCAGATCAATCATCATACTGTTTTGGGCTGCTGTCTTTGTTTTTCCTGTCAACATTGTTTTTGCCGGGGAGCCGCAGCAGGAGCAGGTGCTCAGGACGTTGTACGGACTAATGGGAAATAAGGGGATATTCATGTCGGAAAAAGAGAACCGGATATCGTCAATAAAGAAGATGCTGGAAACACCTGATATAAACGAAATACAGCGATATGAGATAAACCTGCAATTGTTCAATGAATATAAAACCTATATTTCCGATTCGGCCATTTATTATACCAAACAGAATATAAAGATATCCGGGGACCTGAATGATCGCGACCGGATGAATGAATCGAAACTTAACCTGACCTCTTTGTACATCATTGCGGGAATATACATTGAATCATTGGATATTCTGAAAAATATCGACAAAACCGAGCTCTCCGATACGCTGCTGATAAGGTACTATGATTGTTATAAGCAGTTATACCGGTCTTATTCCTTCAATAATCCCAATGCCCACCTATATACCGGAAAGAGCAGCCTGTATCGCGACTCATTGCTGAGTGTCCTGGATAAAGAGTCCAACCATTACAAGATCGTATATGCCGAAAAACTATTCGATGAAGGCCTGTTGGCAGAATCGAAGCGAATTTTACAGGACCTTGTCAATCAATCGGATGCTGAAGACCACGAAAAGGCCGTTTTGACCTATGCCCTGGCAAATATTTACCGGAAAGAGGGAGATGTTGACAAACAAATAACCTATTACGCCATATCGGCTATCTGCGATATAAAGAATACGATTAAGGAGAACGCATCGATGCAGGCGTTAGCCGTTACCTTATTTGAGATCGGCAACATAGAAAAGGCGTATAGTTGCATCAAATCGTCGATGGAAGACGCTATGTTTTGTAATGCCCGGCTACGGACCTACGAGATATCACAAATACTTCCCATCATCGATTCGGCTTATCAGGAAAAAGTCCGGAATCAGAAATCAGAACTCCAGCTCTTTCTTATCCTGGTGAGCCTGTTGTCATTGTTCCTCATCATCGCTGTTATATACGTGTATCGCCAGATGAAAAAGATCGCCCGGATAAGAAAGGAGCTTTACCAGACCAATCTAAAACTGAACGAGCTGAACGAGGATTTGCAACTCACTGTTGATCAGCTGAACAAAACGAATAAAAAACTGTCGGATGTGAATGACGAATTATCCGAATCCAACGAAATCAAGGAAACTTACATCGGTCATTTTCTCGACCTTTGTTCAACCTATATCAACAAATTGGAGAAATACCAGAATGCACTCAATAAAAAAGCTGTCGAACGAAAGATCGATGAACTTTTCAGGATGCTGAAATCGCATGATATGATTGAGCGGGAAGTGAGGGAGCTTTATAGTCTGTTTGATAATATTTTTCTTCATCTGTATCCGAATTTTGTGGAGGAATTCAATTCTCTTTTGATTGAAGAAGAACGATTTAATCTAAAGCCGGATGAGTTACTGAACACTGAATTACGTATATTCGCCCTGATCAGGCTGGGAATAACCGACAGTTCACGCATTGCCAACTTCCTGCGTTATTCGGCAAACACAATCTACAATTATCGGACGAGAGTACGAAATAAAGCTGCCGTACCCCGCGATAAATTCGAAAGTTCAGTGATGAAAATCGGGGCTATACAGAAGATTTAAAATATATACCATCCACTTTTTTCATTGTGGAACAATGGCGTATTTTCCTGATTCATAGCTATATGAGTCTTTTCTGTATCTATATGTTAACTATTCTGATTTTTTTCTTATTCCTTCATCTTTTACATTTGTCGGAGTTGTTATTCAATTGCTCAACGAAAACGTTCTACGTTCAATGAAATTAAAATTTATTTTGAAGTATTAACGTGATTATAATCTTTGTATTTTTTATTTTCTAAATTTATTAACATGAGGGAAAAGCAAAAATTATCTAAAGAGCCGATTGCATACAGGTTGCTATTGTTGGCGTTGTGTGCAATTTTCAGTATTCAACTGTCGGCTCAGAATCAGAAAATGATTTCCGGGAATATCACCGATGAACAAGGTGAGTCTGTGATTGGGGCTTCCGTTTTTATAAAAGGAACCACCGTGGGTACCGTAAGTGATATTGATGGGAACTTTTCTCTGGAAGTGCCTGAATCTGCTGTGATTACCATTTCTTATATTGGCTATCATCCACAGGATATTCCGGTTAGGGGAAGAACGGATTTCTCAATTGTATTGAAAGAAGACAATCAATTGCTGGATGAAGTTGTGGTTGTCGGATACGGTGTTATGAAGAAGAGAGACCTTACGGGCGCCGTAGCATCGGTTTCCGGAGAAACAATGAGAGACAAACCCGTAGCCAGTATCGGGGAGGCTCTTCAGGGGCGGGCAGCCGGCGTGCAGGTCATTTCCTCCGGTAAACCGGGCGATAATGTCTCCTTTCGTATCAGGGGAATCAGTACCATCAACAACAGCGAACCGTTACTGGTAGTTGATGGCGTTCCTACCGATTTGGGGATCAATTCCCTCAACATGGAGGACGTTGAAACGGTGGATGTGCTCAAAGATGCTTCCGCAACCGCTATTTACGGATCCCGCGGGGCGAACGGAGTGATTTTGATTACGACGAAAAAAGGAAAATCGGGCGACGGTTCTATCTCATTCAGTGCGAATTGGGGAGTACAAACCGCTACCGGTATGCCTCAAATGCTGAACGCCTCCCAGTTTGCTTCGTTGCATAACGAAATGATTGCCAACTATAACAAGTTTGCTTCCTCGCCGCTTGCCCAGCGTCCCGATTTTGCAGACCCAACGTTGTGGGGAAAGGGAACCGACTGGCTCGACGCACTGTTCCGTTCGGCGTGGATGAAAAATTATACACTTTCCTATTCGGGCGGGAGCGATAAGAGTAATTACTATGTGTCGGGCGGGGTTTTTGATCAGGACGGTATCGTGATCAATACCTCATACCGGCGTTATACAATACAGTTCAACAGTGAATCGAATGTGCGTTCATGGATAAAATTCGGGAACAACATAACCCTCAGCCACGATATAAAGAAACAAGGTTCTTATGATATTCGCGGGACAATGGCTTCGCTGCCTACCCAGCCTATTTATAACGAAGATGGCTCTTACTCCGGCCCCGGGGAGCCGGCCCACCAGTATGGCGATATCCGTAACCCGATTGGAACGGCAACCTTAAGCCGGAACAGGACCAACGGATATAATGTGCTTGGTAATATCTTTGCCGAAATAAAACCGACGGATAAGCTCACCTTTAAATCGTTGGGCGGCATCGATTTCAAATTCTGGGACAACAACAGTTTTAGTCCCAAGTACGACTGGAAGCCGATCTCGCAACCAAAGTCATCGTTGTATGAGGAGTCGAACAAAAGCCTTACCTATCTGTGGGACAATACGCTTACTTATATCGATACGTTCGCGGATAAGCACAATATCAATATAATGATCGGTTCCAGCGCCCAGAATAACGTATATAATCGAATGAACGCGAGCGTACAGGGATTCCTGAGCGATCACAACAACCAGTTGAATAACGGGCTTACCGACCCGGTGGTCGGCGGAACAAAAAACGATTGGGCGGTCCTTTCGCTTATGGGGCGTGCCAATTATAACTTCGACAATAAATACCTTTTCACGGCAACGATTCGTCGCGACGGCTCTTCACGGTTCTCCAAAGAGAACAGATGGGGAACGTTCCCCTCGTTCTCGGCGGCATGGCGGTTGTCGGAAGAGCCTTTCTTTCATACAAACAAATGGGTGAACGATATCAAGCTCCGTTTAGGTTATGGCGAAACGGGAAATCAGGAAGGGATTGATAACTATGCGTATTTCACCCGCCTGAAAACAGGGCAGTATGTGTTTAACGGTACGCCGGTTTCTACCTTGTATCCGTTGGTGATGCCCAATCAGGATGTGAAATGGGAGACTGTAAAACAATTCAATGCAGGGGTCGACCTTGCACTGGTCGATCAGCGGATTAACCTGACATTAGATGCCTATTTAAAAAATACGAGCGACATGCTGGTTCCTATGTCCGTGCCCATCACAACCGGTTATTCCGATATTTATGTGCCGAGCATTAATGCCGGACAGGTACAGAACAAAGGGGTTGAATTGACCGTCTCGTCCAAGAACCTTACCGGTGAATTTAAATGGAATACCGATTTCAACATTTCTTACAATAAGAATAAAGTGATAAAAATGAATGACGGGATTGCTTTGTTTACCGGTGGTGATATAAATATGACCAAAGTGCAGGTCAGTGCAGAAGGGAAGCCGGTGAATGCATTTTACGGATATGTGACCAACGGTATTTTCCAGAATCAACAGGAAGTCGATCGCTATGCTGTTCAGGTAGCGGGTGGAACGGCGCCCGGTGATATCAAGTTTCGCGACCTGGACAATAACGGTGTGATCAACGCCGAAGACCGTACCTTTATCGGCAATCCTTTCCCTGACTGGTCGTTCTCCATGAACAACAGCTTTGCATACAAGAATTTTGATATGCAGCTGTTTTTTCAGGGTGTTGCCGGGAACGATATTTACAATGCTAACCGGATATGGCAGGAGAGTATGTCTGTCCCGCAGAACCAGACGAAAAAGGTGTTGGATCGCTGGACCGGCGAAGGGACAAGTAATCGTATTCCACGCGCGGTTTACAGTGATCCCAATCAGAATGTCCGGCATTCCGACCGTTTTATCGAAGACGGTTCATACCTTCGTTTAAAAAATCTTACGCTGGGTTACAGGCTGCCGCAATCGATTACACAAAAAGCGCAGTTAAATATGGCACGCCTCTATGTCTCGTGCCAGAACCTGTTCACGCTTACCAAATATTCGGGCTTCGATCCCGAAATAGGAGCGGGCGGTGTCGATCTCGGCACTTATCCGGTAACACGTACCATTAGTTTAGGGCTCAACATTCAATTTTAATTATTATGAAGAAAATATTCCATATAGGACTTTTGTCCGCATTGATACTCTTCGGATCGTGTTCGGATTTTTTGGATAAAATCCCTTACGAAGATCCCAGTGCCGAGGCGCTTACAGACGAAGCATCGGCCATCGCATTGGTAAACGGAGCATATCAACCGCTTCAGCGTCCCAAACTATACAACATGAGGATATGGACGCTGGATATTATTGCCGGGAACAGCGAAGTAGGCGCCGGAGGAGGTACCGACGGCATAGAGACCGTTACGTTGGCAAATTTTGTAGCAACCGCCGACAATGCCGCCGCGCTCGACATCTGGAGAGGCCCCAATCCCGGCATATTGTACTGCAATACGGTATTGGAGAATGTGCCGAAAATGAATATCGACGAATCGTTGAAAAAGCGGTCTATTGGAGAAGCCAAGTTCCTTCGCGCGCATTATTATTTTATTCTGGTACAGCTTTTTGGAGATGTCCCAATGACGATTGCCACACCGAAATCCGGAGATAACCTGCTGCCGGCACGTACCGACAAAATGACCATTTACAACGAAGTCATCATTCCCGACCTGAAGGATGCTATTGATTTGTTGCCGGCCAGGGAAGAATATTCGGGGAGCAATATCGGCCGTGCATCAAAGGGGGCTGCCGCAGGAATGCTGGCAAAGGTTTACCTGACGCTGGGAATGTATAAAGAGTCGCTGGCAATGAGTGAATTGGTCGAAAGTCTCGGTTACACCCTTAATCCCGATTACAGCGATTGTTTTGGCGGGGAGAAGAAACATAAAAATACGGCCGAGTCCTTATTTGAGATACAATATTACGGGATGACCAAGGCCGGATTTTGGGACGATGAAAATCAGGCAAGCTGGTTGAGTACTTATATGGGGCCGCGCAATACCGGATGGGTAGGCGGAGCGTATGGCTGGAACCAGCCGACCCGGGAATTTGTGGATCAATATGAAGAGGGCGATCTGCGCAAAGACAAAACCATTTTGTACGAAGGATGCCCTCCTTTCGACGGCAAATCATATAAAGCGAACATGTCGAATACGGGATACAATGTCCGGAAATTCCTTGTGCCGCTGTCTGTCTCGCCCGATTACAACACAAATTCGGCAAATATTGTCGTGTTGCGTTTTGCCGATGTGTTGCTGATGAAAGCCGAAGCATTGAATGAGTTGGGAAGGACCAAGGAGGCGGAAGAGCCCTTATATCAGGTACGTAAAAGAGCCGGCCTGACCAACCGGAGCGATGTGGAAAATCTGTCAACGGAGCAAATGAGGGAAAAGATCAGGCATGAACGCCGCATCGAATTGGCTTTCGAAGGACAACGCTGGTTCGATATGATCCGTTGGGACAACGGCCAGTATGCGTTGAATTTCCTGCACTCTATCGGGAAAATCAATGCGGCGGAGAAACATCTTCTGTTCCCTATCCCGCAAAAGGAAAGGGATGCCAATCCTAATTTAACGCAGAATCGGGGGTATTGATATCGGAAACGGACTATTTCCGGAAGAAATAATCTAAATTTATTGAATTGAATTATGAAAACATATCGATTATTATTCTTACTATCGTTGCTGGCCGCATCCCTTATCCGGTGCGCCGACAATAACTATATGGAACTGGATAAAGGAAGCACTCCGTTGGAAATTGCCGCATCCAATACCCGGATTGAGCTGGATGCTGCCAATCCTACAACGGAAGCCCTGAAATTATCGTGGACGACCGGTTCCAATCAGGGAACCCATGCCGCCATCAGCTATACTTTTCAAATGGACGTACAGGGCAATAACTTTGCCGATGGCATATCTCTCGATCTGGGCAGGCAAGTGTACGAAAAAATATATGGAAACGAAGAACTGAATGACATTCTGCTTAAAGATTTTGGCATTGCCGTAAATACGGAGGCCGTATTGGAAGCCCGTGTCATTGCTGCGATTGCGGCAGAGGGGGTAGAACCGGAGATCTCGAATGTACAACGCATTTCCGTTAAAACACATAAACCCATCACAAAAACGTTATACCTGATAGGTGATGCAACACCCAACGGATGGAACGCCGACAATGCTACCGAAATGCGACCTATCAAGAATGTTCCCAAAGGCTTTACGTGGACCGGGTCGTTCTCGTCGGGAAAATTCAAATTCATTACAACGCCGGGCGAGTTCGTCCCCTCTTACAATAAAGGAGAGAACGACACGAAGCTCTATCTGCGCGAAAGTTTTGATGACCCTTACGATGAACAGTTCGAAATAACGAAGCCGGGGACCTATACCGTTACGGTGAACCTGGTTACATTGGCTGTCAGCATTGTAAAAGGAGAAGGACCGGAATATACCGAATTGTGGTTCGTGGGCAATCCTTCCGGATGGAATTTCAAGCCGATGACCGTAGATCCGCTCGATCCGTTCCTGTTCCATTATAATGCCGATCTTTCGGCCGGCGGTGAATTTAAGATCGGGACCGCGCAGGGGAACTGGGATGCCCTGTTTTTCCGTCCCGCTGTCGATCAAACAGCCGAAGGGTTGGGCCTCAACGTGGATAAATGGGCCGGAGATCCTGACTATAAATGGAACATTACGGGGGGTGTGTATAAAATTAAACTGGATACACGCGATATGAAGATCGATATTGTTCCGTTCACACCGTTCGAAATGATCTATCTTGTGGGTGATGCAACGCCCAATGGATGGGATATAGGGAACGCCACTGCGATGACGGCAACCCCCGATCCGTACAAATTCATCTGGACCGGAGCCCTGAAAGGGGGAGAGTTGAAGTTTACCTGCGATAAACAAAACGATTGGAACGGCGCCTGGTTCCTTGCCAGCGAAGCAGATAAAACGTCGACCGGACAGGAAGAACAAATGTTGTATCATTACCCGGGAGCCGGAGTCGATTACAAATGGAGGATCAAAGCCGGAACATATCAAATCGAACTCGACCAGTTAAAAGAAACGGTCACCATAAAGAAACAATAAAGAGACGGGGAATCTGCCATACCTCTAATCAGGTATGGCGGATCCCTAAAAATATTATGATAAAAAGAATTACTTATGTATTTGTGGTTTGTTCACTGATATTGGTTTCATGTGAAGATTACTACGACACGAAGAACAACCCGGTTACTTATGGCGATACCTATCTGAATATCGGGATCAGTACCGATAAAGCCGTATATAAACCCGGGGAGACGGTTCATTTCACCCTGAGAGAGAAACCTGCCGATAACCTGAAAGTGCGTTATTCGCATCTGGGGAAAGTGTTAAAAGAAGAAAACCTGCCGGGTGCGGCCTGGACGTGGACTACGCCGTCCGAAGACTTTAAAGGGTATCTGGTGGATATTTACGAAACAGGGGGAAACAGCGAGAAGATCGTTCAGAGTATCGCTGTGGATGTCTCTTCCGATTGGACGAAATTTCCCCGTTACGGCTTTCTCTCCTCTTACGGAAACCTCTCTCAAGAGCAGATCGAAAAGAATATCGAAGCCCTGAACCGTTACCATATCAACGGAATCCAATTCTATGACTGGATGCACGATCACCATCGTCCATTGGCCGGAACCGTGGAAAATCCGCTGGCGTCATGGCCTGATCTGATCGGACGTACCAACTACCTGTCCACGGTGAAGGGTTATATCGATGCCGCGCATGAAAGGGGCATGAAAGCGATGTTTTACAATCTGGCGTTCGGCGTCCTGGATAACGCCGCGTCGGATGGAGTGAAAGAAGAGTGGTATATTTTCAGGGATGCCAACCATTCCGAAAAAGATAACCACCCCCTCAATCCCCCTTTCCGCAGCAGCATTTACCTGACCAATCCCGGCAATCCTGAATGGCAGGCTTACCTGTCCGCACGTAACAAAGATATATATAGTGTATTCGGCTTCGACGGTTATCATATCGACCAGTTGGGAAACCGGGGAACGGTGTATGATTATAACGGCAATAGGGTGAAATTGGATGAAACGTATGCCCCGTTCATTGCCTCCATGAAACAGGCCGACCCCGGCAAACGGCTGGTGATGAATGCGGTCAGCCAATACGGGCAAAACCATATTGCTAAAACCGATGTCGATTTCCTTTATACCGAAGTGTGGGACGAAAGTAAAACTTTTGAACAACTGGCGCAGGTGATCCTTGATAACAACGCTTATTCAGAAAACCGGAAACAAACGGTGCTCGCTGCTTATATGGACTATGCCCGGTCGAACAGCACAGGATATGTAAATGCGCCGGGCGTATTATTGGCAAACGCCGTTATTTTCTCATTCGGAGGCGCGCATCTTGAGTTAGGTGAACATTACCTGGCAAACGAATACTTCCCGAATTCAAACCTGCAGATGAAAAGTGAACTGAGGCAGGATTTAATCCGTTATTACGATTTCCAAGTGGCTTATCAGAATCTTTTGCGCGACGGAGGTACGTTTGCATCGTTTGAGGTACGGCCGGCCGATGAAAAGATCAGGATTGAGAAGTGGCCGGCGTCACAAGGAGCCGTGGCTGTTGTCGGCAAAAGGTTTACAAACAGGGATGTAATCCATCTTCTTAATTTTTCCGACGTAAACTCCATGGAGTGGAGGGATACCAACGGAACCCGGAAAGAACCTTCGACGATTGTTGCCGCGGAAATAGAGATCACCGGGAACAGTCCGGTAAAAAATGTCTGGTTCGCTTCTCCCGATGTAAACGGCGGAGTATCCGGGACGCTCGAGTTTACACAGGCAGGAAACAAGATTATGCTAACACTTCCGTCGTTGAAATATTGGGATATGATTGTTCTTGAGTATTAATTATTGTCAGGCGAAACAAGTTGATGAAGTATTTACAATTTATCTTATTTCTTATTTTTTGTACCCCTTTCGTTTTATCTGCACAGCAAAACGCTAAAGCGAAAGAGTGCATTTCCTATACGAAAGAGGGAAACCGGATCGTTTTTAACGCGGATGACGGATCGAAGCTTTCTCTGGATATCCTAAGCGGCTCGGTGGTGAAGGTATGGTTCGATCCCGTTGGGACATTCGTCCGCGCTAACCAATCGTTTGCTGTTGTCAATGAGAATGCGGAAGATACGGGAAATATAAACGTGAACGATGAACCGTCAAGCTACGAGATCTATACATCCAGGCTCCGCATCCGGATGAACAAAAATCCCATGCAATTGCAAATTTTTGATAAATGGCAAAAACTGCTGTTCAGCGATTTCAAGGGGATAGGGCATATATCAGACTCAACAGCGAAGAAAGCATATAAAGTACTACGTAACGATGAGCAATTCTTCGGCCTGGGTGAAAAGAGCGGGCCGCTCAATCGCCGCGGACGGGCCTATAAGATGTGGAACAGCGACCGTCCGTGCTACAGCACAACGGAGGATCCGCTCTATAAAAGTATTCCGTTCTTCATGAGTAGTTATCAATATGGTATTTTTCTGGATAACACGTATAAGACCGAATTCAAGTTCGGTACGGAATCCGATGAATACTACTCGTTTGAAGCACCCGATGGAGCATTTATCTATTACTTTATCTTCGGAAAAGATTATAAGGATATCCTGAGCCAGTACATCGCGTTGACGGGACAGCCGATCCTGCCGCCGAAGTGGGCGTTCGGTTTCTCGCAAAGCCGCGGCCTTTACACGAAAGAAGCGCAGGCGCTGGAAACGGCTGCCGAATTCCGTAAACGCCAGATCCCCTGCGATATCATCTATCAGGATATCGGCTGGACACAGCATTTGCAGGATTTCGAATGGAGGGAGGGAAATTATGTCAATCCGCGCCAAATGCTCTCCACATTGGGGCAGCAGGGATTTAAGGTGATCCTTTCGCAGGATCCGGTGATCTCGCAGGCCAACCGGAAGCAATGGGAAGAAGCCAACCGGTTGGGTTTTTTCGTAAAGGATGTCCGTACGGGTAAAGCGTATGATATGCCCTGGCCGTGGGGCGGCAACTGCGGAGTAGTCGATTTTTCCGTTCCCGGAGTAGCCGACTGGTGGGGAGAATACCAGCAAAAACCGCTGGACGACGGGGCGCGTGGTTTCTGGACGGATATGGGTGAGCCGGCATGGAGCAACGAGGAAGAGCCCGACCGTCTCTATATGCAGCACCATATCGGGATGCACGATGAGATCCACAATGTGTACGGCTTGACCTGGGATCAGGCCGTGAAGGAACAGTTTGAAAAACGGAATCCCGGCAAACGCCTGTTCCAGATGACCCGTTCGGCTTATGCCGGCCTTCAACGTTATACTTTCGGTTGGAGCGGCGATAGCGGGAATGGCAACGATGTCCTCGAAGGGTGGGGTCAATTACAGAATCAAGTGGCGGTAGGCATTTCCGCCGGATTGGGAGGGATCCCGTTCTGGACAACCGATATCTCCGGGTATTGCGGCGATATTACCGATTATCCGGCGATGGCCGAATTATACACCCGGTGGATGCAGTTCGGCATATTCAATCCGCTGAGCCGTGCCCATCACGAAGGAGACAATGCCGTAGAGCCGTGGAAGTTCGGCGAGACGGCCGAGAAAAACAGCAAGGCCGCTATCGAACTGAAGTACCAACTCTTTCCTTACCTGTACACTTATGCCCGAAAGGCGCACGATACCGGATTGCCCATTATGAGGGGCCTGTTTATGGAATATCCTCACGATGAAGAAGCCGTAAAGATCGAAGATCAGTTTATCTTTGGCGAAGAGTTGCTTGTGGCACCGGTGCTGAAAAAGGGAGAACGTGTAAAACGGCTTTATCTGCCCGAAGGCGAATGGATCGATTTTAACGATAAGAAAACCGTTTATCCCGGCGGCCAACAGATTACCTATCGCGCTCCTTTAAATGTTATTCCCCTTTTTGTGAAGAAAGGCTCCATCATCCCTATGATGCCCGTGATGCAATATATCCACGAAAAGAAAGATTATCCGTTGTTTGTCCATATTTTTCCGAATTATGAAGATGAAACGGCGGAGTTCGAACTGTATGAAGACGATGGGGAAAACCTTGATTACCTGAAGGACATCGCTTCCAGGACACGGTTTACCTGCACAACGCTTTCCGACGGATACCGCACGGAGATTGAGCCGTCGGACAAGGGATTCACGCAATCGGACAAAAGAAATATGATCCTGGCCTACCATCTGGAGGAAATGCCGGCTTCCGTTACAGTAAACGGGAAAACGGCTAAAAAAACGGATGAAGCGTCCATCGCCCGGAAAGCAGGAACCGATGTCTCGTCGGTCGAATGGTCGTGGAATGATCAATCGAAAGAGTGCCGGGTGAAAATACCCGATCAAAGAAAACAAACAACAATATTATTGGTTAATAAGTAAGAGCATAAAAGAGAATTAATCGTATGAGAAAAATAGGTATCCTATTGTACTTTTGCCTGATTGCCGGGATGGTAGCGGCGCAGGATCTGAGATCGCCGAACGGCAACCTGGAGATGAATTTTTTCGTGGATCGGCAGGGAGCGCCGGTTTATACCCTGAAATACAAGGGAAAAGCCGTTATTAATCCGAGTAAACTGGGCCTTGAACTTATCGGAGGCGAAAAAGCGAAATTCGGCTCCGAAATAAGCAGTGAGAAAGATCCTGAAACATCGTTATATGACGGATTCGCTATATCCGGCGTACAAAACAGTTCGTTCGACGAAACCTGGCATCCGGTATGGGGAGAAACCAAGGATATCCGCAACCACTACAACGAGATGGCGGTAACACTCAAACAGAAAGATACGGATCGGGATATGGTTGTTCGGTTTCGCTTGTTTGATGATGGGTTGGGATTCCGCTACGAGTTCCCGCAGCAGAAAAACCTGGTCTATTTTGTTGTAAAAGAAGAATTGACCCAGTTCGCAATGACCGGAGACCACACCGCTTATTGGATTCCCGGCGATTACGACACGCAGGAATATGACTATACTGTTTCCAAATTATCGGAGATCAGAGGAATCAACCAGGCCGGGAAGCAAGGAAACCTGTCTCAGACCGGATTTTCGGACACGGGCGTACAGACCTCATTGCAACTGAAAACAGCCGACGGCATTTATATCAACCTGCACGAAGCTGCCCTGATCAATTACGGAGCCATGCACCTGAACCTGGATGACCGGAATTTCATCTTCCAGTCCTGGATCACACCCGACGCCAACGGCACGAAAGGGTATCTGCAAGCTCCCTGTACAACACCCTGGCGTACGATCATCGTAAGTGATGATGCACGCGACATCCTTGCGTCCCATATTACGTTGAACCTCAATGAGCCGTCTAAAATTAAAGATACCTCATGGATCAAACCGATGAAATATGTCGGTGTGTGGTGGGAAATGATTACCGGGAAAAGCGAATGGTCATATACTTATGATTTGCCGGGTGTGCAGATAGGCATTACGGATTATTCCAAAGTGAAACCGCACGGCCGCCACGGTGCTACCACGGAGAATGTGAAAAGATATATCGATTTTGCGGCAAAGAACGGGTTCGATGGGGTATTGGTGGAAGGATGGAATATCGGTTGGGAGGACTGGTTTGGTAAATCAAAAGATTTTGTGTTCGATTTTCAGACGCCCTACCCGGACTTCGATATCGACGAAGTACACCGCTACGCAAAAAGTAAGGGTGTGCAGATGATCATGCATCATGAAACATCATCTTCTGTCCGCAATTACGAACGGCATCTCGATAAAGCGTACCAACTGATGAACAAGTATGAATATCCTGCCGTAAAAAGTGGTTATGTAGGCGATATTATTCCCCGTGGTGAAAATCATTATAGCCAGTGGATCAATAACCATTACCAATATGCACTTGAAAAAGCGGCGGAATACAAGATCATGGTCAATGCGCATGAAGCGGTGCGCCCCACCGGTATTTCCCGTACCTGGCCAAACCTGATCGGTAATGAATCGGCACGGGGAACGGAATACCAGGCTTTTGGCGGCAGCAAGCCGAACCATGTAACGGTACTGCCTTTCACGCGCCTTATCGGCGGGCCGATGGATTATACCCCGGGTATTTTTGAGATGGATATTTCAAAAATCAATCCCGACAATCAGTCGCATTGCAATGCCACCATCGCCAACCAACTGGCATTGTACGTCACCATGAGCAGTCCGTTGCAGATGGCCGCCGACCTGCCGGAGAATTACGAACGGTTCCCGGACGCTTTCCAGTTCATTAAAGATGTAGCATTGGATTGGGACAAGAGCCTATACCTCGAAGCCGAGCCGGGAGAATACATTACCGTTGCCCGCAAAGCCAAAGGCACGGATAACTGGTTCGTAGGCAATACTACGGGGAACAACGCGTTTACTTCCGAAATCTCATTCAATTTCCTGGATCCGGGCAAGCAATATATTGCCACGATTTATGCCGATGCGAAAGATGCCGATTACAAGACCAATCCGCAGGCATATACAATCCGTAAGGTTGTGGTAACCGATAAATCCAGATTGAAGCAGAAAGCGGTACCGGGAGGTGGCTTTGCCATCAGCCTGTTTCCCGTAACGGACAAAGCGCAGGTTAAACATTATCTTTTTTCAAAATGATGATCGTCGTGGTATTTTGAGAAAGTATGTCCCCACCGGAATCCGAGTTTATTGAACTCCTTTACCACAATATGTCCGGGATACAACGTCCCGTTAACTGTTGTGTCCGGCACGGCGCCTTCGGGCTGATTGGGCCGTGCCGCACTTTTCCACCGTACGGGATTGAAACGCGGATTTATATCGATCGCCATTCCGCGAGCGTGTTTTGAATAAGAGACATTGCGGTAACAAAAACTGTACGTGTTGTTATCGTCCATCGACAAACTGTCGTTCCAGTTGTAATGTACAATGGGAATAGCCTTTTCAATGATGAAATCGTTTTCGAGCATAAACCCGAACATGTTTCGGATGTCGTCCCCGATTTTTTCGTTCGTCAGGATTTGTCCTTGATGCAGTTTATTATCAACCGACTTATACAAAACATCTAAAAGAACCAATTCATCCAAAATAGATTTTGGGGCTTCCGTTCCGGCAATGGCTTCCTCGAAAGTAATTCCGGAGTCAACAATAATTGTATCTCCAGGTTCAACGGTGTCGGCCTGTACAGGTAGAGGCACAGCCCCGGCCTGCTGCGAACTGTTTTTTTTACACGATAAAACAGCCCCGGCCAACACCATAAAGCCGATAAAAAAAAGGGATTCTATTTTAATACGACAACTTTCCAAAACGCAGGATGGATTTTAACTCAGCTCCAGGTCAAATTCATCGGATAATTTTTGCAGCGAAGTATTTTTCTGTGCCAGTTCTTCAAAAATCTCCCTCGAAGTCAATGGTTTTTTTACAGCAACTGCATCCGAAATTTTAATGGTCATCGTGATGTCATCATTCAGCAAACTTTCCCGCAAGTACGATAAGATAGCACTGCCATACTCATCCAGATAATTCTTATTGATCTCCGTATTTACCTCCACTTCAAAAACAGTGTTCCCAAGCATTTTGGGTTTGTAAAGCATCATGGTATTTTTCAGCAGTTTTTCCTCGTCTAAATTTTCAGCAAACAACTGCCAGGCTTTTTGTAACTCCTCTTCAGTGAAGAGCCGGTTGTTTTGCCCGGATTCTGCTTCCTGAGATTTACCTGTCTCATCCGGCTTCTCCTGATTCTCTTCCGTTAACGACGACAACGAGACACCCAACCCCGCAATAGATACAGCAGTTGACCTCTTCTGTCCGGTTTGGGAAGCAGGTTTTATTTCCGGTTTGGGTTCGGAAACAATCTGTTGGGTTTGAACGGGCTCTGTTTTTACTTTCGGCTGTACCTTCTCGGGTGGGGTCACCGGCTTAAGCTCGTTTTTAGGATCCGCCGGGCTCTCAGACAACTGGCAAAGTTTGATAAGTGTCAGCTCCAGCAATAAACGCTTATTTTTACTCATGCGATAGTTCAGATCGCAATCGTTGGAAATTTCAATGGCCTTGTACAGGAAAGTGTTACTGCATTGCTTTGCGGTTGCAATATACTTTTCACGAATAGATGCTCCCACTTCAAACAATTTTGCGGTAACGGGATCCTTACAAACCAGCAAATCGCGGAAATGCGATGTTATCCCGCTAATAATATATTGCCCTTCGAAGCCCCGGTTCAAAATATCGTTCAAAATCAACAGGCAATCTACAACGCTCCCGGCAAGGATCGCATCGGTGAGCTTGAAATAGTATTCAAAATCGAGTACGTTGAGATTCTCGATCACCGATTTATACGTAACATTTCCCGCTGTGTAACTCACCGTTTGATCAAAAATAGAAAGTGCGTCACGCATCCCTCCATCCGCTTTTTGTGCGATGATATTTAACGCCTCGGGTTCGGCGATAACATTTTCTTCCTGTGCGACGTACTGCAAATGATTTACAATATCGGCAATACTGATGCGGTTAAAGTCATACACCTGGCATCGCGAAAGAATAGTGGGAATAATTTTATGCTTCTCGGTGGTCGCCAAAATAAAAATGGCATGCGCGGGAGGCTCTTCCAACGTTTTCAGAAACGAGTTGAATGCCGATGTTGACAGCATGTGAACCTCATCTATAATATATACTTTGTACTTCCCTATCTGAGGCGGAATACGTACCTGATCGATGAGGGAACGGATATCATCGACCGAGTTGTTGGAGGCGGCATCCAATTCATGAATGTTATACGAACGCTGTTCGTTGAAAGCGACACACGATTCGCATTGATTGCATGCATCGTGCCCCGGTGTCGGATTCAGGCAATTTATGGTTTTAGCAAAAATACGGGCACACGTTGTTTTGCCTACCCCCCTCGGGCCGCAAAACAGATAAGCATGTGCGAGTTTATTTCCTGCAATGGCATTTTTGAGCGTAGTGGTCAATGCCTCCTGCCCCACAACTGAGCGAAAAGTCACCGGCCTGTATTTCCGCGCCGAAACAATATAATTGTCCATTTTTTCCTGAAATTACGAAAGACAAATGTACGAAAAAAACTCAAATTCCCCATCATTTGATGACATGCTTGAGAACTTCAATGAAATTTTTGTACTTTTACGCCAAACAATAGAATATATGCTATGAGTCGATTTTTTCTAAAGTCATTTTTCCTGTTCTCCACCTTCCTCGTGATCTACTCCTGTTCATCGAGCAAGAAGGCCCAGGTGGATACCATTGACGAGGATTCTTTGAAGCGGGAGCAAACCATCGTTCCCGATACCTTTGTTTTTCCAGACGTCCCCGATGAGATTACCAAAGCCGAGGCACGTGCAGAATATCTGGTGATGCACTATTGGGACAGGTTCGATTTTGCTGACGAAAAGCTCACCCTTCGCCCCGAAATTACGGAACAGGCTTTTGTGGATTACATCAATATTCTTTCTCTTGTCCCTTTCGATAAAGCAAAAGAATCGCTCATACTCACACTGAAGAAAGCCGGGGCAGACAACGTCATGTATTCTTATTTTGGCACACTGTCCGACAAATATTTCTACGGCTCCAACTCTCCGTTCCGCAACGAAGAGTTTTATATTCCTGTTTTACAAGAGCTTGTGAATTCAAACTTTATATCCGAAGCGGATAAATCCAGGTATCGGTTTCAATTAGAGATGGTAATGAAAAACCGTGTGGGACAAACGGCCAATGACTTTTCTTACACGCTGGCTTCGGGACAAACAAAAAAAATGTATTCCATCAGAAGCGAGTATCTTGTTTTGATGTTTTCAAATCCCGGATGTTCTACTTGCGCCTCCGTTACCAATGCATTGGCGAAATCGCCCACTCTTAATGAGGCTTTTTCAATGAACTCCCCCACCCGCACGATGATTACTGTTTTAACGGTTTATCCCGACGAAGACATTAACGAATGGAGATCGCATTTACCGCAGATGCCTGCAAACTGGATTCACTCTTACGATAAAGGAACGGTTATTACCAAACAGAAACTATACGATATCAGGGCGATTCCAACACTCTATTTGCTGGATAAGGACAAGAAGGTAATCCTCAAAGACACTTCCATCGAAGCTATTGAGTCATTTTTTGCAAAACCGAATGAATAACTATTATAATATGAAAAAAGTATGGTCACTATTAGGTGTCGTTACAATGACACTTTTGCTGGTATCCTGCAACCAGAAAAAAAGTAGCGAAATTGAAGATGGCTGGGTTCAACTGTTTAACGGAAAAGATCTGGCCGGTTGGACGGTAAAAATTAAAGGCTATGATGCGGGGGACAATTTCGGAAACACGTTTCGTGTGGAAGATGGGATGATAAAGGTACGTTATGAGCAGTACGACTCGTTACGCGACCGTTTTGGGCATCTGTTTTACAACGATGAGTTCTCGCATTATAAGCTTCGGGTGGAATACCGTATTGTCGGCGAGCAATGTCCGGGAGCGCCGGGATGGGCCTATAAAAACTCCGGCATCATGATACACGGACAAACACCGGAGTCGATGGAAAAAGACCAGGATTTCCCCACTTCCATCGAAGTCCAGTTGCTGGGGAGCGATTCTTTAGTGCAAAGAACCAATTTGAATGTTTGCACACCGGGGACAAATATCGTAATGAACAATCAGTTGATCCTCGATCATTGCATCAACTCTTCCTCAAAAAACTTTTACGGTGAAGAGTGGATAACAGCCGAAGTAGAAGTCAGGGGAAACGATGTTATAAGCCACATTGTCAACGGCGATACGGTTTTGCAGTACAATCAACCACAGTTGGATGAAAGAGATGCTACATACGCAAAACTCATTGCGCTGAACGGTGGCGACAAGATGTTGAGCAAAGGTACTATCTCGCTCCAGAGCGAAGGACATCCCATTGATTTCAGGAAAGTGGAAATAATGCCGCTGAAGGATTAAAAAAAATCCCGCCTCATCAACAGAGAGCGGGATTTTTTATTCAGTCGGTAAAACTATCTGCTTAGTCCAATTGCGGGCCCGAAGGAATCAATGCAATGGCTGCATCGTTATCACAATACTGCTCAAAGTTCTTAATATACATTCCGGCCAATTTCTTAGCTTTGGTTTCCCATTCCGAAACGTCGGCATACGTATCACGCGGATCAAGGATTCCCTCCGATACATTGTTCAACTTTACAGGAGCAGTCAGGTTCATGATTGGAATACGGCGTTTTTCTGCCGTTTCAATCGAGCCGTCGATAATGGCGTCGATAATGGCGCGTGTATCTTTGATTGAAATACGTTTTCCGGTTCCGTTCCATCCCGTATTTACCAAATATGCTTTTGCGTTGTGTTTTTTCATCTTTTCAACCAAACGTTGAGCATACACAGTGGGGTGAAGCGTTAAAAACGCCTCGCCGAAAGCGGGAGAGAAAGAGGGTTGCGGTTCGGTAATTCCACGTTCTGTTCCGGCCAGTTTAGAGGTAAATCCGCAGAGGAAGTGATATTGTGCCTGATTGTCGTCCAGAATGGAAACCGGAGGCAATACCCCAAATGCGTCAGCCGACAGATAGATAATTTTGTTGGCGTGTCCGGCGCGTGAAGGAAGCACGATTTTGCTAATGTGGTAAATCGGATACGAAACACGCGTATTTTCGGTGGTAGAACCGTCGGCATAGTTAATATTCCCTTCATCGTCAACAGTGACGTTTTCGAGCAATGCATCCCGACGGATAGCTCTCCAGATATCGGGTTCGTTTTCCTCACTCAGATTGATCACTTTTGCGTAGCAACCCCC
Organism: Bacteroidia bacterium 43-41; assembly: GCA_001898165.1. Lineage (GTDB taxonomy): Bacteria > Bacteroidota > Bacteroidia > Bacteroidales > Dysgonomonadaceae > Petrimonas. The sequence goes on from MKTD01000051.1 coordinate 38,280, forward strand.
TTCGTAGTTGAAAACTCCGTGATCGTCCCACCCGTGTTCGTCGTCACCGATCAAGTAGCGTTTTGGATCGGCGGAGAGAGTGGTTTTTCCTGTTCCCGAAAGCCCGAAGAAAATAGCTACGTCACCTTCTGCCCCCACGTTAGCCGAGCAGTGCATAGAAGCAATGCCTTTCAATGGCAAATAGTAGTTCATAAGCGCGAAAATACCTTTTTTCATTTCGCCACCGTACCAGGTACCACCGATTACCTGCATTCTTTGAGTGAGGTCGAACAAGGTAAAGTTTTCAGAATGCAACCCTTGTTCTTTCCATTTATCGTTGGTAGTTTTTGAACCGTTTAAGCAGACGAAATCAGGCTCCCCGTAGTTTGCCAGTTCATAATGAGACGGACGGATGAACATGTTGGTCACGAAGTGAGCCTGCCACGCCACTTCCATCACAAAGCGCACTTTCATGCGTGTATCTTCGTTTGTGCCGCAGAAAGTGTCAACCACGTACAATTTTTTAGCGCCCGAAAGTTGTTTTGCCACCAGACCTTTGCAATAATTGAACGCCTCGGCAGTGCAAGGACGATTGATAGTACCGTCCCACCACAACGTATCTTTTGTAACATCGTCTTTAACAAAGAACTTATCCTTTGGAGAGCGGCCGGTAAATTTTCCTGTATAAACGGCAGTTGCACCGGTGTTGGTAAGTTTGGCTTTTTCGAATCCTTCGTTTGCCGAATTCATCTCGTCCTGATAAAGAACTTCGTACGATGGGTTATGAACGACTTCAAAATCGCCTGTAATCCCATACTTGCTTAAATCTAAATTTGCCATGTTAATAATAAATTTTTTATGAATATAAATGTGTAAATTAATCTCTGTCTGCCCTATCCATTTTAACTGGTGAATAATATCCTAAAACCTTAACGATATCCTAAAACGGCGACAAAAATAATTAATTAAGTTGATATAAAAAAGCAATTAAAGAAAAATTTCTTTAATTATTGTTTTTTATGCGCAATATCCCACCGAAGTGAAAATTCACTTAGTAACTAAAACAAAAAGAACAATGAAAATGTTTATCATTCAGGTTAAAATATTACCTTTGTTTTTCGAAAAAAGATACGATTAACGTTTTGCCATTATAGAAATGAATGTAATTGATTTTTCGAAAACTAACTCGCTCCTGAACTCTTTTGTCCGTGAAATAAGAGACATAACCATCCAAAACGACAGGCTCAGGTTTCGTAGAAATTTAGAAAGGATCGGCGAGATAATGGCCTACGAAATCAGCAAGGAGTTAAACTACAAAACAATTTCCGTAACCACCCCGCTCGATGTGGCAGAAATATCCGTTCCCGATGAAGATATCGTTATCGGTACAATTCTTCGGGCAGGATTACCCTATCATCACGGCGTACTGAATTATTTCGATTGCGCCGGAAATGCTTTTGTGTCGGCTTACCGGAAATACAAAGAAACCGGCCATCAATCGTTTGATATTCATATTGAATACATTGCCTCACCCGATATAGAAGGAAAAACACTTATACTTACCGATCCGATGCTGGCGACAGGGAGCAGCATGGAGCTGACGTACAGGGCATTGCAGACAAAAGGGACGCCCGGGAAAATCCATATCGCGTCCATCATAGCCAGCCAACAGGCCGTGGATTATTGCATCAAACATTTCCCTGAAGATAAAACCACCATTTGGGTAGCCGCCATTGATCCGGAACTGAATGAATCCTTCTATATAGTGCCCGGGATTGGCGATGCAGGCGACTTGGCTTATGGGGAGAAAAGTTGAATAGTTTCTTAGTCGTAAAACTTTTTCTCAAAAGCGTTGAATTCCCCTTTTTTCAGGATTAACCGTTTCCAGGCCGCAGAGATAAATCCTGTACCGTATCCGAAAAGTTGTGTCCAGGCAGCTGCAATGCTGTAAAATCCGACTTTCAACGATCTGTTTTTCACCGTCGAGTCGATTAAAACCAGCAGACTGTATAAGACTGGTAGAAATAAAATAATCGGGAAGAAAAACGACAAAAGCACGGAGAGGATCATCACACTTACGAAAAACGACGGTAAAAAATGTACTAATTTTAATGAATCCGGATGTGCTAAATACAAATTGATCCGGGCAATTCCTGAATTGTAAACCTGCTTGAAAAACTGCCTGAAAGTCGAGCGGCGTTTGTGATAAACGTACGCTTCGGGAATGAGCGCCGTTTCAAATCCTGCCTCAAGCAACCGGAGGCTGAAATCGATATCCTCGCCGAAACGCATCTTCCCGTATCCGCCAATAGCCTGGAATGCTCTTTTCGAAACCCCCAGATTGAAACTTCGGGGGTGAAACTTATCCATCGATCTCTTTCCACCCCGAATACCACCGGTAGTAAAAAAAGAGGTCATGGAATAATTTATTGCTTTTTGTACCGTTGTAAAAGTTGGCAGCGCTTTATCGGGTCCGCCGTAAGCGTCAACAAAATTCCTGTCAAGGTAAAAAGAGACATTTTCAATGTAGTTTTCAGGGATAATACAATCGGAATCAAAAAAAATGAGGTAGTCGTGCTTCGCCCTTTCAGCACCTGCATTCCGGGTCTGTCCGGGGCCGGAATTCGATTTCCCGAAATAAACAACAGAGAGTTGCGACAGGTATTTCTCAACAATGAGATCGCACTTTTCAGACGATCCGTCTTCGGCAATGATTACTTCGAAATTCTTGTCAGATTGTCGGGTTAAACTATCTAAAAGCTCATCAATCTCTTCCGGACGATTGTAAACAGGAATAACAACAGAAAAATTCATTTTCAAGAAATTGAAATTACCGTACAAAACTAATTAAATAAAATGATTTTTCTTGCAATCATAGCCATTTCTCATCAAATTAATGTTTATCTTTGTCAACTTTCAGCGTTGTAGAATTTTTTTAAAAAATAGTTGGAAAATCAGGAAAAAGTTAAACTGAGTTCGAAGAAACAAAAAAAATTAAATTGAGTGAAGCTTGTTGAGTTTTCTATATTAATCATTATCAGTACCTTGTTGTTTTCCTGTAAAAACAACAAGAATTCCATTGCTCTTAAAGGCGATATTTCTAATTTAGAAAATCCCGAAGTTTTAATTTCGTATTTCGCCGGTGATACCCTCGCTATCGACACAGTAATGAGCGATAAGCACGGTAAGTTTATTTATAAAAATACGATAGATACCTTAACCGTTTTTTCGTTGTATTTCAATAACCAAAGTTCGTCGGTCATGGTTTTTGCCAACCCCAAAGATAAAATTTCGATCAAGGGAGATGCGCAACTGTCCGATTTAATTAATGTTAACGGAAATGAAATAAACGATGATCTTACCCAGTTTAAGGAATCGAATAAAGAATTGTTACAACGACGCGCCCTTTTGCTTCATAATCTGAAAGAAGAAAAAGATTCAAACCCGGCATCGAACAATAGGATCTTAGCCAATGCCGACGAAATCGCCAAAATCAATTCTTTCAATCAGGAGCTGACATTGAATGCTGAAGAACAGGTCAAAAAAAATCCCACTAAAATGTCGAGCCTCATTCTTATTAACGAGTTTTTTGCTAACTCGGAAAATCCGAAAGGGCTCAGCCGTGTAATAGAATACATGCATGGCGATATTCTGAAATCGAAAATGGGGTTGAACTTAAAGGCTTATTCCGAGAAAATTAACCGCTCCGCGGAAGGTGCCTCTATGCCTTACTTCCGGCTGGTGGATAAATCGGGCGATACCATCCGGTCATACGATTACAAGGGAAAGTATCTCTTGCTCTCTTTCATCTCAACCACAGGCATTGATTCCCGCGAAACGATAAAATCACTCAGGCAAACCTATCGGACCGTAAACAAGGACAGCGTGAAATTTATTTCCATTTACATCGATTCCGATATGTATCCCGTCAGTTATATTGAAAACGACTCTATCCCATGGACGGTGGTGCCGGAGAAAAAAAGCTGGGCATCCGACATCGTGGAAGCATATAATATTGAGTTCATTCCGAACAATATCCTCATTTCCCCTGCAGGCATCATCAGCGACAGGAACGTACCCGCCATTGCAGTGGAAAATGCGCTGAAGAATTCTGTAAAAAACAATCATTAACGCCATGTTGGTCAAGGTGTTCGGTGCGGCAGTCCAAGGTATAAATGCCACACTTATTACTATTGAGGTTAATTGCACGAAAGGGATCAAGTTCTTTTTGGTGGGTTTGCCCGATGCATCGGTGAAAGAAAGTCACAGAAGGATTGTGTCGGCCATCCAGGTAACCGGTTTTAAATTTCCCCGGCGACAAATTGTAGTCAATATGTCTCCTGCCGATATCCGGAAAGAAGGTTCGGATTACGACCTGCCCCTGGCGATAGGCATACTGGCTACCTCCGAGACCATAAAAGCAGACAAATTAGCAGATTACCTCATCATGGGTGAATTATCGCTCGATGGAAATATCCTGCCCATAAAAGGTGCTTTACCCATAGCCATCATGGCCAAGGAGAATGGCTTTAAAGGTTTTATCCTTCCAACGGAAAATGCAAAAGAAGCCGCTGTTGTTGAAGGACTGGATGTTTACGGAGTAGAAAATATCCGTCAGGTTATCGGTTTTGCCAACGATGAACTTGAACTTGAAAAAACAATCGTAGATACAGGACAGGAATTTTTGCACAATCCGTCGAATTTCGAATTCGATTTCGGCGACGTGAAAGGGCAGGAAAATGTGAAACGCGCGCTGGAAGTAGCTGCAGCAGGAAGCCATAATATAATAATGATTGGCCCTCCCGGGGCAGGGAAATCGATGATGGCGAAACGGATGCCGTCTATCCTCCCTCCTTTTACCTTAGAGGAGGCTCTCGAAACGACAAAGATACACAGCGTTGCCGGCAAACTGGAAAAAGGCATCCCGCTCATGTCGCGCAGGCCGTTCCGTTCACCTCACCATACTATCAGTGATATAGCCATGGTCGGCGGCGGAGCCTACCCTCAACCGGGCGAAATAAGTCTGGCCCACAACGGCGTTTTGTTTTTAGATGAGCTTCCGGAGTTTAACCGAAGTGTACTCGAGGTGATGCGCCAACCGCTGGAAAACAGGAAAATTACCATTTCCCGTGCAAAATATTCGGTGGAGTACCCGGCAAGCTTTATGATGGTGTCTGCTATGAATCCCTGCCCTTGTGGATATTACAACCACCCCCATAAAGAGTGCGTCTGCCCGGCAGGGGCCGTACAGAAATACTTAAACAAAATATCAGGACCCCTGTTGGATAGAATTGATATCCATATTGAGATAGTGCCTGTTCCGTTCGAAAAAATGTCCGACAATACCCCTTCCGAACGCAGCACAGAGATCAGGAAGCGTGTAGTAAAAGCCCGGCAAATCCAGGCAGAACGATTTAAAAAGGTACCCGGCGTCTATTGTAATGCACAAATGACGTCGAAAATGCTGCACAAATATGCTACTCCCGATACAGCAGGGTTACAATTACTTAAAACCGCCATGGAGAGGCTCAACTTATCGGCACGGGCTTACGACAGAATCCTGAAAGTTTCCCGGACCATTGCCGATTTAGATGGCAGCGCCAACGTTTTACCGGCCCATCTGGCGGAAGCCATCAATTACCGCAATCTCGACAGGGAGGCCTGGGCGGGGTGATTGACGACCGGATAAACGGCAAAAAAGGAGAAGGAGGATGAAAAATGAAGGAAAGCGATACACTGTTTGACAACTTGTTTCGGAAAGTTGCTTTTCAGGACGACGAGCAGGCTTTCAAAGAACTTTTTCTCGAATTTTATCCCGCCTTGTGTGTGTTTGCCATGCGATATATCACACACGAAGAGATAGCCAAAGACATCGTGCAAGATGTTTTTTTCAAAATTTGGAAAAACCGGAAAAACATCGATATAAGCGCTTCTTTTCGTAATTTTCTGATCACTTCCGTTCGCAACAATTGTACGGATCATCTTCGGAAGCAGGAGGTGGAAAACCGGTATATTGAAAAAAATATGCTGTCTGCCATTCACACTTCACCGGAAGAAGTTTATACCTTAAAAGAATTAGAAACCTCTATTGGCGAAGCATTGGCAAAACTACCGCCCAACGTACGCGAAGCATTCGAGATGAGCCGTTTTAAAGGAATGACTTATGTTGCAATAGCCGATAAAATGGCAGTTTCACCAAAAACCATTGAAGCATATATCAGCCAGGCATTAAAAACATTGCGAATAGAACTGCGTGATTACCTCTCCTTTTTACTCCTGTTTTTATAGGATGTCTCTTTCTGAGTAGCGAAACAAATTTAAACAGTTTCTTAAAAAACTTCACTTTTTTTATAGGGTAAGGCGGGAGTTGTTCGTCAAGTGTATATAAATGTCAAAACAACATGGTTGAAAAGGAGAATCCCGACTCATTGAATTCTTTACTGGAGAACTACGAGAAACAAAAAACAATAGACGCCGCAGCTGATTGGAAGCAATTGCGAAAACGCATCACGTCCGACCGGAACAAACACCTGTTCCTCAACTACCTGAGAAATGCGGCCGCTATTCTTCTTCCCCTGTTTCTGACATACCAGTATGTGTTGCAACCCGTGTTGAATAGAAGCGGGGCAACAAAGGAAACCGTTACGGTGACCTCTGCCCCGGGCATGGTTACAAAAACTATACTTCCGGACGGGAGCGAAGTTTGGCTGAACGCGCTAAGCTCACTTACCTATCCCCAACGCTTCACAGAAAAAGACCGGACGGTGCAGCTCTCCGGAGAAGCTTATTTTAAAGTCGTCTCCGACAAAAAACACCGCTTCAATGTGGAAACTCCCGACGGGATGAACGTAAGCGCATACGGTACGGAATTTAACGTGAACGCATACGTATCCGAAAACCATCATGAAGTGACGCTGGCTAAAGGAAATGTTGAAGTATCCGCAAAAGAATCACCCCAAAAAGAGATACTAAGCGTGGGAGAGAAAGCCGTCATAAATTTACAAACGGGGAACATGTCCGTATCACCTGCCGACACGTATGTGGAAACGGCGTGGAAAGACGGGAAAATGGTGTTCCGCCGTGAAAAACTGGATAAGATTGCAGAAAAACTTTCGCGAAAATTCGGGGTAAATATATGCCTTGAGGGTGACAGGCTTAAAGAGTATGAATACACGGCCACATTTACCGACGAAACGCTCGAGGATATCCTCGACCTGTTAAAACGGTCGGCCCCTATTACTTATTCCATATTCAAGCAAAAACAGTTGGATAATGAAACATTCACACGAAGAGAAATAATTATAAAATCAAAATAACTGACACTATTTTCAAAAAAAGGAGGAATGCCTATGAGAATATAAATACCAATTGAAATGCAAAAAACGGGAGAGTTAAAAACCCTCTCCCGCCCATGATTTACATTGCCCCCTACGGAAAATCTCACCTCACCGCCGGGCAATCAATTACTAAACCCATAAATGAATTTAATAACAATGTAAAAGTATGAATAATAAATCAATCAACCAAAAAGTACACATCTTTTGTACTTTATTAAAAAAAATACCTATCGCTATGAGAATGACACTCTTACTACTGTTTGTGCTCACTTTTCAACTGCAGGCAGAACAAATATATTCTCAAAACACAAAAATTTCGTTGGATATGAGAAATTCAACCATCGAAAAAGTATTGCAAACCATTGAAGAGAAATCCGATTATTATTTTCTGTACAACAACCGGCTAATCAATGTGGACCGTAAAGTAAGTGTACGGGTAAGAAATGCTGCTATTTCCGCTGTATTAGAGAAGCTCTTTAAATCGGGAAATGTGGACTATGAAGTGAAAGGATCACAAATAATCCTTTCTCCCAAAGAGATGCACAGCCAGATAACCGCTGTTACTGAAGCAACCCAGCAGCAGAAAAAAACAATTACAGGAACAATTGTCGATGCAACCGGTGTGCCTATTATCGGGGCAAACATTATTGAAGCCGGAACAACCAATGGAACCGTTACCGACGCAGATGGAAAATTTTCACTAAGTGTGGATAATAATGCTACCATTCATATTTCATATATCGGGTATTTGGAGCAAAGTATAGCCACTGCCGGACAATCAGCTTTCAATATTACACTTTTAGAAGATACAAAAGCGTTGGACGAACTTGTTGTTGTTGGGTATGGCACAGTTTCTAAGAGAGAGTTAACTTCTGCTGTTTCTTCATTAAAGAGTGAAGACTTTATTCAAGGAGCAGTTAATAGCCCATTATCGATGATAGATGGAAAAGTATCTGGAGTGAACGTTTCGAACGTAGCGGCCGCCGATCCAAACTCAGAACCAAATATTCAAGTACGTGGTGCATCATCTCTTGAAGCAGGTAATAGTCCTTTAGTTATAGTTGATGGTTTGCCCGGCGCCAATTTACGAAATCTTGCAAATCAAGATATTGAATCAATTACAATATTAAAAGATGGATCAGCAGCAGCTATATATGGTTCAAGAGCAGCCAACGGTGTAATAATAATTGAAACTAAAAAAGGACAAGCAGGCAAAGTATCTGTTTCTTATGAGGCTTATTTAGACCATGATATGGTAGCAAACAAACCTAACATACTTACAGCTGAAGACTTTGTCAATAAAAAGAGAGATATTGATTTTGGCTACAGAAATGACTGGTATGAAAGTTTAATAAATAAAAATAATATTGGACAAAATCATTACATCTCAATTTCTGGAGGTGGTGAAAATATAACATTCAGAGCATCAGTAAATTATAGAACAAAAGAAGGGCTAGATTTAGCTTCATCAAGAAAGGAATATGGAGCACGTATGGGGTTTACAAGTAAAATTTTTAACAATAAACTGGAAGTCTCTGGTAATCTATCCAGTCGTGTTGTAAATGAAGAATATGCAAACTACGCTGCTTTTCATCAAGCAATTAAACTTAATCCAACCCAACCAATGATGGATCCCAAAAATCCAGATAGATACAGTATCTTGTACGGGAACGACACCTATAATCCTGTTGGAATGGTAAAAGATATGGAAAATGGTGGTGATAGACAGTTTTCTTTAGCTGACTTCAAGATTAAATTAAATATTCTTCCAACTTTAAATACGGAATTAACAATTGGGCGCCAAAGTCAAGATTATTTAAATAAAGTGTATGTAAACTCATATCATAAAGAATCAATTGATAATATGCGTAGAGGCAGAGCGACCCTTAGGTCTGAAAAATGGACAGATTATACGTTAGAATGGATAGGAAACTATTATGCTCAAGTGGATAACCATACAATAAAGTTAATGGCAGGATACTCTTATCAGGAATTCAATCATCAATTTTTTTGGGCAGAAAATGCAAATTTTCCATCTGATTTACTTTCATATAACAAGTTAGGTAGTGGCGACTGGAATTTAGCAGCAGGCCGACTGGGGATGGATTCAGGGAAGGATAAAGAAAAAACTATAGGGTTTCCTATGCGTTTAAATTATAACTTTGATGATACATTTTTTCTCACATCTTCTTTGAGATATGAAGGAAATACCAAGTTCGGATCAAATCATAAATGGGGATTGTTTCCTGCAGCTTCAGCAGCATGGAATGTAACAAAACTATCATATGTTGAAAATTTGAATTTTTTTGACGATCTAAAATTACGTGCTTCTTTCGGCACAACAGGACGTTCTGGTTTTAACAGGTATTCAGCATTGGCAAGATATAGTGGCTCAAGTTACTGGCAAAACGAAACTGGACAGTGGATACAATCTTGGGGGCCAGCTAATAATCCTAATCCCGATTTACACTGGGAAAAACAAGTATCTTACAATTTAGGAATTGATTTTTCATTATTAAAAAATAAAGTTTCTGGCAGTTTAGATCTATTCTCAAGAAAGGGTAAAGATGTAATTTCTAATTATGACGCACCACTTCCACCTTATATTTACGATCAAGTCTTTACTAATGTTGCTTCAACTACATCAAAGGGTTTGGAATTTTCATTAAATTGGGATTTAATTAAAACGGATAATCTAAGTTACGTGACAAATATTGTTGCAACATACACATTGACCAAACTCGATAAGTTTTCAAACGAGATTTTTCAAAAAGGTTTTATGGATAGATATAATCTACCCTCACCCGGAAATCCAGGATTTGCTCAGCGGCTTAAAGATGGTACTGAAATTGGCACATTTTGGGGATTAAAGTATGCTGGAGTTGACAAAGATGGGAATATGCTTGTGTGGAAAGATGCGAAAGTAGGTACTGAAAAAATACTTGCTAATGGTGAAGCAGGTGATTTAGACAAAGGTGCTATAGGTAATGGTGCACCACGTTACTTTCTGAGTTGGAACAATAAATTGAAATATAGGAATTTTGATTTATCCTTATATTTTCAAGGAAAATTTGATTTCCAAATATTGAATATGTATCAAATGTATCATGGACTAACTGCAGAACCTGGTATCAACTTATTAACAGACGCATATAGTAAAAATGGACACATTAAATCTGGTAAAGTAGTTAGTGATTATTTCTTAGAAGATGGCGATTATTTTACTTTAGATAACGTAACATTAGGATGGACTTCTAATTGGAAAACAAACTGGATCACGAGTTTAAGACTTTATGGGACAATAAAAAATGTATTTACAATAACTAAATATTCGGTAATGTCCCCTACTTCTGTTGAAATTAATGGTTTAAATCCAGGAATAAGTGGTTTGGGAGTTTATCCGGTAGCAAGATCAATCACAATAGGAACTCAAATTACTTTTTAATAAATTACTTAAGATTATGAAAAAAATAAAATATTTATTATATGTATTAATTATTATTTGGAGCTCAAATTCCTGTACTAATCTTGATGAAGAAATATTTAGTCAAATTACGACTGAAAATTATTATCAAACTAAAGAAAGTATTTTTGCTGCTTTATCACGTAGTTATGTTCATGCATTTGGCACTGGTTGGTCCGGCTCACATTATCTATTACAAGAGGTTACTGCAGATCAACTTATAATACCAACACGTGGTAAACATGGTTATAATGGTGGTGAGTATGTTAGATTACATGAGCATAAGTGGACAGCTCAAGAAAATTTTATTTACCAGGCTTGGAGTGAGAGTTTTAAAGGTATCGCATTTTGTAATAAATTTATTGAAGATTTTGAGAGTTTAGATTTTTCCATCTTCAATTTAACAGAGGATATTAAGCAAACTTATATTGCTGAATTAAGAGGGTTACGCAGTTGGCATTATATATTCTTAATTGATTTTTTCAGAAATGTTCCTATTGTTACAAATGTTTATGATGTAAAAGAACAATCATCACCAAAAGAAGTTTTTAAATTTATAGAAAATGAACTATTAGCAATACTACCATTATTACCGAAAAAAGCAAAATATTCTCGCCTTGATCAGGCAACTGTTATAGTATTCCCCATTCTTTGTACTAAAATATCAGCAAGTTAAGCTAAAGATTTGTCATTGTTAAAAATACATAAACTTTTTAATTTCGA
>MKTD01000052.1 GCA_001898165.1 Bacteroidia bacterium 43-41
TTAATTATACTTTGACGAAAGACCTTGTTCTTCCGTTAGTATATTTATTAGGCTAAAGTAATGTAAACTAACTCTAAAAGGGTTTATTCATACCGGAAAAAAGGATTTATAGAGGAAATATACGAAAAAAGAGCTGCTAATGTGCTTACAAGATGTTAATTGAGTGAAAATGGAATTAGAAACTGTTTTGAATTTTACGAATTATAGTCGCACTTCTCTCTTTTTTATGCTGTTTTATGCCCTTTTTCGCGTCTTTGAACTTTCCTTTCTTTCGTATAGCCCGCTATACGATGCGAAACGAAAATCCAAATCCATCAAAAAATGACGAAGAAATTGTTGTACCTGTTTCGCTATTCAAAAAAGAAACTTTTTGAAAGCGAAGACATCTTTGTTATCCTCTTTCGTAAGAAATTTAAACAGTTTCTATAAAACAGTACATAAAAAAATTCAAAACAGTTTCTTATTTCACATAGATTTTCAGGTAGATTGGCAAGTGGTCGCTGTAACCCCCTGTGTAATGATTCCGGTACGTCCGGTTGGTATTCGAGTGTCCTTCTTTATCAAAATGCAACAGGTACTTCGGGTTAAAAACATCGGCGTATTCGGGTTTGCAGTCAAATTTACCGGAAAGGAGCATGTGTCCCGAAACAATAAACTGGTCAAACAGCAGCCAGCCGTCGTGGTAGGTTGACCCGATGCCTTTTTTATGCCTCGGGTATGTCAGGTTGTAGAGTTTGATGTTGAGTATGCTGTCGAAAGATTTTTGAGCTCCGAGTACTTCGTCAACACTGTTGTCGTCGGGCGTGTCGTTGAAGTCGCCCATTATAACTATGTTTTCATCTGGATTTTCACTAAGCACTTTGTAAACGGCATTGTGCAGTTCGCTTGCCACAAAGTAGCGTCTGCGCTCCGATCTGTCGGTACCTTCCCTCCGTGAGGGGAAATGTACGATGAAGATATGCAATACCTCATCAAACGTAGTCCTGCCTTTCACATGGAGGATATCACGGGTACGGTCTTCAATGCCCGGCAGACGAACGAGGATGGGGGTTGATTCGAGGACGATGAATGAATGTGTGTTGTAGATCATGGCTACATCGCTACCACGCTCGTCGGGGCTGTCGTAGTGGACAAAGCTGTAATGGTTCATTCCTTTTCTGTGTAAACCGTCGAGGATGCTCATCATCACGTTTTTATTTTCTATTTCGGCCAATCCGATAATATCGGGAATCTCCGGCTTTACAATGTCCTGAATTACAAATGTTAACTTATCTACTTTATCATTGAATTTTTTCTCATCCCACCTTAACCTCCCTTCAGGAGTGAATTCACTGTCCATTGTATTGGGATCGTCCAGGGTATCGTAAAAATTTTCGGTGTTGTAGAACATAAAAGAGAATAGAGTCGGCATACTGTTTATATTATTTAATTTAAGTTTTGCATATATCAAGAGTGATGTGATTGCGACTAAATCATCATCTAAAGGCTTCCGCTTTAGTTGCACACACTATTCAAGGATACATGCGAAAGCTGAGTACGTGATTAACATTTGTAAGTTTCCAAAAGTATATTACTGAAAAAGAAAGTGTTGGATTATATATTTGTTTGCTCTAAGGCCCTGTTTTCGGCCTCTCTCATTTTGCGGGAATCGTCATCGCTTTTATCGTCAATCCCACACAGGTGAAGGATCCCATGGATGATGACGCGATGCAGTTCTTCCATAAAGTTGGTGTTATACTTTTGTGAATTGGTGCCAACTGTCTCTAAACTGATAAAGATATCGCCCGATATTTTATTTCCTTCGGAATAGTCGAATGTAATGATATCGGTATAAAAATCGTGGGAGAGGTATTGGTTGTTTACTTCGAGAATTTTTTCATCGGTGCAAAACAGGTAATTGACCTCTCCGATTTTTTTGCCGTAACCATCGGCAACAAGCTTGATCCAATTTTTTATATCGCGTTTCCTGATTCCCGGAAAATCGATACCTTCACTCTGAAATGTAATGGCCATAATATTTAACTTTTATTCACTTGGAGAATTGCATATTTCCTATCCGAAAAAGAGGTAGGCAACGAAAACCGCAGCCAAAACGCCTGCCAAATCCGCCAAAAGCGCATAGGAAACGGTGTAGCGGCTGTTTTTAATGTTCACGGCTCCGTAATAAACGGCAACGATATAGAACGTAGTATCGGTTGCACCCTGAAGAACGGAAGAGAGCCTCCCGGCAAACGAATCGGCGCCGAAAGTTTTCATCGCATCAATCATCATTCCGCGGGCACCACTTCCACTGAGCGGTTTCATAATCGCCGTAGGCATCCCGTCCACCCAACGAGTGTCCGTTCCGGTAAGCGCCACTAAATTTCGTAAACCGTCCATCAGGAAATCCATTGCTCCCGATGCGCGGAAAACGCCAATCCCAACGAGAATGGCGATAAGGTATGGGATGATGGTAACGGCGGTTTTAAATCCGTCTTTGGCACCATCAATAAACGATTCAAAAATATTGACCTTCTTCCGCATCGCTATCACGATAAAGAGAACAATCACGGAGAGCAGAATAATGTTGGCCACAAGCCCGGAAACGATGTTTGCTTTTTCCTGGGGCATTGAGTTAAAAATGAAGATGGCTCCTGCTATTATCGCCAGCATCCCGAGGAAAAATCCCATAATAGCCTTGTTGAAGATATTTATCCGTTGTTTGAGGCAAACGGCAACAACACCCACAAGTGTGGCTACAAACGTAGCTATCATTATCGGAATAAACACATCGGCCGGATTAGCTGCACCCATCTGTGCACGATAAACCATCACGGTGACAGGAATCAGAGTCAGTCCCGACGCGTTCATCACCAGAAACATGATCATCGGATCGGATGCCTTTCCCTTGTCCGGATTTATTTCCTGCAACTCCTGCATCGCTTTCAACCCGAAAGGGGTTGCTGCATTGTCGAGCCCGAGCATATTTGCCGAAATATTCATAAGAATGGAACCCGATGCCGGATGCCCTTTAGGAATACCGGGGAAGAGTTTGGAAAACAACGGTGCCACGCCTCGCGAAAACAGATCGATCATTCCGCCACGCTCGCCAATTTTCATCACGCCCAACCAAAGCGAAAGAACTCCCGTCAAGCCCAGTGATATCTCGAATCCGGTTTTGGCAGAGTCATATGTGGAATTCATAATTTCTGTAAATACATTCACATCGCCGAAGAAAATAAGCCTGACCAGGGCCACAACAAAAGCGATGAGAAAAAAAGCAATCCAGATGTAATTCAGAGCCATAATGAAACCATTTCACAATTATTTTGTCAAAGGTAATACTTTCGGTAAAATAATTTTTATCTTTACTCTTTAGAAATGCTGCCGTTTATGCATTGGAAGGATTTTTTATATTATCAGAAAAGCGAAAAAGTAGCGGTAACTTTACTGCTTATACTGATCGTACTGACTCTAATTTTAAATCTGATCCTGTCGCAACACAACGGCCGGGATATAAATTTTGCACAGAACGATTCGTTGGTTAAGGTATTCGAAGAGTTTCAGAAAAACCTAAGAATGGATGAAGGCATAAGTCCTCAAGACAATAAAAACAATGAGGTGCCGCAAAACGATGTGAAGGCCGACGGCCCGGTATTGGATAATTATATTCCCTTTCCTAAAGCTGAAAAGCTTGCCGCCGGCGAAACAATCCTTTTGAATTCTACCGACACGGCCGAATGGAAAAAGATCCCGGGAATAGGCAGTTCTTTCGCTGCGCGAATTGTGAAATACCAAAACCTACTGGGAGGCTTTGTTTCGGTAGAGCAACTGAGGGAAGTTTATGGGATTGACAACGAGATGTTCACCCGGATTTCACCATACATCCAAGCCGACGGGAACTTCAGAAAACTTCAAATTAACAAACAGGGGTTTAGGGAGCTATTAAGGCATCCCTACCTCAATTATAAACAGGTACAGGCCATTATGAACCTGCGGAAAAAGAAAGGGGACATCTCATCAATAAATGAATTGTCTATGCTGGATGAATTTACTTCGGAAGATATTTTTCGGGTTGAACCCTATCTGGAGTTCTGATTTTAACAATAAATACACTATAAACAACTATTAATCAATCACCTTACTAAGAAACTGTTTCTATAATCTTTAGAAAAAATCAAAATGAAAAAACAAGGTTTATTTTACATTTACGTGGCATTCGTTTGGGGAATCTTTTTCTTCTCCTTTGCTTCCTGTAAGCAAAAAACATCCCCAATAGACCCCGAATTTGCCCGTTATATTGCGGCGTTTACTTACGGCAACATTTCGCCGGAATCGTACATCGAGATCGAACTTGCCCGGGAACTGCCCGCTGTGGAATTGAATGCCGAAACGAAAGAGAAGTTTTTCTCGTTTTCGCCTTCCATCAAAGGAAAAACGTACTGGACAAACTCAAGGACCATACGCTTTGTGCCTGATGCCGGACAGTTGAAGCCGGGAAAAGAATACAAAGCGAAATTCCACCTGGATAAAGCCCTGGAAACGGAATCGAAATTCAAAACGTTCAATTTCTATTTCCGGGTGAACGAACAAAATTTCTCCTTCGATCTGTTGCCTTATTCGCCGATGAGCATCAACAATCTGAAGTGGAATTCGGTGACCGGGACATTGCGATTGGCCAATAATGCATCGTTGGAAGAGATCGGTAAGATCTTTGAAGTCAAGGGTGCTAATCGTGAAGCAAAAGTAAGTGTAAAACCCGCTCCAGACGGAACTTACCAGGT
Source organism: Bacteroidia bacterium 43-41 (assembly GCA_001898165.1). GTDB lineage: Bacteria > Bacteroidota > Bacteroidia > Bacteroidales > Dysgonomonadaceae > Petrimonas. Next base: position 4,764 of record MKTD01000052.1, read on the forward strand.
CTCGATAGACAGTTTGAGGCGGACGGATAAACCCGAAAGCTATAAACTTGTGGTGAACGGAAACGCTATCGGGGCAAAGAAACACGAGGAATTTACTACGAACTTTCCGGCTTTGCCCGAAACCCAATTTCAGGTAATTGATGTGCGGGTGATGAACGAAAATAGCCCGTATATCCGAGTCACCTTCAGCAGCCCTTTGTCACAGGATCAGGATATCCAGGGGCTTGTTGTTCCTTCGGGAATCAATAATTTCACTTATCAGATCGATAAAAATGTACTGAAAATATATCCCGAGACCTATCCGCACGAAGAGGTTACTTTGCAACTCCACCAAGGCTTGCGCAATTTCGAAAACCTCGCATTAGAAAAAGATTATACCTATCAGCTTCGTGCTGAAAGTGAAAAACCACAGATAAAGATGGGGAAAAATGGAAATATCCTCCCCAACTCCAAAGAGTTGATACTTCCGTTTAACGCGGTAAATTTATGGGCGGTGGATGTAAAAGTGATAAAAATTTATCAAAACAACATCCTTTACTATCTTCAATCGGGCTCGATGAATACTAATTCTATTGGTGAAGTGCGTCGTTTTGGCCGGTTGATCAAGAAGAAACAGATCCGCCTGGATACCGATAAAACGCTGGACCTGACCCAATGGAATCATTTTAATATAGACCTGGCACCCATGATCAGCGAAGATCCCGGGGCAATCTATATGGTGCAGCTATCCTTTAAACAGGATTATTCTCTTTACAATTGTGGAGGCACAACGCCCCGTATTCCGGAAGGCTTATCGATGCGGAATTTTGGAGACGAGATCATCAGCGAAGAAGATGAAGCGCCGTGGGACGAAACATCGCCCTATTATTACGAGCCGTTCGATTGGGCGGAATACAACTGGGAAGAGCGCGATGATCCTTGCAAACCCTCGTATTATATGAACCGCGATCGCATCATCGAGACCATGGTTATGGCATCAAACGTGGGGATTATTGCCAAGAGCGGAAACGAAAATGAAATAACGGTTGCCGTTACCGATATTCTGTCCACCTCTCCTCTTTCCGGTGCCGATGTAACGGTTTACAATTACCAGATGCAGGTGATCGGTAAAGGAAAAACCGACGGGCAGGGCTTTGCCGAAATCGGGTACAAAAATGGGAAACCGTTTGTGGTTACCGCTGCCAACGGAAACGATATCGGTTATCTGGAAATGAAAGAAGAGTTGTCGCTTTCACTCAGTAATTTTGATGTGGGCGGGAAAGAGATACAAAAAGGATTGAAAGGTTATGTTTACGGCGAACGCGGGGTTTGGCGCCCCGGAGATACCATTTATCTCTCGTTTATCCTGGAGGACAAGGCGAAGAAATTGCCCGAAGGGCATCCTGTTACACTGGAAGTTTACACGCCTACGCGTCAGTTCTATCACCGGCAGGTTAAAACCAAAGGTGAGAATGGGTTTTATACCTTCCAGATCACTACGGAACCCTCGGCGCCTACCGGTGTATGGCAGTCTTATGTGAAAGTAGGTGGAACATCGTTCTACAAACCGCTACGGATAGAGACCGTAAAACCAAACCGGTTGAAAGTGCGTTTGGAGGCCGATTCCATTATTGATGCAAGCAGAGGTGTTTTTTCAGGAACGCTCACATCGCAATGGCTTCACGGTGCACCGGCCTCCAACCTGAAATCCGAAGTGGAGATCACGCTTTCACGGGCCGAAAATCCGTTTTCGGGATACAACAAGTATGTTTTCAACAATCCGCTTTTCAAGTTTGAAACAAACAGTTATAAGTTGTTCGAAGGGACACTTAATGCATCGGGCGTGGCAGGTATAAATTCCAAGATTCCGCTTGCCGAAGCCGCACCGGGAATGTTGCGTGGAAACATTGTTTCGCGCGTTTTCGAAACCGGCGGCGATATGAGCTTTTACGCGCAAACGGCTTATTATTCACCTTACAGCGTGTATGCCGGAGTGAAAATGCCGGAACCCGGAATGTCGGGTTTTCTGGAAACAGACAAGCCCATCGTTTTCGACGTGGTCACCGTAAATCCTTACGGGAAAAAAGTTCCGCGCAGTGACGTGGAATATAAAATTTATAAGCTCAACTGGTCGTGGTGGTGGAACAGCTCGGAAGAAGATTTAGGTTCTTATGTGAATAATACGGCCGTTTCGCCCGTTTCGCGGGGTGTGATTTCAACATCGGGAGGAGGCGGGAAGGTGAGTTTCCAGGTGGATTATCCCGATTGGGGGCGCTACCTGATTCTTGTGAAAGACACCGGGAGCGGGCACACCACGGGAGCCGTTTTTTATGTAGATTGGGCTTCGATGTACGGACGTTCCAATAAAACCGACCCGAACGGATTGACGATGTTGTCGTTTTCTACCGATAAGCAAACCTATGCCGTGGGCGAAACAGCAACGGTTGTTATTCCGAAAAGCTCATCGGGAAGAGCCTTGGTGAGCATCGAAAACGGTTCGGGCATCCTCCGGAAAGAGTGGGTAAAAACATCGGAAAATGACGATACGGAATATCGCTTCGAGATTACGGAAGAGATGAACCCCAATTTCTATATTTTCATCACATTGCTTCAACCGCACGCGCAAACCGGAAACGATTTACCCATCCGGTTGTACGGCGTGAGAAACATAAATGTGGAGGATAAAAACAGCAAACTGCAACCCGTGATACAAATGCCGGGTGAACTGAGCCCCGAAAAAGAGTTTTCGGTTTCGGTCTCGGAGAAGACCAAAAAGCCGATGACTTACACGCTTGCCATTGTGGATGAAGGTTTGTTGGACCTTACGTCGTTTAAAACGCCCAACGCGTGGAACGAGTTTTATGCCCGCGAGGCGCTCGGAGTGCGTACCTGGGATTTATTCGATCGCGTGTTGGGAGCGAATACGGGGATGATTGGCCCGTTGTTGAGCATTGGCGGCGACGAAGCGCTGAAAGCATCGAGCGATAAAGTAAACCGGTTCAGGCCGGTAGTGAAATTCCTCGGACCGTTTACCATAAAAGGCGGAGAGACCAAAACCCACAAAATAAAACTTCCGCCATACGTGGGCTCGGTCCGCGTGATGGTGGTTGCCGCCGGAAACGGAGCTTACGGAAGCGCCGAAAAAACGGTTGCGGTAAAAAATGCGCTGATGACCCTCAGTACACTCCCGCGCGTAATGGGACCGGATGAAGAGGTTTGGCTTCCAGTAAACGTTTTTGCGATGGACAAGAAAGTGAAAAATGTGCAGGTTTCCGTTCAAACAAACGGATTGCTGAAATTGCAGGGGGAGACGTCGAAATCGGTTTCGTTTGATGCCGTAGGCGACAAAATAGTTTACTTTAAGTTGAAAGCCGGGAATAGAATCGGAGCTGAGCAGGTAAGGATAACTGCATCGGGTGGGGGAGAATCGGCGTCGGAAACGATCAATATCGGTATCCGGAACCCCAATCCGCCCGTTGTCATCAGCCAATCGGTGCTTATCAGCCCCAATGAAGATGCACAACTTACACTCAATCCCGGAAACGTAAATCCAACCGATTGGGCTAAGCTGGAATTATCGCGGATTCCGGGTGTCAATCTGAATAAGAACCTGTCGTTCCTGGCGGAATATCCTCACGGATGCACCGAGCAAATCACTTCGCAAGGCTTTCCGTTGCTGTATTTAGGTAATTTTGTTTCGCTTTCGGATACCGAAAAAGAGCTAACAAATAAAAAAATAGCATCTGTAATTCAGATTCTTGCTTCCCGGCAACTTCCCGACGGAGGATTTATCTATTGGACGGGACAAAATTATGCGTCGGAATGGGTATCTACATACGCCGGACATTTCCTGGTGGAAGCCAGAAGCAGGGGCTACGATGTGCCGCAAAACGTGATCGACCGGTGGGTGAGGTTCCAGCAAAAGCTGGTCCGAAACTGGACGCGTACCACTGCCTATCGAGGTTATTACGGAATTTCGATGACCGAATTGCAGCAGGCTTATCGCTTGTACGCTTTGGCATTGAGCGAAAATACCGAGTTGGGTGCGATGAACCGGATGCGTGAAATCGCGGATTTGGACCTGCAGGCGAAATGGCGACTGGCGGCGGCTTATGCGTTGGCTGGAAAAACGGATGTGGCTAATTCGCTTGTTTTCAATGTCCCGGATGAGGTGGGCGATTATAGTTTCAATAACGATACGTACGGTTCACCGGCACGGGATAAGGCAATGATTATGCAGACTTACCTGCTGCTCGGGAATATCGAAAAAGCATTGCAGCTTGCCCGGGATGTATCGCAAGCGCTTTCATCCGATTATATCTCCACACAAACCGCGGCGTTTGGCTTGTCGGCAATGGCACAACTGGCGGAGAAGATGGGCTCGGGGAATATCAACGTGGATTGGACACTGAACGGGAAGAAAATGCCCGCTGTCTCCACGCCGCAGGCTTTCCATCAGGTGGATCTGAAAACGGTGCCCAATCAATCGGTACAGCTTTCCAACAAAGGTAAAGGCAAGGTTTATGCCCGGCTTACCGTTTTCACCCAACCTTTGGTGGATACGCTTCGCCCTGTGGCAGGCTCGCTGCGGTTGTCGGTCCACTACCTCGATGCCGCAGGCAAACCGGTGGATGTCAAATTGCTGAAGCAGGGAACGGAATTCACGGCGGTGGTTACCGTTCAGAATTCGATGGAACAATCGTTTACCGATTTAGCATTGGTGCAGATTTTCCCATCGGGCTGGGAGATTTTCAACGAGCGTTTGACGGGCACCCAATCAGCTGCCGAAACCTATAATTATCGCGATATCCGCGATGACCGGGTACTGACCTATTTTAATCTGGATGCCGGACAATCGGCCACGTTCCGTGTGAGGTTGCAAGCGGCTTATCGGGGCAGTTATTATCTGCCTGCCGTTTCGTGCCAGGCTATGTACCAACCGCGTGAACAGGCACGGACGAGTGGGATGTGGATTGAAGTGAAGGAATGATTATCGACAAATTTCTATCCCTGAAGCGGTGGGAAAAAACAATCCTGATCATCGGCCTTGTGCTGGTGATCGGGTACGTCTTTTCCCTTCCCAAACCCTTATTCGATACGCCATACAGTACATTAGTGACGGATAGGAATAACGAATTATTAGGCGCGCGCATTGCTTCGGACGGACAATGGCGGTTTCCGCCCACGGATAGTATTTCCGATAAGTACAAAACCTGTCTGATTGAGTTTGAAGACCGGTATTTCCGGTATCATCCGGGAGTAAATCCGGTGTCGCTGGCGCGGGCGATGATGCAGAACATAAAAGCGGGCAGGGTAGTAAGCGGCGGGAGTACCCTCACAATGCAAACCGTGCGGTTGATGCGACAAAACAGACGCACATACTTCGAAAAATTCATCGAAATTATTCTCGCTACGCGGCTGGAGTTATCCTGTTCCAAAAACAAAATCATCGCGTTGTACGCTTCCCACGCGCCAATGGGGGGAAACGTTGTGGGAATAGATGCTGCTGCGTGGCGGTATTTCGGACACGATGGCCAATCGCTGTCGTGGGCAGAGGCCGCTACACTTGCCGTTTTACCCAATTCGCCGTCGCTGATGCACTTCGCTAAAAACCGGGAAGGCTTGCTTGTCAAGCGAAACCGGTTGCTCCAAAAACTGCTCGATTCCGGCGCTGTCTCTCAAACCGACTATCTGTTGGCCATCGCCGAGCCGCTGCCCGAAAATCCGCATCCGTTGCCACAAATCGCCCCGCATTTGGTTGCCCGGCTTTACCTGTCTCAGCCGGGTACTCACGTGCAATCTACCATCGACAAGAGCTTGCAGCTTCAAGCCGATGATGTCCTGGAGCGGTGGAACGCCGAATTTTCGCAGAACAATATTCTGAATCTCGCGGCTTTGATGGTTGATTTAGAGAAGAACGAAGTGATCTCTTATATAGGGAACGTTAATTTTAATAACCAACAGGCCGGGAATCAGGTTGACGTGATTCAATCGCCGCGGAGCACGGGCAGTATTCTCAAACCGTTCCTTTATTGTGCCATGTTACAGGAAGGGGTGCTGTTGCCTACCGAACTGCTGCCTGATATTCCGATAAACATTGGCGGTTTTTCGCCTAAGAATTTCAGTTTGCAATACGACGGCGCCGTTCATGCCAATGAAGCATTGGCACGTTCCTTGAATGTTCCGTCGGTGGTTTCGCTGCGCCGGTACGGAGTGCCGAAATTTTACAATTTTTTGAAAGAAGCCGGACTGACCACGCTTAACCGTCCGGCCGACTACTACGGGCTTTCGCTTATTTTAGGCGGGGCGGAAGGGACGTTGTGGGATGTGGCAAACGCGTATGCGGATATGGTGCACGCCGTAAGGCCCTCTAATCCCCGAAAAGGGGAATTTTTGCTGGTGCGCGATGAACACGGCGGTAAAGGTGCACGGCCGTGCGCCTTTACGGATGCCGGTGCGGCGTGGCTGACATTGGAAGCGCTGACCACCGTGAATCGTCCCGAAGAGATTGATTGGCAATTTATCCCTTCCATGCGAAAAGTGGCCTGGAAGACAGGGACCAGTTTCGGATTTCGCGATGCGTGGGCGGTGGGCGTTACGCCTCGATACCTGGTGGCGGTGTGGACGGGAAACGCCAGTGGCGAAGGGCGTCCGGGATTAACCGGCGCGCGCACCTCGGCGCAGGTGATGTTCGACTTGTTTAATCTGCTGCCGGCCACGTCGTGGTTCGAAACGCCTTACAGCGATTTGACCGAAGTTGTTGTCTGCCGCGAAAGCGGATGCCTGATGGGATTGCATTGTCCGCCTTCGTCGGCAGATACCATTCTGGCTCCGGTAAAAGCGGTGCAGGGGAGCGTTTGCAATTATCACAAACTTGTCCATGTGTCGGAGGACGAGCGTTACCGGGTTTACGAACATTGTGCCGGCGGCAGGGGTATCCGTTCCGTCTCGTGGTTTGTATTGCCGCCGTCGTGGGAGTGGTATTACAAGCAGCAGTATCCGGCGTACCGGTCGTTGCCGCCTTTTTCGCCCGAATGTCGCGACGGCGCATCGGGAGAAGTGATGCAGTTTATTTATCCCTATCCCAACTCCATCATCAAAATAACCAAACAATTAGACGGCTCCCGGGGAAAAGCGGTTTTTGAACTTGCACACCGGAACCCTTCGACGCGGGTATTTTGGCATTTGGATAATGAATACATCGGCGAGACATCGGATGTTCATCAAATGGAACTTGCACCCGGACCGGGCGAACATTCGGTCACGGTGGTTGACGAAGAGGGAAATTCGCTTGCGGTAAAGTTTAAAGTGCAGTGAAAGGTTATCAATAGAGGCAAAGTTAAAAATATCTCTGTAAAATAGAAAGGACACCCGAATAATATCCCTTCCCGAATAGGTTTAAATGCACCAGCAGATAAGCCGAAGAAATATCGCCTCCGGAAATGGGGTGGTGAGAGACGATATCCTCTCCGATCTCCTGAGAAATATGAAACAGGACTTCTTGCATTATCGCTTATTGTTCCAACGCTTTAATGCTCTCTTTCAGTAATGCAATTTTACTTTTCGTATCCGCTTGTTTTTTGCGTTCGTTCTCCACAATTTCGGGTTTTGCGTTTTGCACAAACCGTTCGTTGCTCAGCTTCTTCATGACCGATTGTAAAAAGCCTTCGCAGTATTCCAATTCGGTTTTCATCTTTTTCAGTTCGGCTTCCACATCTATCTTATCGCCCATCGGGATAGCAAATTCGGTTGTGCCCACCAAAAAACCAACGGCTCCCTCAGATTTTTCCGTTATGTTTTCAATTGATGACAGGTTGGCCATTTTAGCAATGGCCGAATCGAACCGGTTGTCGTGATTTCCGATTACCTGCAACTCTAACTCATCTTTGCCGGGAATATTTTTCTGTAAACGGATAGTACGGATGCCGGCGATGATCTGCTTGGTGATTTCAAAATCGGCGATCAGTTCTTCGTCCACTGTGGTTGCCTTCGGCTGTCGGGCTATCATGATGCTTTCACCTGGTTTCCTTTCGCCCAGGGCCTGCCAGAGTTCCTCGGTAATAAAGGGCATAAACGGATGCAACAATCGCAGCAAACTGTCGAAAAACGACAGTGTGGCTTCGTAAGTGGCAGGGTCGACAGGTTGTTGGTATGCGGGTTTTATCAATTCGAGATACCACGATGAAAACTCGTCCCAGAACAGTTTATAGACCGTCATCAACGCTTCCGAGAGTCGATATTTGCTGAAAAGGTCTTCCAGTTCGATAATGGTTTTCGACAATACGTTACCGAACCAGCTGATGGCAATTTTTGCCGTTTCGGGTTGTCCTGTTCCGTTGTTCACTTCCCAGCCCTTTACCAGCCGGAATGCATTCCATATCTTGTTGTTGAAGTTTCTTCCCTGTTCGCAGAGCGATTCATCGAAAAGCAAATCGTTTCCCGCCGATGAAGCCAGCAGCATACCCATTCGTACGCCGTCGGCGCCGTGTTTTTCCATCAGCTCGATAGGGTCGGGTGAATTGCCGAGCTGTTTCGACATTTTTCTGCCTTGGATATCGCGAACGATTCCCGTGAAATATACGTTGCCGAAACAGGGAGCCTGGCGATACTCGTATCCTGCCATAATCATTCGGGCAACCCAAAAGAAGATGATATCGGGTCCCGTAACCAAATCGTTTGTGGGATAATAGTAGTCGATATCCGGATTGTCGGGGTTATTGATGCCGTCGAAAACCGAGATGGGCCACAACCACGACGAAAACCAGGTGTCGAGGCAATCTTCATCCTGACGCAAATCGTCTATAGAGATAGGGTAATCAACCGTTTGTAGCGCCTTTTCGTAAGCTTTCTCTTTGGTCTCGCCCACTATTACACCGCCTTTGGGAAGATAATAGGCCGGAATCCGGTGTCCCCACCACAGTTGCCGGCTGATACACCAATCCTTGATGTTTTCCATCCAGTGGCGATACGTGTTTTTGTATTTCGCGGGATGAAACTTAACAGTGTCGTTTTCAACTGCATCGAGAGCAGGTTTGGCAATATCTTCCATCTTAAGAAACCATTGCATGGAAAGTTTGGGTTCAATGACAACGTTGGTTCGTTCAGAAAAACCCACTTTATTGGTGTAGGGTTCTGTTTTTTCGATAAGCCCCGCATTTCCCAGGTCTATTTCTATTTTCTTACGGGCATCAAACCGGTCCATTCCGGCATACATCGCCCCGTTTTCGTTGAGGGTGCCGTTGTCGTTAAAGATGTCGATGGACGGCAGGTTGTATTTTTCACCCAGCACATAATCGTTAACATCGTGAGCGGGAGTTACTTTCAGGCATCCCGTCCCAAATTCCATATCTACGTATTCATCTTCGATAACGGGAATAACACGGTTGATGAGCGGGACAATAACTTTCTTGCCTTTCAGGTGTGCCGTTTTCGGATTATCCGGATGGATGCACATCGCTGTATCGCCCATAATGGTTTCAGGACGAGTGGTAGCTACAACAGCATAAGCCTCTTCCCCTTCAATCCTGTAACGCAGGTAATAGAGCTTCCCGTTCACTTCCTTGTGCACCACCTCTTCATCCGAGAGTGCGGTAAGTGCCTGCGGATCCCAGTTTACCATGCGGACACCGCGATAGATCAGGCCTTTGTTGTATAGATCCACAAAAACTTTGATTACGCTTTCGGAGCGGACCTCGTCCATAGTGAAGCATGTCCTGTCCCAATCGCACGATGCACCCAGTTTCTTCAACTGTTCCAGAATCATTCCGCCGTGCTTGTGTGTCCAATCCCAGGCATGTGAGAGGAACTCTTCGCGCGTAAGGTCGGATTTTTTTATTCCTTCGGAAGTAAGCTTGGCCACCACTTTTGCTTCGGTAGCAATGGATGCGTGGTCGGTTCCGGGAACCCAGCAGGCATTTTTCCCCTCCATTCGTGCGCGGCGCACCAGGATATCCTGAATGGTATTGTTGAGCATATGCCCCATGTGCAGGATTCCGGTGACGTTGGGGGGCGGGATTACAATCGTATAAGGTTCACGTTCGTCGGGTTCTGAATGAAACAATTTATTCTCCATCCAGTATTTATACCATTTGTCTTCCACCTCTGCAGGGTTGTACTTGCTTGAAATTTCCATTACTCTTCTGAATTAAAGTGCAAAAATACAAAAAAAGGACTTCGTGGTGAAATCCTTTCTCTTTTCTCATCTATACTAACTACCCATTCATTTGTAAATATCGAATAAATCGACTGTTTTACTAAGCACCCACACTGCCCGGGCTCGTAACACATCAGAATGCGAAAGTGGATCGGAATGTATTTCACGAGCTTGATTGTGCAGGAATTCACTGTGTAGTGTACAATTGATCTATTTGCTAAAATCCAATTCAATATATACCGGATAATGGTCCGACATTATATTCGTCTGCTCATCATGGAGAATAGTCCCGTTCACGACCTTGTCAGCGGCAGTTTTATTGGCCCAGATAAAATCGATTCTCCGGGAAGGAGTGCCAAACCTTGGAGTGGTGATGCTGGGTTTGAACGTTTTGTTTGTTAACCAGAACGTGTCGATAAAACCACTATGTTTTAACCGGTCCATGACAGTATAGTCAATTTCTCCATTGTTCAGGTTTCGGATATGGGTCTGCTCCCTTTCCCTTTTGCGCATACCTTCGACCATTGCGTCATCATATTGTCCGGCATCGCTCCGGTCCATGGAATTGAAATCCCCCATGATCAGAATGGGTTCATCCTCCGGTAAGGTCTTTGCGTGAGCCAGGATCAAGTTGACCTCCTCCAGCCGTTTCTTTAAAGAGTGAGGGGAGAAGTGAATCACGAAAAAGTGAATGTTGTCAATATTCGCGTAAATGTACGCATGCCACATATTATCTACCACCTTTTGCACGTTCACAACCGGGTATTTGGATGATATGGACACCGGATAACCATCGAGCCTGGATAGTATTGCATACGGGTGATTATACTCCCTCGCCAGATTCTCCAGGCTTTTCTGGGTGAACTTGTTCATCTCCTGAAACGCGACCACGTCAGGATCAATTTCTCTGATCCACTTAACGAATCTCTGTTGGTTTACACTATCCTGCTGCAATCCTTCGAGCACATTGTAGGAGATGATTTTCTTCACGTTGCCTTGTGAATAAGATGTGCCGGCAAACAAGATCAGCATGGAAAGAATGATGAATGTTTTTTGCATATTTTTAGTCTTCAGTTGTATATCCGGGATTTTGATCTCTTTTCTGATCCATCGCTTTGTTATAGTTAAACTCCGCATCGGGAATTTTCCACAAATAATGTTTCTCCTTAATTTCCGTATAATCGCCGTTAACATTTGAGTACGCTCCCACCAACTCTTGCGCTTTGCCTAATCGTACGGTGAAATTCCAATGTTTTGCCTCGTTCATGCGTTCATACGTCTCTTCCCTGATCAATAGATCGATGAATTTATCCATTGTATTGTAATCCGACAATTTGTAGTCGATTTCAGCATTAGCAATTTCCGGATTGAACCCGTAAGCACGACGACGCAGTTTATTTATTGCCTCCATCGACTGTTCGGTTGGGACATTATTATTCACTCTGGCAGAAGCTTCTGCAAATGTAATCAAAACATCCGGATACCTGATTAACGGGATAGAAACGTTTGCCCCATCTCCTTGGGCCAGTGGATCCCAGAATTTTGTAAACAGGCATGTATATTTCCCGTAGGCATCCGCGCCAAATACATAAAACCCGATATTTAAGCCGTACCGGAGGTCATTCCTGTCCCAATTCTCAATCACTTTATTTCTCAGGTCGGTATAGTGGGTATAGTATCCGTTACCATTTAACATGCGCAGTCCGGGTTCAATTTCGTATTTAGGATGTGCGGTAAAGGAGACATAATTCCAGGTCTTTCCGTCTGTCCTCGACGTTTTTATATAAAATACTTCTTCGCTGGAAGTGACCAGGTCATACCCGAAAACTTTGTCAAAATCCCTTGAAGAGGTCACAGGAACCAAGGAATATTCTTTGCTGTCAATTACTTCGGATGATAATCTCAATGCCTCCTTATAGTCCTCCGTGTATATATATACCTCCGATAATAGAGATTTGCAAGCATTCACGCCGGGGGTCCCTATAAGACGGGGTTTTGCCGGAACATTACCAATAGCGAACTTCAAATCTTCGATAATCAGATTATAGACTTCATTTACAGGGCTTTTAGCAAGGTCCCATGTCTCCATGTTCTCCTCCGTGCGTAAGGGAACACCTCCCCAATTCCGGACTAAATTGAAATAATTCAATGCCCTGAGGAATCTTAATTCGCCTATATACGCATTGATCTCTTCCGTTGTCATCGCATTCGCTTCTGGCAGCCGGTCGATGGCGATATTGCAATACAGGATAGACCGGTAAAGATTATCCCAATTGGTTGCAATTCGATTGACATGCGTGGCGTTTATCAACCCTTCGTATCGCGGGGTATAATTACTATAGACCCCCTTGGGGTACCCGTACTCGGTATTGATCTCCAATGTTGCAAACCAATTTGCGTCGTATGAGGACCGCATGTAATTCAGAGGTGCCATCACCGCGACGTTTGCCTCTTTCGGCGTATTATAAAAATTCAATGTTGCAACAGCATACGTGTAATTTGCCTCATCCAGCGATTCGTAGCAAGAAGTCAAGGATGCCGCGGTAAGTGCGATTAATATAGTAGATAATAATTTTTTCATACGATTATTCTATTTTTTCATTAAAGTGTATGGAGCTTGCTTTAATCATGATCACGTGTGATGATGATTGTGGCGCTCGCTTCATTTCCTGTAAGTTTTAAAAAGTCAGATTTACGCCGATTGAGAATGATTTACTGTTCGGGTACGTGAAATGATCGATCCCCGCATCAATATCTCCTCCCTTAGAATTTACCTCGGGATCCAGCCCGCTATATTTGGTGAATGTAAGAAAGTTTTGTAAACTGGCATAAACCCTGATTCCCTCGTATAGATATTTACCATTCATTTTAAGACGCGGAATATTATATCCCAACAGGATATTTCTTAACCTTAAATAAGATGCATCTTCAATATACCTATCCGAATAGCGTTGGGTTCCAACCATTTCAATCCTGGGATAACGCGCGTTGGAGTTATCCTGTCCCTCACGCCAACTGGTGTAATACACGTCTCTTTCTATGTTCATTCCCTGTGAATAGCTGTAGTTCCTCATTTCACTTAAATTAAACACGTCGTTGCCCTGGCTTCCCTGCAACAGGAAACTCAATTCCCACTGTTTATACCTGAACCCCATGTTGATTCCGTACGTGAAATCGGGATGGGGAGAACCGGCGATATAACGGTCTTCGGTATCGGTAAATTGCCCGTCTCCGTTGAAGTCGTGGTAGGTCAACGATCCGTTTTCGTTCAAACCGTTGTCTTTATACACATAGAACGATCCGATCGGATACCCTTCCCGAATGATGGTGATTGAGCCGGTACCGAAACTGGTGTATGTAGAGCCGTAGATATCAAGTCCGTCGGACAACTTCTCCACCCTGTTCTTGTTGTGAGCAATATTAACTTGGGTGGTAAACCCAAAATCACGGGTTTGAACAATATCTCCCTCGATCAAAAATTCAAATCCTTTATTGGACATGCTGCCGATATTCTGGATGGTGGTACTGTAACCGGACGAAAGAGGCAAAAATACTGTATTTAAGAGGTTGGTGGTCAACTTGGAATAATAATCAAAGGTAGCACGGATCCTGTTGTTCAGGAAACTTGCATCTAAACCGATATCCCATTGGGAAGTGGTTTCCCATTTCAGGTCTGCGGGGAATTCCCTGCCGGGTGCGTAGAACGTGTAATTCCCGTTGCCGGTTGCCGATTTCCCGGTCACCAGAAGATTCTGCGTAGAATAGGGGGATATCGCTGTGGAACCGGTACTACCGTATCCAAAACGGATCTTCATATCCGAAAGATTGTCAAAATCCTGCATGAATGCTTCATCGGAGATACGCCAGGCCAACGCGAAGGACGGAAAATATCCCCACCTATTATTTTTCGAATAGCGGCTGGAACCGTCTGCCCTGATACTCGCCGTGGCAATATACCTGCCCTTGTAGGAATAATTAAACCTCCCCAGGAAAGACTTCATCACCCATTGTGTATGGCTCGTGGAAGGAGTGTTGATCGTGCCGGCAGAACCCAGGTTGTTGGTCCATGTTATGTCTGATAAAAATGTATTGCCGGAAGCAGCCAGATATTTCCGGATATACTGCTGATAGGTATATGCCCCCATCAGGTTAAAATTATGATCTTTCTGTATGTCGAAATTATAATTGGCTATAAATTCATTGGTCACGTTTGAATACCTGTTATGATTCACCGATGCTGAATTGTTTTGATAGATGTATTTTGAAGTTGTATATCCGTCATACCTGCTATCGGAATTCTCCATCCCGAAAATACCTTTCAGGGAGAATCCTTTAAACGGTTTAAAATTAACCGTGGCGTTCAGGTTCGTCTGGTTTGTCTCCGTCTTATAAACTGATTCGTATGCCATGTTGATCGGGTTTCTCACCTCGTGCGATGACCAGGTAAACCATGATCTTAAGTCTTTATAATTGCCATTCTCATCGTAAGGGGTGAATAAGGGCGATGCAGAGTAAGCGGCTGCAATCATACTGCTGCCGCCATGACCTCCACTGTTCGACTGGTTAAATGCTTCGGTTACAGTATAACCCAATGGAAGAAACAGCACCTGTTAAATCCCTCTTTTTTACGGTACCATAACCAATCACCACTATCTCGTCCAGAAGTTCGGCATCCGACTCAAGGATAATTTCCAGCGATGTTCTGCCGCTTACCGCCACCTCCTGCGTTTGCATTCCCACGTAGCTGATCTGCAATATGCTGTCTCCCGGAATATTAGCGATTGAAAAATGCCCGTCGATATTTGTGACTGTACCATGAGTAGGGTTTTCCTTCACTACAATGGTCGCCCCGATTACAGGCTCTCCCCGTGTATCAAGGACCGTTCCGGTTATTGTCCTTGTCTGCTGTTGCAGCATTTCAGCTACGCTTTTCACTCGTGATCCGTCGCTGTTATTGTCGGCGCTATTTTCCAAAAGAGAAACCCTGGAATATACCTCCGACGGCAGCATACATACTATTACGGCCAACAAATAATACATTTTCATTTTGCATTTCATAAAGTTCATAAGCATAAATTTTTCAGAATTATTAGTTTATCAATTATTGAGTAAGGCATCCGCATGAATATATAGCGATCGCTTAGGTTGTGCCGGTGTAATTATTTTTTACCTTATCAAGCTTGGAGTACGGCATAGTTCCCGTAATTGGCATGAAATCTCCCGGTTAAGAAATGAAAAGTCTGTATTGAATTATGTTTTGTTGCGATCCCCCCTCTTGTATGTTTTTTGTGACTTCCGAGGTCAACAAACAGCCAAACTATATTTATATTGGCAAAATTACAGGCTCCGACTATGGATTCAAAGGAAATAAAGTTGCTTTATTTTTCAAATCGGTTGCTTTATTTTTTATATCTTTGAGATATAGATTCATTTTAAAAAAATTGATAAAATGATTGCGGAATCAATGAAAAAATCGAATGGAAGTTGTACTGGGCGCAACGTACAAAGGATACGGATGTTTTTAGGCATAAAGCAGGAAACTTTAGCTGCCGGTCTTGGTATTAGCGGATCGGAGGTATCGAAGATTGAAAAGCAAGATGAAATAGAAGAGGGGTTGTTACTCCAAATTGCAGAAGTGCTGGGGATATCTCCCGAAGTAATCAGGGATTTTGATGTTGAAAGGGCAATTTATAATATCAATAGTTATAAAGATGCAACAATTGCTGAAGGAGCAACAGCAACTGTTTATGCAGCATTACAACAAATTAATCCTATTGAAAAAATAGTTGAATTGTACGAGCGCTTGTTACAAAGCGAAAGAGAAAAAATTGAGTTATTGAAGAATAAATGATTCTTATTAACTTTGCCCTTAATACTCACACTAAAATTTAACAGGATGATTGCAGAAGCAACTGAGAAATTAAACGGAAGCCATACTGGGCACAACGTGCAAAAGATACGGATATTTTTAGGCATAGAACAGGAAGTTTTAGCCGCCGGTCTCGGTATTAGCGGGCAGGAAGTTTCAGAAATTGAAAAGCAGAATAGAATAGAAGAGGGTTTACTACTCCGAATTGCAGACGTGTTGGGAGTATCTTCCGAAATAATCCGAGACTTTGATGTTGAAAAGGCAATTTATAATATCAATAGTTATAAAGATGCAACGATTTCCGAAGGTGCAACCACAACTGTTTATGCAGCATTACAACAAATCAATCCTATTGAAAAAATAGTTGAGTTGTACGAGCGCTTGTTACAAAGCGAAAGGGAAAAAATTGAGTTATTGAAGAATAAATGATTCTTACTATCTTTGCTTTCGATATGTGCGATATAAATATAGTGAAATATGGAAAAAACAGATTACACAGATTCCGTTCATCTGGGAAGGAAAATTGAACGGGTACGCCGCCTCCGAGGGATGACTCAAACAGAATTGGGTGAGTTGTTAGGAGTGACGAGACAGGCTATCTCTAAAATGGAACAAACAGAAAAATTGAACGACGAACGATTGGAAGAAATCGCCTCGGCTTTAGGAGTAACCGTGGAGGGATTAAAGAAATACAATGAAGAAACGGTTCTGTATAATACGAATAACTTTTACGAAAATTGTGGTGTCAAAACAAGTGCTGTAAGTAATAGCCACACTTTTAATAATTTCCCTATAGAAAAGACCATCGAACTATTCGAGAAATTGCTGGATAGAGAAAGGGAAAAGTTTGAATCTTTAAAAAAAGCGAAAGAATAGAAGTTCTTGAAGTCCTCAATACGATACGTGAAAACTACATTTCCCAAAAAGTTGCTAATGAACTTCTCCATGCCAAAAACGAAGAGATTAATTGGTTGAAAGAAGAAATCAAGTACCTGAGACAAAAAATTGATCGGTTGTTGGAGGTTGTTGGGAGAAAGATTTGATTTTTAAAGTTCAACTGATGCCGTACAAAGACGCCTTTTCACGGAGACCCCTGTTTTTAACTTTCCCAGCGATAGAAAACCGACTTTCTTAAAATTGTATAACCTGGACGATCCTATAATTTCTGTTTCTTTAACATGGATAGGGAGACTTGTGCGCAATGTGGGTTGGGGTTACTTTAAATACTCTTGCCATATATAAAGGTTATTGTTTAAAAAACATGTAATGCAATTCGAGCGCATGCTTCAGCATCGGCAAGGGCATGGTGGTGATTATTCAATACAAAACCACAATACTCCGACACAGTATGCAACTGGTAATTGGGGAGTCCCTTCAGCACTTTTTTCGCACTTTGTAAAGTGCATAGGAAATCATAATCGGGATAATCCATTTGATATGTCCTGAAACAGGCTCTTAAACAACTTTCGTCAAAACCTTTGTTGTGGGCAATAAGTGGCAGGCCTTGTATAAGCGGCTCTATCTGCTGCCAAACGTGTGGAAAAATCGGAGCATTGACTGTGTCGGCAAGCGTAATTCCATGAACCCGCGTATTCCAGTAACGATAAAATTCCGGTTCGGGACGAATCAGGCTGTAAAAAGTATCTGTAATTTCCCTATCTCGCACCAGCACAACGCCTACGCTGCAAACGCTGGTGCGGTGTTCATTGGCGGTTTCAAAATCAATGGCGGCGAAGCTATTCATCGGGGAACAGTTAATTTTACAAATATAGCGACTTTTCTTCTAATTTCTTCTTGAATTTTACGAACACCAGTGCCTTTCTTGTCCCCTCAAAATAAATATTATTCTCATTTTTTTATCAAAAGCATTGCGTTATTCTTATTTTTTTGTATGTTTGCAACTATTAATCTCAAAAAATTATCATTCCCAAGCAAGAAAATATGGATTGGAATAAAGAAATAGTGTTTGCATCGTCTGATCCCAATTTGTCGCGGAAACTCTCGAAATTGGTTTCACAAGGGAAATTACGCAAGCTGGCATCGCGTATTTATACATCCAACATGAAGGATTCTCCGGAATACATTGTCCGTCGCAATTTTTTTGAGATTTTGGCGTGGCGTTATCCCAATTCCGTCATTTCGCACCGTAGCGCCATAGAACTTCGCCCCACCGAAAACGGACATTTTTACTTGACATCTTCTTTTAGTCGCCGTGTAACAGATTTACCCGGAGTAACGGTCAATATATATAAAGGGCATCCTCCCCACAGCAATGATGCACCATACAATGGATTGTACATTGCTTCCGAATACAGGTATATACTCGAAAATTTACAACCATCCCGAAGAAATATTGATGGAGAGGAAAAAACCTTGCCACAATCAGCTATTGAAGAGCGGTTGGAGCGAATGATACTACTCGGGGGAGAAAAACAACTGAACGAATTCCGGGACAAAACCCGTGAAGTCGCCAAAGATCTGGCAATGCAATCGGAATTTGAGAAATTAACCAATATTATCTCCGCTTTACTCAATACCCACAGTAGTGGTATTCTGGAAAGTGAGAAAGCAAAAGCACGTGCTACAGGAAGTCCTTTTGATAAGGATCGGGTAGAACTTTTTGAGTTATTGTTTGATAATTTAAAGGACCGTTTTTTCATAGAACGTCGGGACCGGAATACAGATGAAGAATCATTCCGTATGTTCTCTTTTTTTGAGAGTTATTTTTCCAACTATATTGAAGGAACGAAATTTGAAGTCGCGGTAGCTAAAAAGATTGTCGATACGGGCATTACCATTCCAAAAAGAATTGAGGACTCCCACGATATATTGGGGACTTTTGCAATACTCTCCAATCGTCATGAAATGGAAAAAACACCTCAAACTGTGGGTGAGTTATTTGCACTGCTTAAACACCGTCACAGTATAATGATGTCCGCGCGTCCCGATCGTAAGCCAGGAGTTTTCAAAGATGTAAACAACCAAGCGGGAAATACGGTTTTTGTCGATTACCAGCTAGTTGAGGGTACTTTACGGTATGGATTTCGTTACTTTCAATTATTGAAAGAACCATTGGCTAAAGCTGTATATATGATGTTCATGATTAGTGAAGTACATCCGTTCATAGACGGTAACGGACGTATTGCACGTATAATGATGAATGCTGAACTTGTCAAAGGGGAACAATCCCGAATTATTATTCCGACTGTTTTTCGAGAAGACTACCTATTAGCTTTACGAAAACTATCTCGCAAAAAAGAGCCGGACACTTATATTCGTGTAATGGAGAAATTACACCATTTTAGTGATAATCTTTACGGTCAGAATTTTGATGAACTGAACAGTTATCTTCAATCTACAAACGCTTATGAAGATCCGACTGAAGGTAAATTAAAATTGATAGATCGAACTATCTCTTCGAAGAGTCCGTTCCCTAATAATTATAATCTTTGAAAATAGTCGACGATGAAATGAGAAAAATATGGAATTTTGGAAAACCAATTGATTAAAAAAATAAGCCTCAACTTGCGCTGAGACTTTATGTGACCCCGGAGGGATTCGAATGATCAAAAATTTCTCTGATATACAGAAATTTAAATAACTATAATTAGGTATATCCACGACTAATACCACGAAATTATTTGCATAGTTTTGCTATGGTTCTCAATGTTGTGAGATAAGGTATAAATCAATTTTGAATACGAGGAAATTGTCGTTCCTCAGAAATAACCAAAAATTCCCGATCGATTCTTTTAAAAAAACAGAAAAAATGTCATATAAAAAAGACACATCTTTCTGTTAATCAGAAAATTGCAACAAAAATTTAACTAAAAATATTTTGTCAATTTTAAAATAATATCTACAATTGCACAAAACTACAAACAAAACACAATGAACGTTAATCATCATGAAATTCAAACCTTTCATTTTCTTCTCATTATGGAGTTGTAAGTGGATTATTGGTTGCACAAGAGCATATTCAAAAAGACCCGAACATGCTTCGCGCCAACGATACCATCGTAAAGCAATAAGAACAATAAATCTTTTTTCATACAATTCATAATAACACTAAACTCATGAAATCAAAATCTTTTACCGGAATTCTTCTGCTTTTTATTTTGACGACACTGCCGTTAAAGTCTCAAAATACAATGGATTTCATTGCCACTCCAAAACAAGGTGCCGGTTGGACAGGATGGCGTTTATTTATCAGTAATGGTAATTCTTTTACGTACGTGAAAAATGGGGCATTAATGGACGGTTTTAAGAAAATTATAGTGGGAGATTTTAACGGTGATGGTAAATCAGATATGTTAATAACCGGATGGCAAAATTACAATTGGTCAACACACCAAATTCATCTATCTACAGGAATAGGTTTTGAACGGTTTGAATTTCCCAGGTACTTCGATTCAAACCTCAAACAGGTATTTGTTTGCGATATGAACGGCGACGGACGCGACGATTTTTTTACCGTAGATAAAACAAGCCCTTCAAACGGAAGTCTTGTCAGAGTTATGTATTACCTAAACCAAAACGGCGGAACAACTTTTTCTTCTTCTCAAGGCGATACTGGCTACGGTTTGGATAAATGGAATTATCAGGTAGGTGATTTCAACGGCGACGGAAGAGGGGATTATCTGGTTACATCCAACTGGACAGGCTCCAACTGGAATGGATACCAACTGTATAATGCCTCCACGGATTTAAACAATATGCTGAATACCATTACAGACGGTCTGGGAAACATAACTACCGTTTCATACAAATCCATGACCGACAATGCCGTTCACATAAAAGGGAACACCAATAGCTACCCCGTTGGTTTCATTTTCCACTTCGTGGAAAATGGTGGATAAAATCACACAATCCAACGGCAAAGGCGGAGTATGGACAAAAACACACCAATACAAAAATGCGCTTTTACATAAAAGAGGGCGCGGCGTATTGGGTTTTGAGCAATTTATCGTTTCGGATGTGGACAACAACACCGTTACACTTATACAAACGAAGTGGAGACTGCAAAATATGTAACTGCTCTTAAAAATGTAGAAATAAAATGCAACAATAAACTTATTGCACGTTCGGAGTATTCCAACAGTTTAAAGAACTATCAGCCTCAGGTATTTACTTACGGAACCACACAAACTACGGAGAGAAAGTACTATTATATTAATTCAGCCGAGTATTCTACCATAATAACGCGCAACGTTTTTGATAATTATGGAAATGTGCTGAGAAACGTAACAAAATACAACGGCACAGATTCGGTTGTAAACGTAAATACCTTTGATAACCAGGAAGACAAATGGTTTTTGGGAAGACTAAAGACCGCACAGGTTACCATACAAAAAAACGGAGGATCCGTCACTAAATCGTCCGAATTTACCTATGATCCGAATAATGGTTTATTGACCAAAGAAACTATAGAGCCTAATGATCCGACACTAGGATTTTCTAAAATTTATGAACACGATGCTTACGGAAATATTTCCAAAAGCACGCAGCAAAACATAACCGGCACTATAAAACGCACGCAGCGTTCTCTGTACGACGAAAAAGGACGCACCGAAAAAGAAGGGATTACGGAGTATATATACGATACCCGCTGGAAAGGCGCCTTGTCCACCGTGAAGTTTAAAGCGGTCGAAGAGCAGGAATTTTATTACGATGCGTACGGCAGGGTATCGAGTGTTACGCAAAAGATTGACGGACGCAGTTTTGTTACCTCAACGCACAATCCTCCCAATCTTACTGGAAAGCAACAAAAACCAACGCTCGAGGCCAACTGGAAACCTTTGTGCTGGGCAACGGGTTAACCACCAACCGCACATACGATGCACAGAAAGGCTACCTGAAAACCATTGTTACGCCCGGCATACAGGATTGGACGTATGTTTTCAACAAAATAGGCACGCTCACCAGCCGCAAAGACAACAAGCGGAACCTGACCGAACGGTTTGAATACGCCAACCTCAACCGGTTGATTGAAACTTATCATAACGACGTATTGAAAGAAAAAGTTACGTACGATGCCGCGGGAAATCTTACTTTTAAAACAGGAGTGGGAAACTCGTTCGAATATGTTGCCGGCACCAATAAACTGAAAAAAATAAGCGGCGGAAGTTACACGCCTCCCAACTGGGATTTAATAGGATATACCTCTTTCGATAAAATAAGCCACGTGCTGCAGGGAACCGATGAACTTTTTCTCACCTACGGCAGCGGCCACAGCCGCGTAAAAAGTGTTGCCAAACGCAACAACGTGGCAACCATCACCTAGTATGTGGGAAACCTGTACGAAGAAGAACACCTGCCCACAGGCGAAATTAAAAAAAGAAATTATATCTTTGCAGGCGACGGAGCCATTGCCATAAACGAGCAATCCACCACAAGCGGCGAAACCTTGCGCTACCTGCACAAAGACCACTTAGGCTCCATTATGGCTTATAGCGATAAGACCAGGGCATTGGTGCAGGAGTTGAGCTACGACGCGTGGGGAAAACGACGCCGGTGCGACACGTGGGCTTACGCCCTCAACATTGCCGATTTCAACGCCTGGCACGCGCGCGGTTTCACGGCGCACGAACACCTCGATATTTTCGAGATGATCAACATGGACGGCCGCATGTACGACCCCGTGCTGGGACGTTTTCTCAGTCCCGACCCGTTTGTGTAGGCGCCCGATTTCACCCAGGGGCTTAACCGGTATATTTATTGTCTGAACAACCCGCTCTCGTTTACTGACCCCTCGGGCTACAGCTGGCTGAGCGACAACTGGAAGTCGCTGGCAAGCGCCATTGTGGGCATTGTTGTGGCAGCACTGCCCAGAGGACAGGGGCTGGGTGCAGCCATATTAGTAGGCGCGTTGGGCGGCGCTGCCGCCGGATTTACTGGTGCGGTGCTTAACGGGGCCAATCTGGTGCAAACAGTAAAAGCCACGCTCACCGGAGCCTTTTGGGGTGCTATAAGTGCGGGGTTTGCCAATTTGTCCGGTGAGGGAGTCTTGGCGGAACGGTTATTCAAGTATGTCTTCTCCAATATGTGGCTCGAGGGTGTTCGTGGCGGAAATATGAAGCACGGTTTATTGGCAGGCGCAGCAGCAGTACTGGGAGGCCACGCGATAGAAAAATATGGTGGTAATTGGAGTAAGGCGGTAAAGGTAGCGGCTAACGCAGTTGTAGGTGGCACAGTTGCAGAATTAGGCGGTGGGAAATTTGCCAATGGGGCTATACGAGTGCATTTGCTATGCTTTATAATCATTTGATGCACAAGGACTCGTCAGAGAAGGAAAAAGAAAAGCAAAATAATAATATTTATAAATTATCGGGAAAGACGAGATTAGGATTAGCATTAGCTGGAATTGCCCATCTTCCAGATGCCATTTCTATCACGGGGGGTGGAAAAATCGTTGCAGGTGTTGGAGGTATTGAAGGTGAAGGAGGATTACTAATGTTATTAAATGGTCCTGACCGTTTAGCAAAGAGACCTTTGGTTGACATAGGATTTAGAGCGGGGATTCCTGCCGCATCTTACGCAATTACTGTAACAGAGTATTATTATCTGGAAAAAACTATTCTGATTTCACTTTCCAATCTTTCAAAGGTTATAATTTTTCATCCAATATATCAGTTACATATGGTGCGAGTTTAGGAGGAGGTTTCACAATTATGAGAGATGTAAGAAATAACTATATTTTCGGTCTGAGTCATAGTTTAGGAGGAGGAGTTTCATCTTTAAATTTTTTGGGCGTTCCATTTGATGGATCGTTTGGTCCAGGTTATACAGAAATATATGATAAATAAATATGCTATGAAGAAAATGGGGATATATTGGATTTTGTTCATTTTGTTTGGTACAATTGCCGGATTAATAATTTTTTTATTAATCAACAATTTTGTTAATCAACAATACGATATTATAGAAAATGAGTCGGAAATTCATGGGGAAGTTTTAAGAGTATTCACCAATCACGGTGATTCTTACATCGAATTATTGACAGGCAGAAAAATTATAGTCCCTAATACTTCTAATCGTGATTATACACCTTCCAGTTTTTCATCAATTATATCTAAAGGAGACTCTATTGTTAAATATTTTGAAAGTGACACCATTTATATTATAAGAAGTAATGAGAGATATGGATTTCCTGTCAGATAAGAAACTATCAAATTCTCAAGGGAAGATTTACGTAGGCCGTACGAGTGGATTTGGAGACCCATTATCTATAATGTATAGACGATTTTCCTCTCATCATATGAGACCAATCGGATATGGGAATCCTCGCTTAGATGTGGCAGCACAAGGAATTGCTGGCCGTTATGCAATTAGAGGTCGAGAACAGCAACTTATCGATTTTTACGGAGGAGTTGGAAGCCCAAGGGTTGGCAATTCAATTAGAGGAGTAAGTCGTTCTAATCCCGCAGGAAGAGGATTTCATCTGCTTTCAAATCAATATTTTGGGCCATTAGCCCCCTATACGGGTTTTTAAATTTTAAATAACGAGATATGAAAAGGAAAATTGACCAAAAATACTTGGAAGAACTAACATTCTTGAAAGAATGGAACGAAACAATCATCAACTTTCTTATCCTAAAATCCAAAGATAATTCTTTAGACATATTTCATCAAATAATCACCGAAACTTTTAATAAGTCAGATTTAAGAGGGATGAGAATGATATATAAAGATTTGAATGAAGGAGCTAATGATTTACCGCTTATGGAACTTAATGAGTTAAATCAATTATTATCAAAAAAATTTGGTAGAAATTTGACAGAATATAACAACAAAAACTTAGCTAAAATAAAACGAATTGTCAAAAAGGGCAATATAAGTAATGAAGAAGAATATCGTTTAATTCTTAATAGAGTAGAAGAAATATATGCAGATGATACTCAAAAAGATGAAACTAAAATTTTAAATATGTTACTCACTAACTATATTAAAAAAATAGATAATAAGAATAAATGAGAACTTTAATATGAGTTTGAGTATAGAAGTGGTGAAATATTAAGTTGTCGGAACAGAAAGTCATAGCAGGATATGCTTCAATCACGCCTTCTCCAACATGTGGTTGGAAGGTGTCCGGGGCGGAAATATGAAACACGGTTACTCTCCGGTTTAGCATCGGCGGCAGGCGGAAGCCTGATAGAGAAATACAGATCAGGTATGAGCCGTGCAGTTAAAGTAGCCGTGAATGCAGTTATTGGCGGAATAGCAGAGCAATTAGGCGGTGGAAAATTTGCCAACGGAGCCATAACGGGTGCTTTTTCCATGCTGTTCAATGATTTGATGCATCAGGATCCGCCGGAAGAGGGAACGGAGAACTCCGGGAATGGGATGAGCGCGGTAGATTGGGTACAAGGAGGATTGGATGTGGCCGGACTTATACCCGGAATAGGAGAAATCGCAGATGGAATTAACGCTCTTATTTATGTCGTAAATGGTGATTATGTAAATGCGGGATTAGTGCTGCCGCAATGATTCCTGTTGCAGGATGGGCTGCTACGGGGGCGAAAGTTACAATAAGAACAGTAGAAGTTACTTCTAAGGCGCGAACTGCTGAAAGAGCTTTGGAAATGGGTACAAGAGTTTTGGGTAAAGGATATAAAGAAATTGCACCTGGAGTATTTAGATCTGCCGATGGATTAAAACAATTTAGAATGACAAATAGCGACATAATACCTACTCATAAGTTAAATGGGAACTTTACACCTCATGTGCATTTTGAATTTTATTCACCTAGCAATTTAAATGTACCATATAGAAATTATCAGGTACCTCTAAAAAAACCATAATATGAGAATAATAGCAAAAATCATCAATACTATAAATGAATATAAATATTTAGGTATTGAATACAATGAAAAAGAATTAAAAAATGGAGTTTTTTTATTATATCTATTGGAAAAAGACTTTGATACATGTCAACATGATGATTGGTTTTTGAATATAGAAATTGCTAAGAAAGTAGCATTAGACGTGTATGGAATAGAGAAAGATAATTGGGAAAGCGTTAATTCGGGATAATCCATTTGATATGTCCTGAAACAGGCTCTTAAACAACTTTCGTCAAAACCTTTGTTGTGGGCAATAAGTGGCAGGCCTTGTATAAGCGGCTCTATCTGCTGCCAAACGTGTGGAAAAATCGGAGCATTGACTGTGTCGGCAAGCGTAATTCCATGAACCCGCGTATTCCAGTAACGATAAAATTCCGGTTCGGGACGAATCAGGCTGTAAAAAGTATCTGTAATTTCCCTATCTCGCACCAGCACAACGCCTACGCTGCAAACGCTGGTGCGGTGTTCATTGGCGGTTTCAAAATCAATGGCGGCGAAGCTATTCATCGGGTAACAGTTAATTTTACAAATGTAGCGACTTTTATTCTAATTTCTTTTTGAATTTTAGATAAAGTAAATCATGGGTTCAACTTTTGACCCTTTGTCTTTTAATAGCCAATGTTCAATTCCAGCTTTTGTGAGAGGTGTACTAAAAGAGAATCATATTCATTATAATCCTGAAATAAATTCATAGAATTTTTTAAGTCTATTTCGCATTTCGCGAAATGCGAAATAAAATTTATAAATAACACATAGACAGTATCTTATATCTAAATTATAACAGAGGAAATATCTTTAATGATTCCATGTATATAATGGATTCTCTCTTCTTGGCTATTAATAGGAAGCATACAGTCAATGGATTCAGCAATATTAGCATTGTTGGTTAGTAAAGTGCATTGCTCCTTAAGATATCGCTTGAGTTCAATGTTCGTGCAACTTTCGACGATATCGGTTACGCTACCATTGTTATCAAGAACATAAATTATATCTTCAAAATCATGACTTGTCCTTAAATCATCCCCACCTCTGTCTTGGTGGGCCTCAAATTTAGTGGCAAGGTAATATTCAGGAGAAAGGATATAGATATTCGTGCCATCGGGCAACCCTACCTCAATCTTATTTTTTATTCCATCTGGATACCAGCGGTTTGAAAACCCCATCACATCAGAATGAGTAGGCATTACATCAACTTTTATATTATTATAAGTCCAACGGCAGATGGGAGCTCCTTCTGAAGTGTCATGCTTAAACTTTAATTTGCGCAATTCTTCTTCTAAAGTTTCTAATTTCATATAAGAGCTTATTTCAATTATACAATCTACGTCTTGGGTTGCCCTTATGTCCGATAACTCCGGTTCTTCCGCATATAGTTCTGTAACACATCCTCCAACAAAAACAACTTCATCCCTTAAATGCCCCAATCCTTTTGCAACGAGTTGTAGCATTTTAATATTACTACTATTTGACATAATCTTTGATTCTTTTATCGAGTTCTTTAATTGCGATCTCTATTTCTCTCGCTTTTCCAACCCTTAACGTATCAACGATAACAAGATACTCGTATAGTTGGGTATCGTTGTCAATAAACTTAGGAATATTTTCATATAGAGGAGCAACGGAAAAACCTCTTTTGGTCCCTTTATAATAAGGCCATACATAATTATCATTGCCGCTTGTTATATGTTCTTTTATTGGTGACGCTGAATGAGCAGTTAAGATTCCCCTTACAGAAGTACCAACTTGGGGTGGAAAAACATATTTTAATCCGTAGATAAGAAAATCTCGCAAAGCGAGGGTATTTACCTTTCTTTTAGATTGGTTGACAAGCCCGGCAACCCGATTCCTTTCAAGGGCAGAAGATACTTCGCTCAGACTTATTTGCAATGCTTTTGACATTTCCATCAAAGTCCATCGCTTCTCTCTATACGTTAATATTTTTAATAAGACCACAATATCTTGGGGTCGCATTCCGTTATGTTTTTGCATAATCGTATTTTTGCATTTCGCGAAATGCAAAAATACACATTTTATTAATTAATAACCAAATAATTAATCATGTTTATTTATAAATAAAACAAAAATTATCTATTTTCGTCTTACCAATAAGGCGATAGAAAATAATGATACTAAAAAGAACTCATCCATAACTCTTTAAATCATCCGATTTGTTATACATATTTATATATGCAGATAAAAATCTTTGTAACTGTATATATTCTTTGGGGGTAAATCCTGTCGGCCGGTATCTTTTTGGTCAAAAAAAAGCACCTTAAAGTGCTTATTTTTAAAGTGTTTTATTTATAAAACTGTGGGTTCCGCTTTCACTACTAAACCGTGTGACCCCGGAGGGATTCGAACCAACTTTTGGAAGATTTGCGGAGGCTTAATCAACTAAGAAACAGTCCATACCAGTATGATTTAGAGGATGAACTAACCAAGCAAAAGCAATCTCAAATCAAGGTAAAAGTAGAAAAATTAAAAATTAATCCTCGAATTTGATGTGTTTAGTCAAATAATCATACAAAATATCATTAAAGGACTGAATTATCTCGTCGAAATACATTGATATACCCAATATTGCATATGGATCACTTTGGCTCATTACTTCTATTTGCTTTCCAAAATCTGGATCTCTATGGCCAATTATATTCATTCTGATTTCTTTCAAATAGTCAAAGTTCTTATTTTTAAATTGAAGGATTTTATTTTTGAAAATTTCTGTTCGATCTATTAATTCAATATAGAATCGATTGTCATCGCTATTTGCGATATGCTCGTTGAGTATTTTACGAACTTTACCTCTAATTGCATCAAAATCATTCAGTGATTCATAAATCAATAACACAGATTGCCGGGAAAGGTATATTTTAGGTAAAATCCGTTTTTCATAAAACATATAATACACTATTGAGAGTAAGTCTACTTGTATCATATTGATATTTCCAAAGATATCGGACATAGATTTAACATTTTCATCTTGTATAGATACCTCGTTTTTGATATGTATAGATCTTTTGATGTTCAACTCGAACATGTCGATCTTATTTTCATAACCAGATGTGAACAAATCATGATTATTATCCATCATATCGTCAATATCGGATCTCCGATTAAGTCTAAAGAGAGTATCAAGATTTTCCATATTTGTTATAGTTTCTGTCGTAAATAGTTTTTTCGGTACCAGTTCTCCCCGCCATATTCACCGTACGGTTATGAGCAAACAGGTACTCCAGCCAAAGGTGGAATACTTGTTTTTCTTTCCATGGGCCAGCTTCTCATAGTCAACGTCCGATAAGATCTGCATAAAACGATCTCCCATTTCCTCATTGTCGAAATAGTCATACCAATCAGTGTTCTCGCATCGATTGAAAAGTGTTTCAAATACCGATTCGTAAAACCAAAACATATACTCGGCATTTTGTTTTTCCTTGTTAAAAGGGTTTTTATATCCACCTTTGTAGTATCTATACATACTGTAGTCTGTCTATGTCACCTGGTCAAATATCTTATTTGCGGGGACGATATTCTGTATATCGAGCATCCCACTTACCGTTTCTAATTCCGTTCTTTTGAAATACACTTTGCTGCGCTCCTTGTTGCCGGTTGGATAACCGACTATCCAGCGTTTGTGGCGCCATTCATTTATTAAGCGTTTTCCATATATCTTTTTCGCCTGTGATTCCGTTACAACCTCATAGGTTAGTCCGAGAGCATTTAGCGTATTGTGTACCCCGATCTCGATAGCTTTAGAAATGATCTGCTCGATTACTTTGTCTTCCATAACTGTTAATGTTTGAATTTAAAAAGCGAGTTGTTTTTTTATTGATTAACACCCGACCAACACCTTGGCCAAGTTGTTATAAAATTACACTAATTGACGCAGATCATTCTATCTTTTCTTTGATTTCTAATTTGATCCCACATTTAGGATGATAAAAGGTGTTATTATCACGGTTCTCGAATAATTCCTAGACCGAAATATCCAACGCATGGGCAATCTTTGTCAGAAGGTCGAGCATAGGATTTCCATTGATCGTTCTTGATAGGCTTTCTCTTTTAATTTCCATCTTATCGGCAAAATCACCGATAAAAATACCTTTTACTCTTAAATTCATATTATGATATTATTAGTTTCTCTCAAAATAAATGCAAAAGTCAGCAAGATACTTGATTCCTGAATGGCACTCGGTCTGCGGGGAAAAACGATGACCTTTTGGCACAAAACTTGAACCATAAGAATTTCTTCTACATAATTATTTCTTCAAAATAAATTTTTATACATATCCACCAAAGGTATCTTCCATATTTTTCAACTTCAAAAGGAGTGAATAAGCCATGTAATAGATTATTCCTGAAATTTACATCAGTTTCGCCTTGCAAAAAAGAGTTGATTTCAAAATAAACTTCCTCTTTGAAAACGTCCTTAAGTTTTGGCAGGATCGACCCGAGAGTAGGTGATAGCTGACGTTTTTTCTCTAATGTCGTAATATTACCATTCTTAATTTCTGCTATATTATGTAATGCGTGTTCTAATTGAGGCATCAATACATATGATGCGGTGATAAAGTCCCCACTTAAACCTGCATTTATCCCTTTAGTCCAAAATATTAAATTATCCTCTTCGATATATATAGGTTTTTTTTCGGAGAGAAAGTAGTAAACGAAATCTTCGCTCGACTTTATTTTAGCACATTGATGAAGATGAATATATCTGGAAATAATATACAATCTTTTTTGGCGAAAATAAACATGCGCTTCTATACGTAAACCTTCTTGAGGACTGGCATGACCGACTTTGTTCCCGTTTGCATCTAATTGAGTATGGCTAAACATGGACTGTGTTATGCTTGCTCTTTTTGTTGCAGATTCGTAACCATTCACTTCCTTCATATTTACAAAAGGAATTGAAAGCATTAAGTTTATAGTCTGGATAAAATTACTGATATTTGTTGAAGAAATGTTCTCGTCCACGCTTTTTATAAAATCTTCTGGAACTTCTATTTTGCTTTTAAAGCCACAGCAAGAAAGCATTTCCATGAATACTGATTTCTCCTGCAATAATTTCTTTTTTATTCTCTCAAAAATTTCAGGCTCTTGCTTTTTAATTTGAAAGATCTCATTATATGCATCTTGGTAATCTTCTACTAAATTTGGATAGTAAGTATTTTCCTTTTTATTATTTACTGTTGTATCTGCTTCCTTTTCGAAGCTTAATGCCATTTCTTTGTGGAATTCATATTCAGTGATTGTGTTGAGTAACCGCTGCGACTGTAAATACTCTCTTTCCTCACCATACCTATTATTGTCTTTCGATTGATTTTTTTCGGATTCGATATAATCAGACAAATCTTTTAGTTTTTCTACAGGGAATGATCTTTTTAATGATTTGACAACTTTCTGTATCCAAAACGGATGATCAAAACTTTCATAAATTGCAGACATGACTTCTTCCAGAAAAGCATCAGTATTAATGGACTTGAAATCTCGAATTGTGATTGAACGGATTAAAAATTCAATATCTTCATGCTTTTGGAATGCAACCAGATAACTCTCTGATGCTATGATCTTACTATTACGCTTATCTTTCTCGAAACGACTGAGTACATCATTACATCGTGCTTTAACCTCCATATTTGCAGATTTATCCCAATGATTGTTTAATATTGTTTCGTGATCCTCATTGGATAGGTTAATCATTTTAATACTTTCTGGTTTGTCCAGATCGGTTAAGGAGGCATAACAAATTCTATGCAAAAGTTTAGCTGTATCTCTCTCAAAAGAATCATTAAAAGTGCGGGCATACAAATAGCACAACAACTCATTATCTGCCAGATCCTCGGGTATTATCATACCTTCTTCTATCCCATCTTCATGTGCGTTCATACTCAATACTTTTTGGGCAAATAATTAATTGTTATTGTAAATCTAATACATTTATATAATAGGGAAGAATAGATAGTCTTTCATTCTCAAAATAACCAAATAGAGGCTACATTGAAGCAATTATATGAAATCTATGTAGATTTTAACAAAGATACGAATAGAAATAGAAACTATTTACCATATTCTTTAAATTAATCTTATGCAGGATTTATATAGATGCTGATCACGGTTATTACCTTACACTTCTCAAATGAAACTTATCACTTTAGATATTATATTTCAATAAAATAATCTGATTTCGTAAATATTGCATTCGAGTATTAGGAGGGGAAACCTCTTGGTCCGTCACTCGAACAGGGATTTCACCAGCATTTCGCTCGAAAACTATTTTAATGTGACAAAAGATGCTTCGATTATCAGTTAATTAAAAACATAAACACTAAGTTTGGGGAGTATCCCGTGAATAAGCGTATTGTGAACGATGTAAAGGTAACAGATCACTACGGTCTGTTGATTACCGAAAAGATCCCGTCCGGATTGTCCACAAATGAAAACGTCATATATGACACGATTGCGCACCGCTTATTGGAAGCCCTTTCGCCTGTCTGTTCAAAAGAGATAACCGACATCGAATTACAGGCTTCTCATTATGATTTCACATTGAAAGGGTGTAAAATTATCGAAGCAGGATGGCGTGGTATCAGAAAAAATTTTACGGAAGAAGACAGTGAACCTATACAGGAATTGCCGGAATTAGGGGTTGGAGATGAACTGAAAATCAAAGAGGCGTCCGTGCTGGAAAAGAAAACCAAGCCGCCTGGTCTTTACACCGAAGCAAGTCTATTGTCCGCAATGGAAAACATCGGAAAGGAAGTTGATAACGAGGACGGACGGAAAGCCCTGAAAGACATCGGCATTGGTACGCCTGCCACAAGAGCATCCATTATAGAAACGCTTTTCAAAAGGGATTACATTCGGCGTGAAAAGAAATCACTTGTCCCTACCGATAAGGGATTGCAGGTTTATGGGGCTGTAAAGGACAAACGGATTCCCGATGTTGACATGACTGCCGAATGGGAAATGGTATTGCAGAAAATCGAAAACAACGAAGCGGATGCCATGGTTTTTCTCAAAGATATGGAAGCCTATGCCACATCCGTTACACGAGAACTTCTGGATATGAATATCGTCAAAGAAAATCAACCCGGATTGACCTGTCCCAAATGTAAAAACCATCAGCTTTTGATTTGGAATAAGATTGTAAAATGCCCCGACGAGGCTTGTGGTTGGATTCAATTCCGCAATGTATGTGGAGTGCAGTTAAGCCTTTCTGATATAGAAAATCTTGTGAGAAACGGAAATACCAACCTTATTAAAGGTATGAAAAGCAAATCGGGTAAAAAATTCAATACCTTTATTATCATGGATAATAAAGGAGAGACAACCTTTGAATTTGAAAACAGGAAATCAAAAAGAAAATGAACAGTGTTATCATAATGGTATATAGCAGGTAAACCCGAACATTATTTTCCCTCCTATTAAACGGGGTCAAACAATGAGGCACAAAAACGAAAGGGTGGGTGGGGTAAGGGTTTTTAATTTCTTTACTTTCAGATTGATGATACAATCTCAGATATTTTACTTTTCGTCCTGTTCGCTCATTTTTCTTATAAGCCCCTCCCGAAGCGTATCAAGGAACTTAGTTGGGTTTATTTTTCGGTTTCTCAACTCCAAATAGGTTTGGTAAAAGTTGCCCAGATTGACGTTAAACGCATTTTCAAAATAGCGGTTGCTCTTATCTATCAGAATAATAACGAGTTAAAGCATAAAAATAATGGGACAAATCTATCTTTTTTAGACTTGTCCCAATCAGTGACCCCGGAGGGATTCGAACCCTCGACCCAATGATTAAGAGTCATTTGCTCTACCAGCTGAGCTACGGAGTCTAAAAAAATCGCACAAAGGTAAGGATTATTTTTTTATAAAAACAAAATAAGGAGTAAAGTTAATGGGCTTTACTCCTTATTTAGATCGTTAGACTAAATTATTAGAGGTTAGACAATGCCGCACCTGCTTTGAATTTAGCTGCTTTTTTAGCCGGGATGTTGATTGCTTTTTTCGTGCGGGGATTAATACCTTTTCTTGCACTTCTTTGTGTTAACGAGAAAGTTCCAAAGCCTACCAATACGACTTTACCACCTTTTTTCACTTCACCCGAGATGGCATCGAGGGTTGCGTCTAATGCTTTTTTCGCATCAACTTTGCTGAGACCTGATTTTTCAGCAATAGCACTAACTAGTTCTGACTTATTCATAAGAAAACGTAAATAAAAAATTAAACAAACATTAATGTTAAGGTTTTCACCTATTTTAGCGCCAAATATAATTGATTATTTAAAAACAATCAAGAAAAAAGGTAAAAAGTATTTGATTTTATTTAAAAAAAAAGGAATTATACCCAAAATCTCGGTATAATACGAAAATATACGTATTTTTGCCTTTCATTTCCGTAAAACAACTATGAACAATTTCAGATCGGGATTTGGTGGAACCTTACTGCCGGTAACACTAAATATAATAATAATAAACGTTATATTGTGGTTAGCCCAAGTGGTCTTTTTGAGACAGGGGATCGACCTGTCCGAATTATTTGGCCTGCACTATGTAGAGTCGAAAGGTTTTCGAATCTATCAGCTGGTAACTTATATGTTCCTTCACGATAGCGGTTCGTTTATGCACGTTTTTTCCAACATGTTTGCCGTTTTTATGTTTGGGCGGACGCTGGAACACGTGTGGGGGTCGAAGCGATTTCTCAGTTTTTACCTGGTAACGGGTATCGGGGCAGGATTAGTGCAAATGGTTGTCGCCTTCTTACGTATTCAGTCGTTGAAGAGCGGCATGTCCGTTGAAGCCATAGGGGATGTTTACTCACAGGGATACCAGCTTTTGCAACAGAATATGAATTACATAAACAGTGCACAGGCCGGTTTGAATATTGCACTGAATTCGGTTACGATTGGAGCTTCGGGTGCAGTTTTTGGTATATTGTTGGCTTTTGGGATGCTGTTTCCCAATGCGGAACTTTTTATCATTCCGTTTCCGTTTCCCATTAAAGCAAAGTGGTTTGTTATCGGATATGGAGTGTTTGAGCTCTTTTTCGGCATCAGTAACTTCTCGGGGGATAATGTGGCCCATTTTGCGCACCTTGGAGGTATGTTGTTCGGTATCTTTATGATATTGTATTGGAGGAAAAAAGACAGAGTGCATGGCAACTATTATTGATCAGTTAAAATACAGATACAAGAACGGAGATGTTCTGGTGAAGCTTCTCTTCATCAACATTGCTGTTTTTCTCATACTCAAGGTGATCGGTATCATTTTTCTCCTGTTCAACATCAAGGCTGTTGATCTGATCACTTTTTTGGGTGTCCCTTCCGAATTATCTCAACTGTTGAATCGCTTCTGGACCCTGTTTAGTTACATGTTTGTCCATGAACAATTCTGGCACCTGCTTTTCAATATGCTCTGGCTTTATTGGTTCGGCCGCATCTTCCTGCAATACTTCAGCGGAAGGACGCTGGGAAGTTTGTATATTTTAGGAGGTTTTGCCGGTGCATTTCTATATGTGTTTGCGTTCAATACCATTCCCTATTTTGTAGGGATGGGGCACAGCTGGATGATTGGAGCGTCGGCCGCAGTAATGGCTATTGTGATGGGGGCATCATTTTACCGTCCCAATGTTAAATTAAATTTATTGTTACTGGGGCAGGTAAAGATTGTTTATATTGCTATTGGAGTTTTTCTGATCGATTTCCTCTCCTTAGGCAGCGGGATAAACGAAGGGGGACACGTTGCCCACATTGGTGGAACCATTGCCGGCTATATCTTTGCATGGCAGTACCGGAATGGACATGATATAACCGGATGGGTTAGCAAGATACTGGACGGGTTGGCAAACTTGGCAAAGCCAAGAAGGAAAAAACCTAAAATGAATGTCGAGTATCGCCGCAGGGAAACAGATATGGAATATAATGAACGCAAGTACAGCGAGCAGGCCGAAATTGATACTATCTTAGATAAATTGAAAAAGTCGGGGTATAGTAATTTATCGCCGGAAGAGAAAAAGAAGTTGTTCGATGCCAGCAAAAAATAAAATAGTCCTGTTTCGGGGAGTAGTAAGAAACATAATATTCGCTACGAATATTATGGCCATATTATTGCTTTTCTGTTCATTTTTGTCCTGGCGTGTCTCACCCCTTAAAACCAATCTGTTTTCGTATATTGGAATTGCATTCGGATTTATTTTTTTTCTGAATGTATTGTATCTTTTTTTATGGATCTTGTTCAAGAAATGGAAATTGGCGTTCGTCTCGCTTCTCTCTTTACTACTGTGTTATAAACCGATAACGACTTTTTTTCCGTTAAACGTTTTTCCGAAGGAAGCCCCCGGGAGCAGCCTGAAAATTCTCACCTATAACGTGGAAGGTTTTATCAATGAAAATAAAAAAGAGGATAAAGAGCATCCTATTCTCGATTATATTGTTGAAACGGATGCCGACATTGTTTGCCTGCAAGAGTACTTAGTGAGCAAAACAGGGCAGTCGATAAGGTCGCAGCACGATGTGAACCGTATCCTCAACAAATATCCGTATCACTCTTCCACAGCGCTGGAAGCATCGGGGAAATATCACATTTACGGGTTGGCTTGTTTCTCCAAATACCCCATTGAGAGAACCAGGGAAATCATATTTAATTCGTCGTTCAACGGCGCTGCGGTTTATACTATTGATGTGAACGGAAAGAAACTTGCCGTTGCCAACGTACACCTGGAGTCGAACAGTATTACTGCTGAAGATAAGAAACTTTACGGCGATTTCATTCAGAATAGCGATGAGGTGAACCTGGAAGATATCACATCCAACATCCGGTTGCGTTTGGGAAGAGCTTACCGTATGCGCACAGAGCAGGTCCGTAAGGTGAAAAACCATCTTTCGGAATTAAATGTTGACGGGACGATTATTTGCGGAGACTTCAACGACACACCCATTTCGTACGTTTATGCTCAGATGAAGAAAGGTATGAATGACGCATTTGCATCCACCGGCTTTGGACCGGGTGTCACGTATAACAAAGATTTTTTCTGGTTTCGGATCGACAATATTATGTACAGTCCCAACCTGAAATCCTACAGGGCGAAGGTGGATAGAGTGGCATACTCCGATCATTATCCGCTGACAACCTTTTTGTATGTAGGCGATTAGCTAATCTTGCTGTTCGACAGCTAAAAAATTGAAAAAGAATGTATAAGATAAGTAAACAATTTGCATTTTCCGCCGCTCATTCGCTCGACGGATTGCCCGGTGATCATCCGTGTACCCGATTGCACGGACACAACTATGTGGTTACGGTGCATCTTCGATCCAAAGAGTTGAATGATACAGGATTTGTAAAGGATTACAACGAGTTGAAAATGGTGAAGCAATATATTGATGAACATATCGATCACCGGAACCTGAACGATATTATGCACCCGCTTAACTCATCTGCCGAAAATCTGGCACGGCTGTTTTTCGATATTTTTAAACCGATACTTCCCGAGTTATATGCTGTGGAAGTGAGTGAAACTCCAAAAACATCTGCTATTTATGAGCCTGACGGTCAATGAGATATTTTATTCATTACAGGGTGAAGGCGGCAGAACCGGCGAAGCTTCCATATTCATCAGGTTATCCAAATGCAATTTAGCGTGCAGTTTCTGTGATACCGATTTTGAGTTTGGAAAGAAAATGACGCTCGATGAAATTTTCGGTGAAATCTCACAATACCCTTGCCGGTGGATTATCTGGACAGGGGGAGAGCCTACGCTCCAGCTTAAAGATGAGGACGTCGCATTTTTCAAAGAGAAAGGTTACAGGCAAGCCATCGAAACCAATGGCACCCGGCGTGTTCCGGCAGGAATCGATTACATCACGTGTAGTCCCAAACAGCAGTTCGGGAAGATTCGCACGCTTATCCCAGAGGTGGATGAGTTGCGCTTTCCAATTGCCACAGGCGATCCGCTGCCCGATATCTCCATCCTTCCAAAGACAAAACGATATTTGCTAAGCCCTGTCTTTGACAATATGAATGTTGTGCAGGACAATGTGGATTATTGCGTGGAGCTTATCAAGAAAAATCCTCAATGGGTATTGAGCCTGCAAGTTCATAAACTCATCGGGATACGATAAAAGACATAAAGTTTACAACGCTTTGTCTTTGAACAATAAATGACAAAATTTCAAATAACGATATTAGGTTGCGGTTCGGCAACGCCAACCACGCTTCACAATCCTTCCTCGCAATTGGTTAATGTGAACGAAAAGCTTTTTATGATCGATTGTGGTGAAGGTACCCAGCTTCAGTTGCGAAAATTTAAAACGCGGATAGGCAGCCTGCACAGCATTTTCATATCCCATTTGCACGGCGATCACGTTTTTGGTCTTCCCGGATTACTGGCTTCACTGAGCCTGTTGGGAAGAACAAGCGACTTGAATATCTACGCGCACAAGGAGATGGATTTGTTTCTCAATCCGTTCATCAAATATTTCGGCAATCCGTTTTCGTATAAAATAAACCTCATACCTTTAGACCCTCATAATCATCAACTGATCTTCGAGAATAACTCGATACGTGTTTTTTCGTTTCCGCTGAAACACAGGATACCTACCAACGGTTTTTTGTTCGAAGAAAAAGAACGGCCCCGCCACATCAAACGCGAGATGATTGATTTTTACAATATCCCTATCCGGCAGATAAAAGAGATAAAATCGGGCGCTGACTTTCTGACTGGTGATGGTAAAATAATTAATAATGAGGTGCTTACTACTTCGCCAACTCCGCCAAGGAAATATGCCTATTGTTCGGATACGGCTTATTCTCCCGAAATTATTTCTTATATTCAACAGATTGACGTGCTGTATCACGAGGCTACTTTTGCTGAAACCGAAAGCGTAAGGGCACAAGAAACGTTTCACTCCACGGCGCGCCAGGCAGCGGAAATAGCCAAAGCTGCAAACGTAAAAAAGCTTGTTATCGGTCATTTTTCGTCACGATACAACGAGTTAAGCGCACTTCTGAACGAAGCAACGGCAGTTTTCCCTGAAACAGAACTGGCTTATGAAGGGATGATAATTAACCTTTGAAATAAACAGTTACAAAATTCAAAATTTTTCTTACTTTTGCATTGTATTGAACGCAAAATAGTTTAATATGAGGAGATTTTACCTGACAACCCTGTTTATATTGTTTTCTTTATTCGGTTTTGGGCTTGCCGGCATTTACGCGCAAGATCAAAACAAAGGGGTTGTTATGGAAGAAAACGTTCCCGAAACAAAAATAAAGGTAGCGGAAAACCGGTTGATCATCGAAAATCTTCCAAAAGACGGAGTGCTGGAAGTTTTCAGCATTGTCGGCGTAAAGGTCTATACCCGAAAAGTTAAAGCAGGAACGAACGAATATCAACTCGATCTTCCCAAAGGGTATTACATCGTCAGAATTGGCGATTTAGTCAAAAAGATATTATTGAAGTGAAAAATATCTATTTTAGCGCATAAAGCGACGGTTAGGTTATTCATAATGGCAGTTTTTTCATATCTTTGCCATCCCAATTTATTTATTATAATTAAAATATTTACTAAAATGAAAATTGCGATTGTCGGAACAAGCGGAGCAGTGGGTCAGGAATTGCTTCGTGTGCTTGATGCAAGAAATTTCCCGGTGGATGAGTTGTTCCTTTTCGGTTCATCCAGAAGTGCGGGCTCAACATATACTTTTCGCGGTAAGGAAGTTACTGTGAAGGAACTCAAACATAACGACGATTTTAAGGGGAT
Organism: Bacteroidia bacterium 43-41; assembly: GCA_001898165.1. Taxonomy (GTDB): domain Bacteria; phylum Bacteroidota; class Bacteroidia; order Bacteroidales; family Dysgonomonadaceae; genus Petrimonas. The sequence goes on from MKTD01000052.1 coordinate 44,360, forward strand.
TGATATCGCTTTTGTCTCGGCCGGAGGCGGAACATCGTTGGAATTTGCCGAGACGATTACCAGGCACGGAACCGTTATGATAGATAATTCAAGCGCTTTCAGGATGGACGACGATGTTCCGTTGGTGGTGCCCGAAGTGAATGCCGAAGATGCGCTGACACGCCCGAGAAATATCATTGCCAATCCCAATTGCACTACTATCCAGATGGTTGTGGCGCTGAAAGCGATCGAAGATATTTCGCACATTAAACGCGTGCATGTGTCCACCTATCAGGCTGCATCGGGAGCAGGAGCTTCAGCTATGATCGAGCTTCAGGAACAGCACAGGCAACTGGTGAACAAAGAAAATCCAACGATCTCGAAATTCGCATATCAATTGGCATACAACTTGATACCTCAGGTAGATGTGTTTACCGAAAACGGTTACACCAAGGAGGAGATGAAGATGTTCAACGAAACACGCAAGATAATGCACAGCAATATCGAAGTGAGCGCTACCTGTATTCGTGTCCCTGTGTTACGCGCGCACTCCGAAGCTATCTGGATTGAGACGGAAAGGCCGGTATCGGTGGAGGAAGCCCGTGAAGCGTTTGCCAAAGCCGAGGGCGTTGTATTGCTCGATAATCCGGAGAAAAAAGTATATCCGATGCCGTTGGATGCTGCCGGGCAAGATCCGGTTTACGTGGGCAGGATCCGCAAAGACCTTACCAATCCCAACGGATTGACTTTCTGGACTGCGGCCGATCAGATCTGCAAAGGTGCCGCCCTGAATGCCGTGCAGATTGCAGAATACCTGATGAAGCAGTGAGAATATTAACCGGGCATGGGTTATTCTTTTTCATCGTGGTCGTGTTGTAAAAGCACCCGGTGCGGCAGTGAACCATGCCCGAGTATTTCAATGGGACACGAATCGTAAGCTCCCATGAGCCACTCTTGCGAAATATTGCTGCCACAATGGTAATGCAGGTTTTGGTTAACGCAGGCGATATTTTTCACCTGAGAAATAATGGTTCCCACATCGTGGGAAACCAGTACGATAGCAATCTCTTTATTTATCTCGTCGAGTAACTTATAAAAATTAGTTTCGAAAAGTTTATCCACGTACGAATTTGGTTCGTCGAGGATAATGAGTTTGGGGTTATCGATAATGGCGCGCCCCAGCAACACGCGTTGCAGCTGTCCGCCGGAAAGTTCGCCGATAGCCCTGTATAGCAGGTTTTCGATACCCATTTTTTCGGCAATCGGTTTTACTTTTTGTTTGTCTTCTGCTGTGTATCTTTTAATGAATTTTCCCCGGAGTGTTAGGCCGGAGAGAATGACTTCGTGTACGCTGATGGGAAATTTTTTATCGATCTGGTTGATCTGCGGCAGATAACCGATATTGATGTGGTTTACTTTTTTTCCGGCATCAAAAAATGTGATATTGCCGGAGGTAACCTGTGTCAAACCCAGGATTGCTTTCAGCAACGTGGTCTTTCCACCGCCGTTAGGTCCGATAATACCCAGAAAATCGTTTTCGAAAACGGTGAGGGAAACGTTTTTCAGCACATCGGGTTTGTTTTCGTAACCGACGTTCAGGTTTTGTATTTCAATAATCGGATTCATTTTTCCTGATCGGCTAAAATTTGGGCAATGCGGATCAATTCTTCGTCCCATTCGTAAGCCAATGGGTTTATGGTGTGCGACCTGGCCCCTATTTCCTTAGCAATGACTTCGGTGTTTTTTATGTCGAATTCCTGCTGAACAAAAACAGTCTTGATATTTTCGGTCTTTGCCAGATCCACCAGCTCTTTCATTTGAGAGGGTGACGGATTCTTCCCTTCAAACTCAATGCTGTGCTGCACCAAATTATAGTCGCGGGCAAAATAGGCCAATGCAGGATGATAAACAATAAAACTCCGGGAAGGGATATCTTGCAACAATCGGGTTAGGACAGAGTCGATTCCGGTGATTTTTTGTGTGAGTTTTTCGAAGTTGACACGGTAGAAATCGGCATTTTCAGCATCCAGCTCCACCACTGCATCCAACATATTTTGCGAAAAGCGAATCGCATTTTTTGCAGAACTCCATACATGCGGATCAGCAGCATCACTGTGATCGTGATCGGTGTGCGCATCGTCGTGTGAATGGTCGTGATGTCCGTGTCCGCCATAAACCCGTTCAATCCCTGAAGAACAATCGACAATTCTCAGGTGGGGGTTATTTTCGGAAAGTTTGCCTGTCCATACGTTTTCATAACCCAGAAAACCCACTTTAAAATAGGCGCGGCTATTGCCCAGCTTTATCATGGCCGAGGGCGACGGTTCATAAGTTTCGGGGCTCGACCCCGGAGGGACAAGTGTATTTATCTGGAATTTATCGCCCACAATCTGCTCTAGAAAATACCGTTGCGGTTCAATAGTAACCGTCAGTACGTTCGTTCCCCTTTCGCGGCTCGGATTGCAAGCAAGAAGCAGGAGTGAAAATGCGAGCGTGAAAATATATTTACTCATTCTGTTCGAATTGATTGTTTTGTTGATATCTGTTGCAAAATTAAGAAACTTTTTGAAGGCGAAGATTTTTTATTTACTTCTTTCGAAAGAAATTCAAAACAGTTTCTCAAATAAATAGCGCGACAGGAAAGTTATAAACAAAGATTTTCTAATTTTGTTTGCAGTTAAAGATTGACATGGATATTGAATTTGAAATTACCGAAGACGGTTCGCACACATTTTTTGTCCCCGGGCTGAATGAGCATTACCATTCCACGCACGGCGCCATACAGGAATCGATGCATGTGTTTATCGATGCCGGGTTGCGGCGTTGTGAGAAAAGGGAGGTGAAAGTTCTGGAAATCGGATTTGGAACGGGATTGAATGCATTTCTGGCCTTGCAGGAAGCTGAAAAGAGAAGCGTGAAAATTGATTTTACCACGCTCGATCTTTATCCTGTTTCAACAGCCGATGCCGAAAAGTTGAATTATGCAGAATTGATCAATCCCTCCCAAAAAGATATTTTTAAAGAGCTGCATAAAGCGGACTGGGAAAGATGGAATCAGATAACGCTCTGGTTTTCGTTACTGAAAATGCAGTTTGATTTCAGTAACCCATCGGAATTTCATCCTGAAAATAAATTTGATATTGTCTTTTTTGACGCCTTTGCCCCCGAGAAACAACCCGGGATGTGGACACAGCCAATTTTCGATAAAATCTATTCCGTCTCCTCGGAAAACGCAATTTTAACTACTTATTGTGCCAAGGGGACTGTGAGAAGGATGTTGCAGGCTGCGGGCTTCTTTGTTGAAAGGCTGCCGGGACCACCCGGAAAAAGAGAGATTTTGCGGGCGGTAAAAAAATAAGAAACAGTTTCTAAATCTGCTAAATTTTTTTGAGTTGATATTGCGACGCAAAATCTGCATCGGCAACTTTGCCTTCCGGATCGGAAAGAATAACGCTTCCGCTATCAATTCTGTAATACGTTTTAATACCTTTCTTATCGGTCAGCTCAATTACGTTGTCGCTCACGAAAGTGAACTTACCCTGATCCTTGAAAGACCCTAGCTTCCTGTCTTTATATTCGCGTGTGAGAACAAAAGTCTCATCGGGATTTATGGTTAGATGCGTGGAGATCCCTGCTGTGTTTGCCGCAGGAATAACGCCTTGGTAGGTTCCGTAAATATCCGTTACAGAGCCGGAAGTTTGTACATTTTCCATCGTTGTGGCAACGTTGCTTTGGCTTTCGTTAGCCGTTTGTTTATTGCCGCAACGTATAAAAAGTGTTACAAGCGCAACCAGTGCAATGATTTTTATAGTTTTCATAAATTTGTTGTTGTTGATAAACTTAGAACTTAATCGGTTTATAACAACAAAATTACATCGATTGTTTCAGATGATAATCAGGGCCATAAGGTAATGAGGAAATAATACCCATTTTTTTATGGTTTGTCCGGAAATGAACATAACTGTCCGCTTTCGGACATCTTTGGTTATTGTATATTGCTTATTTTCAGCATGTTGATTTTTTGGCACATCGATTGTAACAAGAATGAAAACAGATTAAAATAAATGGATAGAAAAATACCTAAGGAAGTTCTCCGAAAAGAAAGAAACATAAAATTCATAAAACTGGGAGCCGTAATTTTGGCTTCGGTTATCGCAATTGCTGTTGTTATTTCCCTTTTGCGCGAGAGTATAAACCTGAAGAACATCCAGTTATCTACCATTGATACCGGTACGATTGAAGTTTCGGTGAGCGCTTCGGGAAAAGTGGTGCCCGCGTTTGAGGAGACCATTATTGCACCTATCGAGAGCCGTATTGTGGAGGTGTATAAAAAAGCCGGCGATTCGGTGGATGTGGGTACACCACTCGTGAAACTCGATTTACAAAGTATCGAGACCGATTACCGGAAAATGCTCGACGAACTGCAAATGCGCCAATACCGGTTGGAGCAGCAGCGTATCAAGAACAACAACACACTCAGCAATACCGAGATGCAGCTGAAGGTGAACGATATGCAAATCGATAAAATGCAGGTGGAAGTGCGCAATGAGCGTTACTTAGACAGCATCGGCGCCGGAACAACAGATAAAGTGCGCGAAACGGAACTGAGCTACAACGTAGCGAAGCTGGAGCAGGAGCAGGCCCGCAAGAAATTCGAGAACGACAAACAGGTTGCCGGCTCCGAACTTCGCGTTCAGGAACTCGAACTCGAAATCTTCCGCAAAACCCTTGCCGAAACGAAACGCATCCTGGACGACGCGCAAATCCGCTCCCCGCGAAAGGCCATCCTTACCTACATCAATAACCAGGTGGGTACACGTGTGCCGCAGGGAACACAAGTGGCTATCCTTTCTGACCTGTCGCACTTTAAAATCGACGGCGAAATTGCCGACAGCTATGGCGACCGGATCTCTACGGGGAATAAAGTGGTGGTGCGTATCGGAAGCGAGGAGCTTACGGGTGTCGTGAGCAATGTTACACCACTATCTAAAAACGGTGTTATCCAGTTCTCGGTGCAATTGGAAGATGACAGCCACAGTCGCCTTCGTTCCGGTTTAAAAACCGATGTGTATGTGATGAACGCCGTGAAAGACGATGTGATGCGCATTGCCAATGGCCCCTATTACAGTGGGCCGGGAACATACGAACTGTTTATGATGAACGGCAACTCGCTCGAAAGGCGCAAAGTACAACTCGGTGAGAGCAATTACGAATTTGTGGAAGTGATGTCGGGCTTGAAACCGGGCGACCGTGTAGTGGTGTCGGATATGAGCCAATATAGGAACAAGAGTAAGTTAAAAATGAAGAATTGACTCCTAATTGTTCTCTGCTCATTTATAAACCATTTTTCGTTTCCGATTTTGATAAGAAAATTTTAACAATCCGAAAATATGTTGAGGCAATATTTCAAACAAATAATACAGCTTTGGAAATCTAATCCGCTGTTCAGTGTGATTTCGGTGTTGGCAACGGCGTTCACCATTGCCTTTGTGATGATACTTTGTATGGTGTACGCTTTCCGGACGGCAGATACGCCGCCCGAAGCCAACCGTAGCCGTACGCTCTACTCGGATAGAGGCTATTCCTATCTCACTAAAGACCGTTCGAAGGCCAACTCGGGTATGTCGAAGAGCGTGGCGAACGCCATTTTTGGCAACCTGCAAAATGCTGAGACCGTAAGTTATATCCAATGGAAAGGGGAGGGGATGGGTTTTGTTTCCACTGCTCCGTCAAACCGCGAAAAAAAGATGGTGAGTCCGGTGGACGACCATTTCTTTAAAATTTTCAGTTACGAATTTCTGGCCGGGCAGCCTTTCAATGCCGGACAGGTGGCAACCGAAAGCAAAGTTGCCATCGTTACCGACCGCATTGCCCGTCAATACTTTGGCAGCGTGGGAAATGCCATGGGCAAAGACATCACTGTCGGAATGAGCAACAATTGTCGCATAGTGGGAGTGGTGAAAGCGGTAAGCTCACTGTATAACAAAGCATATGGCGACGTATGGACGGTGGCGGACAATGCTTCGCTCGACTGGGGCCCGCAATACTCCGAAGGTTTGCGCGGGATGTGCGGAGTGGTGTTGACCGCCAAAAAAGGATCCTCGATGAAAGCCTTGCGGAAAGAAATCGACCAAAACATCGAGAGCTTAAACGCCGGAAAGCGCGAATACACTTTTGAACAGAGAATGCTTTCCCATGCAGAAAGCAGTTTTTACAACAAAAAAACGACAAATCCCATCCGGATTTTTGTGGTGTTGGTCTTGATTTTGTTGATAGTTCCGGCAATCAATATGTCGGGGTTGCTTTCGGCACAAATGAAAAAACGCATCCCCGAAATCGCTATTCGAAAGGCTTACGGAGCAAGCAACAGTGAAGTGACATCACAATTGTTGTTCGAAAACCTGTTGCTTACCGTTATAGGTGGCATCGTGGGGCTGCTGCTGGCTGTTACGGCCGTACTGTTGTTCAAAAACATACTGCTGGCAGACCTTACCACCGTGAATGCCAATGCAAGTTTCCACCTGCCCTCCAAACTTTTTTTCGATCCCGTAATATTTGTGCTGGCTTTTTTGTTCTGCTTCGTGATTAACTTGTTATCGGCCATCGTTCCAGTATGGAGCGCATCGCGAACAACCATTATGCAAGCCATTAAAGGAGAATAGATTATGTGGAAAATAGCGTTAAGACAGTTATGGAAAAACCGAAAATTCAACGGTTGGTTTTTTGTGGAAATTTTTATTGTTTCGGTGCTGCTGTGGTATTGTGTAGATTTTCTGTATGTGGTGGTGCGTAAAAATGCAGAACCAACGGGCCTGAATACTGAGCATGTGTATCGGCTGAACCTGGGTGTAAATGTCAATCAGGATTTCGACCGTAATAATCTCGATACCGTTGAGGCCTATATGTTGGATCCATTGTTGCAGATCGTGCAGTTGGTGCACGATTATCCGGGCGTGGAAGCCGTGGCATACTCGTACGGTACGACCCAGTTTTCGGAACGGTACATGTTTCAAAGTTACACAGTCAACGATTCGAACTCCTATCAATCTGCGATCCGCTACGTGAGCGAAGAATATCCGAAAGTGTTCAAAATGGACCTGCGACAGGGAGGATTTACAGACTGGGGTTTACGTGCAACGCCGCAGGGTGCGGTTCTTTCGCCCGACTTGGCAGACTCGCTCTTTCACTCGCAAGACGTTGTGGGCAAAACTTTTCACGATTATTTTTCGCCCGATTTGAAGTACAAAGTGGGCGGCGTTTCTTCGCCCATGAAATTTCAAAAATACGATCGTTATCAAAGTTTTATTTATGTGCCTTTAAACCAGAGATATTTAGCCTCTTCCGTTCCGGCAATCGAAGTCCGTGTGCGCGCCGAAGCCGATTCACCACAGTTTGCCGAACAATTTATCGAAGCAATGAGAACCAAACTCAACATCGGGTTTTTCTATCTTTTTGGTTTCATGTCGTACGATTTCCGTTCCGAAGTTGCTAACATAAACAGTGGCATCACACAATACGTGAGTGTGGTTGTGGGGCTGGTGCTGTTTTTTATGTTTATTGTCTTTTTAGGTATTATGGGTATGTTTTGGTTTCAGGTAGAGTCCCGACAGTCGGAGATCGGCCTGCGTATGGCGCTGGGTGCGAGCCGGCGAGGGGTGTTGGGCTATATTGTGTTGGAGAGTATGGTGATTTTCGCATTGGCTTTTCTTCCTGCGCTCATCGTTTGCGTCAACCTTGCTTACTGGGATGTAACTTATACGTTCAACGATGCCATGGACTATACCCGGAGTCGGTTTTGGATAACGGTATTTACTACCGCCCTGATAATGATAGGCATTATATCATTGAGTGTACTGATTCCGGCAAACCGGGCGTCGAAAGTACATCCGGTAGAGGCGCTCAGGGAGGAATGATTGATTAATGAGAATAACGGACCAATAAGAATAATATAAAAATTAAAAATGGGAACAATGATTTTATTAAACCAGGTCGATAAGATTTATCGCACCGAAGAGATTGAAACGGTAGCGTTGGAAAACGTGAACTTAGAAGTGAAAAAAGGTGAATTCCTCGCCGTAATGGGACCGTCGGGGTGCGGAAAATCTACCCTGCTCAATGTGATGGGATTGCTGGATGCACCCACATCCGGCAAAGTAATTATCGATGGTAAGGAAACGGCCGCTATGAAAGACCGTGCACTGGCTAAGTTCCGTAACGAAAACCTTGGCTTTGTGTTCCAAAGCTTCCACCTGATCAATTCGCTCAACGTGCTCGACAATGTGGAGCTTCCGCTGCTCTATCGTAAAACGGGGGCACGCGAACGCCGCCGCTTAGCGGAAGCCGTACTTGAAAAAGTAGGTCTTTCACACCGTATGCGCCATTTCCCCACCCAACTATCGGGCGGACAGTGCCAGCGCGTAGCTATTGCCCGCGCCGTGATCGGTAATCCGTCGATTATCCTGGCCGATGAGCCGACCGGAAACCTCGATTCAAAGATGGGCGCAGAGGTGATGGAGTTGTTGCACCAACTCAACCGTGAAGACGGCCGTACCATCGTGATGGTGACACACGACGAGAGCAAAGCTAAAGAAACATCACGCATCATCCGCTTCCTCGACGGCCGGCAAATCTCGTAAAAGAATGCTCAAGCAATATTTCAAACAAGCGTGGCAACTGTTGAAAGAAAATCTCGAAGAGGACAACGATAGAATCATTACTAAAAACAGTTATAACAATGAAAACAAAAACTTTATTGACTATTATCCTTGCCGCAATGGCAATTGTAAGCGCATCGGCGCAGAACAGAATCGTAAAACAAAACCGTCAGGTAGCAGAATTTACTGCCATTGACGCTTCAAGCGGATGGGATGTAATCATCCGTCAGGGCAACCGTCAATCGGTTTCCATAGAGGTAAGCGAAGAATTACTGGACAGGGCCGTTGTGGAAGTAAAGAACGGTACATTGCACATTTATAATGAGAACCGCAACCGTTCTTTCTCGTTTCGCAATATGCGCAATACAACGCAAAAAGCGTACGTTACGGTGACAAATCTACAAAAAATAGAGGCGTCGGGCGGTGTGGATATCCGTTTTGAAACTCCGCTGAAAACCGGTGATCTTGAGGTAAACTTAAGTGGCGGAACCGATCTGGAGAATTTGATACTGGATTGTAACCGCTTCAACGGACAGTTTTCGGGCGGCTGTGATGCCGGGATAACATTCTCAGGCGCGAAAGAGGTGAAAGCCGATATAAGTGGAGGCAGCGATGTGAAACTGCGTGAAATATCCGCACGGATGACCTGGATCTCCGCCAGTGGGGGGTGCGACATAGAACTGACGGGGAAAACCGACAGCCTCACCCTGGACGCCAGTGGAGGATGTGACGTTTCGGCTTCGGGGCTCGAAGCACAGGATTGTACGGCTGCTTTTTCAGGTGCCGCCGACGGCGGACTGTTCGTTACTCACCGGCTGGACATCCGCGTGAGTGGTGCGGCTGATGTAACCTGTAAAGGTAATCCGCGCGATATAAGCAAGTCTGTAAGTAAGAGCAGCTCGCTGACGATGAGGTAACGATAATTTATATTTTAGTGCTTAAAAACGTGCGTAAATGAACTTGCTGAATACCTTTATAGCTCGATTGCATAGGCAGTGCATCCATGGTTACCACGTATTTGGGATAATGGTCTGCAATTTCCATCAAATTGCCAAATTCGCGCTTAACGGTAGCATCGTCATACAGCATATAAGCTACTTGAACATAAATGCGTTCATTGTTACGAAGTGCCACAAAATCAACTTCTTTGCCATTGTTATTTCCCACGTAAACGGAATAATCATTGTGCAAGAGGTGCAGGTAAACGGCATTTTCCATCAACTTATTGATCTCGTTTTGCATGTTAAAACCGTGAATGGCGTTTCGCAAACCCAAATCTTCAAAGTAATATTTTTCGCCAATCTCAAATATCTTCAGTCCGTTAATATCTATTCGGCGTGTGGGATATACAAAAAAAGCATTGCTCAAAGCCCGCAAATAATTGAGTACGGTTTGTGTGGGAATATTTACTTTTTGAGATTTTAAGTATTTACTGATGTTTGCTGCCGAAAGAAGATTACCTACGTTGTCAATAAGATAAGCAACCAGATTTTCGAGAAAGGCAACATTGCGAATATTTTCACGTGCCACCACATCTTTTAGCAAAATTGAAGAATAAACGTTCTTTAAATATTCAAAAGCAGGCTGTTGTTGCAAGCCAAAATTGCTTAAAAAGGGCATTCCTCCCAACGTTAGAAAATGGATAAGATTTTCGTCGTTATTCTCTATATTGTTGAAATTAAGGAATTCAGTATAGCTTAACGAATGAATTTTAAATTCCACATAGCGTCCCGATAAAAGTGTGGCTAATTCGCTGGAAAGCAGATTAGCATTACTTCCGGTGCAATAGATATCGCATTTCTCTTCGTTGAGCAGGCTTCTTAAACAATGTTCAAAAGACACAATTTCTTGTATCTCGTCAATGAACAAGTAATTGTTCTTCTGCTGGTTAAGCTGCGATAAGACATAGGCGTATAGTTCTTTATCGTTACGTATGGATGAAAATGCTTCAAGCTCTTTATCAATATAAATGATATGCGCATTTTCATTTCGCACTTCATCTATTAGTTGCAGCAACATATAGCTTTTACCGATTCTGCGTTGTCCTGCAAGAACTTTTATAACAGATTTATTGATGAAAGGACGAATTTTCTCTAAATATGAAGGACGTGAAATGTATTTCGTTGCCATTTTTTCTGTATATTATGATTGAAGCTTTCAGCAAATATACAAAAAGTTTAAATTATGACAGACACTTTTTATGAAAATAATAAAAGGATCAATTACGATGGACGAATTTTTTAGTTCATGCAACTACCCTTTTAACGATTAACCGCTTATAGCAAAAAGCAAACAAAATGATTCAACAATATTTTAAACAAGCGTGGCGGCTACTGAAGGAAAATCCTGTACTGAGCGCCATTTCCATTATTGGCACGGCACTGGCAATCTGCATGATCATGGTGATTGTGATGTCGCACCAGGTAAAAAATGCACCTTATCCGCCCGAAACCAACCGTGACAGGATGTTGTATGTAAAATGGATGTCGAGCAGGGAGAAAAAAGCATCATCGGATGACAGGTCTTCTAACAGTCCGATGGGATATGACTTCGCAAAAACCTGCTTCAAAGCCTTGCAGATACCCGAGGCGGTCACTGTGGTTTCGGTTTTTACACCACCGGGTATGGTATCTGTTCCGGGACAAAATACGGCGGAAAGTTACGATAAGATGCTTACCGATGAGAATTTCTGGCAAGTATTCGATTTCACATTTATCGACGGTAAACCGTACACCAAAGCTGATGTAGATGCCGGATTGCGGAAAGTTGTCGTCACCGAAAAAATTGCCCGTGAAGCATTTGGTTCTACAGCCGTTTCCGGACAGCGTATTTTGATCGATTACACGGAATTTACAGTCAGCGGTGTAGTAAGGGATGTTTCTACGTTGGCAACGGCTGCCTATTCACAAATGTGGGTGCCTATTACTACGGAAACTCTCCCGGAAGGTGGTAGCGAAGGAATAAGCGGTGCTTGCAGGGTATTTATTTTAGCAAAAAATAAAAAAGACTTTCCGGCGATAAAAGAGGAAGCAGAAATATTACGCAAAAAATTCAACGACGGGACGAGTACTTATGAAGCATTCTATCGCGATCAACCCGATACCCATTTCGTCTATATTCACCGCAAATGGGCAAACTTAGCGCCCGACATGAAAACTATCGTACGGCAATCAGCCATTGTGCTGGTGCTTTTGCTGATCATTCCAGCCATCAATCTTTCGGGAATGATGAATTCAAGGATGAGAAAACGCCTCTCCGAACTCGGGGTACGACGGGCTTTTGGCGCTACGCGAAAAAATCTTCTCTCCCAGGTGATGTGGGAAAGCTTGCTGCAAACACTGTTAGGCGGTGCATTGGGTTTGCTTTTCTCTTACGTCGCCGCCTATGCCTTGAAAGGGATAATTTATGAAAACAGCGATATGGCATTCCGTTTGGGCGATGTCACCCTTAATCCGGCCTCACTGCTCAGCCCTGCTATTTTTCTCTACGCACTCCTGTTTTGCCTGTTACTCAACGTCCTGTCGGCATTTGTTCCCGCCTGGAGCGTATCACACAAGCCTATTGTAGATTCTATTCACTCAAAATAAATCATGTAATGCTTAAACATATCCTCACCATCATCAAAAACGAACGCAGGCAAAATATCGGTTTATGGATAGAACTGCTGATTGTGGCCATCTTCCTCTGGTACATCGTAGATAACGTGTATGTAACGCTTAACAACTATTACAAACCGTTGGGTTTCGATACGGAGCACACTTATATCATGCGACTGGGATTGTTGAATGAAAACAGTTACGAGTATGTAAAAGATATACCGGAGGAGACAGCCGTCGGCTATTTACATACGGTACTGGAACGTATCCGGCAGAATCCGATAATTGAAGCGGCAAGCATATCATTGAATTCCAGTCCACATATCGGAAGCAACAGCTCCAGTTCCATTTACCGGGACACATTGCAGACAAGGTATGGCGTTCTGAACCGAACAGTCACTCCCGACTTTTTTCGCGTATTCAGGTATCAGTCCATAAACGGAAGTACCGATGAATTGGTGCAAGCATTGGAGCGCAACGAGTTGGTGATCTCCCCAGGAGTGGCAAAAGAACTGTTTAAAGCCGGTGAATCGCCCGTGGGCAAACAGGTTTCCTTTTCCAAGGGCGACTCTGTAGAACTATACAGGGTAGGCGCCGTATCCGATGTAGTCCGGTACGACAACTTTTCCAGTTGGAATACTTATTTTGCACAACGTATGGACAATGACTTTCTTGGAAATTTCTCGGGTGAATGGGTCGTCGGTCTGGAATTCTGCGTGCGGGTAAAACCGGAAGAAGACCGTGATTTTATCCATCGTTTCCGGCTGGATATGACGCAGCAACTGCGTCTCGGAAACTATTACCTGGGAGAGATACAATCAATACCCGTCAACAAAAAGGTATTTCAGAAAGACGATATCAATAATCTGAAGATGAGGATGTTTGTTGTGATTTTTTTATTGATCAATATATTCCTGGGAATTACCGGAATATTCTGGTTCAGGACGCAACACCGTCGGAGCGAAATCGGCCTCCGTGTTTCGCTGGGGGATACACCCAAACAGGTATTAAGGAGATACTATCTCGAAGGGCTGTTGCTCCTCACAACGGCAATGATCCCTGCAATGATCGTGATCTATATACTGGGCAGGGAGGGGGTATTCGCTACTTATCTGATGCGTTTCACGGCCGGAAGATATTTTATCGGTTTTATCATTACCTATGCCCTTTTGGCATTGATGATTGTCCTTGGCATCCGGGTTCCCGCCCGCAAAGCAGTAAATGTGCCTCCGGCAGAAGCGTTGAGGGACGAGTAAACTACGGCAGCGGAGCAGGCAAACATATTCTAACAACCTAAAAAAATGAAAATTTTTCAAATAACTCTACTTTTTGTGTTCATTATGGCAACGGGAGCGTCGGCGCAACAAACGCTGACGCTTGCCGAAGCCGTAGAACTGGCGCGCTTGCAATCGGTGGATGCCGCCGTGGCGCTCAACGAGCTGAAAACAGCATACTGGGAATACCGTACCTATCGTGCCGATTTATTGCCCGAAGTGAATTTCAGCGCTACATTGCCTGATTACCGGAAAAGTTACAACCTTTACCAATCGGAAGACGGAACGTATAAATACGTGCGAAATAATTCGTTGCGCATAGCCGGAGATGTTTCAATCGACCAAAACATTTGGCTTACCGGTGGAAAATTATCGGTAAACACATCGATGCAGTTTGTAGATCCGTTAAACACGCCCGGCGCCAATCGGTATTACATGAGTGTTCCGGTGGGCGTAACGCTTTCGCAACCTATCTTTGCCGTCAACAATATGAAATGGAAGCGGCGCATTGAACCCGTTCGTTACAAGGAGGCGCAGGCTTCGTATCTGGAAAACGTGGAAACCGTGACGCTCAAAACCATTGCGTATTATTTTCAGTTGCTGCTTGCCAAAGAAAACCTGAACATCGCTTTGCAAAACAAAGAAAATGCCGACCGGATATTCGAAATCGCACAGGCGCGCCGGAAAATGGGGCAAATATCGGAAAATGAATTGCTGCAACTCAAGCTGTCGGCGCTAAAAGCCGCTTCAACCCTCACCAAAGAGCAATCGGCCCTTAATGGTGCGATGTTTCGCCTCCGTTCGTTCTTGGGATTAAGCGAAAACGACAGTATAGACCCGGTAATCCCCGATCTGTTGGCTTATCCCGTTATCGATTATCAGGACGTACTGACCAAAGCCTTGGAGAATAACCCGTTCGCACAGAATATCCGCCGCCGTCAACTGGAAGCCGATTATGCAGTGGCGCAAGCCAAAGGCGCCCAACGCGAAATTGATCTGTTTGCTTCGGTTGGCTACACCGGCCGGGAGCAGGAGTTCAAGACGGCTTATCGGAATCTGATGGATTACCAGATTGTTCAGGTGGGCGTAAAGGTTCCGATCCTGGATTGGGGAAAACGCAAAGGGCGTGTAAAAGTGGCGGAATCTAACCGGGAAGTCATCGCATCGCGGTTAAAACAAGAACAGATGGATTTTAATCAGGATATTTTCCTGTTGGTGGAACAGTACAACAATCAAACGGAGCAACTTCGCATCGCCGGGGAAGCCGACAAAATCGCACAGAAACGGTACAATACATCGGTGGAGTCATTCATGATCGGTAAGATAAACACCCTCGACCTCAACGATGCGCAACTCTCCAAAGACAACGCCCGGGCCAAATACGTATCGGAGATGCACCTCTATTGGTATTACCTCTACCAGTTGCGCAGCCTTACACTGTACGATTTTGAAAAAGGAGCGAATTTGGATACCGAGTTTGAAAGGTTGGTACATCGCTGAGAAAAAGTATTACTCAAAAATGAGAACCCGTGGAATAATAATAGTTTGTAATAGTTAACAATGGGAGCACTTTATTTTCATATATTTGTAAAAAAATTAAATGTTATGCAAAAGGGAACCACGAAACAACACATTTTGCTTTTGTATCTTTTTTTGTTTCCGATCTTTACAGTAAGCCTTCTTTCATGTGAATTCAACAGTGATGATGATAATTTTGTCTTCCTCGAAAAACCGGGAGAAGAGATACAGATCGGGATAGAACTGGCCAGTATTAATCCCGCTGAATTAATTTACGCTTACAACAACACCTACTTTTCGTATTCTTTAAACACCGGAGGAAAAAATATTTTTTTACGGCAATTTTATCTGGATGGACAACCCTTAGAAACCGATCAGAATACAGGAATAGGTTATTTAAATACACATATAGCCGATAATGACACCCATGAACTGAAACTGGTAATAGCTCTCAAGACCGGTACCGGAAGCTTGGCCGAGTATGCCGGATACGAAATGTACACCGGAGAGTTTATCTTTAAGATTAAAATAATCCCTTTCTCGGACAAACTGAATATCAGGGAAACAAGAAGTCAAAACAACAACCTCAAACTGGAATGGGATAAACCTGCGGATTACGAGGTGTGGGGATACGAAGTGTATGAAGGAGATAACCATTTTGGAAAGTTGTTGACACGTATTACCGACCCTGATGAGACCTTTTTTACCAATCCCGATTACGCATACGGCTATAAACTCTATACGGTTGTGGCCTATGTGAAAAATAGTTTTGACATTACGGTTGTTGATAATATCACAGTCAATCATTCAAATATGATGGAAGAGAATTTTGAAATGTATCGCACGTCTCTTAACGAACTGGTCATAAAATGGGATAACCCCAATCCGTTCCCGTGCAAATATGTGCTTGAGTATGGGTACGACAATATAATAAAGATAGAAGATGGGGTGAACGAAGCGATTATCCCGATCCCTGAATTTCCTTCCTGGAGCAATTTGTTTACTCTTTACATTATTCCGGAATCAGCTGATATAGATCAGTATGCTTACTATTCTTGTATTAATGTATGGTACAGCGATAAGCAGTTTAGCGCAATAAGCTTTGAGTGTGATCCTGTAAATAATATGTTGCACGGTCTGACATTTACATCGTTAAATAGTTATGATCTGTCGTCGATGGAGAAAGCCGGCTCTTCGAAGCATAATCTAACACTACATACCGGCTGCAAGCTACAAGTAACCAACCAGGGCATGATTGCGATCAGTGATGTCGAAAACAATGTTCATATCTACTCCGACTATTCCCTGAAAAATGAAATTATTGTATTAAATTCCGGAATTTATCCGTTTCACCTTGTAAGCGGGAATAAACTCTTAATTGAAGAACGAAACGGATTTAGAATACACGACGTAACCACCGGTGCTGTAATATGTTCCAGGAGTTGGCAGTCGGAGAGGCCAGGTGGAGAAACTATACCGTCAGCCACCATTTCCCCGGACGGAAAATATGTGTATGTACTGTGCATGGACTATCATTCGGTGTCCCCTGCTGACCAATGGACTGAATTATATGAGATTGATGCGAATCATTCTTTACAATTATTAGAAAAAACGAAAACAGCGGATATACAATCCGTTTCTTTCCACCCTGTAAAGAGTACCGAAGTTATTATCCAATATCTACCCTATACACAGAATAAATTCATTATTATGGATATTCTTACAAAAGAACAAAAAGAGATAAAAGGCGAATTTATGAATATCGATCCTTTCACCGGAAACCTTTTGTTCAGAGGTGAAGAGTACTTGCACTCCGATCCTGTTTTGTATGTTCGCGACAAAAATTACGCGAAAGAAATAATTAAGTTAAAACTGGATTTTAACAATACGGCAGCTCCGTCCTACTTATTTCGCAACTGCCTCTTTTTTAACAACCATTACCTGAATCTCTCCCACCTAAAAGAATGGAAGCAATGAAAAAATATATCGCAGCCGCCCTTTTGGCCTTAAGTACAATCATGGCGGCAAATGCCCAGATAAGTATTGCCTATTCGGTAGGATACGGGGATTACAGAATGGATGATATGCAACATTTGCTTGATATTTCTCTTTCATCCCTGAAACCACATCTTCCATTGGGAGTACGGATTACGGATAGGTTCCCGGGATATATCACACATAATATCGACGCCGCGTACAGGCTAAAACGTCATGAGATCGGGTTAAAAGGAACCTATATGACAACGGGAGGCAAGATCGCCTATTCGGATTATTCGGGAAGATATTATGAAAAGCTTACCTTAAACGGCTTTCGTTTGGGTATGATGTATCGTTTTCATTTTGTAAAGACTCAAATCGGCAATCTGCCTTTGTCATTTTATGGCGAAATTTCACCTGCTGTTACTTTTACCGACCTGGCTTATAAAACGCTGTTAGAGCTTCCGGATTACGATGTGCATGAAACCAACCCGAACGATAATGTAAGTACGAAAGAGACCGGATTTAGCATCCAACCGTTAATCGCTGCACAGCTCCTGCTAACGAGGAATTTTTTTATCTCTTGCAGCGGAGGATATGATTTTGAATTCGGCGCTAAATTATCCACAACAAATAATATGTTAAGAGTGGATTGGTCGGGTTTTCGCGGGAATCTGGGAGCAGGTTTTGTGTTTTAGTCCAAAGTTTCGAAAACGGTAACCGGATGGAGATGATGTTGTTTTTGTAAAATGAAGAATTTGATGTTGAAATGATCTTGATAATTGATGATGACGCCATTGTACGTTCTTCGCTTTCCTTACTGTTGAAACGTGCAGGATATGAAATCGAAGCGGTGGCTTCGCCCGAAGCGGCGCTGGAGTTCGTACGGCACACCTCGCCCGATTTGATGCTGATGGATATGAATTTCTCGCTGACAACCAAAGGCGAAGAGGGATTGGAGTTGCTGCAAAAAGTGAAGGTCTTCTGTCCGCAGGTTCCGGTAATTCTGATCACTGCCTGGGGGTCTATATCGCTTGCCGTACTCGGAATGAAAGCAGGGGCTTTCGATTTTATCACCAAGCCGTGGGATAACCGGCAACTGTTGAAATCGGTGAAAACGGCGCTCGATTTAAGAAACCGGAAAACAGTTGCGGATGTTCCTGAAACCCGTCAGGAATTAGATGCACAATACGACTTTTCGGCGATTATCGGTAAGTCCGGGGCGCTGATAGACGTTCTGTCCACCGTGGCTCGCATTGCCGATACTAACGCATCAGTACTTATCACGGGCGAGAGCGGAACGGGAAAAGAGCTGATAGCGGAAGCGATCCACAAAAACAGCTCCCGCAGGAAGCAGCGGTTTGTGAAGGTCAATCTGGGCGGCGTATCGCAAAGCCTGTTCGAAAGCGAAATGTTCGGACACAAGAAGGGGGCGTTCACCGATGCGCTGGCCGACCGGATCGGACGTTTCGAACTGGCGGACAGGGGAACCATTTTTCTCGATGAAATCGGAGAATTGGATCAAACCTGTCAGGTGAAACTGTTGCGCGTGTTGCAAGACCAGACGTTCGAAGTGTTGGGGGAAAGTCATCCGAAAAAAGTGGATGTCCGGGTAGTAAGCGCTACCAATGCCAATTTGAGAGAAATGGTGAAGAAGCACACTTTTCGTGAAGACTTGTTCTACCGCATCAATCTCATTCAGGTTTATCTCCCTGCCCTGCGCGAACGGCGGGAGGATATCCCCTTGTTGGCCTCTTTCTTTGCCGATCAACAATCCACGCAAAACGGGTTGCCGGGAATATCGTTTACCTCCGAAGCGCTGGAATTGCTTGAGAAACTGCCATTCCCCGGGAATATCCGCGAACTGAAAAACCTGATAGACCGGACCATTCTCATCAGCGGAAAAACCCGGATAGACGCTGAAGATATCCGTGCACAAATCACGGTACCCGAAGGGAATAAAGCTCCGAAAGAAATTGCCGTGGAGATGAAGCTGGACGAGCTGGAAGCGCAAACTATCCGCAAAGCCATAGAACAACATGGCGGAAATCTGTCGAAAGTAGCAAGGATATTAGGAATCAGCCGTGCAGCATTGTATCGGCGCATGGAGAAATACGGAATATGAAACTACGTGGTTACTTCTATATTTTGGCATTTTGCCTGTTGCTCGTTTCCGGATTTGTTTTTGTGGAAAACGTTGACGCTTTATCCTGGAAAACCATCGCGATTGAAGCTGTTATCGTTTTGCTGTTGATCTATTTACTGTTTTTTTACCAAAAAACGGTGCGTCCGTTACAGAACATCAGTAACGGGATGGATTTGCTGAAAGAGCAGGATTTCAGCTCCCGTCTCCGGACAGTGGGGCAATACGAAGCGGACAGGGTGGTGGACATCTTTAACAAAATGATGGAGCAACTGAAAAACGAACGCATCCGCTTGCGTGAGCAGAACGAGTTCTTGGATTTACTGATCAAAGCATCGCCGATGGGCGTGGTGGTGATGAACTACGACAATGAAATCACGGAAATGAATCCCTCGGCAGTAAAATTATTGGGTATCGAAGATGTCCGGACGGTAACAGGGAAGAAAATACAATCGGTAAAAGATAACCTGCGCATCGACCTGTCAACCATACCGTTGCACGAAACCCGCGTATTGAACGTCCACGACGGAACGGTGTACAAATGCTCGCACGAATCGTTTATCGACCACGGTTTTCCCCGTCCGTTCTACCTGATAGAAAGCCTTACGGAGGAAGTTCGCCAGGCTGAGAAAAAAGCCTACGAAAAGGTAATCCGCATGATTTCGCACGAAGTGAATAACACTACCGCGGGAATAACATCCACACTCGATACCATTGAACAGGATTTATCGGAAAAGGAAGGAACCGAAGATATGCAGGAAGCCATGCACGTGTGCATCGAACGGTGTTACAACATGAGCAGGTTCATCACGAATTTTGCCGATGTGGTGAAAATTCCAAAAGCCCGGCTTAGTCCGGCAGACATCAATGAACGCATTGAAGCGTTGATGCGGTTTATGGAAGTGATGTGCAACCACCGGAACATCCGGTTGCATTTCACACCGGACAAAGATATGCCCGAACTGCAATTAGATACAGTACTGTTCGATCAGGTGTTGCTCAATATCATCAAAAATTCGGTAGAGAGTATTGGGCGTGACGGCGATATTTACCTGACAACCGACTCTGCAACTCATTCTCTCACGGTTGCCGATACAGGGAAGGGCATCAGTAAAGAAACGGAAAGGAAGCTCTTTAGCCCGTTTTTTTCAACCAAACCCTCCGGACAGGGACTTGGGCTTCTCTTTATCCGCGAAGTGCTGATGCAGCACAATTGCCTGTACTCCCTACGCACTTACCCCGACGGGTTAACACGCTTTGTCATTCAGTTTAGCGAAAGGTGAGTCTTTTAAAAAAATAAAAAAAGTTGTCTGGTAAGCCAAGACAACTTTTTTAATCTTTCCGATCAATTTATTTTGAGGCTTCAATCGATTTTTTACGAAATTCCTTCAAAGCCTTCTCAATGGCCAGAGACGCTTTACGGGCACGGGTTCCCGCTGCCTTATTTCCGTTCTCTACCTGCAAAGCAGCATCTTTTGTAAATTCTGCGAATAACTGATTCAAATTGTCTGTAAGCTGTTTCATATCTTTATTTTTTAATATTTCGCCGCAAAGATAAAGAAATAGAACAATTATTCAGTGATTTTTGCGGCTTAAAAACGATTTGTGTGCATTTAATTCTCAAAAGAGGTGAAAAATAGGAACATGCGGCAATCTTAAAAACGTTCCCCGCGGAGTGAGAGGGACCTCGTTCGAACACCTTATACCTGTTTTAAGTTTTTTGGATAGCCTTACAAGATGATGGATTAGGTGTATAATATAATTAATACAAAATCACACGTTGAAGGATTCTATTGGGAGCAAATATGGAATTTATCCATGTTGGAAACATTACATATGTTTCAGAAATATCGTATATTTGCAAAATAAAATAGTATTTGCACGTACAAATAAAATAGTAATCGTCCGACTAAAAAGAAAAGTAAATATACAAATAGCAGAGATATGGCAACACTTCAAGAGAAATTGGCGGACTCATTAAAAGAGGTGCAAAAATTGCAAAACGAAAATGGTCTTGCAGTAATAAAGTCCTCTGATCTATCACGGACGCACTTGGAAAGGCTAGTAAAAAACGGATTTATCCAAGAAGTGATGAAGGGATGGTATATTTCATCCCGACCAGATAGTGCACCAGGTGATACGACAAACTGGTATACTTCGTACTGGTACTTTATCTCCGAATATGCAAATACAAGATTCGGAGAAGAATGGTGTTTGTCGGCAGATCAGTCATTAGCCTTTTATAGCGGAAACAGAACAGTGCCAAAACAAGTGATAATACGTATATCAAAGGGATCGAGCAATATCGTGAATTTACTACACGATACATCAATCCTCTATTTTCAGGCATCAATAGCAAATCCGATTTCCAAAGAGCCACATTTGAGATTGAACATATATTCGCTACCGGAGGCCTTGATTGAATGCAGTCCGGATTTTTTCAGATTGGATAGTGTAGCTGCACGAACTTGCCTATCAATGATCTCAGATGTTGGAGATATTTTGAAAATAGTTCTTGAAAAAGGACAAACAACAAAAGCGGGACGATTAGCCGGAGCATTTAGAAACATAGGTCATATACCGGCAGCCGATGAAATAATCAACACGATGAAGAGTTTGGGTTATGATATTCGGGAGGAAGATCCTTTTGTCGATCGAAGTCCCATTGTCTATTCCCGCATAGTATCACCTTATGTGATGAGGTTGAAGTTAATGTGGAATAAGATGCGAGATGATGTCATCGCCCATTTCCCCGAAATACAACACACTCATACGGATATAGAAGCTTGCTTAAAAGATATTGATGCTCAATACCGGTTAGATGCTTATCACTCGCTCTCCATCGAAGGATATAAAGTTACCGACGAATTAATTGAAAAAGTGAAAAGCGGCAGTTGGAAGCCGGATGAGGATTCTTCTGACGCAGATCAACGGAATGCAATGGCTGCCCGTGGCTATTGGCAAGCATTTCAAGCTGTGAAAGAAAGTGTAAAAAAGATTCTTGGTGGAAAAAATCCTGGAGAAATTATTGATAACGACCATAGAGTTTGGTATCGTGAGCTATTTACTCCGAGTGTTGCTGCCGGATTATTAAGAGCTTCTGATTTAGCCGGATATCGTACGAATCAAGTCTATATTCGAGGCTCTATGCATACACCATTAAATCCGGATGCGGTCAGAGAAGCAATGCCAATGCTATTCGATCTTCTGAAAAACGAGCCGGATGCCAGAGTAAGAACTGTTTTGGGTCATTTTATTTTTGTCTATATCCACCCTTATATGGATGGAAATGGTCGTATTGCCCGTTTTTTAATGAATGCCATGCTTGTCTCAGGAGGCTATGGTTGGACGATTATTCCAGTAGAAAGGCGAAAAGAATATATGGTTGCTTTGGAAGAAGCCAGCGTAAATGAGGATATTACAGATTTCACGTTGTTTTTGGCATCCTTAGTAAAACAGGAGTAACCCGTCGAAAATTTTTATCGAACACAATAAATCAAGTAATAATTTATTGATTCACAATAAATAGTAAAAATAAAGAAGCGAAAATTAGTAACAATATATTATTATGGAGTTTCCTTCTAATTTAAAAAAAATAGCGAAGTTATCCGATTCTTTCTCAGAAGAAATAGAGAATTTTATTGTTCGGCAAGAGGTTGCTAAAGGAAAATTCCTGTTTGAGCAAGGAAAAATCTGTCGTCATATATTTTTTATTGATAAAGGGTTATTCAGAGTGTATTATTATGCTAACAGCGGCAAGGATATTACCGCATGGTTTTCAGCTGAACAAACATATA
This sequence comes from Bacteroidia bacterium 43-41, assembly GCA_001898165.1. Lineage (GTDB taxonomy): Bacteria > Bacteroidota > Bacteroidia > Bacteroidales > Dysgonomonadaceae > Petrimonas. Next base: position 67,298 of record MKTD01000052.1, read on the forward strand.
TTACAGCTATTGATAGTTTTTATCATCATAAGCCAACAAATGATTTCTGTGAAGCTTTGGAAGACTCTATTGTATATACCATCAAATATTCTGATTTTGAATTATTGCTGGACATGGAGGATGGTGCGCGGTTGGCATTTCATGTGATGTATGAGATAACAAAAAAAATGACTGAATTTATTACCAGCACAAAGTTTCAATCCGCCGAAAGTCGATACAATGCGTTGATCAAAGACTATCCCTCTATCCTGCAAAGAGCACCTTTGGGATATATCGCATCCTATCTAGGCATAACACAGGAGACATTAAGTAGAATTCGAGCAGGCAAATAATTTATGTCACAAAATTCCTTTTTGATTTAGATCAAAAGTATTCTAAATCAATCTTTTCAATTTTGCATCGTAAAATTCAATACGATGCCGATACAAATCAAACAAAAAAACATTTTTGATAATAATACCCATCTCGTCATTATTTCTAATGAAACTGGGATATTTGAGGCTTTTTCTTTCGTAAAGGCCATGCTAATTATAGACTTTACACCTTATCTTTCATTAATCTACATCTTTTTCGAGCAAACTGGCTGCCTCCTTTTCGAAAAGGAGTTGCATATCCTTGAAAAAAGATTCTCCGGATACCTGACTGTATATAAGCTACACGTAGATACCTTGACTTACCGGGACAATCTTTCCCTACATGAATTTATAGAAGCCTTTATAAATGCAGATATATCGGAAGATATAAAATATAAAATCTTCGGAAGCATGGATTTCTCGGACAATGTCTGTGATTTGCTTTTTTATCTGGGTGCTAAGACAAATATGATTGATAAAATAATAATTAAAAAATGAAAGCGAAAAATCTAATTTTATTAACGGTAATCATCGTATCGATTACCGCTTGTAATAGGAAAAATAACGGTAATACAGACAATACTGTAATTGTCAATATTCAAAAACTAGAAAAACTTTCCACCAGTAAAAACCTGTCGGTAAGTGGCAATATCGAAGGAAATAAAACCATCCGGTTAGGCTTTCTGGTAGCAGGCAAGATCAACTACATCGCGGCCGAAGAAGGCCAAACAGTCAAGTCAGGCCAATTGTTAGCCAGTCTCGATCCTGAAAGTTACGAAATAGCGAAAGACATGGCAGATGCCAACCTTAATCAAACACAGGACGAATATAACCGGTTGAGCCGGATGTACGAGAGCAAAAGCATTTCCGAGAGTGATTATGTCAAGATAACAAACAGTCTGAAAGCTGCCGACGCGCAACAGCGCCTGCAGAACAAAAACTTGAAAGATACAAAGTTGTACATGCCTTTAAACGGTGTATTATTAAAACGCAATGCAGAGGTCGGGGAAATAATCAATAGCGGAATGCCCTTGTTTGTAGTCTCGGACATCTATACCGTCAAAATAAACGCCTCGGTACCGGAATCAGAGTTGCACTACCTGCAAATCGGCAATCAGGCGGAAGTATATGTCTCATCCCTTGCTTCCAAGTTTGAAGGCAAAGTAACCGAAATAGGTTCGGCTGCGGATGCAACCACACGAACCTTCAGTGTGAAAATCGAATTGAAAAACCCTCGCCTTCTGCTGAAACCGGGAATGACCGCCGAAATTCAGATCCCGACTAACCAGACCGAACAATCGTTAACCAACCCGAAATGGTAAATGAAAATGTGACACACTTCATGCGAGAGTTCCTGATAGCCATAATAGCTGTAATTATCGTTATCATGCTGTTGTTGCCCCTGCGTGTAGCTGCCGTAGCCGCCACAGCTATCCCTATGACGATTGCCACGACGATCGCCCTGATGCATACTTTCGGTATCGAACTGCATCAGGTATCGCTCATTTCGCTCATCGTTGTGCTGGGAATGGTAGTAGATGACGCTATTGTAGTCACGGACAACTACGTGGATCTTTTAGACAAGGGCGTTAGCAGATGGACTGCCGCGTGGCGGAGCGCATCCGACCTTGTCGTACCTATTCTTACAGCTACGCTGACGATCATTGCCTCCTTCATGCCGATGATAATACTGAAAGGCGCAATCGGCGAATTTGTCCATGACCTGCCCATTACCGTTTCCCTGGCGCTGACTTCCTCGTTCATCGTGGCAATGGTGCTGACACCGATACTGTGCCTGTTTTTCATAAAGAAAGGGATTCACCCGCATCCCGAAAACGGAAATGGCGGAGATGCGGAAAAAAAGGAAAGCAAAAAATCCTTTGGGCTTGACTTGTTGCAGAAAGTTTACAACAAAACTATAGATTGGGGAGCCGATCACAAGACCCTAGTTATCGTATGCAGTATGTTATTCATTGTCTTTGCCGTGCTCCTGTTTAAATTCGGCATCAGGCAGCGGTTCATGCCCTATGCGGAACGAAACCAGTTTATCGTCGAACTCTGGATGCCTACAGGAACGAAACTCGAGACTACACAGCGCGCTACTGCTAAAATAGAGAATGAAATAAAAGATGACAAGCGTTTGGTATCGTATGCCACCTTCACAGGTACAAGCGCGCCGCGCGTCTATTATAGCTTCTCTCCGGAATTTCCTGTGACAAATTACTCCCAGATATTGATAAATACCCTCGACATAAAAAGTACGGAGACCTTTGCGCACGATTTGTCAAAAAAAATAGACGCCCTGGTTCCCGAAGGCATGGCGCAGGTAAGGCTGATGCAACAGGGACAACCCTTGATCGCCCCGGTTGAAGTACGCATCTCGGGTGATAATATTCAAAAACTGAGAGAAATAGGAGAGCAGGTGAAAGCCATCCTGAAAAGTAAGCCGGGCAGCTATCTGGTACACGATGATTTCCACGAAGATTTCTACGGAGTGAATATCAAGCTGAAAGAAAATGCCGCCCGTCTGGGATTTACTACCTCGAGCGTTTCGCAGATTGTTTATACAGGCTTCAAGGGATATGTCGTTTCTTCCATGTATGAAGGCGATAAATCTGTGGACATTGTATTGCGGATGGATTCGGTAAAACGGGAAAGCCTGCAGGATCTGGAAAACATATACGTGGAGTCACCTGTGACCGGTGCGAGCATCCCGTTACGTCAGATTGCCGAAATTTCTCCCGACTGGCAAACCGGGAGAATCAAACACCGGGACGGCGTGAGGAGTCTGAGTATCCTTAGCGAAACTAAGGACAATGTGCTACCCTCTGAACTGCTTGATGAAATCCGTCCTGAAATAACCCGGCTGAACCTGCCAGTGGGCTATTCAATTGAATATGGGGGAGAATATGCCAATCAAAATGAAGTGATGGCGCCAATGTTTATTGCGCTGTTTATCAGCCTAGTGCTAATATTCCTGATTCTTTTGTTCCAGTTCAAGACCCTGAAAGAAGTATTCATAATAATACTGACCATTCCCCTCAGTCTGTTGGGTGCCGTATTTGGCCTGTATGTGACAGGCAACTATTTTGGCCTGACGGCATTTATGGGAATCGTCAGCCTGTCGGGCATTGTGGTGCGGAACGCCATTATCCTGATCGACCACACGAATGAACTCATCCGCGATCACGGAATGGATATACGGACGGCAGCCATCGAGTCGGGGAAACGGCGTTTACGCCCTGTTTTCCTCACAGCTATGGCCGCGGCGGTAGGTGTATTCCCGATGATCCTTTCGGGTTCATCGCTCTGGAGTCCCATGGCAAGCGTGATTGCTTTCGGAGTGACGTGGAGCATGGTAGTGGCCTTGCTTACCGTACCTGTCCTCTATATCGTGATTGTTAAGCCGAAAGATGTGGTAAAGAAAAATAAGTATGACGACAAAAACAAGGGAAAAACAAGCGGACGACCGCCTATTATGGCTGTAATAGCTATTCTGATCCTACTCTCACCAGCACTCACGGCGCAGGAAACGTCCAGAAGATTTACATTGGACCAAATCCAAGAAATGGCTGTGCAGAACAACCGAAGCCTGAAAATAAAGCAAATGCAGGTAAAGGAAAAAGAGCAAAAAATAAAGGAAGATAAAGTGATGCTGTTCCCATCAGTAAATGTCGGCAGCAGCTATATGTACAGTGAAAGTTTACCAAAGCTTACTGTCGGAAAGGGTGCCTTCGGCGAACTTCCTATGCAATATATTTTGGATGACGGCAGCATACAGAATGTGACGGTTTCGCTACCCAACGAAAATACGACTTACGAGATGGGGAAACACAACATGTTCAACACGAGTGTCATTCTCTACCAACCTATTTTGCAAATCCCGAAGATCAACACGGGTGTGAACGTATCGAAAACGGATCTTGCCATAAGCAAGGAAGAGCAGAGGAAAACAACCATGCAGATAAAGCAAGCTGCAGAAAAACTATATTACGGACTACTTATACTCGAAAAACAAAAAGAGGAAGCCGAATTGAAAAAACAGGCGGCCGGTGAAAAGCTGAATGAGGCAGAAAGTGCCGTATCAGCAGGAAAAGCAACGGCTTCGGCACAATTGGGACTGAATGCATCTCTGGCTGATGAAGAACAGAACCTGCTTAAGATCAACATCCAGATAGATGATTACACGGCCGACCTGAAACGCCTCACAGGAATTTCCGATTCCGTTACTTTTATCCTTGATAAACCTGCCGTCAATGACCATATGCTTTTGCCTGTTGCCGACAGCATGTCCATCCTGGCTTTAAGGGAAAATACAGACTTGAAAATAGCGAATCTGACGCTTGCCAATGCCAAATATGCCATTAAAGCATCCAAGCTCAGCTATATCCCCGATCTGGGTATCTTCGGCGGTTATTCCTATCAAAAGGGTAATTCGCTTTTTCCCGAAAACAATACTTTCATAGGTATTGCTTTCAGGTGGAACATACAGGATGCATTTTCAAACAGTTATGTAAAAAAACAGCGGGATTGGAGAAAGATGCAGGCCGAAGAAAACATTATCAATATACGGGAACAGATTGATGTGGATGTAGCCAAGTCTTACAGGCGCCTGTCCCAATATGCCGATCTGATCTCGGTTGCCCGCAAGGCCGTGAATTATCGCAAGGAAGAATTAAAGGTGGAGGCTGATAAACAATCGTCAGGATTGAACAATAGCTCGGATTATCTTACGGCAAAGGCCTCACTGGCAAAAGCGGAAGCCGACTTGTATGCCGCACAGTTGAATTACAGGATGGCCCAGACCGATTTGCAGATACTTGCCGGAATTTATTAGAAAAGAGTTCGTCTATCGAACAGAAACAATAGATAGTAAAATGTGTAATTTTTAAAATTTACGACAATGAAGAAAATCTTAGTAGCATGGATGCTACTCATTACGGCAGCCGTATCTGCCCAATCGAATGACGCAGATAAGATTGTAGGTACGTATTGGTATGGTTAAGTAATGCGTTGGAAATGAAAAGGAAAGGATGCTTAATTTACGAAAAAAAGGAGGAATTTCCTTCGGAAATACCTCCCAGCGGAAAGAAAGGGATTCGAACCCTTGGTACCCGTAAGAGTACAACGGTTTTCGAGACCGCCCCGATCGACTACTCCGGCATCTTTCCTTTTAAGGCCGTTTTTCGGCATCGGCCCTATAGTGAAGTCTTAGAAACTGTTTAAATTTCTTACGAAAGAAGTAAATGAACAATCTTTGCCTTCAAACAGTTTCTTAATTTACTTTTGTAAGGATGTATAAAGGAGCCAGGTCTCCTTCAATCCTTTTCTTTTCGGCATCCAGCTGAGCCAGGCTGCCTTCCTGCAACTTGTAATATTTTTGATCCCCCTTTTCGTTCTGAGTAACCAAAATCTCCCCATCTTCGATTTTCATGCTCATCTCTGGAAGGCTCAATTTCCTTTAGATGGGAAGGTATGGCAAATTATATGAACAACGCTTCCGCCAGAACTTCTTAAAGGACTTTGATTGGCTGGAGTTTAATTGTCCAAACTCTACTACAACGATTTATTTGCGTGTCCGGCATCAGACTGAACAGAAGATTAAATAATAAACTTGTGGATAAACTCATTGAGTTTGTAGCCATTGCTGCATAGATACATTTTAAAATTATAACGAACTATTGATATGTGTTGTTTTTTATAAATTTCTTTGTATTTTTGCAAAGTAGATTATTGAAATTAAACTTTTTTATTAGTAAAATCATATATTGAATCTGCTCCGAAAGCCTTAAAAAGAAAAATCAGATATAAATTTGACTTCTGTTTTTCGATGAATAGCAATGACTAAAAAGCAAAAATAACTTTTCGGAGGGGACTCAGTATTTTAAATGTAACGCTTTCTTAGCTGTTCTGTAATATTAAATACCATCTTTGTACTGAAAAGCATAAGCGAATCCAATCATGGATAAGAAGGTAGATGGTGAATAGTTTTTGCATGGATAAGAAGCTTGAAATAGAATACTTAGTAAATCTATCTAAGGGAGACCATCGATCATACGAATTATTATTCCTTGAATATCACCCGAAGATTTATCATTTTTTGTACGGTTTCATAAAAAATGAGGAGGAAGCATATGATATGGCGCAGGAAATATTTTATAAAGTGTGGGTAAATCGTAAGAGTATAGGAGAAATTAAATCGTTTAAGGCTTATTTGTTCACCATGGCAAGACATATGATTTATAATTACTATGAACATAATCTCGTAAAAGAAAAATATACACTTAGTCAGTTAACACGATCTGAAATATATGAACCGGAAGAAGACCTGTTTGCTAAAGACCTCTCTTTTCTAATTGATCTTGTGGTTTCGCAAATGCCTGAACAACGGCAACGCATTTTTACAATGAGCAGGAAAGAAGGACTTTCGGGTGATGAAATTGCTTCCCAGCTGAGTATTCATAAACGAACTGTTGAAAATCATATTTCTAAAGCGTTGACTGATTTAAGAAAAGCACTTCACTATGTTACTTTCCTGTTTTTTTAAATGAATAGGAAGTTCTCAATTGTTTTATACCTCTTTATTCAAGTGTACTTTTTTATTTCATCTTCTCTTTATTTTCTTTCTGAAATTAAGGAATTTATTCGTTTATGTGTGAAACATGTAATTGGAGATTGTGTTAAAGATGGAGTGTGAATGAACCATAATTATTTGAAAAGATACATAAAGTTGTATTTTGATCCGTGCGTTCTCACTTGTCTTCCTGTCTATATTAATAAATAACGCAACATGATTAGATTAATCTTTAAGAAATAACAAGTACAACGAATAAAATGAATATAGATCTTATTCGCATGTTGATAATCCGTTTTTTTGAGAATGATTTTTCTAAAGAATCTATTCTCAAGTTTCAGCAATGGTTTACATGCAAAGAAAACAGTGCGCTAAAGATGGAGGTATTGAATGAATTGTGGGAACAAGAATCGGCAGAAGCCGATAAACGTACCTTACAAGCCCTGGAAGAGATGAATAGCCGGATCGGAAAAGAAATGAAATCCATCCGTCCTTCATTATCTCGTCGTCTGCTTCGTATCGCCTCTATTTTCCTTTTACCTGTTGTAGGCGGATTGCTGACTTATTGGGTCATGCATAATAACCTTGAGTCGTCCACCCCAAAAACGGAAATAGTAGAACATATTGTACCTGATGGAGAAATGAAGCGAGTTTTTTTGCCCGATGGCTCTGAAGTATGGCTGAATGCCGGCTCCATACTGTTGTATTCCAACGATTTTAAGGGACATAGCCGACGTTTGTTCCTGAACGGAGAAGCAACTTTCCGGGTTGAGAAAGATCCTAAACGGCCTTTTATCGTAAAAACTCAGTATATGCAGATAGAGGCTCTGGGAACAACATTTAACGTGAAATCATACGTAGACATGGGCACTACAGCAGTGACCCTTGAGGAAGGATCTGTAAGGGTAGGTGTTGCCGGAAAAGTAAATGTTTCGGAAGTAATTACTCCTAATGAACAGTTTATTTATGACCATCGTCAGGGAAAGACGTCTGTAATACAAGTCGATGCAGAGCTTGTCTCAAGATGGAAAGAGGGCTATCTTGTTTTCGAGGATGCCTCTTTTGAAGAGATTATCCATACTGTGGAGCGCCGTTTCAATGTCACTGTCAATTATGATGTGAGAAAATATGGAGGAGGACGATTTTCTGTGAAATATACACCTTATGAAAATGTCCGTCAGGTATTGATTATTTTGGAAACATTAAATCCGGGATTAAGATGGACCATTGAGGACAATATGGTTTATATAGAATAAGATAATAAATTAATAGAAAGGAAAATGCTCATGAAAAAAAAAGCCGGGAAGCTCGCGTCGTAAAAAGCTTCCCGGGTTGAAATCGTTAAATACCATACATAATTTATATCTGTGGAAGTAGATATAGGGATAATTGTATAAAGCACTAACAATCAATTTACAAAATTATGAAAATAAATGACAATAAAGGCAGTTCAAGAATAGATTATTTGTGTCGGCTCTTGTTTCTGTTTATAATCTTTTCTTTTTTTCAGACACAATTCTCTTGGGGGCAAACAGTCTCACTTTCCGATACCCGGTTAACCCTCAAGGATGCTTTTGCACAAATAGAAAAGCAGACGAAGATATCGGTCGATTATAATCGTGAGGTTATCGATATTAATAAAACGGTTTCCATACCCCAAAAAAACGGTTCTTTAACTGATTTAATGACAGCGCTCCTGCGAGATACAGGATGCGCGTATACAATGCGGAAAAACCATATAGTGATAACCAAAGCGCCTGTAGTTACACAGCCGGTTAGAAAGAATATTTCCGGTAAGATTGTGGATGAAGAGGGAGAACCTGTTATAGGCGCTAATGTGATGGAAAAAGGGTCCGTCAATGGGACAGTAACCGATATAGATGGAAATTTTTTGTTTCAGGTAGAAGAGGATGCCGTACTTCAGATTTCCTATATTGGTTATCTTCCGCAAGAAATTAATAGCAGCGGTAAGACAACCGTAGAGATTATTTTGCGTGAAGATTCGAAAACTTTGGATGAAGTTGTTGTAATCGGATATGGTACAGAACGACGCTCTTTGGTTACCAGTGCTATTAGCAAGCTATCAGTAGATGAATCCAATATGAGGCAAACATCTAGTCCGACCCAATTATTGGACGGGCGTATTGCCGGAGTATCTATAGGTAGCAGTTCGGGAAACTTAGGAAGTGGTGAGAAGATCAGTGTGCGCGGTATGGCGTCGCTTAATGCCAGTAATCAACCATTATATGTGATCGATGGTATTCCAATTACGGATCATAACGCTAATCTGTTTAATTTTGGAGAGTCGATGAGCTCTCTGGCAGGTATAAGCCTGAGCGATATAGAATCAATCAGTATTCTGAAAGATGCGGCCTCGGCAGCTATTTATGGTTCCAGAGCCACCAACGGCGTGGTTGTAATTACCACTAAATCGGGTAAAAAAGGCAAGTCTGATATAAGACTCAATTATAGTACCGGTTTCTCTCAGTTCCCTTATATGAGAAAACTCAAAGTAACAGACTCCGAAACATATTTGATGCAATACAACGAGGGTGTTGATAATTATAACCGGCAATACGGATTGAGTGTTGGGGATCCTAATTATAAAACATATTTGCAAAACCCATTTGGAAATATGCCTGATACTGATTGGATGAGTTTGATTACACAAACCGGTAGAATGCAGAAGGTAGATATCTCTTTTTCCGGAGGCACTCAGAAAACGATGTTTTATGTGGGAGCTGATTATGCCCATCAAACTGGAATTATCAGGACCAATAAGATGGAAAAAATCAACCTGAAAGCAAAAATTTCACATGAAATGAACGACTGGCTCGAAGTAGGTGCAAATACTTCCGGAAATTATATGAAAAACCATCAGGTTCCGGGAGCAAACCTGGGAACCACGATTATTGGGCGCGCCATCCTTCAAAGGCCATTCGCCAGACCTTATAAACCCAATGGGGAATATTATGTTGGTGGAACGGATGATCTAAGGTTTCACAATCCTATGCAAATATTAAATGAACAAGTTGCATATCTGGAGAACCTGAGGTTCCTGGGAACATTCTATGCCCAATTTAAATTTAGAGATATTCTAACATTCAAGACCTCTTTGAATACAGATATATTAAATCTTTATGATTATACGTATTACAACGAAAATCATCCTTATGGAACGGGTGTTGGCCGCCTTTTAGACTATAATAGAACCGTAACAAACATCATGATAGATAATGTCTTGAACTATCGCGATATGTTTGGTGACTTTTCAGTCAGTGGGATGTTGGGACATTCGTTCCAAAAAATAGGTCATCGGGATATCAATTTGGATGGTAGAGGATTTCCCAGTCCCTCGTTCGATGTAATAGGGGTTGCCGCTGAAATAGCCGGGCATTCGGGAAATAATGTGGCGTATGCAATGGAGTCATATTTTGGCCGTGCATCTACAGCTTACAAAGACCGGTATATTCTTACAGCAACCTTGAGGACAGATGGTTCATCAAAGTTTCATAGGAACAGACGTTGGGGATGGTTCCCATCGCTTTCTTTAGGATGGAATGTGTCGGAAGAAGAATTTATGAAAAATTCCGATATTGATTTTAAGTTTAGGATGAGCTATGGGCGGACAGGAAATCAGGAAGGAATAGGGCGTTATGCTTATCAGTCGTTCCTTTCGGGAGGTAATAACTACGGCGGTGAAAGCGGTATTGCCACCAGTAACAGTGATTTTGGGAATATAGATGTAACTTGGGAGAAAGCCGACCAATATGATATCGGTTTTGATTTGTCTTTCCTGAAAGGAAGAATTAACACTATGGTCGACTTATATCAAAAAAATACAACCGACCTTCTCTACGATATGCCGATGCATGCTACTACAGGCAGGACCAATATTCTCACAAACATTGGTTCTATGCAAAACAAAGGAATAGAATTTACGATCAACACACACTTTAATATTGGTAAAGTGGATTGGCTCACTCAATTTAATATAGCTCATAACCAGAATAAAATAACCAAATTGCTGGATCACAATAATCCTATATCAATTGGTGGTAATAGAGCGTTGCAGGTAGGTAAGGAGCTTGGAGTTTTTTACATCTTTGAGCAGGAAGGAATATATCAATATGATGGTGAAGTACCGGCAGAGCAATATGCAATGGGTGTTAGGGCCGGAGATGTGAAATGGAGGGATTTAGATGGTAATGGAATCATCAATGACGATGACCGGGTAGTTACGGGTTCTTCTAATCCTGACTTTTTTGGAGGATTGAATAATACTTTTAGGTATAATAATTTTCAGCTCGACCTGTTTTTTACTTACATGTATGGTAATAATGTGTTTGCACAGTGGCAAAACGATCTGTCAAAAGTGGGACATACCAATGCGGTAATGCAGAAATATGTCGACAGGCGATGGACAGGCCCGGGAACAACCAATAAGTATCCGAGATCGGTAGTTGGCGATACCAACAATACAAGAAACTCAACGCGGATTTTGGAAGACGGTTCATTTATCCGTCTTCGTAATTTGACTTTTGCATACGATGTGCCGAATAAATTCTTAGAAAGATATGGGGTAAAAGGATTGAGGTTATACCTCCAGGGAGATAACCTGTTTGTCCTGACAAAATATACGGGATGGGATCCTGAAACCAATGACAATATGGATCCAAGATTCTTTGGAGTTGCCACATTGGGAGTGCCACAACCAAGATCCTTTAGTTTAGGGGTAAATCTTAATTTTTAATCTAAAAAAAGATAGATATGAAGACTTATATATATATTCTCCTTAGTATACTTTTATTTTCGTCATGTGGCGACTATTTGGATATCTATTCCAGGTCTGCCATTCCGCCGGAAGCTGTTACGGAAGGAGATTTGCCGGCTTTACGGATAGGAATGTATAATTTTGTGCAAAATAAACCGGGGGTACGTGCGTATATGATGCACGATATATTGGGAGGAGGAATACAGACCCATACAGGAAGTGCAAGAGATTTGATCAATAACACTTTAAGTCCACTTAATGCATATATACAAGGAAGTTGGGACGGCTATTTCAATGCTTTGTTCCAGGTAAATACAGTGATTGAAGTAACCGATAGGTTCTCTTCCGTCCAATCCCGGTTAATCAAGGGGGAAGCGCTCTATTTTAGGGCATATATCTACTTTTGCTTGGCTACACGTTGGGGAGGAGTTCCTATTTTGGAAAAAAACACCTTGGAGAAAGTCCCTAGGAATACGTTGGAAGAAGTGTGGGCTTTTATTGATAAAGATTTGGAATTGGCAACTGAGCTATTAACGGATGCGCCTAAATCATATTATTATGTGTCAAAGGATGCGGCTATAGCCTTGCGTGCCAGAACGGCCCTCAGTAGAGGTGATTATACCAATGCTGCAAAATATGCAGAATCATTGATTACTAAAGGGAAATATAGACTTGACAGCTTCGACAAAATTTTCAGAAAAAGAGGCAATACCGAAATAATTTTTGCTTTCGAGAATCGAACAGAAGAGTCCTCAATCAATATTAGTGACCTTTATTATTCTTACGACCATCCTAATAAAGGACAAGGAGTCTATAAGCCGACAGACGCAACCATAGCTCTTTTTGATGATGAAGATAATAGAAAAGATATTACATTGATCAATATTGGAGGCCGTACAACAATCAATAAATATGAAAGTGGCCAAACAGGTCGGGATCCTGTTATTATTTCACGTATTGCCGAGCTATACCTGATTAGCGCAGAAGCACAGGGATTAGGAAACGGGATAGCAAGATTAAATGAACTAAGGGCTTTCAGAGGCTTAGCACCTGTTTCCGCGGCAAATTCCCGGGAATATCTGAATTTGATTCTTGACGAAAGAGTACGTGAACTGATTGGGGAAAACTTTATGTATCACGATTATGTAAGAACAGGAGTCGCTGTAGAAAAATTAGGGATTTTACCTCATCAGGTTCTTCATCCGATACCTGGCAGAGAACTTCAGAATAATCCGAATTTAACTCCCAATCCCGGTTATTAATATTGTAGAATAATAAAGACAAAGTAAAATGAAAAATATTCAACAATTTACATTGATATTAATGGTAGGAGTACTATTAAGCAATTGTAATGACAAAATAGATTATAATAATCATTACGAAGCCATTCCCAAGACTCCTGTAGGAACTAAATTGGTGGAAAATACAGACCTGATAGCGGCGATCCACTCTGATAGTACGTATAAAGTGACGGAGGGAGTTCAGGCCACGGAAATAGCTTATACCAGTATGAAAGGTTCTGCTATGAAAATATTTATTTTCGAGGTCGATCTTAACAAGGCTTCCGTGGATATGAAGGTATCTATGCCTAATGGGGCTAATACTTATGGGATGCAACCGATGACTGAACAAGCTGTTTATATGGATAGCGAAGATCATATGGTGTGGGCAGGATTTAATGCCGATTTTTATAATATGTCCACCGGGATTCCCCGTGGTCCTGTGCATCGTAATGGATTAGTAGTAAAGGCAAATTTTGATAGCGGAGATAGAGGTATCTTTGCTCTAACGAATAAAAAAAAGGCATTGGTTGCTACCCGAAACGAATATCCTGAAATAGCAAAAAAACTGAAATTACAAGAAGTTGTCGGAGGAGGACCATCTTTGCTGAGTGAAGGTAATGTTCTTGTCCAAACCGACCAGACAGTGGAACCAAGAACATGTGTCGGTATTTCAGCAGATAGCACGCAGGTGTATGTCCTGGCTGTAGATGGAAGAAATTTCTCCTATTCCACAGGTATGCAACTGGAAGAACTGGCAACAGTCCTTAAAGCTTTGGGAGCGACTACCGGAATAAATCTGGATGGAGGAGGGTCCACAACATTTTTTGTAAGAAATACCCCTCATTTCTCAGACAACAGATTCACCGTTAGAAATTGGCCTACCGATAATGGAGGTAAAGAAAGAGCTGTGGCAAATGGAGTAGTAATAATTTCCAAAAATTAATTCAAGATGAAAGTAGTATTACATAAATATATAAATCTTTTGTTTTTCAGTTTGTTTGCGCTTATCTTAGCTGCATGTTCTGAAGAGATAAACGATGAATATTTTGATCCGAAGAATCCCGAATTATCGATCGATCAAAATGAAATAAACGTACCAAAAGAAGGAGGTGAGTTCTCAGTTAATGTCACATCTAATCTCCCATGGAGAGCGGAAGCCAAAGATGCATGGGTATTATTGGAAGGAGCTAATAATTTGCAAAGTGGAGCGTTGAATGTGAAAGTGGGTATCAATAGGACTTTAGACCCTCGTGAGACGGATATCGTATTATGGATTACGTCCGATGAAACAAAGGTGATAAAGGTTGTTCAGGCTCCCAGTGAAGCAAGTGACCTCATTGAGCATTATTATGTGAAAGAAGATGGGCAAATCAATGCCGATGGTAAATCCTGGGCTACCGCAACCACACTTGAAACAGCCCTCGATAAGGCTGTACGTGGAGATTTTATCCATTTGGCAGCAGGAACATACAAGCCGACAAGAACAATTACAAATGGGAAAGCAGATGATACCAAAGAGAAAACATTTGAAATACATAGTAATATAACGCTTATTGGAGGATATCCTGCGGATGCTACGGGAGAAGCAACTCCCGATCCGGAAAATAATGAGACTATCTTAAGTGGAGTATTGGGTAGCGATAAAGTATATCATGTGGTGGCAATAACCGCCCCTGTAGAAATCGGCCAAAAGGTTACATTAAAAGGATTGACTATTAAAGAGGGGCAGGCTGCCGCAAGTGGAACAGGTAGCGTTTCGGTAAATGGAGCGAATTATTATAGATTTTATGGCGGAGGTGTGATCGTTGCTAAATCGGTAGTAAATATGATTGATTGTAATATAACTGAAAACTCATCCGGACTTCATGCCGCGGGGATGTATATATTTGGGGGAGCGACAGTAAGAATGGAAAATTCTACGGTTCAAAACAATACCGGTCTTACTACAAGTTCTAATGGTGGAGGAATATATCTGGATGCATCTACCTTATATTTAATAGACTCTAAAGTTATTAATAACGGTACTACAGGTGTAGGAGCAGGAATCTACAGTTTTAATTCTTCTAGCCCGACTTATACATACATCTATAATTCCCTGATCGCCGGAAACAATAATAACCTGCTGGGCTCACATCCTACAAGAAAAGGAGGTGGTTTCTATGGAAGGGAAAACTCTGTCACTGTGATGGTCAATACAACTATTCATGGCAATACAGGAGGAGTTGGTGCTGGTGTTGCTATTCACGGCCCTTCGGGTAATGAGGCCAAGTTGGATCTTATAAGTTGTACTGTTACCGGAAATGTGGCTTTGACCAATCATGGGGGCTATGAAGGGCATGCAAACTCTGTGATAAACTTCCATAACTCTATTGTATCGGGGAATGGTGGCGCTGTAGAAGGATATCAGCCTGCCACGTTCCGAAACTCAGTATTTGGCAGTACCGTCTATGGGGCGGATAATAGTGCTATTGCAGGTTTATCTTTTGATCCGGTCTCTATGATAGGAGCACTGAATGATAATGGAGGTAAAACAAAAACCTGCGTACTTACCGGGACCAATAATCCGGCACAGACAAACGGCATGACCAGTGATGAACTTAAAGCATTTGGTGAAGGTTTAAATCCTTCTATAGATGCAACGGTCATGACAAATGATCAAATCGGATTGAGTCGGGCCGGTAAAAAAATAATGGGAGCTTGTGTAAAATAAATCGGTATATAAATAAAACCGGGGAGAATCAGTTTCTGGTTCTCCCCGATTAATAATCACAAAATAATTATAAAATGAAAACTAAAAGTGTCGTCTGCATTTTTTCTTCTCGTTCCTGCCCACTTATTCGTATTTATAAAATGAAACCGGGAAGTATCTGCTTATTTGTTTTTATTCTTGCTTCATGCTTCAGTTTTGGGGCTTATTCACAAAAGTCAAAGATGCTTATAGAGTCTACCGATTTGATAAAAGCTATTTATTCCGATGTGAACTATACGATTACGGATGGAGTAAAAAGTACTGAAATAGCTTATGAAGCCACAAATGGAAAAGCAATGAAGATATTTATTCTTGAAGTGGACTTGAAAGAACCATCCATATCTATGAAAGTATCTATGCCCGACGGAGGAAATAGTTATGGCATGCAGCAAATGACCCGGCAAGCCGCATCTATGGATAGTATGGGGCATCGTGTGTGGGCAGGGGTGAACGCAGATTTTTATAATATGAAAACGGGAGTTCCTAGAGGAGTGATACACCGCAACGGGAAAGCAATCAAAACTGATTACGATGATAGGAATAGGGGTTTCTTTGGAATAACCAAAGATAAGAAAGCTTTGGTGGGTATTAACGAAGAGTATCTTGTGAAATCAGCAAACTTGCAGATGCCTGAAATTGTGGGCGGGGGAGTTATGCTCCTGAAAAATGGAATTGTGTTGCCTCAAACGGATAAATCGGTGGACCCCAGGACTTGTGTGGGGATATCAGCCGACAGTACCGACGTTTTTTTCTTAATGGTAGATGGGAGAGATGTACCATATTCTAATGGAATGACCTTGATAGAATTGGCTGTTTGTCTGAAAGCTCTGGGTGCCGATACTGCAATTAATCTTGATGGTGGAGGATCTACCACCTATTTTGTACGCCGTTTTCCCGCATTTAGAGAAAATCGGTTTGATATCAGAAATCGTCCATCCGACCCTACCGGAGAGAGGACAGTGGCCAATGGAATTGTAGTGATTTCTGATCTGTAAAATTGTTTGACTCATTACTGCTTCAGGGGAGAATCGGAACTATTGCTTGCCATCCGACGGCTAATGCGTAAATAAATTTCAACTTTATTCAGGGTGTCCGGCCGTGCTGTTTTTGTTGACGGATAAAATCATATTTCTGTTACGACTACTGATCCGAAAATTATCGAGGTGGAATATCCGTCAGTCTTTGATGTTGAAATACCTTTATACGTCATAAAATAATTATTGAAGTCAACGGGAGATCAATAAATGAACCTGTTAAACCTGCTTCTCTTACTTCATTCATAAATGGAGTATTTAATGAAGCACCATATCGCTCTGTTATTGAACATCACCGGATATTTATCGGGATGAAAGCTTTTGATTATTCTGCGTTACTCCTAAAAAGTATTCGGATTGTTCCACCTACCCATCTTATGAGAGCATGGCGACAAGATTAAAAGAGATATGCAATTTTGTTTCCATCGTATCTCTAAGTTATGCAGTGAATAAATTAGGATAGATAAATAAGGTGTATACTTCCTCAATTACTTCTCTCGTTTAGTTTATAACCCATTCCTCGTGAAGTGTGAATTTCAAGATTAGTATTCTCTTCAAGAAGAATGCGTAACCGTCGGATATAATTATTGAGACTTTGATCATTATAATAATCCGATTGTCCCTCCCATGCTGCATAAAGAATATCTTCACGTGAAACAAAATCCGCAAAATGTGCTACCAACTTCTTAAGGATATTAAATTCCATTGGACGTAATTCTTTTATATTCCCACTCTCGGTCAATAAAGCCCTGTTTTTTAAATCCAAAAGACCGTTACCCACCTTTTGGAGAAGTTTGTTATTAGCAGGAGATATGCCTATCCTTTTATGAGCAAAACGATCAATATGAGCGGATAGAAGATTAACAGAGAAGGGTTTATCCAGGTATGCTACTGCTCCGGCAAAAAGTAAACTTTCTTCTTTTAATTTTTCCTCATGATGTGAAGAGATAAACAAAATAGGTAACGAAGGATTACCGGCATATAAATCATAGGCAAGTGCA
>MKTD01000053.1 GCA_001898165.1 Bacteroidia bacterium 43-41
ACCGTTGACGAGTATGCCGTGATCGACGGCGACCCGAGATTCGATCGGCGCTTTGCCGAATTCAACGCCGCCGAGATGGCCAACGAGTGGATAAGGCACACCTACGAAAACGGCTTCACATTGCCCGATATGCCCCGATAATAAAAACAGTCAAGAGAAACAAGGATGAAAACAACAAAAACAGTATTCATTGCGCTGTCCTGTCTTTTTTTAAGTGTCGCCTGCGCACAGGGTGTCCTCGACGTGAAAGGAATGCTGGAGAAATTGAAAAGGCAAATGATTATTTCAATCAGATGGCAGAGGAGATATTATAATTTTTTATTGTTCAATCGAATTTTAATTTTCTAAAAATATGAGAAGAAAATACGAAGAATTGATTGATTGGCACAAATGTCAATTACGCGCATTACTTACAGTAACGGTTATTTTTCTGTTTACTTTTGGAGGATACGCCCAAATACAGGTAAGAGGAAAAGTAATCGACTCACAAGGGAGTCCTTTGATCGGTGTGAACGTTGTCGTTGAAAACACCCGGCAAGGAACCGTCACAAATGCAGATGGAGAATTCAGTTTGACAGTTCCTAACAAGAATAGTGTGATTGAATTATCGTACATAGGTTTTAAGGCGCAGAAAATATCCCTAAACGGAAAAACTTATATAGAAGTTGTCTTGACGGAAGATGTAGAACTATTAGAAGAAGTGGTTGTGGTTGGGTATGGAACAGTCAAGAAAAGAGACCTTACCGGTGCTGTCTCTTCTATTAGAGGGGATGATCTGTTGAAAACAAATCCGGTAAGCCTTAATCAGGGATTACAGGGGAAATTGGCAGGAATCAATGTTTCTCAAGCAGATGGGGCTCCGGGCGCGGGTATCAGTATTCAAATCCGCGGTGCGAATTCATTTACGACAAGTACAGAACCTCTGTATATTGTGGATGGCATCCCTTTTTCTATGGGTGAAGCTCCTTCCACAGATTACGGCACCAAACAAACCAACAATCCGTTGAGTACAATCAGTCCCCAGGATATCCAATCCATTGAAGTTCTGAAAGATGCGTCAGCCACTGCTATTTATGGTTCTCGAGGCGCCAATGGAGTGATCATTATTACCACCAAATCCGGTGGTGAAGGAAAACCCAAGGTACAGTTCAGTTCTAACTTTAATGTATCCAATCCTGTAAAAAAGATTGATGTTTTAAGCGCTGCCGAATATGCAGAATACCGTAATGAGTTGACCATAAATGGCTATTTGTATGACGGTAAAGAATGGGTGGATCCCGGCAATTTACCATATCCAATTCCCGGACGTTGGAGTGAAACTACGCAGTTAAATCCGGAAACCGGTCAGGTAGAAGTCATAAAAAGAGAATATTTGCCAAGTCCCGACGATTTTCGGAAGGGGTATGACCGAAATGGGGATGGCGTTTTATTTTATGGAACTAACTGGCAAGATGAAATTTTTCATACCGCGTTTAGTAAAGATTATAACCTGACCGTTTCCGGGGGAGACAAGAATGGTTCATACATGTATTCCGGGGGATATTTAGACCAACAAGGCGTTATTGTGAATTCTTATTATAAACGTTATACCGCGCGTGCAAACAACGTACAAAAAATTAATGATTTTATCGAAATCGGTTCAAATCTTAGTTTTGCAAAATCGGACAATCGTTTTGCCCGTACAAACAGTGAGAATTATGGGGTAATTGCGTCGGCCATCTCTTTTAACCCTACCCGTCCCGTTTTTGACCCGGATGCTGACTCAGGATTCTCCGAGGATTTTGCGTCTGGATTAGCCAATCCGTATTTGACGGTTCATAAGGAAAAGAATGCCCTGACAACCCTCTCTGTCTTTACATCCGGATTTGCCGAAATTAAATTTACCGATTGGATGAAATTTCGTCAGAATCTCGGCTACGGTTATAGTTATGACGAACGTAATCAGTATTATAACCGTTATACTGGAGCCGGACAATCACCTACAAACGGGTATGCCGTCAAGTCTGACGGGACTTATGAGAGTTTAACAGAGGAATCAATGCTTACATTCGACAAAAAGTTCGGGGTCCACGTCTTTAATGCGGTGGCCGGTATGACTTATGAGAAAGTTACATGGAAAGGTAAATCTATGAATGCCAAGAATTTTCCGACTGATGATACCGAAGATAATGATATGAATGCGGCAATTGGCGATAAAGAGATCAGCAGTTATCGGGGAAAATCCCAGTTAATGTCTTATTTATTCCGTGTTAATTACAACCTGTTGGATAGATATCTGTTAACACTCTCCGTACGCCGTGATGGCTCCAGTCGTCTGGCCTTGAATCGTTGGAATAATTTTTATTCGGGTGCCATAGCCTGGCGTTTATCGGATGAACCCATCATCAAATCATTGAATTTTTTTGATAACCTAAAACTTCGCCTCAGCGCAGGACAAACGGGAAACCAGGGAGTGAGCGCCTATGCAACCCGGTCTAAGTTTGTGGCATCGAATTATACGTACGATGGCTCACTAAGCAGCGGTATGGCGGAAGATCGTTGGGGAGGGCCTGCAGCCCCGGACTTAAAGTGGGAAACTACCACCCAATATGATACGGGTTTAGATGCTGCATTCCTGAATAACAGGATAAGCTTAGTCTTCGACGTTTATTATAAGAAAACGACGGACCTGCTGCAATACAAATTGATCCCGATGAGCTCGGGATTCAGTGAGATTGCCACCAATTACGGCAACGTGACCAATAAGGGATTGGAGATAAGCGGGCATTTCATACCGGTAAAAATGCGTGATTTCATGTGGACCGTGGATGCCAACATTTCATTCAATAGAAACGAGATCAGCGGATTGAATGCCGATCAATTTTCAGATGTTGTCTGGGGTATGGAGAGTATGTTTTTAAGAAGGAACGGATATGCCATTGGTACTCTGTATGGGTATGTAGAAGACGGGTTTTACGATAATGAGGCGGAAGTTCGCGCCGATCCCTATTACGCGAACGCCAGTGCATCGAAAGTTAAAAGTATGGTAGGCCAAATCAAGTATAAAAATATGGATGATGACCCGGTAATCGATAATCGCGATAAAGCCATTATCGGCAATACGAATCCGGATTATCAATACGGTTTGACCAATAACCTGATTTATAAAAACTGGACGTTCAGCTTTTTCTTGCAAGGCACGCATGGCAATGATATCTTAAACACAAATCTACTGGCATTTGATCTTGTGGGAGGAAATAATATGCCTAAGTTTGTATGGGATACCCGTTGGACTTCGGAGAACAGGGATATTGCCAAATGGCCCCGGCCGGATAACACATACACCCGTTCTATGAAAGCTTCCGATCGTTATGTAAAAGATGGGTCTTACCTCAGGTGTAAGAATGTCAGTTTAAGCTACAGATGGGTGCATCCGATTAAGGAAGTAGAAGCGCTGAACTTAACGGCAAGTGTATCGAATCTGTTTACAATTACTAAATACGACTGGTACGATCCCGATGTCAACAGCTTTGGAAGTGATGCATCCCGCAGAGGGGTAGATTTATCCTCTTATCCCAGTGCACGTACTTTTAACTTAGGTATTCAACTATCATTTTAAAGAATCGTATGATTATGAAACATATAAAATTTATTTTTTTCATAGTAAGTTTGGTTTTACTGACTGCTTGCAACTTGGAAGAGGAAACTTTTACATTTGTTTCCGGAGATGATGTAGCTGCTGCCGGCAGTTATGATCAGCTTGTTTCAGGAGCTTATCTTACGCTACATTTCCCATTTGAGTGGGGAAATTATGCTGAATTGGTTAATTTCGACTGCGATTACCAGACCGGGCCCGGATGGGCATTTGGCTCTATAGGCGCAGGTAATTTTTACAACTCCAGTTCTAATGATAATTTCTTTAAATACTATAATCAGTCTGTTCACCGGGCAAACTATCACTATTATCTGGCGAACAAAATTACCAATATTCCGGAAAAAACGAAGAATAACGCTTTGGGAGAATTACTTTTCCTTAAAGCGTGGTCGCAATTCCAGTTGGTTCAATATTTTGGTCCGATTCCGCTGTTTAAGACTTCTATTTCCGAAGGGAATGACCCTGAGCAGCCTCGCGCTTCCATCAAAGAAGTATATGAACATATCATTGAAACATTGAAAGAAGCGGAAACTTTATTGATTCCCCGTACCGATCCCGAATATAAAAAAGGACATGTATGCCGCGGTTCGGCCAAGGCATTATTGGCAAAAGTTTATGCGACTATCGGTTCTGCCTCCATGAAAAGCGGGAAAATTACAGTAAAAGGAGGTCCGGGTTCTAAAACCAATCCGGATGGTACGATTTCGCGCTTGATGCCAATCTCGATTACTCATGAAAAAAATCAAGTAGCCGGTTATGAGGGTTTCGATTCGCAGGAATATTATCGTTTAGCGAAAGAAAAAGCATGGGAGGTTATCCAGGAAGGAGAATTTAAATTAGCGTCCAGTCAACAGGAATTATGGAGCACCGCCTATAAAAATGGCCCGGAATTTGAATTTTGTTTACAGACCATAGAGGGTAACGGCACTCTTTATTACAATTATGTACCGGTTGATTATTTAGGTTATTCAAATCCCGTATATAATGGGGAGTGGAGCAGCGGTTACTATGTTCAAAGAGATCATTGGTTGCAAACATTTGATGATTGGAATGACGAGCGCATCACTTGGGGTGTTTTGCATCGTATTCCCTACTATTACGATAAAAATAGCGGAAAATTGCTTTACTACTTTTATCCTGAGCGGGATAGTGTATATGTGAGAAAGGGAGAAAATGGATACAATAAGACCGATGTCGTAGCCAGCGGCGCACACATGTATGGATCGAAGTTGTTGAAATTCTCGGCAGTATCCACCTATCCATTGAATGGAAACCGTGCAGATTTCAATTGGCCTTATATGCGTTATGCCGAGACATTGTTGATCTATGCTGAAGCCGACAATGAGATAAACAACGGGCCTTCTCCCCAAGCATTTCAGGTTGTGGATCTGTTGAACACGCGGAACAAGAGTACACTTTCTTCTAAACGGAATAGTGACACACCCTATACACAGGAAACATTCCGCTCCTATATTCTGGAAGAACGCGCAAAAGAATTTGCTGCTGAAGGGATCCGTCGTACGGACTTGATCCGCTGGGGAATCTACCTCCAAGTAATGAATGCCATTGGAACAAATGACGAGAATGGAATTGTCAAGAGGCGGGAGGAGAAACATTTATTATTGCCACTCCCGCTGAATGAAGTGAATGCAAATCCTTATATTGAGACCAATAATCCGGGATGGTGATTCTATTTATGAACAACTTTAATAACATGCAAGATGAAAAGTATGATCAGTTTTAAAAGTATATGCTTGACCGGGATATTATTTCTCATAATTTCCTTGTCCGCATGTTCGGACGAAAATAATGAGATAAAACCAATAACACTTGCCAAGATAACTACCGTAGCCGATTTAAATACAGCCATTACGGAAGCTGCCTTAGGAGATTTTATTGCAATTCATGGCACGGGTTTAGATATTCATAACATTGATTCTGTTTTAATAAATGACGTAAAGGTTGACTTATTGGAAGTTTATACCGAAAATGATATCCTATATCTAAAAATTCCGGTAAAATTAGCTATAAATGTAACAGATAAAATCTACATTTATAATAAAGCGGGTTATAAGGAAATTCCATTTAAGGCAGTTGCCCCGGCTCTCTATTTAGAACGCATGTTCAATGAATATACCAAACCCGGCGATACGATCATGATCTATGGCGATTTCTTCGAATTATATGAAATAAATCCTTTGAATGCTGTTGTAGATTTTAACGGGAAAGAGTCTAAAGTAATCAGTTCCGCCAATAATTACCTTACGGCTCAAGTCCCTAAAGATGTGGATAAAAACATTAAGGTAAAGGTAAAAGGGTTAAAATATGACGTTGAAGCTTTCTGCCCCGGGCGCTATTATGACAATGAATGTATGATTATGGACTTTGACGATTTAATGCCGAGTAATCCGGTGAATGTCGTTACAAACCCGAACGACAAACAGCGTCTTAGCGGGAACTTTCTACGTATCGACAACACATCCGAATATTCAGGTTGGTGGTATATTGCAGAAAAAGGCGGGGTGCCTTATACGGACGATATGCTTAATAATTACCAGAATTATGTGATAAAGTGTGAGTTTAGAACAGCAAATCAATTTATAGACGGAAAGATCAGGTTCTGCAATTACCTGTTTTGGGACGCAAGTCCTATGGAATGGATACCAAAAAATTTCGTCTTCCAAAATTTCAACAGGTGGGAAACAGTTACGTTGCCTTTTGTTGTGAACCGTTCTACAACTTATCCGCAAAATATGTACTATCACTCTTTCAATATGCGTCTTGAAATTGATCCGGGTATTGCCCGCAATTTTGCATTCGACAATATCCGTGTATATAAGAAAGGAAGTTGAATTATTTATAAGCTATTTACTTTATAGACAGTTATTATAATAATTGAAAGAAAGAGTCCGCTCCGAAAATCCCGAAAACCGTTTTACAAACAATAACGCATTGAAGATCAAAGTTATTGTTACGTATCTTGGGCATAAAAGGCCTATCGGAGAGGACTCAAGAAAAGAGAAATATGCAATAACTGTCTTTTTTTAAATAAAAAATCAGATATAAATTTACGGATGAAATCTATAAAATTAATTTTCCTTTTCATTGCATTGGTTCTGTCAAAAAATGCTTATACCCAGCCGGTATTACAATTTAATAAGGAGACATTCAGGATTATGCAGTTTACAGATTTACACTGGATAAAGGGAAATGAATATAAAGCGTATAACGACAGTACCGTTTCACTTATGGAAAGGCTAATAAGATCAGAGCAACCTGATTTAGTGATCATCACCGGGGATATCGTTGTATCCGGAGGCGCCATCGAAGGATGGAGGCAGGTTACACAACCCATGATCAATACTAAAACTCCTTTTGCCGTAACATTCGGGAATCATGATGTAGAGACGGATATGAATAAAGCTCAAGTGATGGAATTTCTGAAGACTACTCCATACAACCTGACTTATGATGCGGATAAACATATTGATGGCAACGGAAATTGCACGTTGAGCATTCGTTCACCTGAAGATGAAACAAAAGATAATTGGATCATTTATCTATTTGATTCACATTCGTATCCGGAAGATAAAACTTCCGGAACTTATGATTGGAT
Source organism: Bacteroidia bacterium 43-41 (assembly GCA_001898165.1). Classification (GTDB taxonomy): domain Bacteria; phylum Bacteroidota; class Bacteroidia; order Bacteroidales; family Dysgonomonadaceae; genus Petrimonas. The sequence continues at coordinate 7,251 of MKTD01000053.1, forward strand.
TAAGAATAGCCAGATCCAATGGTACAGACAACAAAGTGAAGCTTTTACCCGAAAGAACGGAAGGATCGTCCCTTCACTCGCTTTTTTCCATATACCCACCCCGGAATATGAAATGGCAAGGCACCTAAACTATACATTAGGGAATAAAAGCGAACAGGTTAGCTCACCCAATTTAAATAGTGGACTGATCGGTGCATTCATCGAAAATAAAGATGTGGCGGGAGTGTTTGTCGGGCACGATCATAACAACGATTATATAGTTGCTCCGGAAGGGAAGATCTGTTTCGCGTACGGAAGAAAAACAGGATATGCTCCTGCCTATAAGGAAATACTTGAAAGAGGCGCTCGTGTCATTGACCTTTATAAGAATGAAAGAAAATTTGACACATACATCCGTACATGGTCTGAAAAATTCTTTCGGTATACCTTCGAACAAAAATTGTCAACGGATCCTTATCCAATTTCACAAGGAACATTCATCCAAGAGCATTTAGTGGCTGATTGGGACGACGAACAATGGCAAAAAGAGTTGAAAGCATTAAAAGAAGCGGGTATGCAGTATCTTATTTTCGGGCCCACTTTACATACCGGAAAAGACAATGTGGTAAAGAGTCTCTATCCGAGTGGATTCACCACCCATAATACAAACAAAAAAGATTTAGTTGAAAGATGTCTTTACAATGCTCAAAAAGCGGGCTTTAAAGTTTTTCTGGGATTAAATTTCAATGAAAGATGGTGGTCCGGAGATTATAGCGAAGAGTGGCTATTGAACCAAATGGAAATAGGGAACCGGGTTGCCGACGAATTGATTGAAAAATATAAAAAGCAATACGGAAAAACAATGTATGGCTGGTATTGGGTATGGGAAGTAGCCAATATCAATCAATTATCTCAGGAGAAATATAAAGAAGCACTGGTCAATGCCTTAAATATTAATTTAAAGCACTTGCATTCAGTAACTCCCGAAATGCCTTTTATGTTGTGTCCATTTATGAATTACCGGATAGGAAATGCAAAAGAATATGCCCGGTTATGGGAATATGTGTTTACAAAGACCTATTTTCAACCCGGGGATATTTTTGCTCCACAGGATTGTGTGGGTGCAGGAGGATTAAAACTGGAAATGATTCCTGAATGGTTCGGCCCGTTAAGCCATGCGGTAACCCTGAAGCCGGGTCTCTTATTCTGGTCCGATGCTGAAACTTTTGATCAACAGTTCTGGACCTCTGCTCCATTAAATCGGTTTGTAGAGCAAATGAAACTGGCAAGTCCTTATGTAAGCAAGATCATCACTTTCGCTTATAGCCATTACTATAGTCCCAACATTGTGAATGAACAGTATCATCATGCTTATTTACACTATTCTAAAAACGGACAACTCCCCGAAATACCTCCTCCGGCTCCGGTATCGGGCCTTGTTATTGAAAAGAAGAAAGATCAACCCTATTTGAAATGGAAAGTACCTTATGATGCAACAAACGTTGCCGGATATTATATTTATAGAGACGGAATGTTAGTTGGAAATATCCAATCCGGCATGAAGAACAAACAGAGGAGTGAATTTATAGATAAAAAAACTTTGGATGGACAAAAACATTTATATGAAATTTCGACTTATAGCTGTATAGGGACTGAATCATCCAAATGCAAAGCGGAATATCCAAATGAATAAAATTATAAAATAGAAAAATGAAAAAACGAGTATTGACACCCTTTCTTCTCGCTATCCTGTTTTGCACAGAGATGGCTTGTTCTTCAATTCCTTCCACGACCATATTGAGCAAAGAAACGCTTCAAGATAAAATAAAAGGCGGATGGGCGGGAAAAACAATCGGATGCACTTATGGAGGACCGGTTGAGTTTCTCTATAACGGAACAATGATCCAAGATTATGTCCCTATCAAATGGGATAAGGATAGAGCAAAATGGTACTATGATAATTTCCCGGGATTATACGATGATATATATGTTAATCTCACCTTTGTAGAAGTATTTGAACGCTTGGGATTGGAAGCTCCGGCCGATTCATTTGCAATTGCTTTTGCAAATGCCCCATACCCTCTATGGCACGCCAATCAGGCAGCTCGATACAATATTTTGCAAGGATTGAAACCCTCCGAATCCGGCCATTGGTTGAATAATCCCCATGCCGATGATATTGATTTTCAAATTGAGGCTGATTTTGCCGGGCTAATGTCGCCGGGAATGCCTAATACCGCTTCTCATATTGCGGATAAGATAGGGCATATCATGAATTACGGAGACGGATGGTATGGAGGCGTCTTTGTTGCTGCTTTATATTCAGGGGCGTTTATTTCCGACGACATGGAGTTTGTGGTCGGGGAGGCATTGAAAACTATTCCCGAAGAGAGTTCTTTCCATCAATGCATCAAGGATGTAATTAACTGGCACAAAGAGTTTCCCAACGATTGGAAGAGGAACTGGTTCGAGTGTGAAAAGAAATGGAGTTCGGAGATAGGTTGTCCCGACGGTGTTTTTGCTCCTTTTAATATCGATGCCAAAATCAACAGCGCTTACGTCGCCATAGGTCTTCTGTATGGAAATAAGGACTTCTTTAAAACTATCGACATCGCGGCGCGTTGCGGACAAGATGCGGATTGCAATGCAGCCACAGCTGCCGGGATCTTGGGAACAATGATAGGTTATAGCCAAATTCCCGAGTACTGGAAAGAATGCTTATACGAAATAGAAGACCGTGATTTTGAATATACGGATATTTCTTTAAACGATATTTATAAAATCGGTTTCAAACATGCACTCCTTGTCATAGAACAACAAGGCGGGAAAATAGAAGAACAACAAGTACAAATCAAATGCCAACAACCGGTAGCAGTAGCCTATGAAAAATCATTTGAAGGCCATTTTCCTATCGAAAAACGAGCTATCAACCAATCCATATCGGAACAATCCAAAGTAGCTTTTAAAGGCATCGGAGTTGTGGTGAAAGGATACGTTCATTGCCCCGATAGCAACTATGTTGCGCAAGTAGAAATGTACATTGACAATGCATTGGCCGAAACAGCCCAATTGCCGGTAGCCTCTTCCAATGCCCGGAAGGTAGATTTATTCTGGAAATATCAATTACCTATGGGTGAACACATCATCACATTCAACTGGTTAAATCCAAGACCGGATGCCCGGGTTATCGCCACGGAGGCCTTGGTTTATTCAAACGCGCCCTCTAAATAAACATACGTTACGATAACCATAATCCGATTGGTGAAAGATATCCGGGTCGCAAAGTATATTTCTATTTCAACCAGGCATTAACTACAAAAAAATATAATCATGATTGAAAACAAATTTTTTTTATTAAACCTTCTATTTTTGATCGCTTTATCCGGCTGTACATCCAAAGACCGACAGAGTTTGAAAATTGCTTCAGATGCACAAAAGATTATTTTTGAAACGGATATTGGCAACGACGTGGATGACGCTTTAGCGCTGGATATGCTCTATAAATATATAGATGCGGGAAAGATGGATTTATTGGGTATTATGATCAATAAAGAGGGTATATATCCGCCTAAATATATTGATATCATGAATACATGGCATGGTTACCCTGAAATTCCCATTGGAATTATACACGATGGTGCGGACTGCGAGAATGATGCCACCAATTATGCCAAATGTGTATCTCTAATGAAGAAAGAGAATGGGGACCCGATGTTCCAAGGTTCCGTGGAAGACTTTTCAAAACTACCGGAAGCACATGCCCTGTACCGTAAAATATTAGCTCAACAACCGGACAATTCCGTTACAATTGTTTCCGTGGGTTTCTCTACCAATCTTGCCCGTTTACTGGAGACTCCCGGTGATGATTTCTCTCCACTGACCGGAAAGGAACTGGTGGCAAAGAAAGTGAAGCTATTATGTACTATGGCAGGATGTTTCAATAATCCGGATCTATATGAGTACAACATAATGAAAGACATTCCGGCCGCAAAAAAGGTTTTTGCGGAATGGCCGACACCTTTGGTTACTTCTCCCTTTGAAGTAGGCATTGCTATCAATTATCCGGCTACCAGTATTGAAAATGATTTCGCCTGGGCGCCTGAACATCCTATGGTGGAGGCTTATAAATGTTATATGAAAATGCCTTATGACCGCCCCACATGGGATTTGACTTCTGTATTGTATTCAGTGGAAGGCTCCTCTTATTTCAACATTTCACCTGCTGGTAAGATTAGTGTAACAGATAAAGGCGCCACGATTTTCACAGCCGATAAAAGCGGTAACCGGCATTATTTGATGGTAGATTCCGTTCAGGCTGAAAATATCAAACAACATTTTATCCAATTGATCAGTCGGCAACCTGCAACTTTCAAATAAATATCCTGACACAAGCGGACCTGGCGTTTATTTCTATTCACCTGGTTAGGTACGTTCCGTACAGCTCTTCGACTAAAAGCCATGCAGAATGGACATACCACGTTTGGAAAAGTCAAATAGTTAAAGATTAATTAAAATAATATGAGCAAGATAGTAGTGATCGGCAGTTCCAATACAGATTTAATCGCGAAAGTAAAAGATTTTCCCAAGGCAGGAGAGACCATCAAGGGAGTTTCCTATTTTCAGGCAATGGGCGGAAAGGGCGCCAACCAGGCACTGGCCGCCCATCGATTGGGCGGAGACGTGAAATTTATTACCAGCCTGGGGAAGGATGCAAACGGACTAAACACTCTGGAATACTATAAAAAAGAAGGGTTGGATGCTTCCTCATCTTTGATTGTCAATAATACCCCTTCGGGTGTAGCAATGATTTGGGTAGATGGAAAGGGGGAAAACAGTATTGTAATCATCTCCGGAGCGAATGAAATGCTTTCCTCCGAATATATTCATAAAATCGAAAAAGAGATACTGGAGGCGGATTTGATTGTCCTGCAAATGGAGATTCCTTACGATACGGTAAAAACAGTCTGTGATATTGCCTATGAGCATAATAAACAGATACTGTTAAACGTGGCACCCGCGAGAAAATTAGATGAGGATATCATTAAAAAAATTGATGTACTTATTGTTAACGAGACCGAAGCCGAAATTATTTCAGGAGAAATAATGGAACATATCGGTGAAGAGGGAATTGTTGACAAATTATTGGCTTTAGGAATAAAGACGGTTGTTTTAACTTTGGGCAAACGTGGTTGTATATTGAAGAACAAGCAAATATATTTACGAGCACCTGCCTTCGCTGTCAAAACAGTAGATACGACTGGAGCGGGAGATACATTCTGTGGCGCTTTAGCAGCAGAATTAAGCAAAGGTCATAACTGGAATGAGACCTTAGAATTTGCTTCTGCTGCGGCAGCAATTTGCGTTACCCGAATGGGAGCACAGCCTTCTATACCGACAGAAACCGAAGTGTATGATTTTTTAAAAAAGACAGTAAATTATTCATTTTAAATTAGAACCATATGTTTATTGTAAATAGTTATTCATTAGCCATCGTGTTTTGCTTCATAACCATGCTCTGCTGGGGTTCCTGGGGCAACACCCAAAAATTAGCCGGAAAAACGTGGCGTTACGAGTTGTTTTACTGGGATTATGTGACAGGCGTTTTGGCCTTATCCCTGATTTTTGCATTTACGCTTGGAAGTATGGGAGATGCCGGCCGCAGTTTTATTCCCGATTTGATACAGGCAGATCCAAAAAACATTGGCAGTGCATTTTTGGGCGGGATTATCTTCAATGCTGCCAACATTCTTCTTTCCACAGCCATCGCTATGGCCGGCATGGCAGTCGCATTCCCGGTTGGGATTGGACTGGCGTTGGTTTTGGGTGTAATTATTAACTACCTGGGGTTTCAAAAAGGGGATCCGTTTTTCCTGTTTTTGGGTGTGGGGTTGGTAACTGTCGCCATTTTACTTAATGCGTTGGCTTACAAAAATGTATCATCTGAGAATAAAAAGGTAACTTCTAAAGGAATAATTATTTCCATTCTTGCCGGCCTGCTGATGTCTTTTTTCTATCGGTTTGTTGCCGCCTCCATGGACTTAAATAATTTTGAAAACCCTGCTCGGGGGATGATGACCCCATACACGGCAACAGTGATTTTTTCGCTGGGAATTTTCATCAGTAATTTTATATTCAATACTATTTTGATGAAAAGACCGATTCATGGCGAACCAACAAACTACAAAACCTACTTCAAAGGGAAGTTTCCTATCCATTTGGTAGGCATTTTAGGCGGGATTATCTGGGGGATCGGTAATTCGCTGAATCTGATTGCCGCCGGAAAAGCCGGAGCCGCAATTTCCTACGGACTTGGCCAGGGTGCAACGTTGGTAGCAGCATTATGGGGGGTATTCATTTGGAAAGAATTTAAAGGCGCATCGAGGAAAACAAATTTCATGCTGGTGGTGATGTTCATTTTGTTCCTGCTTGGAATTGTCTCCATTATCTATGCCGGGAACTGACAGGCGTTCATCGTCCTCCATATCCTCCTCGTCTTCCCAAAGCACTTTCGGTTTTTGTGGGCCCCTATTCCTGAAAATAAAAGCGACGATAAGCCCGGCAACTGCTCCCGACAAATGGGCCTCCCACGAAAGGGTTACATCAACATATTCGGTTATCGGGAAAATGCTCCATACGGTACTGCCATAGACGAAGGCCACCACCATCGAAACTGCTATAAGCGGAATATATTTCCTGAACAAACCACTAAAAAACAAAAAGAAGACAAGGGCAAAAACTAACCCGCTTGCCCCCACATGATATGAGCTCCTGCCTATCAGCCACGTGAAAAAACCGCTCAACAACCAGAGGTAAGCCAGCGATCTGAATGCTATCTGGTTGTAAAAGTAGAACAAGAACGAAAATAGAACCAGCAGGGGAACGGTATTGGAAATAAGATGTGAAAACGATCCATGGATAAAAGGCGAGAAAACAATACCGGGCAAACCGTTTAATTGACGGGGATAAATTCCCAGAAGTGAAAAGTTGAATGAGAAAATACGGGTGTAATCGATGAGAAACACCACCCAAACCAGCACACACATCACCAGTGCGGGAATCATTGCTAACCGGATCCTTTTTATCTGCCACCGTTCGGTTTTCATTACTGCATCATCCATTATTACAAAACTAACTAAAAAAATCGTAAAAGTTCCCGAAACAAAAAAAAGTGTATATTATTTGTTGAATTAACCGCAATTAGCTACCTTTCGAACATCAAACCATAAAGAGATATATTTCTAATTCTTTCACAATATGAGCTATCTTAAATTCGATAAGGACCTGATGATTAACCTGGAGTACTCCCTGTATCGCAACGTACTGAGGACCAACAAAAAAGGAGCTTATCAAAACACATCGATTTCAGGTTGCAACACTTCCAAATATCAAGGGCTCCTGGTAATGCCGGTACCTTTCCTGGACGACGATAATCACCTGATCCTCTCCTCAATTGATGAAACGGTTATACAGCACGGAGCGCAATTTAATTTAGGAATTCATAAATATAACGACGACAACTACAGTCCCAAAGGGCATAAATACATCCGCGAATTTAACAGTGATGGCGTTCCAAAAACTATTTACCGCGTGGGTGGTGTTATCCTTTCCAAGGAGATTATGTTTTCGTCGAAAGAGAACCGGCTGATGATCCGTTACAAGTTGATGAATGCCCATTCACCAACCACAATCCGGTTCAAACCTTATATGGCTTTTCGAAATATTTCTCAGTTAACCAGACAAAACGATCAGGTAGATCGTTCGTATCGTGAAGTGGAAAATGGTATCAGCACAAGCATGTACTACGGATATCCCGAGTTTTTCATGCAATTCAACAAGAAGGTTGACTTTATGTATCAACCCTATTGGAGCCAGGGTGTGGAATACATTCAGGATATGCAAAACGGGGATACGTTCAAAGAAGACCTCTATGTTCCCGGGTATTTTGAGTTGCCTATTGAAAAAGGCGAGGAGATTATCTTTTCGGCAGGAGACATTTTAGTAAACACTTCTACTCTTGCCGATGAGTTTAACTTTGAACTTCAAAAACGCACGCCAAGGTCTAGTTTTTACAACTGCCTGAAAAACTCGAGCCATCAGTTTTATTACATTCCTAAGACAGATGAGATATACCTGCTGGCCGGTTATCCGTGGTTCAAGGTCAGGGCACGTGACCAGTTTGTGTCGTTACCCGGTTGTACACTATCGGTTGGCAGGCCCGGTGATTTTGTAGCGATCATGGATTCGGCCGCACCTCACATTCAGGATTTCATGAATGACAAACCGCGCAAAAACATCATCAAACAGATAGACGATCCCGATGTTTTGCTGTGGGTAACCTGGTCATTACAACAATACTGGAAAGAGAGCAAACATGTTTTTAAAGAAAAATATGTCGATTTTCTCTTTTCCATAATCGATTTTATTTTGTCGAACAAGCATCCCAACTTATCTGTTGATGAAGAGAGTGGATTGGTTTCAACGTATGGACACGATGTCGCCGTAAGCTGGATGAATGCGATGCAGAATGGTAAACCCGTCACTCCAAGATCGGGATATTTAGTTGAATTCAATGCCTTATGGCACAATGCACTGAAATTTGCGGAAGAGATAGCCGCCGCGGTAAATAAAAAAGCATTGGCAGCAACATTTGAAGAGAAAGCGTTGAAAGTACAGCAGTCGTTTGTTGAAACATTTCTCAACGATGCCGGTTATTTATATGATTACGTGGACGGTACATATGCAGACAGGAATGTCCGCCCCAATATGGTTTTTGCCGTTTCCGTGGATTATTCGCCATTAGAGAGGCGTCAGAAAAAATCGGTTATTGATTTCGTTACCAAAGAGCTGCTCACTCCGGTAGGCATACGCTCTTTAAGTCCGAAAGGATACAATTACCGCCCACGTTACACAGGGACAATCGAAGAAAAAGAGTATGCATATTTCAACGGATGTGCTTTTCCGTGGCTTATTGGCGCTTACATTGAAGCTTACCTGAAAGTATTCAGCATGAGCGGGCTTTCCCTGGCAGACCGGGTAATGATTGAGTTGGAAGATCAGATGCAAAACGACTGTATCGGCACCTTGTCTGAGTTTTATGATTCCAACCCTCCGTTTTATGCCCATGGCGGATATTCTTTTGCCATGAGTGTTGCAGAGACTTTACGGGCAAAAAAACTCATCAAATCATTCGGATAAGCCAAAAAACATTGAATTACAACTGGATATAAAACACGATAGAATGAGAGCACTGATGTTAGGGTGGGAATTCCCGCCTCATATACTGGGTGGGCTTGGAACCGCAAGTTATGGATTAACCAAGGGCATGGCCAAGCAGGAAGATATGGAGATACTGTTTGTTATCCCGAAGCCCTGGGGCGACGAAGACCAGAGTTTTCTGAAAATAATAGGCTGCAACAACACTCCTATTGTGTGGCGCGACGTCAGTTGGGAAACCGCTAAGGAAAGGCTGGAGAAGTACATGAATCCCGAAGAATATTTTTGGATGCGCGACAATATTTACGCCGATTTCAACTACATGACCACCAACGATCTTGGGTGTTTAGAGTTCTCCGGCCGGTATCCGAACAACATTCTGGAAGAGACCAATAATTATTCCATCGTTACGGGCGTTATTGCCAGAACATATAAATACGATATTATCCATGCCCACGACTGGCTTACCTACTCTTCGGGCCTGCATGCAAAAAGTGTAAGCGGAAAACCGCTGGTCATTCATGTACACGCAACAGAGTTCGACCGCAGCCGCGGCAAGCCGAACCCGATCGTTTACGGGATCGAAAAAAACGGAATGGATCACTGCGACCATATTATCTGTGTAAGCAACCTCACCCGCAAAACCGTAATTGAAAACTACAACCAACCCGAATGGAAAGTATCTACCGTTCACAATGCCGTGGAACCGTTAAGCCCCGAGATTGAAGCAATCGAACGCATATCGGGTGTGAAAGAAAAAGTAATTACTTTCCTCGGACGCATCACTATGCAAAAAGGCCCTGAGTTTTTTGTAGATGCGGCCACACAAGTATTGAAAAGGACCAAGCACATCCGATTTGTGATGGCAGGAAGCGGCGATATGATGAACCAGATGATACGCCTAGTTGCCGACCGGGGTATTGCCGACAGGTTCCACTTCACCGGATTCCTCCGTGGAGAGCAGGTCTATGAGATGCTGAAATCGAGCGATGTATATGTTATGCCTTCGGTATCGGAGCCTTTTGGCATTTCACCGCTTGAAGCCATGCAATGCAACGTGCCAAGTATAATTTCGTATCAGTCGGGTTGTGCAGAAATCCTGAATAACGTCATCAAAACCAATTACTGGGACGTTGACGCTATGGCGGACGCCATGTATTCGATTTGTACCTACCCGGGCATGGCCGAATTTCTGAAAGAAGAAGGGAAACGTGAAGTCGATAATATCGTTTGGGAAGATGCCGGTAAGAAAGTACGGGCTATTTACGATAGCCTGGTATGAAAAAAGTCTAACTATCTAAAAGTCTAAAAAGAATATGAAAACAATTTGCTTTTATTTCCAGATCCATCAACCATACCGGTTAAAAAGATATCGTTTTTTCAATATCGGAAGAGATCACTACTACTACGATGATTACTCAAACGAAGACATCATACAGCAGATAGCCGCCCGGTCTTTTATCCCCGCAAACCGGATGTTGCTCGATCTAATAAATGCCTACAAAGGAAAGTTTAAATTTGCCCTTTCTGTCTCGGGAGTAGCGCTCGACCAGATGGAAATTTATACTCCGGAAGTAATTGACGGACTGAAGGAATTGAGCAGGACCGGCGCTGTTGAGTTTTTAGCCGAAACCTATTCACACTCGCTTTCGAGCCTGATTGATCCCATAGAGTTTCAAAGCCAGGTACAGCAGCAGACGCAAAAGATCAAATTGCTTTTCGATCAGGAACCAAAGGTTTTGCGGAATACCGAAATGATCTACTCCGACGACATTGCCGAAATGGCTTACAACATGGGCTATACCAAGATGATTTCGGAAGGGGCAAAAGTTATCCTGTCGTGGCGAAGCCCTAACTACGTGTATAAATCCGAAAACCAGCCCAACATGAAGCTGTTACTGCGCAACTCACAGTTTAGCGACGATATTTCGTTACGGTTTTCAGACTATACGTGGAAAGAGTATCCGTTGACGGCCGAAAAATACATATCGTGGATTGCGGCAACGTCGCCTCAGGAAGAAGTTTTCAATATTTTCATGAATTATGAGACATTCGGGAACCTTCAACCGTCGCATTCGGGAATATTTGAGTTTATGAAAGCACTTCCTAAATTTGCTTTCGACAGGGGCATTGAGTTTTCCACACCCAGCCAAATTATGGATACCCATAAACCTGTTGGTACCGTATCGGTTCCATTGCCTATTTCATGGTCGGACGAAGAGCGCGATTTAAGCCGGTGGTTAGGGAACAAACTTCAAAAAAGCGCTTTCAATACCCTTTACGAGGTAAGCGAAAGGGTTCGTTTAGCCAACGACAGGCGATTGAAGAAAGATTGGCAATACCTGCAATCGAGCGATCATTTCTATTATATGTCCACCAAGCATTTCTACGACGGGTCGATGCACAGTAAATTCAGCCCTTATCAGTCGCCTTACGACGCGTTCAATAATTACATGAACGTCTTGAGCGATTTTATCGACCGGGTAAAAGCGCAGTTCCCCGATTCGGTGGATAACGAGGAGTTAAACTCGCTGCTCACCACCATCCACAATCAGGAACGTGAAATTAAGAAACTCCAGTCCGAACTGAAGAAAGTATTGACAGAGAACGAAGAAAAGTTGGTGGAGAAAACCTCCAGAAAATAAATCCGGCGCCCCTCATTCAAACGAGGGGCTTTTTTATTTTTCCATTTTAATATTTATCTTTGCACGATTTTTTAAAAAAAAGCAGCAGCATGATTTACGCAATGATTATTCTCTTTATCGCCGGTTATATCTTCATCGCGATGGAACATACCATAAAAGTGAACAAAGCGAGCGTCGCCTTACTTATCGGCACCCTTTTATGGGTCATTTACGTGTATCTGGCGCCAAACACTGTCCTCAGCGTGTCTCCCGACACTTTTAACCATTACATCAATTCGCATTCCGAACTTCAACATCACGCTTTTGAGGTCCAAGTGCGGCACTTTGTAATCGATCATCAGATTCTGGAAAGCATCGGCGACATTAGCGAAATGTTGTTCTTCCTGCTGGCCGCCATGACCATTGTGGAGCTCATTGACGTTCACGGCGGATTCACCTACATCACCGAAAAAATAACCACACGGAAAAAACGACAGTTGCTTTGGCTCATCAGCTTCATCACGTTTTTCATGTCTGCCGTGCTCGATAACCTTACCACAACCATTGTAATGATTATGCTTACCCGCCGTATTATCAGTGAGCCCCGTGAGCGATGGCTGTTCGGCAGTATCATTGTTATTGCAGCTAACAGCGGCGGGGCCTGGTCCCCTATTGGCGACGTTACTACCATCATGTTATGGGTTAAGGGAAATATCACTACTGCCATCATGCCGCAGTTGTTCCTGCCTAGTCTTGTATCCATGGTAGCTCCGGTCTTTGTGGCCCAGTTTTTATTAAAAGGCAGTATCGAAAAAGAAGAGGTTACGCAAACAGAAGAGAGTGAAAACTCCGAATTACTTCTCTATATGCAAAAAAAAGATCGGTTGGGAATACTGATTTTTGGGGTTTCCATATTGGTTTTATCACCCGTGTTCAAAGGAGTTACGCATTTACCGCCCTTCATCGGACTGTTGCTGGGCGTGAGCTTGTTGTGGATTTATACCGAAATCCTGTACAATAGGAAAAATCAGTTGAATGAGAACTTGAAGCTTCGTGTATCGAAAGTATTGAACCGGATCGACTTTTCTACCTTAATGTTTTTCCTGGGCATATTGCTGGCGGTGGACGCCCTGCAAAGCGCCGGGATCCTTCAGCAATCAGCAGCCTATATGGCGCAACACCTTCCCAATGTCTATGCACAGGCCTATTCAATCGGATTGTTGTCTGCCATTGTTGATAACGTGCCTTTGGTTGCTGCGGCTATCGGTATGTATCCTGTTCTGGATCCGGGCACTGTAAGTGCCATGGCCAATCCGGTTTTTATGCAAAACTTTGTAGAAGACGGCCTGTTCTGGCACTTTCTCGCCTATTGTGCCGGAGTCGGAGGAAGCATCCTTATCGTCGGCTCTGCCGCCGGCGTAGTTTTCATGGGACTGGAAAAAGTATCGTTCGGCTGGTACCTGAAACGAATTTCACTTATTGCGTTTATAGGATACACACTCGGAGCCGGGACCTATATTTTGCAACAGGCCATTTTTTAAAATGTTACTTCAGTAACACTCCCACTTTCTCAATGCCTTTAATAAAATTATCTTTCATCGCCTGACAGATGCGGAGTTGATGAAAATAAAAAATATTTTTTAAATTCCCCGGGAAACATTTCAATACGGAAATTTATGTTATATTTGTAAAGTTTTTCATAGAGTATGAAAATCAATACAAAAATACGGTACGGACTCAGAACAATGATCGAAATTGCCTGTTGTAATGAACCAACCGGCATATTACAAAAAGACATTGCAAAAAATCAAAATATTTCTGTAAAATATTTGGATTACATTATAAGCGCTCTTAAACTGAAAGGATTGATTTCAAATACAAAAGGACGAGGAAGCGGTTATATGCTGGCTATGCCGGCCGATAAAATTACAATGTTGGACATTTACACTGCTTTTGAGCAAATAGTGATAATAGAATGTGTAAAAAACAGAAGCTTTTGCGAAAGGGCTACCCACCAATGTACCGCTAATAATTACTGGAAACAATTCCATCATCAGATAATTGAAATCCTTTCGGCTAAAACACTCGATCAGATTATAAAAGAAACCGAATATAATTGTCCTGAAATATGTGAATAATTTTTTTTGAATACATACTACTAAACCTATAGGATTTGAATGATTTCACATCCTGTTTTTTAACAGCAGCATCCTACTTAACCTATAGGATTAGTTAATTTAAAAAATAAGAATCAACAGGTGATTAAGTTAATTATCGGTATAAATTAAAAGCATATTCCTATTAAAACTATAGGATAAGTAGAACAAACAACTATTTATAAACTCTTAATAATAAAACAAAGACAATGAAAAGTAATTTTTCTCACAGATTCCCAGTGATATTGATGGCGTTTACTTTTGTTTTAATGGGAACAATGGTTAAAGCTCAGACATTAAAAGTCAAATCTTCAACGTTTACGATATCCGGAACTACAAATATCCATCCATATGAAACTACGTCAACTCAGGCTACAGGGGAATTAAGTGTTTCGGATAACAAAGCCACAGTTCTCAATATTAATGTTCCGGTAAAATCAATTATTAGCGGAGAAAAATTGATGGATAAGAAAACATATGAAACATTTAATGAGCCTCAAAATCCGACAATCAGCTTTAAAATGTCTGAAGTAAAATCAATTACAACAAACGGGTCCGACATCAATGTAATTGTTGGGGGAACGCTCGCAATGGGCGGCACATCAAAAACAGTTACACTTGAAGCAAAAGGTAAGGAAGTAAAACCCGGGACCTATACTTTTGAAGGAAGTTTGCCAATAAAAATGAGCGACTACAAAATGAAAGCTCCTACGGCTATGTTAGGCGTCATGAAAGTTGGCGATCAGGTTACGGTTAGATACAATGTAACTTTTGAAGGGTCTGCTGTCCAGTTCAACTAAAAAATTCTCGTATTTACTAACTAAGAAACAGTTTAAATTTCTTACGAAAGAAGTAAATAAAAAATCTTCGCCTTCACAAAGTTTCTTTTTTGTATTCTTTTCCCTTTTATTTGGCTCAAATAGCCCGCTATTATCGCCAAAACAAAGAAGGACTCTCCTGAAAAATAATTCTTTTTGAATAGCGAAACAAACTTAAACAGTCTCTAAATATTTTAATCCAAAAAAATTAATAAAATGAAACGGAGAAGTCTATTTTTGGCAGCTACCTTGTTAGCTTCAGGTATGATGTTCGCTCAATTGCGTCCTACAAACAAAGACGGGATTAACGTTTTTGAAACTCCCAAAACCGAAACCGAATTCAAAGGTTTCAATGTACAGTTAGGTGGTGCTTTAACACTCCCTTTTTCCATGCTTGACCACAGCAATGCTGTGACAAGAGCGGATGGTTATCGTTACGATTACACAAATCCGGCCGTAAATTCTCTAGTTCCGTTAACCAGCGGCTTTGGTTTGCCTCAGGCCAATCTTTATATCAAATCAAATTTATCCGATGGAATTTATTTAAATTTTGAACTTTACCTGGCTTCGAGGCATCATAACGAAACCTGGGTGAAGGGCGGGTTCCTTCAATTTGAGAAAATGAAATTCTTACCCTGGGATTTTGTTGACGAAATTATGAAATACACCACCATCAAAGTTGGCCAATTTGATGTAAACTATGGTGATGCCCATTTCCGTCGTTCTGATGGTGGCATGACATTTTTCAATCCATTTATGGAAAATCATATCATGGACGAATTCTCTACCGAAATAGGTGCTGAAGTTGATGTTCATGTCGGGGATTTTACAATCGTGGGAGCTGTAACCAACGGTAAACTAAACAATGATCTGACAAAAATCGATACTACGCGTGTTCAAACCAAATATTCAAACGGTGTGCATAACCCTGCATGGATTGGGAAATTGGCTTATGACAAACAAGTTAACAGCCGGTTCAGAGTACGCGCCAGTGCATCGGGATATTACACTGCCGGCTCCGTAAAAAACACTTTGTTTGGCGGCGATCGTACCGGTTCAAATTACTATGGAGTAATGTACAATGCGCCTTTATCCAATACAAATTTCACAAATGGGCGTTTCAATCCCGGTTTCGGGGACAAAGTAGCGGCCGTAATGGGCAACATATTTCTGAAATTCTCTCCTGTTCAGGGACTTTCCCTCGAATCATTTACAACACTTGAAAACGCAGGCGGAAGGGATGCAAGCGAACCCGATGTAAGAAAATCCAATCAATTTGTTACGGATTTGGTAGTTCGTTTTGGAACTAATGAAAATTTCTATGTAGGTGGGCGCTACAACACACTGAAAGCCGACATGGGAGCTGCTCAAGGTAAGCCCAATCATTACGAAGCAGGCATAGATCGTGTAGCAATTGCAGCCGGATGGTATATGACGAAAAACGTTATGGCTAAAATTGAATATGTGAATCAAAAATACAACGGATTCCCCGCCAAATCCATTCAGGACGGCGCGAAGTTCAATGGTTTGACCTTACAGGGTTCAATAGCATTTTAAGCACAATGAAAGTTTTATTTGCATTCTTACTTATAACTATTTTGACTGCAGGAGCTGTTAACGCACAGACATCTTCAGCAGCAGTGGCCGTAGATGTGAATAAAAACAGCAGTTTGTCGATAAACGGCAGTTCAAATATTGTTAATTTCAAACTTATTCAAAGCAGTGAAAATTTCATTCAAAAGAACATGATAATCACTGCCTCTCAAAACGATAAAAAACTTTACCTGAGCGAGAATCAACTGATTGTGCCGATAAGAAGCTTTACCTCAAGCAATAAAATGGCACTCAGGGATTTTTATAAACTATTGAAATCAGATGAATATCCAACAATGGATATTCATCTGTATTACATACACTTACCCGACACAACAGATTCAACTGCAGGCATTGCCGTAGTAGATGTGACGATTACGGACGTCACAAAAAAATATAACTTTCCCTTTAAAATTGAAAAAAATGGAACAAGATATATTTTTAACATCGAAAAACAGATAAATATTCGCGACTTCGGACTGGAGCCTCCCGTGCAAATGATGGGTATGCTCAAGGTAGATGAAATGATCAATATCAATCTGAAAATGATATGTGATATTCAACCGGCAGAAAGCGCACTGTTAAACTTGCAGTACAATCCTAAATAAACATAACTTACTTCACCAACACCCCCACTTTCTCGATGCCCTTAATGGAGTTATCTTTCATCGCCTGGCGGATGCGGATAAGATAAGCGCGTGTGGGATCCAATGCAATGGAGGTTTTATAGGGGACCGATAGCTGATAAAGCCCTGCACTGCCTTTTCCAAGCCATTTCCCGTGAGAATCAGCCAGTTTTATTTCGATAGTATCACTTACAAATGCGGTATCTGTCATATTCTGCTGAACGGATAACCAGATATTCTGATACGGATACTGGTTACTGCTAACAATATCCAGCATAATATCGTATCTTTTATCCGGATCAACGGAAAGCGAGTCGAGTAAAAAATCAACCGCAGCCCGCCTGCTCCAATCATTGTTTTTGATCGGATGAAAACGATAATAAATTGCTTCTTCGTCGCACGAAGATAAAAAAGCAATAACAACAAAAAAAACAATGAATCGTCTATTGCTCATTCTGTTTTGGTGGTTTTCCTCCCCTGCCCCTGTTATCCGGCCTTCCTTTTCTTGGTTTTCTCTTTCTCGAAGAGCCTCCGCTTTCCTTTTTATCGAAACGGGTGATGCTTTGGTCTCCAAGCAAATCGTTTTGGAAAGTTTCTTCTTTTACTTCATTAGCTTCACTTTCAGACACCAGCTTAAGAGGTTTTTTCCCTCTCTTATTCAACTCAATGATGTGAAATGCCCGGTCTTTCGATATCGTCTCCAGATTTACCGGATTGTTCTTATCGGTGGAGTAAGTGATCTGTCCCGATAAAATATCGGTTTTGAAATGAAAATAATCACAATCTTTAGTCTGCAAGACAATCTCACGCGATGGCAACTTCCTACTGGCTTCTACATATGCATCCACTTCATAATTCATGCAGCACTTCAACTTCCCGCATTGTCCCGCAAGTTTCTGGGGATTGAAAGAGATGTCCTGGTATCGGGCAGCCGAAGTGGATACCGATACGAAGCTCGACATCCAGCTGCTGCAGCACAACTCACGCCCGCAAGGACCAACTCCCCCTATCCTGCCGGCTTCCTGACGTGCGCCAATTTGCTTCATCTCGATTTTCACCCTGAATTTCGCAGCAAAATCTTTAATCAACTGCCGGAAATCCACTCGTTCATCGGCGATGTAGTAAAAAATCGCTTTACTCCCATCGCCCTGATACTCAACGTCTCCTATTTTCATATTCAAGCCAAGGCTTTCGGCCATCTCTCTGGCAGTGATCATAGTGGGTTGTTCTTTGGCTTTCGCCAGTTCATACTTTTCCATATCCGCCGGGCGCACTATCCGGTAAACCCGCTTTGGACCACCGTTGCCATCTTCGCGATAATTATTTTTGCGCATCTGCACCTCAACCAGCTTCCCGGTAAGTGTTACAGTTCCGATATCGTGTCCGGGAGAAGCCTCAACGGCAACAACATCTCCTTTTTTCAATTCAATGTTGTTGCTGTTTATGTAATATCCTTTCCGGGTATTTTTAAATTGAACTTCCACCATATTGGTCAGTTTCTGCATCTCGGGGAAGTCGTGCTGCCAATCGTAAACATGAAGTTTGGTGGAGTGTTTGGGACATCCCTTGCAACAACCGTTGTTTCGCACGGTCGTTGTTTTTTCGGGGATAATGTCCGCTAATTTATCTGATAATTTTTCTCTATCCATAATACAGTTATTGTTATTTAATTGTTATTCGCTTACTTCGTTCACGCTATTCGTTGTGGCGATGAACATTGAATTACAATCGAACTACTATTGAATCACTATTTTTTTAATAGCATCGTGCCTTTCAAGCACAAATCTAAAAAGATAATTTTAGCATTCCCGTTTTGCTCAATCTGCCGGTAGGCAAGCTGAAACTCATCGTTGAACGGTTGAATATTTTTTTCGTTGATGAACGGTGCAAAACGTTCACCAAATTCTTTTTCCTCTTCATTGAGGTAGATCAGATCGGGTTCATTGAGGTTGCTTACGAAGAACTCCCGAAACAGGCGTAAGCAGTACAGCAAAAAGCTTTTTTGCATCTCCCTGCCAATAGAAGCCATTTCCGCGGCAACCGATTTTATCGCCTTGATGTTTCTCGATACCGAAGAACGCATCATCTCCTTAAACAACGAAAAAAAATAGTTGTTTTCATCGGCAGACCGGATAATGCCAATAGCTTTTGAAAAACTTCCGTTGGCGATATGCGCCACAGATTTTGCCTCCTCTCCCTGCAAACCAAAAACCGACTGAATGGATGCTGCCATTTCATCGTGTTCAATAGCACGGATATGTAAAGGCTGGCAACGCGACTGAATGGTGGGCAACACATTTTCCAGCTCTTCGGAAACCAGCAGGAAAATCGTGTTTTCAGGGGGTTCTTCAATCATTTTCAACAGTTTGTTGGCACAGGCGTCGTGCATCTTCTCAGGTAACCATACAATCATCACCTTGTATGGAGCCTCGTAAACCTTCAGGTTGAGTTTGCGGATAATCTCATCGCTTTCCTTCGAGTAAATAATACCCTGCGCATTTTCCGCGTTGATAAAGTTCAGCCAATCGTTCAGGTTGAAATAGGTGTGTCCGCTCAAAAACGCGCGCCACTCAGGCAAATATTCATCGCTTACTTTCGATTTCACCACCGGAAACACAAAGTGCAGATCGGGATGCATCAGCTTGTCGAATTTATGACACGACGGGCATCTCCCGCAGGAATCTTCCAATGTTCTCCCCTCGCAGTTCAGGTACCTGGCATAGGCAATAGCCAAAGGCAATTTCCCCACACCCTCGGGTCCGTAAAATATCCGGGCATGCGGAATAAAACCACGCTGCACGGAATCGATCAGATGCTTTTTCACATCGTGAAGCCCTATAATATTGCGAAAATACATATACCCTCAATTCTCGATTGTACAAAAGTAGTGAAAAAGAGCGAGACTGAAAAGAGTGTTGAAGAAACGTTTTGAAGTGTTTTTCCCCGGCGTGTTAATTGCTTTTAGAGCATTGACACGGCAGTAAGACATTTCGTAAACCCGGCACATACGTTGATGAAGCCCCAATAGCCCGCTATTATCGCCAAAACAAGAAAGTCGCCCTGAAAAATATTTTTTTTAAATAGCGAAGCAAACTTAAACAGTTTCTCACTTCAAAATTTAAAAAAATGCAGTAATTTTGCTTGATTTTTCACTTGTAGGCTTATGCTCACCAAAAAACTATGAACAATTCATTTTTCAGTAAGTTCACCCCAAAGGAGCCCAAATTCTTTCCACTTTTAAAGGGAATAGTAGAAATAATAAAATCGGCTTCGAATTTAATGTTGGAGTTTGTGGAAAAAGGCAACCACATCAATGCTGCGGATTACTACAGAAAAATTAAGGAAGAAGAACGTAAGGGCGATACTCTTTCCAACAAAATTTTTGATGAACTGAATTCTACATTTATCACACCTTTCGATCGTGAAGACATTCACAATCTGGCAAACAAAATGGACGATGTAACCGATTACATCAACAGCGCAGCCAAGAAAATTTTCTTGTACAATCCCAAGGAGATGCCGGTAGCAGCCAAGGATATGGTCGAACTGATTATGGAAGCATCCGTCCAGATAGAAAAAGCCGTAAATGAATTGGATGTTCTGAAGAAAAGCAGAGAAAGGGTATCGGAATATTGCAGCGAATTACATCTCATTGAGAATAAAGCCGATGACGTATATGAGCATTTCCTTATTGATCTGTTTGAAAATCAAAAAGACAGTATCGAGCTGATAAAAAAGAAAGAAATTATGTTCGAGCTTGAAAAAGCCACGGATGCAGCTGAAAGTGTTGGGAAAATTATAAAAACAATTATCGTTAAATACGCGTAAGAGGGTTGTTTTATCTTTACTTATAATTAATCTGTATGACATTATTAATTGTTATCATCTCCTTAGCGCTTATTTTTGATTTTATAAACGGTTTTCACGATGCAGCCAACTCCATTGCCACTATCGTCTCCACCAAGGTGTTGACTCCTTTCCAAGCCGTTCTGTGGGCAGCGATGTTCAACTTTGTTGCTTTCTTTATTGCCAAATACCTCATCGGCGGCTTCGGGATTGCCGACACCGTTTCTAAAACCGTGATCACCGAATTTATCACCCTTCCCATTATTTTTTCCGGATTAATTGCAGCTATTACGTGGAATTTGCTGACCTGGTGGCTCGGAATACCTTCGTCGTCTTCTCACACGTTGATTGGCGGTTTTGCCGGCGCAGCCATTGCCAAATGGGCCAGTTTTTCAGTTATTAAGGTTCCCGTGATTGTGAAAATTGCTTCCTTCATTTTCATTGCCCCCCTGGTGGGGATGGTGGTGGCCATGATTCTTACCATAGTTTTGCAATGGTCTGTAAAACGTGTAAATCCACACAAGGCGAATACGTGGTTTAAACATTTTCAGCTGGTTTCGTCGGCTCTGCTCAGTATCGGCCACGGGTTGAACGATTCCCAAAAAGTAATGGGTATTATTGCCGCCGCATTAATCGCCACTCACATCCAGCATCCCGAAATAGGATTCGGCATTGAGTCCATCAGCGATTTACCTAACTGGGTAGCGTTTTCATGCTTCTTTGCCATATCGCTGGGTACGATGTCCGGCGGCTGGAAAATTGTAAAGACAATGGGGACCCGCATCACTAAAGTGACTCCTTTTGAAGGAGTAGTGGCAGAAACAGCCGGTGCCTTAACACTCTACTTCTCCGAGTTTTTAAAAATTCCTGTAAGTACTACCCACACCATCACGGGCGCAATCATTGGGGTTGGTTCGGTAAAACGGTTATCGGCTGTTCGCTGGGGAGTCACCCGACAACTGCTTACTGCGTGGATATTAACTATCCCTGTCAGTGCACTGATTGCTGCCGTCGTTTATTTTACGGTAGGGAAGCTGCTCTATTTTTAAAGGATATCAATACACCTCCTTCGCTACCCGATAAATACTCTCAGTAGCGCCCAAGGCATAAAAATGGATTCCGGGCACACCTCGCCGCGCTAATTCCTTGCTTTGCAAAAGGCACCACTCTACTCCTACCTCAACGGCATCGGCATCGGTTTTGCATTTGCGTAATTCACGCTCCAGGTCTTCGGGAATTTCGGTTCTGAAAATCTTGGGAAGAACGTTCAGCTGGTTTTTTAAATGAATAGGTTTTATGCCCGGCACGATGGGAATAGTTATACCTTCGGCACGGCAACGATCAACAAAATCAAAGTATTTTTGATTATCGAAAAACATCTGTGTTACAAGATAATCGGCGCCATTCTGAGCCTTCATTTTAGTATAATGGATCTCCGACTCCATATTGGGCGACTCCTCGTGTTTTTCGGGATAACACGCCATTCCGTATGTAAACGGAGTTTCGGGAACCGGAAATGCAGAGCCGTCGAAAGCAATCCCCTTATTAAAATTATTCACCTGCTCCTGTAATCCCGTTGCGTACGGGTGAGAATCCACATTCCGCTGGTCGGCATCGAGTTTTTTGGTATCGCCGCGCAGCAACAACAGATCCGTAACTCCCAGAAACGAAAGGTCAATCAGCGCATATTCCGTCTCTTCCCTGGAAAAACCCTGTGAAATAATGTGGGGTACCGCCCGGATACCGTATTTGTTCTGAATGGCTGCGGCAATGGCAACCGAACCCGGACGCCGCCTGACATTCACTTTCCGGATAGTGCCGTCTTCCTCTTCTTTGTATATGTTTTCGCTGTGATGTGTAGTTATATTAATATACTTGGGTCCAAACTCTTTCAACCGGTCAATGGTACCAAAAACCTGTTTGATGCTGTTCCCTTTCAACGGCGGAAGCAGTTCAAAAGAAAACACCGGTTTCGAAGTTTGATCTATTAATTCTAAAATTTTCACTTTTTCAGACAATTAGACATTTAGATTGTTAGACATTCAGACTATTAGCCCCGGTTCCGCGCTATTTAAATACCGCCCTCACAATATCCATTCCGTTGGCATACAGAACCAGCCCTATGAGCAAGACCATGCCTGCAATTTGTGCATACTCCAGGAATTTATCACTTGGTTTTCTCCCGGAAACAGCCTCAAAGAGCAGAAAGAGAACATGTCCCCCATCCAACCCCGGAATGGGAAGAATATTCATAAACGCTAAAATAACCGAAAGAAAGGCTGTCATCATCCAAAACGAGTACCAGCTCCATTTTGCCGGGAAAAGATTTCCTATGGTGCCGAAACCGCCCAAAGACGATGCTCCTTCTTTGGTGAATATGTGCTTGAATTGTGAGACATATCCATTTAATGTGCGCATTCCATACTTGATTCCTGCCGGGAAAGAGGCGAAAAACGAATAATGATCCGTTACCAGATACGATGCAATGCTAAATCCCAAAACAGCAGTGGCATCTAATTGAGCGGAAGCGGTTTGAAGCACACCGTCACGATAAAAACCGATAGAGACCGGGAGGTCCTTGTTTTTTTGAAGCTCGTCTCTGAAGTCTTGGAAGGTGGGCGTTGACACACTGTTCACGCTCACCAGGCTGTCCCCTTTCATAAGCCCTATCTTCTCTGCCTCAGAGCCTTTTTGAATCATATCCACCACGGTTGGCACACCGGTCTTGTATCCGGCAAAACCCTTTTTGTCCCGCATAAGCTGCTGAACAAAATCTGCCGGCATCGCGATATTCACTTCCTGCCCGTTTCTCATTACCGTAACGGTCCGGGCATCGATCACTTGTGCAGCAAAATTGTCAACAACTCCTGCCCTGTCAATAATTTCCTTCCCATCGGCATACAAAAGGATATCGCCGTCTTTAAAGCCGGCCCTTTCGGCAGTCTCACTAAACTCCATTCCCGATGTCACCTTACTCATCGGAATGTATGAATCACCCCATCTGAAAACAATCATCGCATAGATGAAAAAAGCCAGGATAATATTGAACAGTACACCGGCAACCATCACTAAAAGCCGCTGCCAGGAGGGTTTTGCACGAAACTCCCACGACTGGACGGGTTGAGCCATTTGTTCTTTATCCATAGACTCGTCTATCATCCCCGCAATTTTCACATAACCACCCAGCGGCAGCCATCCCACACCGTATTCCGTTTCACTGTTTTTAGGTTTATACCTAAACAGTGCAAACCACGGATCGAAGAAAAGATAAAACTTCTCTACCCGGATTTTGAAAATCCGTGCAAAAATAAAATGTCCAAATTCGTGAATAACAACGAGGATAGACAAACTCAGTATCAGTTGTAACGCTTTAATTAAAAAAGTCTCCATCAAATATGTCTGCTAAAATATAGTTTATACTCTTTTTGACGCTTCCAGCGCAATCATCCGGGCTTCGGCATCGGTCTGTATATAATCTTCCAATGAAGGATCCCGGATAAAAACAGATTTTGTCAACGTTTGTTCAATGAGGTCGCTCATTTGCAGGAAGCCGATTTTTTCCTGCAAAAACAGTTCCACAGCTATCTCGTTTGCGGCATTCATTATGCATGGCATATTACCTCCGTTCTCAATGGATTTGTATGCCAGACTAAGGTTGCGGAATTTTTCAATATCGGGTTTTTCGAACGTCAGTGTGGAAAGTTCGAAGAAATTAACCGGCTTCACATCCGAAGAGATTCTCTCGGGATAGGAGAAAGCGTATTGAATGGGCATCCGCATATCGGGCCAACCGAGTTGCGCCATAATCGACCTGTCTTTGAACTGGACCATGGAGTGAATGATGGACTGCGGATGTACTATTATCTCTATCTGCGAAGGATTTACACCGAACAGCCACCTGGCTTCAATCATTTCCAATCCCTTATTCATCAGTGTGGAAGAATCGACAGTAACTTTCGCTCCCATATTCCAATTAGGATGATGGAGCGCTTGCTCTTTGGTTACTCTCTGTAGCTGTGCCATCGAAAAACTCCGGAATGGGCCACCCGATGCGGTAAGTAATATTTTTTCTATTTCGTTGTCTCCTTCTCCGTTCAGGCATTGAAAGATGGCCGAATGTTCCGAATCCACCGGTAAAACAGGCGTTTTATTTTCGAGTGCCAGCCTGGTTATCAACTCACCGGCGATAACCAGCGTCTCCTTATTTGCCAATGCGATAGTTTTTCGTGCTTTTATGGCTGAGATTGTAGGCTTCAACCCGGCAAACCCCACCATAGCCGTCAACACAATATCTATTTCGGAATCCTGTACCACTTGTTCAACGGCATCGGCTCCTGCCCAAACTTTTACCGGCAGATCCGCAAGCGCTTCCTTCAATCCGCTATACTTGGCTTCATTAGCAATAACCACCACTTCGGGTTTGAACCGGCGAACCTGCTCCAACAAACGGGTTACCTGATTATTGGCCACCAATGCATAAGCTTCAAAACGATCGGAATGCCGCGAAACAACATCCAACGCCTGAGTACCGATAGAGCCTGTGGAGCCTAAAATAGCTATTTTTCGCTTTTGATGATTCATTGTGTGCAGTAATTGCAAAGAAATGTGCAAAGATAAAAAAAAACGGGCACCCTTACAATTCATTTCATATCTGTCAATCCTTCCGGTAAGTTCATATGGATAATCTTTTGCCTGTCATTTACCTCCGTGATAAAATCTTCTGTGGCGGGGATGAGATATTCTTCATCTGCTTTTTTTACAATAAAAAGGACATTGATGGTTGCAGAATCCACGCTTTCGATTTTACCGATATCGCGGCCATGCTGGTCGAAAACCGCATAACCGATAAAAAAGTTCCAATCGGTTTTTTCATCGTGCGGGTTTTCCGATACCTGTTTGCGGAGCAGGAAAACGTACAGGTTAACAAACCTGGCTGCCTTGGTTTCGCTGTCTATGTCTTCGAATTTCACCCGGGCATTCGTATCGGTTATGAAAGTGATCTCTTCGACAAGAAAAGGGACGAGAATACTGTCAATATCCAGGAAATAAAATCCGGTATCGATATCGGCGTACGCCGGCTTATCGAAAACGAGCGAAATCTCACCTTTTATTCCATAAGGTTTCTGTAGTTTCCCGATCTTAATGACCTCGTCCTTAGCTATCATCTGTTATTTCCGCCGCTGCGACTTTATCGTTTTCAATCTGCGTCTGGAAGCGGTATTTTTAACATCTGCAATGGAGTAATTTTCATTATCCAATTGAATTTTTCCACCCGAAAGTTCATACAGGTCAGCAATTATTTTCTCATCATCAACCTCTTTATTCCATTGTGAGTAAGACTTCTTCATCTGTGTGGTCAACTGGGCAATAAGAAAATCCTTCTTCTCCCCGTCTTCCATATCGGCAGCAATGACGATCATCTTTTCCAGCAATTTCCCGTAATGCCTGTATTTCATCGTCGGGCGGCTGTAATTCAATTTGCCGGGGGCGGTGTTTAAGTCTTCTTTTGTTACCACTTCGTATGGATAGTCAATATCGAGCTTAAAGTCGGACATTATAGCCAGGTGATCCCACAAAATGTGCTTGAAATCATTAACATCACGCAAATGCGGGAACATATTTCCCATAATATCAACCACAGCATAAGCGCATTTCCTGCGTTCCTCCTTATCTTTAAGCATTACACAGTGATCTACCATATTCTGTATGTTTCTCCCGTATTCCGGCATAATAAGTTTTTTCTTCTGAGTGTTATAAATCATATCTGTTTCCATTTGTCTTTTGTCTTGTATCTTGTGTCATCTAAGCCTAAGCACATCTCCCTCTTCGGGGACGTACTCGTAACTCTTTTTGTTCAATCTGTATAAATTTCGAAGCTGAATACCGTACTTCTGTGAAATGCTGTACATCGATTCCCCTATTTGCACCACATGCTCGAAATACGGTTTGTCGGCTCTCGATTTTTTCTTTTGAAAGTAAACAATATCACCTTCGCTCAGCGGAAAACCTTCGGGGACTTCATTGAATTTAAGCAAATCTTTTTCCTTAAATCCGAATTCGTTGGCAATTCCTGCAAAGCTGTCTCCGTTAACAGCTATAACATACACCAATCCGTGTGTTTTATAAGGCTGGTGCGTCCAGGTGGTGCGGGCAACCTCCTGTTTCCGGGTAACTCCTTTGCGATAATTTTTGTTGTCGAAACGGTATAATTCGTAATCTTCAATCAGTTTAATGAGTTTATTGGCATAGGCTCTGTCGGTGGCATATCCCGTTTTCTGTAATCCCCGCGCCCACCCTTTATAATCGGTAATCGACAAATCAAAAAGCTCCCTGTAACGGCCTCCGCTCGTAAGGAATTGCGCATGATCTTCGAAAGAATCCTCCACCTTGCGGTATTTTCTGAAACAGTCGTTAGGCGTATCATCGGCAGCATACACAGACTCCCCCCGCCAATCCCGGTGGCATTTTATTCCAAAATGATTATTCGACTGCCTCGCCAGGTCGCTCATGCCCGCCCCCGACTCCAACAGTCCCTGTGCCAACGTAACGGATGCCGGTATATTGTAATCGTTCATATGGCGGACGGCAATATCGGAATACTTATCGATATACTCTTCGTAAATCCTTAGCCGGCTTTGCCCTAAAACCAAATTCGGAACAAATAAACAAACCAAAAAGAGAGAAAGAACCGAAATATATCTATATTTGTAATGAAAACCCATTAAAGGTAATAATTTTTCAGATTTCAATCAAACAGAATGAAAGAAATAAATTTAACCACAAAGATAAGCGTTTATCTTTTAGATGAATGTACTGAAGCAGAAAAAAAACTAATTGAACGAGCAAAACAAGCCACAAAAAATGCGTATGCACGCTATTCCAATTTCAAGGTCGGAGCGGCGCTGCTCCTTGAAAATGGAGAAATCATAACGGGCAACAATCAGGAAAATGCGGCATACCCCTCGGGATTATGTGCCGAACGGACGGCTGTTTTCTTTGCCAACGCCAATTATCCCGACCGAAAAATCGTTGCCTTAGCCGTTGCAGCTTGCAGTAACGGAAAATTCACCAAAGAGGTCATAACACCTTGTGGTGCTTGCCGGCAAGTACTGCTGGAAGTGGAAGCCCGCTACAAAACTCCCATGAAGATATTGATGTACAGCGAGGAGGGGATTTATGTTGTGGACAGCATAAAGGATTTACTGCCGCTGAGTTTCGGGGATGCGATGCTCACTCCGAGAGTGTCACCAGATACCATTTCCCATTAATCAACTTAAAATAATAATCGGCATATATGCCATTATCAATTCCACGAAGTGCGACGTGAGCCGTATCTTTTCTGAAATTTACCGTTTGAGTATATTTGTCAAAGTCGCGGGTGGTATAGGTACTGTCGTAGCTTAAGTCGAGCAGCTCCCAATCCACTTTTTCAATCTCTTCCTCGGTAGGCGCTAACGCTATTTGATTGGCATCGGGAGCCGAAACAGTAATGGGAAAAATAATTCTTTCGAGCTGAAAAATCCTCTTTGTACTGAATTTATCGAGAAATTGATAAAAATCTTCGTGTTCCGCCGGTCTCTCATTTTTCTGCACAAACCCGCCCCCTTCAGCATCCTGTTTACGGTTGCTTCGATCATTGCTTGAGCAGCTTGTAAACAAAAAAACGAAAACAAGAAAGACAACAATACGGTTTATTTTCATTTTGGCCGATAAAATTACATAATTGAAAGTGCAAAGTTACTATAATTATGTGTCTTAGACTATCAATTCCTCATTATTTTATCTTTCCGCCATAGATTTTATCTCCGCGTTAAATTCGCTCTCCTTCAACAGGTCATCCAACGAAATGTGCATCCTGTATCGCCAGTAATGCTCGGGATTTGCCGGCACGTTTATACGTTCCTCAGCAGGATTCTCGCGCGCGAGCTCCCCGGATACCGACATCCAGTCCTGCCAGGGCAAAATCACCCACATTGCCGACGAATTAAGGTGTTGTTGAACAATCTGCCTGCACAATTCGGGCGAACACTCGTCAGGGGCTTCACCTTCACGGTTGAGGATCTCGTTGTAATATTTTTGGGTAACCTCCTTGTTCTCCTTCCACCACAACCTGATTGGCGGCATATCGTGGGTTGACGTTGTAGAGACCGAAAGATAGGGCAATGAGTTAAGATCGGAAAACAATACGTTCGAATTTTTCGGCATCCGTTGAATCTCCAAACTGAGTATCTGCAGTTCATTCATTACCGAATGGACACAATCGGGAACCATTCCCAAATCTTCTCCGCAAACCAACATCGAAGTTGAAGTAATAAGCTGCGGAAGTTTTTTCATGGCCTGCTCGCGCCAGAAATAGTTATGGCGGCGATAATAAAAATCATCGTATAGGCGGTTGAATGCGTTTTTTACATTATCGCTCAGGTAACGGTAAGAATAAGTATGTTGCGCCGTTATGCGCGGGTGGAACAAATTATGGTTCACCCGGTCTCTCACAAACAACACCTCGCTGCACAAAGAGTATAATCCGTCACGGATTCTCAGGCTTTTTTCGTCTGTCCTGCCAGAAAAGTACTGTTGGATTTTCCGTTGGGTGTCGAATTCTTTTTTCAGGTTGAAACGCTGCCAGCCCGAAACTTCGAGATATTCCGTTATCACTTCGGGAGCATATTCTCCGAATATTTCCGGTAGAAATGCTTCGTGAATAAATGGTTTTACCATCCGGTCTTCGTCGAAAGGAATTCCCGTCATATTCAACTCTTCGGCCCAATAAGGCAATGCAGGGTTGAAATATCCCAATAATCCCTGGACAGAATGCATAGGGATCTCCCAAATGCGGAAAAAGCCCAAAATATGATCGATGCGGTAAGCATCAAAATAATCCGCCATTTTACGGAATCGATTTTTCCACCAGGCGTAGCCCTCCTGTTCTATCGCAAACCAATTGTAAGTGGGAAATCCCCAATTTTGCCCGAAGAAGGAAAAATTATCAGGCGGCGCACCCGTCTGCGTATCCATATTGAAGAGATAACCCGTTGTCCAGGCATCTATGCTGTCGCGATTGATCCCGATAGGGATATCACCCTTCAAGGCAACCCCTTTCTTATGAGCGTATTTCTGAACTTCGCTCAACTGTTTGTCGAGCAAATATTGTATAAAAGCATAAAAATCGGTAATCCTTTTTGCATCGGGATCCTTCTCGATGAGTTGCTGCAATTTTTTCTCATTGTAAACGGCAAACTCTCCCCAATCGGCAAATCGTGCCGTCCCCGTTTTATCCCGCAAATAGCAATATGCTGTATATGAAAAGAGCCAAAACCGATTTTTCTCATAAAATATCCGATACGGCTCCGACGTTAAAATATCCCCTTTCTCCTGCTCAAAAAGGTGCTCCATATATCTCTTCTTCAAACTCAACACCTTCTCATAATCGAGGTCGGCCAATTTATTCAATTCTCCGGCTTCTTTCAGAAAAGATTTCATCTTCGATCTATTCTTGAGCGGAAAATCCGAAAGCCCCAAATACATCGGATTCAAGGCGTAACACGAAATAGCGCTGTAGGGATAAGAGTCTCTCCACGTTTGCGTAGTAGTGGTGTCATTGATTGGCAGCATCTGGATGAGTTGCTGGTTGGTTAGAGCAGCCCAATCGATCATTTTTTTAAGATCGAGGAAATCCCCTATTCCAAAACTACTTTCACTTCGAAGAGAAAAAACAGGAATGGCCGTCCCCGTTCCTTTAAACGAAAAGTAGCTGTAATGGAACTGCAAACCCATTTCAACAAACACGCTGTTTTTGTTTTTTGCTTTTTGTGTCAGCAAAATCCTGTTTCCGCCATCTTCCCAATGCACAGGCTGGCGGGTATTCTCATCCACTATAACGAATTTGTAATAAAATTCATCGGGGAGACCCTTCGCGTTTAAGAGTATTTGCCATTCTCTGTTTCCCACATAATCAAGCGGCAGGGCCTTGCTTAAATCCCAGTTTCCCAATTGAGCAATTTCGCCTGACATAACTAATTCCTGTCCTTTTCTCACAAAAGGGCAAATCACATTCAGTAAAACAGTGTTTGGGAAATAGGATAAGGTTGAAGATGCTTTTTCGTGTACGAAAATACTTTCGGTAAAAACCGATGAATAGAGGTAACTGTGATAGGGTTTGTTTTTCCACAAATCCTGAACAAAAAAACTCTTCGTTTTCGAAACATACAATTTCCGATGCTTCCCCCACTCTTTCCGAATGGTTTTACCGTGCTCTTTCAGTAAATAATAATACTCGATCTGTCCGGTTGTTGTGTACTCTGTTTCGGCAGACCAGATCTCTCCTTCGCAGGTTAATTTTAGTGCGTTTGTTTCATCAAGATTGCCTAACCCGGGCGTGGACCCACAGACGTAAATCTCTTGGCCAAAATTGGTGTGATAGTTTATTTGGAATTTTATAAGGCTCATTCTAACTTATTTTCGTTAAAGCATGATTTTTTAACAAAACTACAACTATTCCAAACGAATAGATAGCCTGAATGAGCTCTTTTTCAACTTTAGCACATGCAAACGATTGCAATGCCTAACTCTCTGAAGAAGACTATAAACAGAGTAATATCATCAATTGCGCCGTAATGACCCGCAGGAACATGGTTAGCGGATAAACCGTAGCATAACTTACGGCGGGGAAATCGTTCCCTGCTGTAGCATTGGCAAAGGAGAGCGCCGGTGGGTCGGTCATGCTTCCCGAGATCAACCCCATCAGCGTAAAGTAATTGATCTTGAAGACTTTCCTTCCGATAATACCTACAATGAAGAGCGGAACAACAGTAATAATGGCTCCGTAGCCAATCCATTTATACCCGCCATTCACTATGGTTTCAACAAAACCTTCACCCGCGCTTAATCCCACACAGGCAAGGAACAATGCAATACCTATCTCGCGGAGCATCAAATTTGCGCTCATTGTGGTATAAGTCACCAATCCGTATTTAGGCCCGAATTTACTGATAAGAATAGCAACAATCAGGGGTCCGCCCGCTAATCCAAGTTTTACGGGTTGCGGGATACCGGGGAACATAAACGGGATGCTTCCCAGTAAAACTCCCAGGGCAATCCCGATAAAAATGGATATGAGGTTGGGTTCACGAAGCCTTTTCAATGAGTTCCCGAGAAATTTTTCAACATTAGCAATGGATGCTTCTGACCCTACAACAGTTACCCTGTCGCCCAATTGTAACTGCAGTCGCGGATCGGCAACCAGGTCAACACCGGCACGGTTAATCCGGGTAATGTTCACTCCGTATAAATTCCTTAACCGCAGCTGACCTACTGATTTTCCATTAATTGCAGATTTGGTTACATTTATCCTTCGCGAGATCAACTGACTGTCAAGCTTGTTCCATTCGCTCCTGTCCATATCGATTTTTTGGCCGATCAGAGCCTCAATAAGTTCGATATTTTGCAGATTTGTAACCACCAGAATTTTATCATTTTCATTCAAAACAGTGTGTGGCAAAGGGATCGCTAATGTTTCAGAATCGTGGTGCAAAACTCTGGAAATGACAAACTCTTTATCTATGAGCTCCTTTATTTCATGGATGGTTTTTCCAAAAATTGACGGATTATGAACCTGAAGTGAAAACATCTGTGCTTCCGTCATTTTCGAGACGCTTGTGTTGCTGATGGCTTCATTCTCCTTGGCAATATTGATCCTGAACAACGATTTAAAAAGTATCAGGCAAAGAATAATTCCCACAACTCCAAGCGGATAAGCTACCGCATACCCCATGGCTATGGATGGATCCTGGGAACCCGTCGCATCAAAATAAGTTTGTTGCGCCGCACCAAGTCCCGGAGTATTGGTCACCGCCCCCGACAATATTCCCACCATGGTGGAAATGGGTAATCCGGTGATAACATGGATCACGTATGTGGTAACCACCCCCAGCAAAACCACCGATGATGCCAATAAATTCAGGGTGATTCCGCCTTGCTTGAAAGAGGAGAAAAAACTGGGCCCTACCTGCATCCCGATGGAATAGATAAAAAGGATGAGACCGAATTCTTTGACGAAATGAAGAATGTGTTCATCAATCCCTAAGCCAAAATGGCCGAAAAATATGCCTACAAACAGAATCCACGTTATCCCGAGGGAAACGCCGAAAACTTTAATTTTCCCCAATAAAATACCGGTTGAAATTACCAGCGCGAGCACAAAGATAGCGTGCGCGACACCCGATCCGAAGATCAAATCATTAATCCATTCCATAAAAAATAAAGAATATAACCTAAACTACATGAAGAAACTGTTTTGAATTTTTTTATGCACTGTTTTTTAGTCATTTTTTGATGGATTTGGATTTTCGTTTTACATCGTATAGCGGGCTATACGGAAGAACGGAAAGTTCAAAGAGGCAAAAAAGGGCACAAAACAGCATAAAAGACAAAAGAGCAACTATAATTCGTAAAATTCAAAACAGTTCCGAAATCGGGTGTAAAGTTACAACTTATTTAGACGCAAAACAAAATAAAGTTCAGGCGACAGCTCATTTTTCGAATACAATAGCTACCCAGTTGTCCATTTCAGAGTAATCGCGATACTCCAAACCATTCTGCACGCATTTTTCACGAATTGCAGGGATATCTTCCTTGTAAAACCCGCTCACGATGAGCTTCCCGCCCGGATTCAGGACCCTCTCATAAGAAGGAATATCCTGCAACAAGATGTTCCGGTTAATATTGGCGAAGATCACGTCAAAAGTTTCGGTGCCTAACAATCCGGCTCCGCCGTGTAACACGTTAACATTGGAAATGTTGTTCAGCTGAACATTCTCAACAGCATTGCGGTATGCCCATTCATCAATATCAATTGCCGTGACGGGGCCAGCGCCACACATCGAAGCCAGAATGGCAAGGACAGCCGTTCCGCAACCCATGTCCAAAACCGATTTGCCCCGCAAATCCATCGATAAAATTTCTTTCAATATCAGCCCTGTTGTTTGATGGTGTCCCGTCCCGAATGCCATTTTAGGATCGATAAGGATACGATAGCCGTAATCTCCTCCGGGTTGCTGAAATGAACTGTGGATGATGCATCTGTTCTCAAATACAATGGGTTGAAAATAGTGCTTTTCCCACTCTTCGTTCCAATTTTTGTCTTCAATTGTTTTAAACGAATAGCCGATTTCAGCATCTAAGAAAAAGTCTCGGAGCAAGCCGTCTATTTCCCCGGCGGAGAACATTGGCTCAGGGACATAGGCCAGCATACCCGAGTCGGATTTAACAAAACTCTCGAACCCGATATCAGAGAGTTGGGCGGCCAACACATCGGTAATTGTTTCAGAATTGGGATTGCAAATAAAGTTTACTTCAACGTATTTCATCTTGATAAGAATTTACAGGAACAAAAATACAACATTATTTGACAGATTGATTTCTAAAAAAACATTTAAAACCAAGACAAATTGTTTACGATTGTTAGAAAAAATCGCTTTTTTTATCTAAAAATTCAAAGATCACTTTTTTTGTCTTACATTTACCACGCAAAAAATAATTTATGAAGAAAATTCTTGCCATAATATTTTTAATTTCTATTATTATTTCAACTGCCAACGGACAGGGCAATAACGTTCAAACACTTATTCAAGAAGGTGTTGCGCTTCACGACTCGACAGAATATAAAAAGGCCATCGAGAAGTTTGAACAGGCATTGAAAATCAATCCGAAATCGACCTTGGCGTTATATGAAATTTCTCTCTCCTTTCTCGAACTGAAAGATTATAAAAATGCATCAAAATACAGCACCTGTGTTATCAATTCGAACGATAAAAATCTTTCTGTAGGCGCTTATGCCGTTAAGAGCGAAGCCATGGCCGAAATGAAACAAATAGACAATGCCATAGCTCTTCTGCAGGAGGGATTGATGAAAAACGGCGATTCTTATCTGCTCCATTTTAATATGGCTTTGAATTACTACAAAAAGGGGGATCTCGATAAAACCCTTGAACATGTAAGCCGCGCCATTGAATTGGATAAAACCAACAGCGGCGCCTTTCTTTTGAATGCGTATGCCCAAAGAGACAAAGGGCTTTGGGTGAGAAGCATCTATTCTTTTCAAATGTTTTTGTTGTTGGAGCCCGACAGCAAAAGATCGAAGAATGCATTCGAAGAGATGTTGCAGACAATGTTAGTGAAACCGGTAACGGAAAAACCGGTAGAACGTTCATTTATTCAGCAGCAGTTGCTGCGAAATATGCCCGACAATACTGCTCAGAACGAAATTCCTCCTCTCACAACCGAAGAGGGATTGAATAGAAATTTTGTTTACAATGCTATAAAATCCACAATAGATTCTCTGAAAGCAGAAAAAAAAGAGACGGATATCTATTTTGTCTTTACGGAAGTAAACAAAGCCATCCTCCGTGTACTTGAAAAAGAGACGGGAGCTGTAAGGAGCGATAGTTTCTGGACTTTCCATTATCCCTTTTTCAAAAGCATTGCCAATTCCCATCATTACGAAGCCTTTTGCCGGTACATAAGCGTTTCTTACTTCCCGGAATCGCTTGAATGGTGGGAAAACAATAAAACTGAAGCCGAAAATTTTATCAATTGGTTCGAAAAAGGGGAGGATAACGGAAAAAATGGATAAATATAGCGAAGAACAGTTATTGGAAAAGTTACGCGACCCCAAAACCCAACGACAGGGCTTCGCCACACTTGTTTCTGAATACAGCGAAAGATTGTACTGGCAGATTCGTAAAATGGTATTGTCGCATGATGATGCCAACGATATTTTACAAGACGTTTTCATCAAGGCCTGGACCAATATCGATAATTTTCGTGGAGAATCAAAATTAACGACGTGGCTTTACAGAATTGCCATTAACGAAAGCATCACCTTCCTCAACAAGAAAAGGAATCAGAATAATGTATCGGTCGATGATAAGGACTCGTTCCTCCTCAACACACTCGAAGGAGATGAATATTTCGACGGTGATGAAGCTCAAAAGCTGCTTCAACGCGCCATTTTAACTTTACCTGATAAACAACGATTGGTTTTTCAAATGAAATATTTCGATGAAATGAAATACGAAGAGATGTCAGAGATACTCGGAACATCGGTGGGAGCATTAAAAGCATCGTATCATCATGCCGTTAAAAAAATTGAATTTTTTTTAACAGATTCCAATTAAACCTTTATATGGGGAGAGAGTCCATTCTACGTAGCAGAGCGTAAAAACAGATGGTATGGAAACAAAAATAAACAAATTAAGCGAGATAGATAAAAGAAATCCATTTACTGTGCCCGAGGATTATTTCACCGGGTTTAACCAACGCATAATGGATTGTTTACCTGAAAAGGAAACCGTAAAGCCAAAAGCAGTTTCAATGTGGGACAAAACCAAACCCTGGATTTATATGGCCGCTATGTTTATGGGTTTATTTTTCACCTTTCAATTGATTACAAGAAACAGTGCAAACCAACAACGGGATTCTGCGAACCAAGCTGCAACCATACAATCTGCGCAATTTACGGATGATTATTGGTCAACCGTGAAGATAACTGAAGAAGAATTCTACCAATATCTGGAAGATCAACTGGTAAATGAAGGTTATTACGATTATATGTACAACAGGGTTTATATGAATTAATAAATGTATGAAACGAGCAAGGACATCATTACAACCCCGCCGACATCATTAAATTGTCCCGGCTCCTGTGTCTTGATTCCCGGCTCTAAAATTTAATTGTATGAAAAAGAACATTACACTTTTGTGTTTTACCCTCATAATCAGCATTTCTACATCCACTGCCCTTGCCCAGACCCGTAGAATGAATATGGCCGATTACGAAAAGAGGAAGATGGAATACATTCAAAAAGAAGCGGGATTGACCAAAGAGGAGGCCGATAGATATTTTCCTTTGTATAACGATTTGTCGAAGAAAAAATTCGAACTCCATAAACAACACCGGGATAAGGTGGAGGAGATGAAACAAAACAACAAAAACATGTCTAACGAGGAGTATCGACAACTTCTTGAAAACGATGTAGACGTAAAACTAAAAGAAGCAGAGTTGGATAAGCAATATTCCGAGAAAATGGAAAAAATCCTCTCTCCCGAAAAACTCTATCGGGCACAACAAGCCGAACGAAAGTTTATGCAACAGGAGGTCATGAAGTTCAGGGGGAACTAAGAAACTGTTTTGAATTTCACGAATTATAGTCGTACTCCTTTCTTTTTGATAAATAAAGTACAAATATAATTCTTTTTCTTCTGTTGTGCACGAGCACAGCAGCAAAATAATTTATGGGAAGTATTAACCAATCCATCCAATTTTATTAACTTTGCACCCTGTTTAATGAAGATTCCGAAAAATTTAGTTGTTAAATATGCCTCAAATATCAGAGCGGGGTTTACAAATGCCTGCCTCTCCCATTAGAAAGTTAGCTCCGCTGTCGGATGCAGCAAAAGCTTGCGGAGTAAAAGTATATCATCTGAATATCGGCCAGCCCGATTTACCATCGCCACAGGTAGCGCTCGATGCTATTCGAAATATCGATAGGACAACGTTGGAATACAGTCCCAGCGACGGATTCCGGTTTTATCGCGAAAATCTGGTGAAGTATTATGCGAAGTTCGACATTCACCTTTTGCCCGAAGAGATCATCGTGACTGCAGGCGGCTCGGAAGCCGTGTTGTATGCTTTTATGGCTTGCCTCAATCCGGGCGATGAAATCATCGTCCCCGAACCGGCATATGCCAATTACATGGCTTTCGCGGTATCGGCAGGCGCTGTTATCAAAACCATTCCGACGAGTATCGATACCGGATTTAAGCTCCCGGAAATAGAAAAATTCGAAGAGCTCATCAATCCGAGAACCAAGGGAATCCTTATCTGCAACCCGAATAATCCCACCGGATATGTTTACACGGCCGAAGAGATGGAACAAATCAGGCTTCTGGTGAAGAAACATAACCTTTACCTGTTTTCCGACGAGGTTTACAGAGAGTTTATTTATAGCGATGCGCCTTATATCTCGGCTTGCCACCTGAAAGAAATTGAAGAGAACGTTGTTCTCATCGACTCTGTATCGAAGCGATACAGCGAATGTGGGATCCGTATCGGATGTCTGATCACCAAAAACAAAAAACTGCACGACACGGTAATGAAATTCTGCCAGGCACGATTGAGCCCTCCGCTGATCGGACAGATCGCGGCAAATGCTTCGTTACAGGAAAACGGAGCGTACATGCAGGGAAATTTCGACGAATACAAAAGCCGCCGTGATTTCCTTATCGACCGCCTCAACAAAATCCCCGGTGTTTATTCGCCTCAGCCCGAAGGCGCTTTCTATACATTGGCAAGCCTTCCCGTTGAGGATACCGACAAGTTCTGTGCGTGGTGCCTGTCGGATTTCCGATACGAAAACCAAACCGTTTTTATGGCTCCTGCATCGGGATTTTACGTCACACCCGGACTGGGAAAAAATGAAGTCCGCATAGCTTACGTGCTGAACAAAGAAGATTTAAACAATGCGTTGATTGTGTTGGAGAAAGCACTGGAAGAATATAACCGCAAAGAATGAACACAGAACTTTTTATTGCCAAACGGATCTATAAAGGCGACAAGAAAAACGAAAAACGGGTTTCATCGCCTGCCATAAAAATCGCTATCGGCGGCATAGCGCTCGGTTTGGCGATAATGATCGCGGCAGTGTGCATTATTATCGGTTTTAAAAAGGAAATCCGTGAAAAGGTCATCGGGTTTGGCTCCCACATTCAAATCACCAGCTTCGACAGCAACAATTCATACGAACATAATCCCATTGCTTTTTCCGATACGTTGAAAAATATGCTGCTGAGTAATCCGGAAATTGCCCGGGTGCAGAAATTCATTACCAAGCCCGGGATCATTAAAACCGATGAAGATTTTTTGGGTATCGTGCTTAAAGGGATAGCAGGCGATTACGACTGGCATTTTTTTAAAAAAAATCTGATCGAAGGAAGTATCATCAACGTAAACGACACATCAGACACTAATCAGGCCATTATTTCTCAAAACATTGCTCAAAAACTACACCTTAAATTAGGCGATAACTTCACTACTTACTTTGTTCAGGAACCGGTTCGTGCCAGAAGATTTACCATTACGGGAATTTACGAAACCAATTTCGAAGACTACGACAAGCTTTACGTTTTAACCGATGCAAAAATCCTCTCCGGTTTAAACGGTTGGGAAAGCGATATGGTAAGCGGTGTGGAAGTTTTGGTAAAAGATTACAACAAACTCGACCAAGCCGCCCAGGACCTGTTTTTCGAAATGTCATCCTATAAAGACCGATTGGGAAATAGGCTTTACACCCGCTCTATAAAAGAGATCAACCCTATGATTTTCAACTGGCTGAGCCTTCTGGACATGAATGTCTGGGTAATTCTGATATTGATGATCCTGGTTTCGGGCTTTACGATGATCTCAGGGCTCCTTATCATTATCCTCGAGCGGACAAATATGATTGGAATGCTCAAATCAATGGGCGCACGTGATTTCAGCATCCGAAAAGTATTTCTTTACCTTTCGGCTTTCCTCATCGGGCAGGGAATGCTTTGGGGAAACATTACCGGACTGGCTTTCTGCATTTTACAGAAGAACTTCAACATTCTCAAACTCAATCCTGCAACCTATTATCTCTCTGCCGTACCCATCGACCTCAATCCCTGGTATATGGTCCTGTTAAACGTAGGGACATTGATCGTCGCATTGATAATGATGATCGCTCCGTCATATCTTGTGGCAAAAATTACGCCGGCAAAATCAATCCGGTTCGAATAAAAATCACCTGTTGATAACCTGTTTAAAAGTTGTTTATAATTATAAGCAAAAAAATTTGCACAGTATTTATACAATATACTATATTTCCTCTATAAATCCTTTTTTTCGGTATGAATAAACCCTTTTAGAGTTAGTTTACATTACTTTAGCCTAATAAATATACTAACGGAAG
>MKTD01000054.1 GCA_001898165.1 Bacteroidia bacterium 43-41
AATTGTTCGTCCTGATATATGGGCAACACACCCAATCCCAGGCTTGACTGTTTAGGCCGGTAATATGCGCCTTTCTCTACTCTGGCCAGCTTCTTTCTTTTTGCCAATTCCGAAAGTATAACTGCCACGTTCGCAAATTTCTCCATAGGGAAATCAAGATCGGTGAAGGTAAATATTTTCCCTTCAGGAATAGTTTCTATTTGCTTTATTATATTTGATCTGAACGATTTCATTTTTTCCCCTTTTTACAAAGGTATAAAATAATTATGTTTTTACATGTGGGAACATAACTATTTAGATGAATTACAAATTTCATCATCTTTGACAGGTTACATTTCCGAGTCCACTTCGTTCTAATTTCCGCACGATTTTACGTCCGGACGCCCGGGATTGTATACGCTGATGATTTTCTAATTAAGTTTGTGTTTTAAGAAGCAATTGCTTAATTTTGAAACGTAACAATATCTGATCTTAATATGCCGGCCGATATCAATGGAGTAGCGTTTTTCTTTAAACAATGGAGCACCTGGGGAAGTGATGGTGTAAAACGTAATAAGAAAGCAAACGGCAAATTGATAAATGGTCATCCTGACCTTCATTCCGGAGCATTTGCACCCACGGATTTCATCAGATTTTTTATTCCAGCAACCAGGGAATCTCTAGTAAATAGTTAGAGTTTGACATATAATTTCGTCAGTTTTCTTCTTTTTCCAGTAATTCGGCAAGAACTTTTTCAGGCTCCGAATGTTTCCCAAGTTTTTGGAAGGGAACTTGCAGAAACTAAATAAACTTAAAATCCTATACGGGGTTCACTGAATGCTTACGATTTATACAGGGAAACAATAAACAGGAATAAATTTTTTAACCGGATTACTTATAGACAGATATTTACAGATGAAAAATAAGTTCACTGGATTGCGGAGAAATTAATAATTGTATCTTTGTGGAAGTGTAAGTGTTTATAGATTCTGAGTATATTATCACTTTTAAAGGGGTAAGTTGTCAACTTAAATACATATGTCGAGAATAAAATTGAAATCATTTACAATAAAGGGGTACAAATCAATTGAATCAATTGAAGAATTTAAACCGAAAGCAATTAATGTCTTAATTGGACCAAACGGTTCGGGAAAAAGTAATTTTATCTCTTTTTTTAAGTTTCTGAGTTGGATGCTAAACTCTAACGGGAAACTTCAGGAACATGTGGCATTTTTGGGAGGTGCTAACGATATCTTGTACGACGGCGCAGATACGACCAAGTCTATTGAGGCTGAAATTCAGATTCAAAATGCTAGCGGCATTAATGAATATAAGTTTAGCCTAATGTTTGCCAAGCCTGACAGATTAGTATTTAAAGAGGAAAAATACAGGTATCGAAAAAGTAATGCTTCGG
The DNA here is from genome assembly GCA_001898165.1 of Bacteroidia bacterium 43-41. Lineage (GTDB taxonomy): Bacteria > Bacteroidota > Bacteroidia > Bacteroidales > Dysgonomonadaceae > Petrimonas. The sequence goes on from MKTD01000054.1 coordinate 1,394, forward strand.
AGGAAGAGAAATGGCACTCTTGCGGAGTGGGTCACGAAGAAGCACAATTACCGCAAGTAAATAATAATACAGCCAACTCTATACTTAATTTACTAAGAAAGCTTATTGTCTATCAGTTCCATAACACGAGCGATACCTCTCCGATGAGATTGAAGTGGTCTGTATCGGACGGAAGATGGTTAAAACAAAACGGGGATAACCTGGCAAGTTTTCTTTATCGAATTAAAAAAGAGGATACACAGTATTATTTTCGTATTGTGAAATTTCTTCGCTCTATTCTTCCTTTTTTCGACGACTTTGAACTGTATGATGAATTCGGACAAGTATTATTACGTTGGAAAGAAAAGGGTACCAATAAAGTATTTAACGCAGGGCAAGCATCTGATGGGATGTTGCGTTGCATCGCCCTGGTGAGCTTGTTGGCGCAAAATCCGAAAGATTTACCGACAGTGTTGTTCCTGGATGAACCCGAACTGGGATTACACCCCAGTGCAATAGACCTGATTGCCGGATTGATTAAGTCGGCTTCTTACCATTGTCAGGTTTTTGTGGCTACTCAATCCACCAGCATGGTGAATAATTTTGAATTGGAAGACCTCGTCATCATTGAACGAAAAGGACGCGCTTCTGTATATTTCCGTCCCGACAAGGAGGCTGTAAAAGCATACCTGGAGGAGTTTACGACCGGTGAAATTTGGGAGAAGAATATTATTGGAGGGCGACCATGATATACTTGAATATAATCTCTTTTATCCCTTATGTCCAACTGCATGAGTTTGAAGCGCTTTTATTGGCAGATCCGGAAAGATTGGTTTCGTTATATCCGGATAAAAAGACGGCTGTAGATAGATTGCAAAGGGAGATATTGGGTATGCATCCTGAAGATATCAACGAAAAACCATCATCAGCTCCTTCAAAAAGAATCATTAAATATATTCCGGAATATGAAGGACAGAAAGCGCAAGTAGCCCCACTTGTGGTCGAGGATATTGGATTACTCAGACTAAGAGAACGTTGCTCCCATTTCAATGATTGGATCACAAAACTGGAAGGGCTCACCGCAACTGTATAAGGAGTAATAATGAAATATTCGCTACTTTATATGAAGCGAATATTTAGGACAATACAGCCTCCAACCATCCTCTCTATCCGGTACAGCTTTCGGCGTCGGTCGAGAGTGTTATCAGCTAGCGGGCTATCCGGACTTCTGCCATTAATTATAAGTTTCTTTCCAAGGATATTTTACATCACTTGTCGTAACCTTGCTGTTTCAGGAGAAAGAAGTAACTTTATCAAAAGTGGGCGCATAACACCGGAATATCTACTTTTATGAAAGACGAATTAACCCATAACACTTTTAATCATTCGGATAAAAGGGAATCCGAAGGGAATATTGAACAACCCATTATTGAGCATGAACATTTTGAGGATTATGATCCGACAAGAGATTTACCAAACTATCATTCTCCATCAACTGATTTATTAGAAAATTTTGATGCCATATTTTCAACAAATAAAGTCATTGAAACAAAAGAAATAATAGCTAATATTCTTCGTGCAAAACACATTGCCATTCAGTCAATAGAAGTAACAGTCGGTTATACAAACACATTATATGAGATTATTCCTCAAAAAGGCTTCCGAATAAACCAAATCAAGAGGTTGCATGCTGACCTCTCGTTCCATCTAAGTACAGTTAATCTTTCGATAGAACCTATTTTTGACAGGGGCACTATCGGCATTATTGTTTCAAACAAAGAACAAACGATATTGCCGATCAGGTCCATGATCAATTCTAATGATTTTGTCAATACTATTTACGAATTGCCATATAGATTTAAAACCTTGCTGTAACCAGCATTCAGAAATACAGCAAAAATGGCAATGGGCGTACAGCATAATTAGCAACAGTATTAATCAAACGAAATTCACTTGACTCAATTCATTTGCAAACCGATGAATCCCTGTTTCAATTTTCCGGATCGTTTCCGGACGAGGCTTTTTCACACCGTTCAAATAATGACTTAACTGGCGTTGATTGATACCAGTAATTTTTTTCAAACTATCACAACAATGGTGTCATATACAGTGGCAGATAAACAATGCCATCATCCTCTTTTAAATCCTTATCGTGGAGGACATAAGGCGTAGAGAGCTGATTGCCATACTTCGCAATACATTTCTTTAATGAGGTGATTGCATATCGACTGCCTGATTTCACCTCTATTGGAGAAATGTTATGTCGGCTGGTTGTTACAGCTTTGGAGATAAGGAAATCTATTTCCATCCGGTCACCCGCTGACGTTCTTGAGCTATTACTGAAAAAATAGAGTTTGTGACCTGATGCCCGAAGCATTTGTGCCACTATATTTTCAACTAGCATACCTCCGTTTACCTCTAGTTTGCCGAACATCAACTTCCGATATAACTCTTGGCTAACAATACCTCGTTCATCAAAAGCATGACTGATGAGCAATCCGGTATCACCCATATAGCATTTCAATGTGGTGCGTTCCTCGTTCAATTTCAGTCCGACGCTTGGTTCCGTGGAATTATAGCTGCAATTGATGATTTTCGCATCGCTTAACCAAAAGAAAGCATTCGAGTAATCACGCATTCGAGCTTCGTCTTGTAAGGCAGAAAGGCGAAACTTCTTTTCATGCTTTTGCAACTGACCTGGAATCTCTTCAAAGATAGCCGTGACTTTAGTCTCTTGACTATCGGCGTATTTACGAATGTCATTACGATAAAGCGCGATAATATCCCGTTTCACTTCATCCACCTTTTCGAAATCCCGTGTCTCCACATATTTAGCAACCGCTTGCGGCATACCACCCACAATAAGATACTGACGGAAGTAATCCAAGGCTCTGCGATGGAATGTTCCTATGGGTTGGCGGTTCTCAAATTGATGACGAATGTAGGACATCATCACCTCATCGTCAATGGCCCAAAGAAACTCCTCAAAGTCCATAGGATGCATCTCGATAGCATGCTCCTCCGATGGTAGCATAATGTCCTTCACGTTCTTTTTGATAGAGATAAGTGAACCGGTTTCTATATAATCATATCGATGATCGGCCACCAGATGCTTGATGCTTGCACGAGCACGAGGACAGAACTGCACTTCATCAAAGATGATAAGAGAACGGGCCTCTTCATCTGCCGACAGGCGCGGAGTGAGTTTTCGTTTGAAATAGACCTCCAGATTAAGGAAGAGCGCATCAAGGTCGTCCAGATAGAGATTGAAGAATTCTATCACCAAAGGATTCACTGTACTAAAATCCACAAGGATATAAGAGTCATACTCGTTGCGGGCAAACTCTTCAACAATATAGCTTTTGCCAATGCGCCTGGCGCCCTCAATCAAGAGGGCCACATCACCCTTTCGCTCTTGCTTCCAAGCAAGTAGTTTTTGATATATTTTTCTCTTCATAAATTATACATTTACAGTCTTTTAATGTTGTCAAGACGATTGAATTACACCTTTTCAAGGTCTCATAACGATACAAATATACACCTTTTCAAGGTTATATAACGATACAAATATACACCTTTTCAAGGTTTTAGTGTGCAGACAGGATATTTTTTTCAAGATTTTTGTCAAACCAACATAATTGGCAAGAGTGATTATATCTTGATTAGCTTGAAAGGAGAAACATCAAGTTACAAAAAAATTTCAGATTAATTTTAAGCCAACTGCTTCCATCCGGGCGCAGAAGATTTTCCCCACTTTGAATTGTTAATGTTACCAAAGAGTAAACATATCCATTTTTACTGTGTTTTTAATTTTTGGCAACACAAAGAAAACCTCCGAATTTTTTTTGGGCTCAATATACCGAAATAGCAGTCAGTGCATTCCGGAATCCTCCTTCCAGAGCAAATTGCCCCTCATTTCTGGAATACGAACTGACATATTCAAAGAAAATAAAGTTGACTTTTAACTTTGGACGGATTGATTTACTATCTTTGTAAAAACCGTATGCGGGGATTAACAAACTCAGCTCGTGGAGAAGCCCGGTAAGAGTTTTAAGATTGTAAACAGCAATGCTTATAATCGAATCTGGCTCCCATTGGAAACTTTATATCAAATTGCGGAGATACTGCAGGTGAGTGTAAAAGATTTAATTATCGATAATGAAGAAGGGAAATAATTTAATTAAAGTATAATTAAAAGTTTATGGCAAAAAACAATACCGCAGAAATTGGATTTGAGAAAGAGATTTGGAAGGCAGCAGATTTGCTAAGAGGTAATCTGGATGCCTCCGAATATAAATCAGTTGTACTTGGACTCATATTTTTGAAATATATTTCAGACCGTTTTGAAGCAAGACACCAGGAATTAATAGACGAAGGAGACGGTTTTGAAGAAGACAAAGATGAATACACATCACAGAATATCTTCTTTGTACCCCAAGAGGCTCGGTGGAGTGTAATTTCGGAAGCAGCACACACTGCAGAAATAGGTATGGTAATTGACGACGCCATGCGTTTAATTGAAAAAGAGAATAACCGCTTGAAAGGCATACTTCCCAAAAACTTTGCTCGGCCGGAATTGGATAAAAGAAGGTTAGGTAATGTGGTTGATTTATTCACTAACATTCAAATGGAAGAGCATGGGAATAAAGATATTTTGGGGCGTACGTATGAATATTGTTTGTCGAGATTTGCAGAGGCAGAAGGTAAATTAGCGGGAGAATTTTATACACCGGCATGTATTGTAAAGACATTAGTAGAAGTGCTTAAGCCATATAGTGGTCGTGTATATGATCCTGCATGTGGTTCGGGAGGTATGTTTGTTCAGTCAATGAAATTTATCAAAAATCATCAAGGAAATATAAATGATATTTCTGTCTTTGGTCAAGACAGTAATCCTACTACATGGAAGATGGCTCATATGAATTTGGCAATTCATGGAATTGAAGCCGATTTGGGTAAATTTAATGCCGATACTTTTTTTGATGATCAACATCCAACATTGAAAGCAGATTTCATAATGGCTAATCCGCCATTTAACCTTAGTGATTGGGGTGCTGATAAACTTCAAGACGATGTTCGTTGGAAGTTTGGAATACCACCCGCAGGTAACGCCAACTTCGCCTGGATGCAACATATGATTCATCATTTATCGCCAAGAGGTAAAATGGGGATGGTATTGGCTAATGGTTCTTTATCCTCGCAGACCGGAGGTGAGGGAACAATTCGTGAAAATATAATTAAAGCTGACCTGATTGAAGGAATTGTAGCCTTACCGTCTCAGTTATTTTATACGACAGGGATTCCGGTTTCATTATGGTTCTTGAATCGTCAGAAAAAACAGAAAGGAAAAATTCTTTTTGTTGATGCTCGCAATATGGGGACAATGGTAACCCGAAAACTCCGGGAACTTTCTGACTTTGACGAAACTGAAAATAGGGAAAAAGGAGATATTCAAAAAATAGCGGATACATTCACTTCCTTTGATGAAGGTACTTTGGAAAATGAAAAAGGATATTGTGCCGTTGTTACTTTGGATGATGTTACAAAGCAGGATTATATCCTTACTCCCGGGCGTTATGTCGGGATTGCCGATACGGAAGATGACGGAGAGCCTTTTGAAGAAAAGATGACACGACTTACAAGTAAATTATCCGAACTCTTTGGTAAATCCCATGAACTGGAAGATGAAATTCGAAAACAACTGAAGAGTATTGGGTTCACTATATGATAAAAGATTCTTAATTTCTTCGGTTTTAAATAATCACTCTAAAATTGAAGAAATATGAAAGAAAAACTGATCAACGAAATTGAAAATGCCATGTCTGGAATCTTAACATTTGAGCAAACTACACAACTCAGCACTTCATTATTACAGATACTTAGCAAATATGAAGTTATGGTGGATGGAGAAACTATGCATGAAGATTTTGCGTCAAATTCCAGACTGCTTGAAATTTTCTTATCAGCGAAACAAGTCGAAGGTTGCTCTCTAAAAACGATTAAGTACTATGAATCAACCATTCGTCATTTATTTAACGGAATGCCTAAAAATGTGGCCGATTATACAACAGAAGATATTCGGGCTTATTTAGCGGTATTTCAAAGTAAACGCAAATCCAGTAAAGTTACAATAGACAACATACGTCGTATCTTTTCTTCTTTTTTCGCATGGTTGGAAGAAGAAGATTATATTCTGAAAAGTCCTGTTAGACGTATTCACAAAGTAAAAACAGGGACACAGGTTAAAGAAGTGCTAAGTGATGAATCATTAGAGATACTTCGCGATAATTGTAAGCATATCAGGGATTTGGCAATCATCGATCTGTTGTCTTCTACAGGAATACGTGTCGGCGAACTTGTTAAACTAGACAGAAACGATATTAATTTTCAGGAACGGGAGTGTGTCGTTTTCGGTAAAGGGAATAAGGAGCGAGTGGTTTACTTCAATGCTCGTACAAAAATCCATTTACAACAATACCTCAAATCCCGTAAAGATAAAAATCCGGCACTGTTCGTTTCATTGGCTAAACCTCACGGTCGATTGCAAATTTCCGGTGTGGAAATGCGCCTTCGGGATATTGGTAAAAAACTTAAAATCAACAGAGTACATCCCCATAAATTCCGCCGAACGTTGGCTACAATGGCTATTGATAAAGGAATGCCTGTAGAACAAGTTCAACGATTATTAGGGCATGTTAAGATTGACACCACGATGCACTATGCTATGGTTAATCAGACCAATGTAAAATTGTCGCACCGTAAATTTATCAGCTGATTATGTGGATTTGCAACTCAACATATAAATATTCCATTCATTT
>MKTD01000055.1 GCA_001898165.1 Bacteroidia bacterium 43-41
ACCTGATTTCCAGGGGGGGTCAGTATGCCCGGAATAGGGGGTCAGTATGCTCCAAAATATCCACCATCCTGCCATTTCGTTTATAAACTACACTTTTTTCAATAAATCTAAGACGATTTTATAATGATAAAATTTTCAATTGCACGTTTTTTAAGATGAAGGAATGCAATATTACAGTATTTTTTATGCAATACCATCAACTCACTTGATGCCTTGTAAATTTCTTCACGAATATGCGTATGCAAGGTCTTGTCATCCCAATATTCGGATTTCAACTCAGAAAGGTCAATTGATTTTTTCAATCGAGATGAGGTTAATTCATTAATAAATGAATAACGTCATTTTTTTAATAGAAAACAAGAAAAAAACAACTTAACTATGAAAAAAATAACTGTTTTTGTGAAGTGGATGTTGACCCACCCATGAAGTTCGATACCGATTTATTTTCTGATATAAATGATTAATAATCAAAGCATAGCGGCGTGTTTACGCACATTTGCGAGACGTTCGGAAAAGGATTTGTTTTGTCTTGCCGTATGCATGTTATAATCGGCTTGCATACGGATAAAAATACCGGCATCAATGCCCAATGCAGCTTCAAAGAGCAAGGCGTATTCGGTTGTTACCGGACGTTTTGAATTCAACACTTCGTTCAGTACAGAATAAGCCACGCCCATTTGCGCAGCAAGGCGGCGTTGCGATATACCGCGATATTCAATTTCTTCTTTTAATATTTCGCCCGGATGCGTTGGTTCATACGGGGTGATGTTGTTTGCTATCATGCGGGGGTCAACCCCTTTTAAAGTAATCATAATGCCTTTACTTATAATGGTTTGACAATTCGAGAATATTACATACCGAAACAATAGGTTCAGCCCCATTGTCGGTTACCGTAAACTCAATACGGTATTGATTGTTTACCCTGATGGAAGAAATACCCGCTTTGTCGCCTTTCAATACCTCGTAATTCAACGAATTGATAGTAAACAAGTCTTCTATTCTTTCTGCACTTTCAAGGGTTTTAATACGTTCCCTGTATCTTTTCGCAATATCCGGTTGAAATCGGTGTTTCTTGTCCGTTGTTTTGCCCTTTTCGTACAAATCACGCAAGTATTCTTTTTCAAAAGATACAATCATACCGTTTCATTTATTGGATACAAAGATAATCCTAATTTTTGATTATTCGCAAAAAGTAGAACATTTTTATAAAATCAGAAAAGATCGGCTCTGATACAGAAAATGATACAGATGGTATAGAAAGTGGTACAGAAAAATTAACTTTACGAGAAACTAAAATTCTTTTCTTAATAAAGAAAGATAATTTTGTATCACGGAAAACAATAACTCAAAATTTGGGATTTACACCTTTTTTATACCCTGTAAAAATAAAAACTCCTGATTATCAGTTTGATATCAGGAGTTTTACGTACCCAGAGCCGGGATCGAACCGGCATGGAAGTGAATCCACTGGTGTTTGAGACCAGCGCGTCTACCAATTCCGCCATCTGGGCATTTCGTAGAAAAACGACTGCAAAAGTACATAAAAATTTCAAAAATAAAAATGATTGAGCTCTTTTTATTTTAAATTATTCAAAAAGGAGAGGCCGCTTGAAATTAAATGGGTAATTGTTAAAACAATCCCGCAACGGAAAGCGTTATACAGGGAAGAAAAAATATATAATACAATCGGAAAAGTGTCTAAATCACTCAGTCTGTAAGATTACGTTATGAAGAACAACAATTTTTGTGTTATTATGGGAGGTGGGATCGGAAGCCGATTCTGGCCTTTTAGTAAAGAAGACAGGCCTAAGCAGTTCCTCGATTTTTTTGGTACGGGGCGTTCGCTTCTGCAGAGTACGTTCGATCGGTTTAAAAAAATAATTCCCATCGAAAATATTTTCGTCGTAACCAACGACGCGTATGCGGAGCTAACCCTAAAACAATTACCCGAGTTGTCGAAAGAGCAGGTGCTTCTTGAACCGTTGAGAAGGAATACCGCACCCGCAATCGCCTATTCTGTGTTTCATATCCAGGCGATTAATCCGGACGCGAATATCGTGGTGGCTCCTTCCGATCATCTTATTTTGAAAGAAGATATTTTCCTGTCGGAAATAGAGCGTGGACTACAATTTGTGGAAAAGAACCCTTTCCTGCTGACATTGGGTATTAAGCCCAGCCGTCCTGAAACAGGTTACGGCTATATTCAGGAGAGCCACGAAGAGGTTGACGGCATTCGGAAAGTGAAAACTTTTACGGAAAAGCCTAATATTGAGTTGGCTAAGGTCTTCTATGAAAGTGGCGAATTCGTTTGGAATTCGGGGATATTTCTTTGGAGCGTAAAAGCTATTGTAGAAGCTTTTAAAATGTATTTACCCGATATCGTAAATAAGTTCAACGAAGGCAAAGAATTCTTTAACACTCCCCGTGAGAAGGAGTTTATAGATCAGGCATTTCCGTTTTGTCCCAATATCTCCATCGATTACGGAATAATGGAAGAGGCGGACAACGTATATGTTATCGGCTCTGATTTTGGGTGGTCTGATCTGGGTACCTGGGGTTCGTTACACGAAATAACCCCGAAAGACGAGAATGACAATGCCAGTTTACACTGCAAAACGTTGTACATCGAAAGTAACGACAACGTAGTGACCATGAGCGATGACAAGCTTGTGGTGATACAGGGGCTTGACGGGTATATTGTGGCTGAATCGGATAATGCGTTGCTGATCTGCAAAAAAGAGGAAGAGCAGCGTATCAAGCACTTTGTGACCGATGTGAAGTTCCGCTTCGGCGATGAATACATTTAGATAGAATCAGCTGATAAACAGCAGTTCCCGATATTTGGGCAGGGGCCACATCTGGTTATCTACCATCAGTTCCAGCTTATCGATATGGTAGCGGATAACGGACAGGAAAGGCTCGACCGTATCGTGATAGGCAATAGCTTTTTCGCGGGCGTCTTCGAGCTTATTTGCCGATTTCCGTGCATCCACCATATCGTCAACGTTGGTCTTTATGGCTGAAATATGCGTTGCAATCTCTTCGATCAGCGCCGCATCTTCTTTGGAAAGCCGGGCTGCCCTTTCTTTGTCGAAAACCATACGCATTTTATACAGGTTGTCCAGCAGCATCGACTGATACTGTGTTGCCACGGGAATGATGTGGTTCATGCTTAAGTCGCCCAATACACGCGCTTCTATCTGAATCTTTTTAGTATAGGTCTCCCACTTCACTTCGTTCCGGGCATGAAGTTCACGCTCATTCAGCACGCCGACGCTTTCGTACATTCTTACACTCCGGTCGGAAAGGTACGCATCGAAAATCAACGGTACACTCGTTTCACAATCGAGTCCGCGTTTCAGGGCTTCTTCTTTCCACTCGTCACTGTATCCGTTTCCATCGAACCGGATAGGCTTACACTCCTTGATGTAAAGACGGATAGTATCGAAAATGGCTTGTTCTTTCTTCATGCCCTCTTTTATTTTGTTGTCGATCTCCTTTTTAAAATCGATCAGCTGGGCGGCCACCACGGCATTCAATGCGCTCATGGCCGATGAACAGTTGGCCGATGATCCTACGGCACGAAATTCGAACCGGTTTCCGGTAAATGCAAAGGGCGAAGTGCGGTTCCGGTCGGTATTGTCAATCAGCACTTCGGGAATATGGGAAATGCCCAGTTTCATCTTGCGAAGCTCGTCCATCGTGATGTCATCGTCGTCGGAACTCTCTTCTATTTTATCGAGCACGGATGAAAGCTGCGAGCCGAGAAACACGGAAATTATTGCCGGGGGCGCTTCATTGGCACCTAAGCGGTGAGCATTCTGTGCCGACATAATGGATGCTTTGAGCAGGCTGTTGTGTTTGTAAACCGCCATCAGCGTGTTGATAAGGAACGTCACAAACCGGAGATTTTCGTGCGCTGTCTTGCCGGGCGTGAAAAGCCCTATGCCGGTATCGGTGCCCAGCGACCAGTTGTTGTGTTTGCCCGATCCGTTTACGCCGGCGAACGGCTTTTCGTGTAACAGCAACTTGAAATTGTGTTTGGCGGCAATCTTATGCATCAGCGACATTATCAACAGGTTCTGATCGACTGCCAGATTGGTCTCACCGTAAATGGGTGCCAGCTCGAACTGGTTGGGCGCCACTTCGTTGTGGCGTGTTTTCAGCGGAATACCGTATTTGTAAGCTTCGTATTCCACTTCGCGCATAAACGCTACCACGCGCGGCGGAACCGCACCGAAGTAATGGTCCTCCAGCTGCTGGTTTTTAGCACTTTCATGTCCCATAAGCGTCCTTTCGGTCAGATTCAGATCGGGACGGGCAACATACAACGCCTGATCTACCAGAAAATATTCCTGTTCCCAACCCAAGTAGGAATATACTTTTTTCACGTTCGGATCAAAGAGCTTGCAAACTTCCACAGCCGCTTTGTCTATAGCCGATAGCGATTTCAACAGCGGCGTTTTATAATCGAGCGCTTCGCCCGTGTATGAAATAAAGACGGTGGGAATACAGAGCGTATCTTCGATAATGAATGCCGGTGACGACGGATCCCAGGCCGTATAACCCCGGGCCTCGAAGGTATTCCTGATGCCGCCGCTGGGAAAACTCGACGCGTCCGGCTCCTGCTGTGCGAGAAGCTTTCCGGAGAACCGCTCGATGATGTTTCCGCCCGGCCCGTTCATGTAATCTACAAAAGAGTCGTGTTTTTCAGCCGTGCCTTCCGTAAGTGGCTGGAACCAGTGTGTGTAGTGTGTGGCACCCATCTCAATGGCCCACATTTTCATTCCGGCCGCCACATGATCGGCAATTTCGCGCTGCAGCGTTATCCCCTGGTCAATGGCGTCGAGAACGGTGTTCATCGTCTCTTTGGAAAGATATTTTGACATTTGTGTCCGGTTGAACACGTTCCTGCCGAAATATTCCGACGGGAGCTGATCGGGGACTGAAATTTCTACGGGAACTCTTTTTGAAGCTTCCTCTACCGCTTTGAACCTGAGTGTTGACATAAAATTGATGTTTTTTTAGTGCTTGTATTCCGATAACCGTGCAAAATTAATCATTATCTTCGCCATATGGAAATATGCGTATAATTAATTATTCATTGAATCAATCAAAAAACAGAGTATGAAAAAATCATTTTTAATCCTGATCTTTATCTTGCCCGCATTTTTTCTCTTTGCTGATGAAGGGATGTGGATGCTGCACCTGTTGAAACAACAAAAATATCCCGAGATGAAAAAGCTGGGATTGAAATTAAAAGATTATGATATTTACAATCCCGACGGAGCATCGATAAAAGATGCGGTTGTTCAGTTTGGAAGCGGATGTACAGGCGAGGTGATCTCTTCTCAGGGATTGGTGTTAACCAATCATCACTGCGGATACGGGCAAATACAAAACCATAGTTCGTTGGAACATAATTACCTGGAAAACGGATTTTGGGCAATGACCAAGACCGAAGAGCTCCCCAATCCGGGACTGACGGTTACTTTTATCGACAAGATTGAAGATGTGACCGATTATGTGAAAAAATGCCTCGAGCGGGATAAATCGCTGGATAAAGACGGGGTTTTCTTCCTTTCTCCCAGATATCTGAAAAGTATTGCAATGGAGAGGGTGGGGGCTGAGTTCCTGAGAAATAATGCTGGAAGCGATGTCGAGATTAAACCGTTCTTTGATGGGAACCGGTATTTTATGTTTATCAAAAAGATCTACTCCGATGTTCGTTTAGTGGGCGCGCCGCCAAGCTCTATAGGGAAGTTCGGCGCCGATACCGATAACTGGATGTGGCCGCGCCACACGGGCGACTTTTCCGTTTTCCGTATTTATGCCGATAAAAACGGCAATCCCGCCCCTTACTCTCCCGATAATGTTCCGTTGAAACCCAAGCGCTGGCTTACCGTTTCCACCAAAGGGGCAAAAGAAAATGATTTTGCCATGATCCTCGGATTTCCCGGAACAACCAATAAATTTTACACTTCGTGGGAAGTTGCGGAAAGGCGTGATATCGATAATGCGGTACGAATTAATATGCGTCGGGTTCGTCAGGAAACCCTGTTGAGAGAAATGCTTGCCGACCCACAGGTGAATATTCAGTATGCTTCGAAATACACAGGTTCCACCAATGCTTATAAGAGCGCTATCGGTTCGAATTGGGCGATTGATAAGCGTAATTTTATAATGACAAAACAGCAACAACAGGAGAGACTTATCCATTGGGCGGAGAAAAATAACAAACGGCACTGTCTTGCTGCTCTCGATACGATACAAAACATTGTATTGCAACGCAGCGATCTCCGTTTCAGGGATCGGATGCTGAACGAAGGAATTATCAGGGGAATTGAGTTCGCAAATATACCGACTCGAAATGCCGACTCGTTGATCCTTGCCCTTCAAAGCAAAAACGAAAAAAAGACAGAGAATTTCACGTCGTTGTTTCTCAACGATTTCCGGAATTTTGCCAACAAAAACTACAACGCTGAAGTGGATAAAAAAGTATCCAAAGCTATGATTGCGGAATATATCCGATTGATCCCAAAAGATAAACAGCCCGGAGGCTTTACCGATTTGTACACTGCATTTGAAGGAGATGTAAATAAATTTGTGGATAATGTCTTTGAAAATTCTGTTTTTGGAAGTGAAGCCAACATGGAGAGATTCCTTTCTAATCCGTCGCCAGAAACGCTAATCGATGACGCGATGCTTAACTTTGCCAAATCTGTAAAGGAGGAAGAAGCAAAATTAATGGATAAGCAAAATGCATTTACCCGTGCCTATAATATTGCCCGTCGTACTTATCTGAACGGAATATTGGAAATGGACGGGGCAATGGCGTATGCTCCCGATGCCAATCTTACACTCAGGCTTGCTTACGGACAGTTGAAAGGTTATGAGCCCCGCGATGCCGTTTACTACAAACCACAAACCACGGTAGAAGGTATTATGGAGAAAGAAGATCCTCAGAATTGGGAATTTGTTGTGCCCGGAAAACTAAAAGAACTTTACCGTAGCGGCGATTTCGGGCGTTATGCTTTGCCCGACGGCAAAATGCCGGTGGCATTTATGGCATCCACACATACTACGGGTGGAAACTCGGGCAGCCCGGTTATGAACGCCAACGGCGAATTAATCGGTATAAACTTCGACCGTAACTGGGAAGGTGTTGGCGGAGACATTCAATATCTTCCCGATTATCAGCGAAGTATTATAGTGGATATCCGTTATGTGTTGTTCATAATAGATAAATTTGCCGGTGCTACGCATCTGATCGAGGAGATGGACGTCAGATAGAAAAAAATCACAAAAGATATTATTAATAGATAAAAAGGTCATATATTTGTATGGGGTAAATCCTATTAAATACGGTAATCATGAAAACGAAATTATTTTACTTTGCATTTGTTTGCGTGATTGCATTACTGACCGGATGTGGAACAGCGCAAAAAGGATTGAAAAGTGAAACGGCAAGCCGCATGTTTGGCTTGTGGGAAGTGAAAGCCATTCACAACAGTAACGAGGGAGGCTATAAAAAGATGCCTCACGGGATGTTTAAGATGATTATCGATGACGGCAGGTTTGTTAATTTTATGACAACTGCGGAAGGGGCCATGATCACAGTTGACGGAACGTACAGATTGGTTGGAGATTCCCTTTATATCGAAGAGATTGATCATTCTTTCAACAGGACACAGATTGGAAAAGACAATCCGTTGAATTTGAAATTATCCGGACATAAGTTTATGTATCTGAGGTGGTTTCAGGTGGTCGATGAGTTTGGTAAAAACCAAAATCAATGGGTTGAGGAGATATGGCAACGGGTAGAACTTGAAGATATGGAAGTGAGCCGTATCGATTTGGAGCAAGAGCTCAGAGCCTTGGTGAGGGATCCTGAAGTGATCAGGAAAGTGATTAATTGATCTTTCCGCCGGAACGAATTGAAAAGAGCGTGAGAAGATTTGTTCTCACGCTCTTTTACCTGTATTAACTTACCGGGATTCAAAAAAGATCCTGTAGTTATTATAATTTCGATAACGCTTCGTCCAATTCATATTTGATGTCATCGATATGCTCCAGCCCGAGTGACAGCCGCAACATGTTCGGATAAACCCCTGATGCGATTTGTGCTTCTTTCGAAAGTTGTTCGTGCGTGGTAGTTGCGGGATGAATAATTAGCGTTCTTGTATCACCCACATTTGCCACATGGCTGATAAGTGATAGATTGTCGATAACAGTGGCGGCTTGTTTTTCATCGCCTTTGACAAAGAAGGACAGGACCCCTCCAAAACCGTTGTTCTTCAAATATTTCTTCGCTAAAGCATAGTATTTACTGCTTTCGAGCCCCGGATAATTTACTTTTTCTACTTTCGGATGTTTCTCGAGCCAGCGGGCAATTTCCAATGCGTTGGCATTTATTCGTTCTGCACGAAGCGAAAGTGTTTCCAGTCCCTGAAGCATCATAAAGGAGTTGAACGGGCTGATGGCAGGGCCAAAGTCGCGAAGCCCCTCAACGCGGCAACGGATGGCAAAAGCGATGTTCCCGAATGGAGATTTATCCCCGAAAACTTCCCAGAAATTTAATCCGTGGTACCCTTCAGACGGCTCACTGAGTGTGGGATATTTCCCGTTGTTCCAGTTGAAATTTCCGCCGTCGATAATGATGCCGCCCATGGATGTCCCGTGGCCGCCAATCCATTTCGTGGCGGAATGGAGCACAATGTTTACCCCCCAGTCGATGGGATTGAAAAGGTATCCGCCTTGGGCAAATGTATTGTCTATAATGACCGGCAGCTCTTTTTTGCGTGCAAGTTCAACAATTTTTTCCACATCGGGAATATTGTACTCCGGGTTACCGATCATTTCAAGATAGATTGCTTTCGTCTTTTCGTCTATCAGGTTCTCAATACTACTTACATCGTCGCCATTGGCGAAACGGAATTCAACCCCTAAACGGGCAAAAGCGACTCTGAAAAGATTGTATGTCCCGCCGTATAAGAACGATGTGCTAACTATATTATCGCCGGTACCGGCTAAGCTATTGATAGCGATGAACTCTGCAGATTGTCCCGATGCCGTGGCAACTGCGGCGCTCCCTTTCTCCAAGGCAGCCATTCGCTTTTCAAAAACATCGGTAGTAGGATTTTGCAATCGGGTGTAAATATTCCCAAATTCCCTTAAGCCAAATAAGTTTGCTCCATGTTTGGCATTTTTAAAAACGAAAGCCGTTGTCTGATGAATGGGAGCAACCCTTGAGCCTTCAACCGGATCCGGTTGTTGTCCTGCGTGAATCTGCAGGGTTTCGAAATGTAAATTTCTCATTTTCTTTAATTGTTATTGAAGTTTTTGAAATAACCTAAATGCAGCAAAATTGTTCTTGTGCCGGATTATTTAAAATTATTATTTCACCGCTTGAGCCGCATACACTATTCAAGAACAGACGCGAAAGTTGAATCAAAATAAAATCGATAATCCGTTTTTTGTGACAAAATGCTAAAGTGCAAAAGTAAAAGAAAATAGGAGAAATCGGCGCAAATAAGTGTTAAATGTGCAATTCATGGCTATTTTTACGACGTTTTGCCGAAAAACGGTATTTTTAATTGTCAAATAACCGGCTTCGTGCAATCATGCATGCACCTACGACTCCGGCTTTATTTTTTAATTTTGAAGCGATAATCTGCGTATCTTTATTAACCAGGCCCAGGGAATGTTTCCTTACGGCGCTTCTTATCGGGAGCATAATAAATCCGTCTGTTTCTGCTACCTGTCCGCCTATGACCACGAGTTCAGGATTGAAAATATTGATTAGCCCCGCAACATATCTGCCCAGCTTCAAACCCACCTCTTCCACTATTTCTATGCAGAGCGGGTCTTCCATATTCGTGGCTTTTATGATGCCGGTAAGCGTCAGTTTATTAAGGTCCTTTACCTGCTGGGTGATGATGGAGCTTTCTCCCTTTTTAATCCGTTCAAGCACCATCCGGTGTATGGCTAGTCCGGAAGCTTCTGTTTCGAGGCATCCCTTTTTGCCGCAATGGCAAAGTATTTCGTTGTCGAAAGTGGGAAAATGCCCAAATTCCCCTGAGAATCCTGATTTCCCGTAATACAACTTTTTATCGATAACAATTCCTATGCCCAGTCCCCAGCTTACGTTTACAAAAATCACATTGCTCTCGCCCTGTACCGCACCTTTCATAAATTCGCCGTAAGCCATCGAGCGTGTATCGTTGTCGATAGTTACTTTATAGTTTAACCGGTTGGATAAGATATTGCTGACCGGCTCCTCGCTGAAGTAAAAACTGCTGTAGCTGTAACCCGAATCGGGATTAACACGCCCCGAGATGTTCAGGCAGATGTTGTAGATTTTTTGTTTCAGGTCGCCTGTTTCGTTAATGAAGTTCTGGATGTGTTCACAAAGAAGCTCGAACGATTCGGTGGTATTCTCATACATAAAGGAGATCCCCATTTCGTATTTGACAATGTCGCCTTTAAAGTCCATTAAGGCCATGTTTAAATGATGCCTTGTCATATCTACCCCTACAAAATAGACGGATGACGGATTTAAGCCGTAAACGTTAGGGTATCTTCCGCCTGCGGTTTGTATTTTCCCAAAATCGGCAACCAATCCCCTGTCGCTTAGTTCCCCGATCAGTTTTGTTACGGTGGGAATACTCAGGTCCAGTCCCTTTGAAAGTTCGGCAATCGTGTCATTTCCGTTATTAACGAAATGGTTTATGATCTCTTTTTTTATTTGGATATTTTTGGGACTTTTGTCGGTACTTAAGAAGAAACTCTTTTCCATCTCACTCATTCTTTATTTATATAAAAACTTAAAAGGTTATTTAACGGCAATTTTTTAATTGTCCGAATTTCTTAAACCAAATAATAAATATAAGCAAAGATAATAAAAATGCAAAATTGGAGTTTCTATTTGATACGAAAAAATAAGAATATTTAAAAAATAACAATAATTTAACTTTATCTGTGATAATTCAATCCTATTTTATAACTTTATCGGAATTTTTTAAATTAGTAAACTAAACATACAAATTAACTTTTAATTATCAATGAATTACTTTTATCTTGTTCCCATTGCATCTTTGTTCGCCTTAGGCTTTGCTTTCTATTTCTTCAAGAAGATGATGAAAGAGAGCGAAGGTACAGAACAAATGAAAACCATCGCGAAATATGTGCGTGAAGGTGCTATGTCTTATTTAAAGCAACAATACAAAGTTGTTGCTATCGTTTTTATAATTTTAGCCATGATTTTTGCTGTTATGGCTTATTTTGGATTGCAGAACAACTGGGTTCCCTTTGCTTTCTTAACCGGTGGATTTTTCTCGGGGTTAGCCGGTTTTTTTGGCATGAAAACTGCCACTTACGCATCGGCACGAACAGCGAATGCGGCTAAAAACTCACTTAACAAGGGGTTGCAGATCGCCTTCCGTTCGGGCGCCGTAATGGGGCTTGTGGTTGTGGGTTTAGCCTTATTTGATATTTCTGCGTGGTATCTTATCCTGGATCATTTTATTGAAAACGCGGATTCCGGGCATAAACTGATTATGATTACTACAACAATGCTTACTTTTGGCATGGGCGCTTCAACGCAAGCGTTGTTTGCGCGTGTCGGAGGAGGAATTTATACCAAGGCTGCCGATGTGGGGGCCGATCTGGTGGGGAAGGTGGAAGCCGGCATTCCCGAAGACGACCCGCGAAATCCTGCCACTATTGCCGATAACGTAGGAGATAACGTGGGCGACGTAGCAGGTATGGGAGCTGACCTTTACGAATCTTACTGTGGTTCTATCCTCGCTACTGCGGCATTGGGCGCTTCGGCTTTTGTGCTGAACCCGGCCATGCAGTTGAAAGCTGTTTTTGCTCCTATGATTATTGCGGCTATCGGTGTTTTCCTTTCCATACTTGGTATTTTCCTAGTACGTACGGGTGAAAATGCCGATATGAAGAAATTGATGGCCGCCCTGAACCGGGGGGTTAATGTAAGTGCGATACTGATTGCCCTGCTCACCTTTGTTGCTTTATACCTCCTTGGTTTTGAAAACTGGAAAGGGTTGTCATTCTCGGTAATCTCGGGATTGTTGGCCGGAATTGTCATCGGACAAGGTACGGAATATTTTACGTCTCATTCTTTCAGGCCTACACAACTGATTGCAGAAAGCGGTAAGACAGGACCGGCCACCGTTATTATTTCGGGAATGGGCGCTGGAATGATATCTACATTTATTCCTGTGATAACCATAGCGTTGGCTATTTTGTCTTCTTATCTGTGCGCTATCGGATTTGATGTGGAGCATATGATCTCGGGTGAAAATCTGAGCATGGGGCTTTACGGTATTGGAATAGCCGCAGTGGGGATGCTTTCAACTCTCGGAATAACTTTGGCCACAGACGCTTACGGCCCTATTGCCGATAATGCGGGCGGAAACGCTGAGATGTGCGGGTTGGGAGAAGATGTTCGTAAACGCACCGACGCCCTCGATGCTCTTGGGAACACCACTGCTGCCACGGGAAAAGGATTTGCAATCGGTTCCGCGGCATTAACGGCGCTTGCGCTATTAGCCTCGTATATCGAAGAAATTAAAATAGGGATGTTGCGCCTGGGACAAACCGTGCTTGAATTTGTCGATGGCGGTACTGTAGAAATTGCTAAAGCCAGTTTTATCGATTTCATGAATTATTATCAGGTTACATTAATGAATCCTAAGGTGCTTGTCGGCATTTTCATCGGTTCAATGATGGCATTCCTCTTCTGTGGACTCACGATGAATGCTGTGGGAAGAGCCGCCCAGAAAATGGTAGAAGAGGTGCGCCGCCAGTTCCGTGAGATCGCAGGCATATTGGAGGGTGCGAGTACTCCCGATTATGCAAAGTGCGTTGAAATATCCACCAAAGGCGCACAGCGGGAAATGTTGCTGCCTTCGCTTCTCGCCATTGCGATTCCGATTGTTACGGGTATAATTCTCGGTGTTCCGGGCGTTATGGGATTATTGGCCGGAGGTTTAGGCTCAGGGTTTGTGTTGGCCGTCTTTATGGCAAATTCCGGTGGTGCGTGGGATAATGCCAAGAAATATGTAGAAGAAGGAAACTTAGGAGG
Organism: Bacteroidia bacterium 43-41; assembly: GCA_001898165.1. GTDB lineage: Bacteria > Bacteroidota > Bacteroidia > Bacteroidales > Dysgonomonadaceae > Petrimonas. The sequence continues at coordinate 13,109 of MKTD01000055.1, forward strand.
AAAAGGCAGTGATGTACACAAAGCAACCGTGGTAGGCGATACGGTTGGTGATCCGTTTAAAGATACGTCAGGGCCGTCACTTAATATTTTAATCAAGCTGATGAGCATGATCTCTATCGTGATGGCGGGGTTAACTGTGGCATGGAGCCTCTTGTGATGAAGTCAATAATAAAAAAACTCCGGAATTTCCGGAGTTTTTTTATTATAAATTGGGATTTACCGATTTCCATTGATCCACTGCAGGGATAATTCCCATTTCGATCACTTCGTCGCGCAGTTTTGCCAGGTGTTGGTAGCTTTCTTTCAGGGCAGCCATTTCGCTGTCGGTCCCTTTGGTTTCGTTTATGACCACGCCGTTTTTAGTAATATTGGTTTCCATCGCCATCATAATGTGCGGAAAATCGGCGGTGTTCACGTAGCAACCCGAAGGCCAGTTGAATGATTCGCCTCCCATTGCCGCACGTATCATCTCTACCGATACGTACGCCGGGCTTTGGAACGACGAACGTCCGCGCAATTTGATAATGTTTGCTCCACCTTTGGTGACTCTCTGTTTTAAGGCATTCCAATCTTCGTTTGTAAGTTCAGGTGTGCCGATAAGTTCGGTCAACGGTTTTCCGTTAACTTTTGCCGTGGAAGCAAAAACAGCCATCTGTTCACCGTGTCCGCCATACGTACGGGTATTGGTAACCTGGCTCTGTTTTACGCCGAAATGATTGGCCAGTTCGCTTTGCAAACGGGTACTGTCTAACCCGGCCAATGTGGTAACACAACCCGGTTTCAACCCTGAATAGATAAGAGCAACCAGACCGGTAATGTCGGCAGGATTGAAAATAACGGTAAGGTGTTTTAAATCGGGGCAGTATGTTTTGATGTCTTTCCCCAATTGGGCTGCAATTTCCGCATTGCCTTTCAACAAATCTTCACGGGTCATACCGTCTTTTCGTGGTGCTCCCCCCGAGGATATCATATATTTTGTTCCGGTGAACGCTTCTTTGATATCGGTAGTGTATGTAAAATTCACTCCTTCAAATCCACAATGGCGCATTTCTTCGTAAACACCCTCCAGTCCCTTTGCAAATGGGTCGTATAAGCAAATATTCGGGGTTAAGTGCATCATAGCCGCAGTCTGCGCCATGTTTGAACCGATCATTCCGGCAGCGCCGGCGATGGTTAATTTTTCATTTGTTAAAAAGCTCATAATTGATATAGTTAAATTTTAAATGTTTTTTCGGACGCCAAATTTACGATATTATCCCGACATTAAAGAAAAAAAGATTTAAATAAACGTTAAGGCTTTGCCGGCAGCAAAAAGCTTCCCCACAAACGGATGTCGTTAGAAGCATCTGCAGAAATCTTTCAACTGGACGGGCGGGGTGGAGACGGAACTGATGTTGTTGCTGACGCAGAGTTGAACAACCGCCTTTGGTCGTGACTTCGATAAGCACATTAATGACTTTTTGCGCCGATTTATAAGCGTCGATCAGGATTTATCAAGGGTTATAATCCCTTTTCCGACAGATACCTCTCGGCGTCGATGGCTGCACGGCATCCCATTCCGGCCGCGGTAATAGCCTGGCGGTAATGCGGATCGGCAACATCTCCTGCGGCAAAAACTCCTTCGATATTTGTTTTCGATGTCGGGTTATCAATTTTGATGTATCCAACCTCGTCGAGTTCCAAAAAGTCTTTAAAGATATCGGTGTTGGGAGTGTGTCCGATAGCCAGGAAAAAACCATCAATGGCCAGGTCAATTTTCTCTTCGTCGGGCTCGCCCATGCGCTTTACCAAATGCACCCCTTCCACGCCATTTTCTCCGAACAGGCCTACGGCATTGTGTTCGAAAAGAACTTCAATTTTTGGATTGTTCATTACTCTCTCCTGCATAATCTGAGATGCCCGCAGATAAGGTTTACGTACAATCAGATACACTTTGCCGGCCAGTCCCGCCAGGTAAGTGGCTTCTTCGCAAGCGGTATCTCCGCCGCCTACAACGGCAACTGTCTTTTTGCGATAGAAAAATCCGTCGCAGGTAGCGCAGGCCGAAACGCCTTGTCCGGCGTATTTTGTTTCGTCGGGCAGACCTAAATACTTGGCAGTTGCACCGGTAGAAATAATTACCGTATCGGCTTCAATCACGTGCTCATTATCGATGGTTACTTTCAACGGGCGTACTGAAAAATCCACAGATGTGGCTCTTCCCGAATAGATCTCGGTTCCGTATCGTTGCGCTTGTTTTTTCAGGTCCTCCATCATTTCCGGCCCGGTAATTCCTTCGGGATAGCCGGGGAAATTTTCCACTTCGGTGGTGGTTGTCAGCTGTCCGCCCGGTTGTAATCCTTCGAATAAGACGGGTTCCAAGTTGGCACGTGAAGCATAGATAGCAGCAGTATATCCTGCAGGCCCCGACCCGATGATCAGGCATCTTACTTTATTTCTCATAACAATAATATGTTTAAAAAACCTTCCCTTTGTTTTAGAGAAGGCTGTGATGTTAATAATTAGTCCAAAGATACAATTATTCTTCTATACATAAAATGGGTATAGTAAAATTCTATCGTCCATTTATCTCAAATCCACAATTTCAACTCCTTTGTGATTGTCCTTGTCGAAGACGAATTCAGAATCGGGAAAGTTGTAATTGGCGTTGTAATCGCCGATATCGATTTTATTTTTCATGCCGTCTTTTAGGATGATATCCACTTGCAAAACGGTACTGGTTTTTTTATCAATGCTAACAGAGACCTTTTTAAAATCGCTCTTACCCGCTGTTGGGGTCATATCGATTACGAACGCGCTTTTCCCGTTTATGGTTTTCGATACAGGAGCATTCAGCGTATAGCCGGTTTTATACATGCTCAACAACGCCAATGGACTAATGGAAGCTATTTCTTCGTTTGACGGATTGTTGATGTTTACTTCGTTTATGTCTTTCATTAATACCCATTGGGTCTTTCCGTCGAACCATGTATCGATGGTTGGCATTTCAATTTTAAACTTATTCCCTTTTGCCAATGCCGTGCCTTTTTGGGCTTGGTATGCCGTCCCTTTTTCATCAGTGGTTGTAACATTGAACACCATCCTGATGCCTTTGGAATTCTCATAAGTACTGTATGCTTTATCTAAAATGTTTCTGGCATTTGCGGAACTTTGAGCGAATGCAACCGATACGGTCAATAATGCGGTAAAGGCGAGTATATATTTCTTCATAATGTTGTCACTTTAATAGGTTTATAAATAGACGAATGAACCAGCTTAAAGTTTAACGGATGCCCTAAACCCGATAATCTGTCTATTTCAGTGAATCCAGAAGTTTTTCCAGTGAGTATTCATCCGGGATATATACATCGCGGGGCTTGCTCCCCTGGATGGGACCTACTATCCCGGCAGCCTCCAATTGGTCCATCAGCCTGCCTGCCCGGTTGTATCCGATGGAAAATTTACGCTGAATAAGCGAAGTTGATCCTTGCTGGTGGATGACAATAAGGCGGGCTGCTTCGTCGAAAAGGGCATCACGTTCGTTCAGATCTACGGCGCCGGGTTTATCTTCGTTATCCACAGGCGCTACTTCGGGAAGGGCGAATGCCGACTCATATCCCCGTTGTTTGCCGATATATTGGGAAATTTCTTCTACTTCGGGCGTATCCACAAACGCGCACTGGATACGGATCAGGTTGCTTCCCTGAGAAAAAAGCATATCACCCCTGCCAATCAGCTGGTTGGCACCCGTTGCGTCGAGAATGGTTCTTGAATCGATTTGCGATGTGACGCGGAAAGCCATTCTTGCCGGAAAGTTGGCCTTGATGGTTCCTGTAATGATATTGGTGGTAGGGCGTTGCGTGGCAATGACCATATGGATCCCCACGGCGCGGGCCTTTTGCGCGATGCGGGCGATGGGCATCTCAATCTCTTTTCCCGCAGTCATGATCAAATCGCCAAATTCATCGATCACCACAACGATATAAGGCAAATATCTGTGTCCGTTTTTGGGGTTAAGCCTGCGCTTAATGAACTTTTCGTTGTATTCTTTAATGGCACGGACATGGGCGCGCATCAGCAACTCGTACCTGTCGTCCATCTCTTTGGTGAGGGAGTTTAAGGTTTGGGTTACCTTAGTCACATCGGTAATAATGGCTTTTTCCTCATCGGGTAGCTTTGCCAGATAATGCTTTTCGATGGTGGAGTAGATGTTGAATTCCACCATTTTAGGGTCGATAAGTACCATCTTCATTTCCGACGGGTGCTTTTTGTAGAGCAACGATGTGATGATCGCATTTAATCCTACCGATTTTCCCTGTCCGGTTGCTCCGGCAACCAGCAAGTGCGGCATTTTGGTCAGGTCGAAAATGAATACTTCGTTTGTGATGGTTTTACCAAGCGCTACCGGCAAATCGTACGTGCATTCCTGAAACTTAGCGGAAGCAATGACCGACTGCATGGATACAATTTGCGGATCTTTGTTCGGCACTTCTATACCTACCGTCCCCTTTCCCGGCATCGGGGCAATGATACGTATTCCCAATGCCGAAAGGCTCAGGGCGATATCGTCTTCTAAGTTTCTGATTCGTGAAATTCTGACTCCTGCCTGCGGTACAATTTCGTACAGCGTAATAGTTGGTCCGACCGTAGCTTTTATCGACGTAATTTCTATCCCGTAGTTGCGAAGGGTACGGATAATTTTGTCTTTATTCTCATTTTGCTCCTGCATATCCACCTGTCTGTTGCCGGTGTTGTAAACCTTGAGCAATTCCATCGTGGGAAATGCAAATGAAGAGAGATCCTTTTTAGGATCGTAGTCTTCCAGAACTTCCACACCCGATTCTGTTTCTTCGTTTGTATCATTTGCCGGTATTATGGGAGGAGCCTTCTCTTCGGGTTTGTTTTTTGTGACCGGCACTTCGTCTTTGGGAACAAAAACCTCAAAATTGTCGTTTGCGGGTTCTTTTTTCCCGACAGGCGATTTTTCGGTGGGCTGTATAATTGAAAACGGTGTTTCAACCGGTTTCACTCCTTTGTTTTGCGAAAGAACTTCCGGTTCGGATTCCGTCTCAGGTTCCGCTTTCTTTTTGAAAGCGAAAAGTTTTTTCCAGATGCCCGGCTTTGTCTCTCTCTCCGGCTCGTCTTTTTCATCAAACTCAAGCTTGATCGGTATTTCGCTCTCTTTGTTCCCGTTAAAAGAGGGTTTGCTGTTGATGAGCGTCTCTTGAATCTTGTGCATCGAGCTTCGCCGGAAGATTATCACGACGATAAGTATAAACAGGAGCACGAGCAGGATCATTCCCGGCACCCCGATACTGTTTTCCAGAATATGTTCGATCTGGCTTCCATGCGCGCCTCCCCAGTTGATGTGGCTTCTGGGAAATAGCCGTCCGAAGATGAAAGCACTGGTGATGGAGCCGCAAACCAATCCGAAGGCTGTGATGAGAAGCGCTTTTATGAAACTGAAATCGGAAACCTTCATCATTCTTAACCCTAAGTAAACGATGAAAAACGGGATGAGTATCGAAAATATGCCAAACCATTTGTTCACAAGTGTCTCGGCTAAAAAAGCGCCGCCGGTACTTGTCCAGTTGTTGACTTCCAGTTGTTTGTCCCGGGCTAGCTCCCAGAAAGATTTGTTGAGGACTTTGCTTTGATCAGCCGCGCCGGTAAAAAAGAATGAGACGATTGCCAGCAACGTAAATATTCCCAAAAAGGCAACAAGAATACCAAAAATGAAATGTACTCTTTCATTCTTGAAAAAGTTGATTATGGCGGTTCTCCGCTTTCTTGCGGTGGAGGCAGTTGTTTTTTTTCTTTTTCGTTTTGTAGATTTGGCCATATATAGAATATCTCATCGATTTGCATTTAACCTGATGAAAAAGCAGAAATCGGGTCGGTAAATTTATTACAAAAATAATAAAAAGAAACTTAGATTTAAAGCTTTGCGGATTTTATAAAATTATTTTGCTCCTGAAAAGCGAAAAGCCCGCGAATCACTTCGCAGACTTTTCTTGTTAACACAATCTTCATGAAACAAACTACACTATCGAGTTGATTGCAGATTCATAATCCGGCTCCTGTGCAATCTCAGGAACCAGTTCGGTATATACAACTTTCCCTTCGGAGTTAACCACTACCACCGCGCGGGCCAATAATCCGTGAAGCGGACCGTCAGTCATCAGCACCCCGTACTTGCCGGCAAAAGAGTTGTCGCGAAAAGTGGAAAGTGTAACCACGTTCTCCAGTCCTTCGGCGCCGCAAAAACGGCCGGCGGCAAACGGCAGGTCTGCCGAAATACAGAGAACGGTTGTATTGTTTAGAGAACCGGCTTCTTTGTTGAATCTGCGAACGGACGCAGCACAAACGCCGGTGTCAAGGCTTGGGAAAATGTTTAAAACTACGTTTTTACCCTTTAAATCGGATAATTTTAATTCCGAAAGATCCGTTTTTACTAACGAAAAATCGGGAGCTTGTGATCCTGCATCGGGTAGATTACCTCCGGTATTTACCGGATTGCCTTTAAATGTGATTTTTGCCATGTTTTTTTATTTTATTTCTTACGATTTATCTAAACTTTTTGTCTGACACCTTGTAATTATACTTCAAAAACTATAACAAGACGGTTGTTGAAAAGTTCAGGGAAACCTGATTTTTAACTTTTTGCCTGCTCACTCCACTTTACTTGCATAGCCACGGGGTGGAGGACCTATCTATTCGAGCATTCAATTCTTCCATAGTGTAGGGAGGAGGGATTGCTCCTTTCATTATAAGTAATTTATTGTAAACAAAAGTACATGAAAATCCGGGTATTTCCAAGCGCATAAAAAAATTCAAAACAGTTTCTTACAACTCTGCCTTTAAATACTTTGCCGTATAACTATTCATGTGCTTAATGATTTCTTCGGGTGTTCCCGTTGCGAGTATATTCCCGCCTTTTTCTCCACCTTCGGGTCCGAGGTCGATGATGTAATCGGCGCACTTGATGATGTCGAGATTATGTTCAATAACAATTACAGTGTTTCCCTTGTCCACCAGCTTATTAAGCACGCCAAGTAAGATCCTGATATCTTCGAAATGCAGTCCTGTAGTTGGTTCATCCAGCACGTAAAGCGTATTTCCGGTGTCTGTCCGGGCCAGTTCGGTGGCGAGTTTTACCCGTTGGCTTTCGCCGCCCGAGAGTGTTGTGGACGATTGTCCCAGTTTTATATATCCCAGTCCGACCTCCTGGAGTACTTTTATTTTATGCAAAATATTAGGGACATTTTCAAAGAAATCCACCGCTTCATTAATGGACATATTCAGTACGTCGGCAATGGATTTTCCCTTGAATCGCACTTCCAATGTTTCGCGGTTGTATCTTTTTCCGTGGCACTCTTCGCAGGGAACCATTACATCGGGCAGAAAATTCATCTCCAGCGTTTTATATCCATTCCCGCCACAGGTCTCGCAACGTCCGCCTTTGACGTTAAACGAAAATCGCCCGGGTTTGTACCCCCGGATTTTTGCTTCGGGCATTCCTGAAAACAGGGTCCGGATATCGCTGAAAACACCTGTGTAGGTTGCCGGATTGGAGCGCGGTGTGCGTCCGATGGGAGATTGGTCAACGCTTACCACTTTATCTACGTTTTTTATGCCGTGCACCTCTTTGTACGGCATCGGGTCTTTGAGGGAACGATAGAATTTCTGGCTCAATATGGGTTGTAATGTTTCGTTGATGAGCGTGGATTTTCCACTTCCCGACACTCCTGTAATGCAGATGAATGTCCCCAGCGGGAATTTAACGGTGATGTTTTTCAGGTTGTTGCCTGTTGCTCCTCCCACAACCAGTGTTTTGCCGTTCCCTTTCCGGCGTTTTTCGGGGGTTTTTATTTCGATTTTTCTGTTCAGGTAGTTGGACGTGAGCGTATTCTTTTTGAGCATCTCTTCGGGAGTGCCTTCAAAAACCACTTCACCGCCTTTTTCTCCGGCAAACGGACCCATATCCACCACATAATCGGATGCCAGCATCATATCTTTGTCGTGTTCTACCACCACAACCGAGTTGCCCGAATCGCGCAGTTTTTTTAATGAATCGATCAACCGGTGATTATCTCTTTGATGTAAGCCGATACTGGGTTCATCCAAAATATACAGCACGTTTACCAATTGCGAACCGATCTGCGTAGCAAGCCGGATACGCTGGCTTTCCCCGCCTGAGAGCGATGCCGATGCGCGGGAGAGTGAAAGGTAACCCAGTCCCACATCGATGAGGAAACTCAATCGCGAAAGGATCTCTTTTTTGATCTCTTTGGCAATGAGCCGCTGTTTTTCCGAAATATGATCTTCGGAATCAACAATCCAGTCGTGGAGCTGCTGAATATCCATTTGTGACAATTCGGCAATATTCTTGTTGTTTATTTTGAAGTGCAGCGCCTCCTTGTTGAGCCGTTGTCCGTTACATTCCGGACAAACCGAGGTGGAGATGAACTGTCCTGCCCATTTTTGTGCTGAAGCCGAAGCGTCATCGTCTTGTTGCATATCGATGTACTTGGCGATCCCTTCGTAACTTACCATGTAGTTGGAGTTTCCCAGCGATTCGTTTTTAATTTTCAGGCGTTCGTCGGTACCGTGGATAATCTCATCGATAGCCTCTTGCGGAATATCTTTGATGGGTGTTTGAAGAGTAACTCCGTATTTTTCACAAATGGCCGCGATCTGCCAGAAAAACAGGTTACTTTTTTCTTTTCCTAACGGTACGATCCCGCCTTTGGCAATGCTGATTGACGGGTCGGGAATGATCTTTTCCCTGTCTATGGAATCGATAGTCCCTATTCCTTTGCATTTGGGACAAGCGCCTAACGGCGAATTAAACGAAAAGTTATGCGGAGCGGGTTCCTTGTATGATAATCCGGTGGTGGGGCACATCAACTCGCGGCTGTAATGGCGGGTTTCACCGGAATCGACATCCTGAATAAGTATCAATCCCGAACCTTGCTTCATAGCCGTTCGAACACTCAATTTCAGCTTATCTTCAAACTTGTTGGATACGATTAGTTTGTCCACCAATACCTCGATACTGTGGTTTTTATACCTGTCCAGTTTCATTCCCGGCAAGATTTCCCGGATTTCGCCGTCCACGCGGACACTTAGAAATCCTTTTTTCCGGATTTGCTCGAACAACTCTTTGTAATGCCCTTTCCTGTTTCGAACAATGGGAGCGAGTATATATATTTTTTTACCGATATACCGGGTTAAGATCAGTTCCAGAATTTGCTCTTCGGTGTATTTCACCATTTTCTCGCCCGTGATGTATGAGAACGCTTCTCCGGTGCGGGCATAAAGCAGACGCAGGAAATCGTAAATCTCGGTGGTGGTTCCAACGGTTGAGCGTGGGTTTTTGTTGGTGGTTTTTTGTTCGATGGAAATAACGGGGCTTAATCCGGTGATCTTATCCACGTCGGGACGTTCCATTTTGCTTAAAAACCCACGGGCATAAGCCGAAAATGTTTCGATATAACGCCGCTGCCCTTCGGCAAAAACTGTGTCGAAGGCGAGTGACGACTTTCCGCTTCCGCTCAATCCGGTAATTACCGTGAGCGAATCGCGCGGAATGGTTACGTCTATATTTTTGAGATTATGTACGCGAGCGCCGTACACTTCTATACGTTCTGTTTCAGGAGTCATTTTTGTTGAAAATACAAACTTACAAAGTTAGTAAGAAACTGTTTAAATTCGTTTCACTATTCAAAAAGAATTATTTTTCAGGAGAGTTCTTTCTTGTTTTGGCGATAATAGCTGGCTATTTTATTGTTTCGTTGTCCAACGTTCGTCGTGTACTTTTGTCTTTTCTCCTTTCCTGTAATACAGGCTCTCTTTGGTAGGGATAAGGATGGTATATGTTTTGCCTGATTTGTTGGTGAGCTTGGTGTCGCGGAGCCACGAATTAAAATCTTTCAGCTGTGCATAGGTGATCCCGTTATCTTTGGCAAACGATACTAAGCTGGGAATAGCGGAGGAGACGTTCACCTCTTTGAAATCCATGGGTTTGTACAGCTGATCATCGCGAAGGACAAATCCGTATCGCGAAGGATTTTCAAATATGGTTTTGATAGCCAGCATCCTGAAGTAATAACGGGTTGTTTCATCCACCAGCCACAAATCAAGGGCTTTGTCGGTCTGCTGATTGCTGAATTCGTTGGTGATCCTTCCCTGCCCGCCGTTATATGATAAGGCGGCAGCGCTCCACGAACCGTATTTCCGGTAAGCGTCTTTGAGGTATCGGCAAGCGGCGACGGTTGATTTCCCGATGTGGTAGCGCTCGTCAACTTCTGATGAAACTTCCAGTTCGGATCCCTGTGCCGTGCCCGGGATAAATTGCCACAATCCCGCGGCACGAGCCGGAGAAACGGCCCGATGGTCGAGGCTGCTTTCAATAACGGCAAGGTATTTTATATCGTCCGGCACCCCTTGTTGTTTTAGAATCGGTTCAATCATAGGGAAAATGCGGTTTGCCCGTTTGAAAAGGAGCAGGGTGGTGGAGTGGAAGTAGGTGAAGCTGTTCAGTTCGCGGTCCATCCGCTCGCGGAAATCATACCGGTCGAACACGATTTTTTCTCCTGCAAACGTCATTTCATCGGGAATATCTACCGATGCCGTCATCGAGAGTACCTGCGGACGTTGTTCTTCTACTTTTGCCGTATCGTTGTTCGATAAGCATATTATCGTGATAGCGCCCACGGCTATAATTGCTGAAAAAATGTATAGGATATATCTTTTCATCAGTCTGTGATATGTGATATTTATTGTGTTTTGAAATTTTATTTGTGCCAAATATACAACTATAATTAGAAATTGTTTTGAATTTTACAAATAATAAACAAAAAAGGGTACACCGGCAAAACCGGCACACCCTTTTACTATAATGGTTTTTTCTCTTATTTTATTTTCTTGTATCCGTAAACGGCCCTGTTGCCTAATTCTTCTTCGATGCGAAGCAGCTGGTTGTATTTAGCCATGCGGTCTGAGCGGCTCAATGAACCGGTTTTGATCTGCCCGGCATTGGTGGCTACGGCAATATCGGCGATGGTAGCATCTTCGGTCTCGCCGGAGCGGTGCGATGTTACGCTGGTATAGCCGTGACGGTGTGCCATTTCGATAGCGTTCAGCGTTTCGGTCAATGTCCCGATTTGGTTTACTTTGATCAGGATGGAGTTGGCGCAACCCAATTCAATACCTTTACGGAGGAAGTCAACGTTTGTTACAAACAGGTCGTCACCCACCAATTGACATTGTCCGCCGATTTTATCGGTCAGGAGCTTCCAGCCGTCCCAGTCGTTTTCGCACATCCCGTCTTCGATGGAGTCGATCGGGTAGTTGGTGATCAGTTCTTTCAGGTATTCAACCTGTTCGGCAGAAGTGCGTTTTTTACCGGTCGGGCCTTCGAATTTAGAATAATCGTAAACGCCGTCGATATAAAATTCGGATGCGGCGCAGTCGAGAGCGATTTTCACATCCCTACCCGGTTCGTAACCTGCATTTTTAACAGCGGTAAGGATAGCTCCCAGCGCTTCTTCGGTTCCACCGGCAAGATTCGGGGCAAAACCGCCTTCATCACCTACTGCGGTGCTGAGTCCTTTGTCGTGAAGAACTTTTTTAAGTGCATGGAACACTTCGGCGCCCATGCGGAGCCCTTCGCGGAAAGAGTTCGCTCCAACCGGACGAATCATAAATTCCTGGAAAGCGATAGGGGCGTCGGAGTGAGAGCCGCCGTTGATGATGTTCATCATCGGGACGGGCAACACGTAAGTATTTGTTCCGCCAATGTAGCGATACAGGGGCAACCCTAAATAATTGGCAGCAGCTTTTGCTGCGGCAAGCGAAACGCCAAGAAGTGCGTTGGCACCTAAGTTCGATTTGGTCTTTGTTCCGTCGAGTTCGATCAGCTTAGCATCGATCTGTGTTTGTTCCAGAACGTTCATTCCCATCAAGGCAGGGGCAATAATATCGTTGATGTTAGCTACCGCTTTCAAAACGCCTTTGCCCAGGTATCTTTTTTTGTCGCCGTCGCGAAGTTCCAATGCTTCGTTTTCTCCGGTCGATGCACCCGATGGAACCGCTGCGCGTCCAAATGCACCCGATTCCGTTAACACGTCAACTTCCACTGTGGGATTACCTCTCGAATCCAACACTTCACGTCCTAAAATACTTACAATTCTCATGTTGTTTTGATTTTTTATATTGAAAAATTTAGTTCTAAATGATTGTAACCTAACCTAACCTAACTTTCGCAAGTAATATGATTGCGAGTAAATCGTTCATCGCGAGCTATGGGTACCTCCTAAAATAGCTAAAAGGTCTCCGCTATAGTCGTATACACTATCCAAGGATAGAAGCAATATCAGCATACAAATATAGAATTTTTTTGTTAATACGGCCGGGGTTCCGACGTTAAATATTGCTTATATGGGCTTTATTTGGCAAACTTATATCATTTACAAAGCCTGAGTCTGGACCAATGTAATCAGCGCATTAAGATTCGATGTGATCAGGCGAACGGCAATTGCCATAAGGATCACTCCGAAAAATTTGCGCAAAATAAAAACGCCGCCAACCCCCATAACCCTTTTCACCACGTCTAAATAACGTAAGACTACATACACGAAAATAATATTCAATGTCAGCGCAATGATGATGTTAATCGTACTGTATTCCGCACGCATAGCCAAAAGCGTTGTAAAGGTTCCCGGACCGGTAATCAGCGGAAAAACAACCGGTACAAGCGTAGCCGAACTGTCTCCGGAAACATTTTCGTCAATTTTAAAAATTTCTACGCCAAAAATCATTTCGATGGAGATAATCAGAATCACCAAGGCTCCGGCAATGGCAAACGACGAGAGATCTACCTGGAAAAGCTTGAGTATTGCTTCTCCCACAAAAAGGAACAATATGAGGATGATGAGGGAATAAGACGAAGCCTTGAACGGTTCAATGATTTTATTCTGACTCCTCAGATTCAGGAAAATAGGTACCGAGCCCGTTACATCGATAATGGCGAACAGGACCAGAAAAGCGCTGATTATTTCTACAAAATTAAATCCGGGCATACAGGAAACGGTTTTTAGATAACCTTTATTAAATCGGGCACAAAGTTACTAAAAAAGAGCCAATTCTCAAAACAGCCCGATTGATTTCTCAATCTGACGGGAAAGGTTATCGTATTGAAAGAATTTTTGATGGGTGGAATTCAGGTATTTAATGATCTTAAAAGCGTTGAAGTGATGAAAAAACCGTTTTTCGAAGGCCGGGTATGTTGCGCTGTTCCGGTTACTGTCCTCAATCCCTGACAACACATCGGATTTTTCCGAAAATTCAATGATTGCCGGATGCAACAGCGATATCTTTTGCTTGATAAATTCAGTATCCTGTTTAAAAAAAGATTGCCGTAGATCGAAAAAATCTTTTAACGCCAGAAAAGAATCGAAATGATAGGTTTTCATTTGGCCATCGGGTTCATCCATTATTTTCTGCAATGCCGGGCCTGTGCCGAACGGGATTCTGTCGGAATGCCGTGCCATCGGGTAAACGAAAACATGGTCCAGCTTTTCGGCTCTCCCCAGGGCGAAAACTTTTTGCAGGAAATAAAAATCCTCGCCGCCCTGCTGCCGCCCCATTCCGCCGGCACGTACGTAGGCGTCTGCTGCAACCGAGAATGCCGAACCGATGGTGTGAAGATAGTATGGGAATCCGACGAACCGGAGCATCTGGCTGAAATAACGAATATACTGCTCGTATTGGCGAATGGCATTTTCGAGCTGCGGGTCGTTGTTCTCCACCCGGTGCCGGAAGTTTTGCACCGTACAGCAAAGTTTGTCCGTTTGCCGGTAGGCAGCTGAAATACCGGTTAAAAAATTGGGTGAGACGGTGCAGTCGGCATCTAAGGAGATAATTATCCCTTCCGGATTTTGTGTGAGCAGGAAATGTTCGACCGCCAAGTCCATCCCAATTTTTCGGGCAAGGCCTACGCCGGCATGCTTTCGGGGGAGGTTTTCGAAAATGAGCGGGAAAAACCGAAGTGTGTCCGTGTTATTTTCAGCCGCAAATTCGATGACTTCTTCGTACGTTCTTCTGTTTTGGAGTATCACCTCCCTGCCTGACCGGACGCTTGAATTGATTATCACCGCCACCAGCGTTTTCGTCTTTGGTGTTGCACGTGGATAAAGATCCTGTAAGGTAAGCCGCAATTCTTTCTCGTCGTAACACGGTATAACCACAACCGTATCAGCTGCAAGGTCCCGCGGGTATTTGGTTTGCAGGTATTCGGATTTCTGTCTTTCCAGATAGGATTGCCACTGTTTCATACTGCAAAAATAAAAGATAAGGCTCTTTTTGCAAAGAACCTTATCTGTAAATTAAAGCCGGATGATTTTATTTTTTTCCGGTGGTGGCCGGAGTTTTCGGGGCTGTGCCTGGATTACCCGTTGAAGAAGATGTTGCCGGCCCGTATTTTTTGTTCAGGAATTCGGTGACTTCTTTTGTAATATTGTATTTGTCGTCGGCGAAAAGAATATTATCGGCTCCCGTGTTGCTGTAGATAATCTGAAACCCTTTGTCTTTGTTGAATTCCACTAAACGGACCTTTACAGTATCGGATAACTCCATGTTCAGTTTTTGCTGCTCCAAAGCAAATTCCTGGCTTAACCTTTCGGCCATTTGCTGGTATTCCTGTTGCATTCTTAAGATCCGTTGTTGTTCCTGTTCGGCTCTTTCCTGGCTCAGGAATGCGTTGTTTTGAAGTTTACGTTGAAATTCCTGTGCTGCCGCATTCAATTCCCGCTCTTTTTGTGTAAGGCTTGCGCGTGAGCTCTCTTCGGTCCTCATCAATGCTTCGTTCAGGTCTTTTGCGAAGTTGTAATTCATCAGAAGAGAATCTACATTCACGTAAGCAACGGGAAGGGTGATGGACGAATCGTTCATCATCGTGATATAATCTCCTTTTTTTACACCGTTTTTGCCCGGTGCGGAAGTAAAATGCAAGATGTACAAAATAAGGATTGCAACGGCTAAAATCGCCCCGATAATATAGGCATTGTTATTCTTCATTTCTCAAAAAATTGTGTGAGTTAGACTTTTTCTTTTAATATTTTTTCAATCAGGCTTTCTCTGTTCGATGCTTCTCTGTCTTGTGATGTGGCACAGCTTATGCCTCTGTCTCTCATAGCCTTACTTCCGCTGATATGTGTATTGGGGAATTCGCCTTTCTTTGTGAAGAATACCTTTATACCCATTAGCAGAATGGCTATAGAAAGGATAGCGATACCCAGGAGTAAAGTTTTTATCATTTTATTCTTAATTTTGTGTCGCAAAGATAGATTAAATAGCCGATTAAAATTCATTTTTCGTATTAAAGATGCTAAATTTTTCTGTTTTTGCGGTTTTTATCCCTGTTTTCCGGCTAAGGCATAAACAAGAAAGCGTTTTATATGTTGATATAGATTACATAAGTTATTTTAAAAAAAGATAGTATGAGTATAAAAGACCTTGAACCGAAAATCGTATGGAATTATTTCCACGATATCACACAAATTCCCCGGCCATCGAAGAAAGAAGAAAAGATTATCGCTTATCTGCTCAATTTTGCCAGGGAGCACAATCTTGAAGCGAAGAAGGATAAAGCCGGTAATGTGCTGATCACAAAAGCGGCAACGCCGGACAAAGAAGACGTGCAAACCGTTATTTTGCAATCGCACGTAGATATGGTATGTGAGAAAAACAGCGATGTCACACACGATTTTGACAACGACCCCATCGAAACCGTCATCGATGGCGACTGGGTAAAAGCAAACGGAACCACACTCGGGGCGGATAACGGCATTGGCATTGCTGCGCAATTGGCCGTTCTTGCATCAAATGAGATCGCCCACGGAAAGATTGAAGCTTTGTTTACTGTCGACGAAGAGACCGGCTTGACAGGCGCCAACTCCTTGGAACCCGGTTTTTTTACCGGAAATATTTTGTTGAATCTGGATACTGAAGAAGAAGGCGAGATTTACATCGGCTGTGCCGGAGGAAAAGGTACAAAAGCCTACTTCAAGTACAAGGAAAAGGATGCCCCCAAGAAATATTTCTGGTTTAAAATTCAGGTAAAAGGGCTTCGTGGCGGACATTCAGGAAGCGATATAGATAAAGGTTTTGGCAATGCCAATAAAATCCTGAATCGATTTTTACACTCCATCATGCGCAAGAAATACGGTATGGTATTGTCGGAAATCGGTGGTGGAAATCTTCACAATGCCATTGCACGCGAAGCGTATGCAATAGTGGGGGTGAAAGATAAATATAAAGAAGATATCCGGGTGAAGTTGAATGTTTTTCTTGCCAACATACAAAATGAGTATAAAAAAACCGAACCCAACCTTGATATTCACCTCGAGTCGGTGCAAATGCCGTCGAAAATCATCAAAAGAGGCGTTGCCGAAAAACTGATACAGTCCATTTATGCTTGTCCGCACGGAGTTATCAGTATGAGTTCTGATATAGACGGATTGGTAGAAACTTCCACCAACCTGGCGTCGGTGAAAATGCTCGAAGATCATACTATAGAGGTGGGAACCAGCCAACGCAGTTCGGTGGAGTCGCGCAAGGACGATATCGTCAATATGGTTTCCTCCGTTTTCGACCTGGCCGGCGCAAAAGTTATACACGGCGAAGGGTATCCGGGCTGGCAGCCGAATACCGACTCTCCGATTTTAAGACTGGCAAAGCAGGAATATAAAAACCTCTACAACAAAAACGCTGAAGTGAAAGCTATCCATGCCGGTTTGGAATGCGGGCTTTTCCTCGAGAAATATCCCCATCTGGATATGATCTCCATCGGGCCCGACATGACGGATGTTCACTCGCCCGATGAAAAGATGAACATTCCTTCGGTGGGGAAATTCTGGGATTACCTGGTCCGGATTTTGGAAAATATCCCTGCGGAAACAACCGAATAGGCGGATGAGAAAACTTCTCCTGATCGTTGGTTCTTTACTGTTCTATGTGTCGTCTTCCTTTTCACAGGCCGATTTCCGGATCATGTTTTATAACGTGGAGAACCTGTTTGATACAACCGATGACCCTTTGAAGAACGACGACGAGTTTCTTCCTGCCGGTTTAATGAACTGGAAACCATGGAAATACAGGGAGAAGCTCAAAAACATTACTCGTGTAATTACGGCTGTTGGCGGTATGCAATCGCCTGCGTTGGTGGGGCTTTGTGAGGTCGAAAACGACAGTGTCCTTTTCGACCTCACCCGGCGGTCGCCGCTTCGGGCACAAGGTTATGAATATATAGTCACCAACTCTCCCGACGAGCGTGGCATGGATGTGGCTTTGCTTTACCAACGGCATCAGTTCAACCTGTTGGAAAAGAATGAATATGAGGTGATTTTTAGGGATAAGGCCACACGCCCCACACGAAACTTGCTTCACGCTGCCGGCAGAGTTGTCTCCGGCGACACCCTCGACGTTTTCGTTTGCCATTGGCCCAGCCGGAGTGGCGGTCGCCGCGAATCCGAACCTGCGCGGATAGATGCGGCAACCCTGTTGCGAAGGAAGACCGACAGCCTTTTTGCAATCAGAGGGAACGCCAACATTGTGATTATGGGAGATTTTAACGACTGTCCCGACGATAAAAGCATCTTCCGGACGTTGAAAGCAAGAAGTCTGAACTATCATCGTTCCGACAAAGAACTGTACAATATGTTTTTCCATCGGCTGAAAGAGAAGAATTTCGGCACCTATTTCTTTCAAGGCAGGTGGGAGGTGCTGGACCAGTTTATCGTGAGTGGAAACCTGTTGACGGATGACAATCCAATTTACATCAAAGGAAGAGAAGCACATATCTTCAAACCCGGTTTCCTGTTGGAGGAAGAGAAGGCCTCGGGTATAAAACGTCCGTACCGCACCTATTATGGCCCGAGGTATAACGGTGGTTTCAGCGATCATTTACCGGTTTATATCGATTTTAAAATAAACCGGCCCCGTTGATATTACCCAAATCAAAACAGTTTCTCAATATTTTATAGTTTTACTCGCTTCAAAACGAAAACTTTGTGCTATCTTTGCAAGATTTTACATCCAAAAATTAATAACAACAATTTATTTATGACGAATCCAATTATCAAGCGAATCGAGTTGTCAGACGGACGCACGATTACGCTCGAAACGGGAAAATTGGCGAAACAAGCCGATGGAGCGGTGGAGTTACGTATGGGCAACACCATGCTGCTGGCCACTGTTTGCGCCGCCAAAGACGCTACTCCCGGAGTAGATTTTATGCCTTTGCAAGTAGAATATAAAGAAAAATTCTCCGCTTTCGGAAGATTTCCGGGCGGGTTTATGAAAAGAGAGGGAAGGCCATCGGATTATGAAATACTTACCAGCCGTTTGATCGACCGTGCCCTCCGTCCCCTTTTCCCCGATGATTATCACGCTGAAGTTTTTGTAACCGTTATGCTTTTCTCTGCCGACGGTGAAGATATGCCCGATGCATTGGCCGGCTTGGCTGCTTCTGCCGCGCTTGCCGTTTCGGATGTTCCATTCAACGGCCCGCTGTCGGAAGTGCGTGTTGCCCGTATTGACGGACAGCTTGTTATCAACCCCACCTTTAGCCAGTTGGAAAAAGCCGATATAGATATTATGGTGGGTGCTACTATCGACAATATCATGATGGTGGAAGGCGAAATGAGCGAAGTTTCGGAAGCCGATTTGCTCGAGGCCATTAAATTTGCCCACGAAGAGATTAAAAAACATTGCCAGGCTCAACTGGAGCTGATGGAGCTTTGCGGAAAAACCCAAAAACGTGAATATTCACACGAAGAAAACGACGAAGAGCTCCGCAAGCAAGTGTGGAGCGTATGTTATCCCAAAGCGTATGATATTGCATCTTCGCAAAATACCGACAAGCATGCGCGTATGGATGCTTTTGAAGCTATCCTGGAGGAGTTCAAGGAATCCATTCCCGAAGAGGAACGCGAAGCGAAAGCTGCTCTTGCCGACAAATATTATCACGACGTGGAAAAGGAGGCGATGCGCCGCTGCATCCTTGATGAAGGAAAACGTTTGGACGGAAGAACTACTACCGATATCC
Organism: Bacteroidia bacterium 43-41; assembly: GCA_001898165.1. Classification (GTDB taxonomy): domain Bacteria; phylum Bacteroidota; class Bacteroidia; order Bacteroidales; family Dysgonomonadaceae; genus Petrimonas. Next base: position 32,199 of record MKTD01000055.1, read on the forward strand.
GCCCCATCTGGAGCGAAGTGGATTACATTCACGGCCCGCACGGGTCGGCAGTGTTCACGCGCGGTGAAACGCAGTCGCTCACAACGGTTACTTTGGGTACAAAATTAGATGAGAAAATTGTGGACGACGTGCTCAATCACAGCACAGAACGTTTTTTGTTACACTATAATTTTCCTCCGTTCTCAACGGGAGAGGCTCGTCCGCAACGTTCAACAGGACGTCGTGAAATCGGACACGGGAACCTGGCTCATCGTGCACTGAAGCGCATGATCCCGGATGGATACCCGTATGTTGTCCGCGTAGTTTCCGATATCCTTGAATCAAACGGATCGTCGTCTATGGCAACGGTTTGTGCCGGCACGCTGGCGCTTATGGATGCCGGAGTACAGATAAAAAAGCCGGTATCGGGTATTGCCATGGGATTGATTTCCGAAAATAAAGGGCAAAACTTTGCCATCCTTTCCGATATTTTGGGCGATGAAGACCACTTGGGCGATATGGACTTTAAAGTGTGCGGAACCAAAGACGGTATTACCGCTACGCAGATGGATATCAAAGTTGACGGGTTGTCATACGAAATCCTCGAAAAAGCCCTTGCCCAGGCCAAAGCCGGGCGTGAACACATTATGGGTAAAATGATGGAGACCCTTTCCGAACCTCGTGCCGACTTGAAACCGCATGCTCCCAGGATTGAGGTTATCGAAATTCCGAAAGACTTCATCGGCGCCGTTATTGGCCCGGGTGGAAAAATTATTCAGGGTATCCAGGAAGAGACCGGTGCAATTATTACCATTGATGAGATCGATAATAAAGGCCGTGTAGAAGTATCGGCTTCCAACAAAGATTCCATCGACGCTGCCATGCGCAAGATAAAAGGGATCGTAGCCGTTCCCGAAGTAGGTGAGGTATATGAAGCCACTGTTCGTTCGGTAATGCCTTACGGTGCGTTCTGCGAATTCCTTCCCGGGAAAGACGGGTTATTGCACATTTCCGAAATCGATTGGAAACGATTGGAAAAAGTGGAAGATGCCGGAATAAAAGAGGGCGATAAGATTACCGTAAAACTGATCGATATAGATCCGAAAACCGGTAAGTTCAAACTTTCACGCAAGGTGTTGCTGCCTCGTCCTCCAAAACCGGAACAGACAAATCAGGCTTGAAAAGCAATAAAACAGTTTCTAAGGCGGACCCGAAAGGTTCGCTTTTTTAGTACACATAATTTCTAAAAGAAAAGAGAAACAAAATTTTTGTTATACTATTTTTTATACCTTTGCAATCGACTTCTTTTAGACGGATAGATTATTAGTCATTAGACCGATTGACAAATCTAATGTCTAACAGTGCAGTAGTCTAGAATCTATAATAATATGAATAAACAATTACTTTTAGGTGCGGAAGCAATCGCACAGGCAGCGTTAGACGCGGGAATTTCTGGAGTTTACGCTTATCCGGGAACGCCATCCACCGAGATCACACAATTTATTCAGCAGTCGCTCCAGGCCCGGGACTCGGGTGTGCGATCGAAATGGTCTGCTAATGAAAAAACGGCTTATGAAGCAGCGCTCGGCATGTCTTATGCCGGAAAGCGTGCCTTGGTCTGTATGAAGCATGTGGGGCTGAACGTGGCCGCCGATGCGTTTATGAATTCAGCCATTACCGGAGTTCACGGCGGATTGGTGGTGGTAGTTGCCGACGATCCGTCGATGCACTCATCGCAAAACGAGCAGGATAGCCGTGTCTATGGAAAGTTTGCAATGATTCCCGTTCTGGAGCCTTCCAATCAGCAGGAGACATACGATATTGTCCGTTATGCGTTCGATCTGTCGGAAGATATAAAGCTTCCCGTGTTGCTTCGCATTCCTACCCGGTTGTCGCATTCACGTGCAGTGGTTGCCGGAGCAGAAGCGATACCGCAAAACCAGCTTGCCCCCACTCAGGAGAAAAACAGGTGGATTTTACTTCCCGTTAACGCAAGAAAGGGCTATCACAGTTTACTTGAAAAGCAAGCTCAGTTGATAATTCTTTCTGAATTTTCCAAGTTCAATAAAGTAATACCCGGAACGGGTGATAAGGCTGTCATCGCATTCGGGATTGCCTACAATTATGTAATGGAAGTGATCAGGACGTATAATCTCAATATACCGGTTCTGAAACTATCCCAATATCCATTGCCGGAAAAGAAAATGAGTGAGTTTACCGAAAAATACCGGGAAATTCTCGTTGCTGAGGAGGGTTATCCCGTTTACGAAGAATTGCTGAAAGGTTTTTTCGGAGATACAAAATTCCGGGGACGGTTAGATAGCACTTTGCCGCGTACGGGAGAGCTCTCCCCGAATATACTCGCGAAAGCGCTGGGTGTTAAAACGAATGACGAACAAGCCGTTCCTTCCATTGTTGCCCCGCGTCCGCCAATGTTGTGTAAGGGATGCAGCCACCGCGACCTGTTCGATGCCCTCGTCGGGGCTATGGAGTCGTATCCGCAACGGCACGTCTTCGGCGATATCGGATGCTACACGTTAGGGGCATTATCACCCTACAATGCGATCAGTACGTGTGTGGATATGGGGGCATCTGTAACGATGGCGAAAGGTGCTGCCGATGCAGGGCTGTTCCCGGCAGTTGCTGTGATTGGCGACTCTACTTTTACCCATTCGGGAATTACCGGATTGCTGGACGCCGTGAATGATAAAAGTGCGGTCACCGTCATTATTTCCGACAACGGGACAACGGCAATGACGGGCGGGCAGGATTCATCGGGTAGCGGAAAATATTACGATATTTGTAAAGGTATTGGAGTGGATGAGAGTCACATCCGTGAAATTGTCCCGTTGAAAAGGAATTTCGAAGAGAACGTGAGGGTGATGAAAGAGGAGTTTGAATACGACGGTGTTTCGGTCATTATCTCCCGGCGCGAATGTGTGCAAAGAATAAAGAGCAAAGAATAAAGAGCAAAGAATAAAGAGCAAAGAGTGAAAACGAAGAGTGAAAAATATGAATAAAAACATCATTATATCCGGTGTAGGCGGTCAGGGAATCCTGACAATAGCATCCATTATCGATTTGGCTGCCATGAATTTGGGGCTAAACGTCAAGCAAGCCGAGGTTCACGGAATGAGCCAGCGGGGTGGGGCGGTGGAATCGCATCTGCGGCTCTCATCCGATGAAATTTTCTCCGATCTCATTCCCGAAGGGAAAGCCGACCTTATCCTCTCCATCGAGCCGATGGAATCGTTACGATACCTTCCCTTTCTTTCACCCGGCGGCGTCATTATCACGGCTACAGAACCTTATGTTAATATCGCCAATTATCCCGAAGAAGAGAAGTTACTCGGAACCATTGCCGGTTCGGCTAATCACGTTTTTGTAAATGCCGATTTGCTGGCAAAGGAGGCGGGAAGCGCTAAATCGTACAACGTGGTCATGCTGGGAGCAGCGGCACCCTATCTGGACATTGCGACAGAAGAACTGGAAAAAGCCATCGGAATGTTTTTCAACCGGAAGGGAGAAGAGATGGTAAACCTGAACATAAAAGCCTTCCGTCTTGGATTGGCAAACTCATTGAACGAATAAAGATGATTTGGTCCCCCGAAATTGAATGTGCCGACAGGCAAAAGTTACACGAGTTGCAGAGCAAACGCCTGAGGGAAATGGTAAGGCGCCTCTATGAAAACGTTCCTGCCTACCGCAAGAAACTGCAGGAAAAGGGTATTGAACCAGGCGACATAAAAAGCGTGGATCAGTTAAAGGATTTGCCTTTTACCACAAAAGCCGATCTTCGCGATAATTATCCGTTCGGACTTTTCACTTTGTCGCAAACCGATGTGGTGCGCATTCACGCGTCGAGCGGGACAACGGGGAAACCTACGGTGGTGGGATATACGCAGCGCGATTTGGATATCTGGACGGAGGTGGTTGCCCGAAGCCTTACGATGGCGGGCATTAACAAAGACGATACCATTCAGGTTGCCTACGGCTACGGACCGTTTACCGGCGGGCTTGGATTGCATTACGGCGCCGAAAAAACAGGGGCGACGGTTATCCCTATCTCTACCGGGAACACCAGGAAGCAACTTCAGTTTATGACTGATTTCAATGCAACCGTTATCGCCTGTACTCCGTCTTATGCTGCCCATCTGGGAGAAAGTATCCTTAAAGAGGGAATATCGCCGAAGGATATAAAATTGCGTATTGGCGTTTTCGGGGCCGAGCCGTGGACAAACGAGATGCGCTCTCAGATTGAAAACCTGCTGAACATAAAGGCGTACGACATTTATGGTTTGAGCGAAATTATCGGCCCGGGAGTATCCATGGAGTGTGAATGTCAAGATGGGAACCATATTTTCGAAGACCATTTTATCCCCGAAATCATCGATCCCGAAACATTGGAAGTTCTTCCTTACGGCGAACTCGGCGAGCTCGTTTTCACTACCGTAACCAAAGAAGCCATGCCGCTTCTGCGTTATCGCACAAGAGACCTTACCCGGTTGTTTGTCGATAAATGCGATTGCGGGCGGACATTGGTGAGGATGGGGAAATGCCTCGGCCGGTCAGACGATATGCTTATTATCCGTGGTGTTAATGTGTTTCCCTCGCAGGTGGAATCTGTTCTGCTCGAGATGGAAGAGGCATCGCCGCATTATCAGCTTATCATCAACAGGGAAGATAATCTGGATACCATGGAGATACGGGTGGAGATCAACGAACGGTTCTGGTCCGACAGTATTCGTGAACTTGAAGGTATCCGCCGGCGCATAGACCACAACATAAAAAGTTTGCTGGGGATTGGCGCTGCCATTAAGCTGGTTGAACCTCACAGCATTGAACGCTCGGAAGGAAAAGCCAGGCGGGTTGTTGATAATAGGCGTATGTAGAGCAAAGAACAAAGAACAAAGAACAAAGAGCAAAGAACAAAGAGCACCAACTATGATTATCAAACAATTATCTGTTTTTTTAGAAGATCGGTCGGGACGGCTTACCGATCTCACCCAAATATTGGCAGAACACGAGATCAATATTACTGCCCTGAGCCTTGCCGAGACAGCTGATTACGGCATTGTCCGAATGGTGGTTGGAAAGCCCGGCTGCGCAGAGGAATTCCTTCGGGAGGCCGGCTTCTCTGTGCGTCTTACCGATGTGGTTTGCGTCAATATGCCCGATCGGCCGGGTGCGCTTCATGAAGTGCTTAAGATACTGGCAGACAATAATATCAATGTAGATTACATGTATGCTTTTTCGAATAAGGATGTGGCTTTGGGCGTTATTCGGGCAGCGGATATCGATCAGGTAATTGAAGTGTTGCAGAAAAATGAGATGCAGTTGCTTCGCCAGAGCGATATCTATCAACTTTAATAACAGACATCAGACATCTAAATTTATCCAATATACTAATAAATTATGACAAGATTTGCACACAGTGTTTCCGCTTTGCGTTCATCGGAGATCAGGGATTTAATGAGCCTTGCCACTTCTCCCGGCATTATCTCTTTTTCGGGAGGGATGCCGGGCAACGAACTCTTTCCGTTGGATATGATTGACAATGTTTATCAATCACTTACCGAAAAAGAAAAACAGATTGCCATGCAATACGGTCCTACCAACGGCTTGCCGACGTTGCTGGAGTCCCTTTCGCAATACCTCGAAAAGAAAGGAATGCCGGTCAAAAAGAACCGTTTGATGATAACTACCGGGTCGTTGCAGGCAATCAATATCCTGGCAAAAGCATTTATTGACCCAGGCGATAATATCCTGGTTGAGACGCCCTCTTTCATCGGTGCGTTATCCGCTTTCCGTTCGTACGAGGCCAACCTTGTTTCTGTTCCTCTCAAGGGGGATGGTATCGATATCGAAGTGTTAAAAACGAAGTTGGATACCACCGGCCCGAAACCGAAATTCCTCTATTTTGCCCCTAATTTTCACAATCCGGCGGGTATAATTTATTCCGAAGAGGTGAAACAACAAATGATTGAACTATTGACAGATAAAGATATTCCGCTTATCGAAGACGACGTTTACAGCGATCTCTATTTCTACGAAGAGGATGTGCCGAAAATGGTAAACATAAAAACGATGGACCCCGAAGGGATTGATGTTTGCTTTACGGGATCATTTTCAAAAATTCTCGGCCCCGGTTTGCGTTTGGGTTGGATGCTTGTCCCGGAACACATTTACAAGAAGTGCGAACTGATAAAACAATCTTTTGATGCTTGTTCGCCCAGTTTTTCACAAGTGATAGCCGATAAATTCATCCGCAACGGTTATATTTATGAATATACCGGAAATGTCCGGTTGGAGTATAGGAAGCGTGGGCTGGCCATGATTGAGGCGCTCGAAAAATATTTACCGGATTACGTTTCGTTCGAAAAACCACGCGGAGGGTTTTATATTTGGCTCCATCTGCCCGATGGGACCGACAGCACGCTTATTTTGAAAAAAGCCATCGAAAAAGGGGTGGTTTTCGTCACCGGAAAAACATTCGACCCCGATGGAGTAAAAAACGATTGCATGCGTGTGTCGTTTTGCAATACCGGCGTGGATGCTATTCAGAAGGGCATTCCTGTTGTGGCTGAAGCGATCCGGGAAGTTTGCGGATAATTTCAATTCCACCAATAGGTCATCTTCAACACCAACGCACGGTTACGTACTTCACGCGTGTTGACAAAATAATTGTCGGTATAAACAATAAACAAATCCGATACGGGTTTATACCTCCACTGGAAACGGAGGTTCAGGTTGGTGTTATTCAATTGATCGTTGTATTGCACGAAAGTAGTTAGATACACCTTGGGCGAGAACGTTACATCCAGTTTTGGACCTATCAGCCAGAAATGGTTGTGCTCGAACGGCCGGGGCAACCGCATATTGGTATATGTGGCATTCATTGTGAAATTTACATAAGGCTGAAACCGATATACTATTTTGGCGTCGGCCATATCGTACCGGCCGTTGAAGAATCCCCCTTTGGTATAGGTTACCGTTCCGTTTATCGGTTTCCGGTTGTTGGATGTAAACGTAGTGTAAAAGTTGGTGTAATTGTAATCGCTTCCTGCCGGTAGAAATTTGTTGTTTGTGTGGGTCGGGTCGAAATCCTCTCTCAGTTTTATGTAATAATTTCTTATGCCTGCCGCAATTGCCGACCGGTCCCTGAACTCCAGCTTGTAGCCAAGATCAAGCGTATGATCCAGTTTTTCGAACCGGGGCGTATAATAATTATCATACTCCGCATAAGGCCCGTGGATAACCACGCTCTTGTTAGGCACAAAGAAGTAGTTTACTGCGGGACGGAAGGAGATGAAATCCCGACGGCGGACAAATCCGGTCTCTGCCAGGTAATTTGCACCCACAGCTGTTTCACGCAATTCTATCTTGACCTTGCCGTTGTTGAATACCGCCGATGCTCCTTGTGCGTATTGCTTATCGGGATTTCCCGGCTGAAAAGACCGGTGATAGAACAGTTTCCCTGTCCAGATATTATCGCGTGAAGCAAGGTTGGCATCCAATGCGGCGACACGGTTAAACAACTGCCGCGCTCCTTCTCCAAGAGTTTCTTTGTTGACCATCATAAAACCCAGATTGGAACGAGACAGTATCTTCTTCTGAACGGACAACACCGTAAAATTCCTTACGGCGAATGCATCGGTCTTTTCCGTAGTCATATTCATAAATCCTATACGCCAATCCTGCCCGAGCTTACCGCTCACCCGGGCACCGCCCAGCACCGGTGCATCTAAACCGATTCTCCGTGAGAAGAAAGGCGTGGTATTCACTTCACCGTAATTGGCAAAAAGATCACTGTTCTCGAGAAAAAACTGCCGTTTTTCGGGATAAAGCAGTTCAAAGCGGTCGATATTCATCACCTGCTGATCCACTTCCACCTGAGCAAAATCGGGATTGTAAGTCAGGTCTAAATTCATGGAGGTCCCTAAGCTGACCTTGGCGTCCAGGCCGAAATCCTTTCTGTATCCGGCATCTTCCCCGGCTTCAAAATTTTGATGATACCCCCCGTAAATATAGGGAATAAGAGAGAACCCGACTCTTGGTTTAGGTAAAGGCTCATCGAATTTCAATACTCCCGTATAAGCCAGCGAGGCATGCGGGAACTGGCGGGGCACGGGCGCCCACGCCGATTTTTCGTTTGATTTTAAATCGAGGCGTCCGAAATTGGCATACCAGGTCTGGCTGTTGGATGGGTAACGAATGGATTTGAACGGGATTTTCATCTCCGTAATCCATTTGTCGGGATAATCCTTCACCTTCAGTTCCACTTTACTGTCCCAGTTCAGGTTCATGGCCGAGCCATCCGATACTAATCCGTCCCAGATGGCCCCCGATGCCGAATTCCCGAACGAGAAACCGTTGGTCTGATCGCGAAACGTGTCGAAAACGGTGAGTAAATTGTCGTTGTTGTTAAACGCAAAATCCCTGCGGAAAGATTCGGCAATCCGTTTACCGGGAATAGTGTCGTAAAAAACAACGGCCATGTAGAGTGCTTTATCATCGTAAGTGAGCATCAACTCCGATTTTTGTTGTGCAAATCCGGTATCTACCGGCTGGACAAGATGAAAATTTTCCGCCTTGTCTGCTGTCTGCCAGTCGGGTTCGTCCAGTACGCCATCAAGCGTGATGGAGCCTTTCATCTTCTTGACGGTGTAAATGAAGTCTTTGTTGTGGATATTGATATTTTCCACATCCGACGGATTTTGTTGCGCCAACAGCAGAGAACAACATAAAAAAAACGGGAGAGATGTGAAAAATCTTTTCATTTATGGGGTCGCACTCAGGGCAGGGATCGGTTCTTCATCAATGACAAAATCAATAGGAAGCAGGCACTTCACGTTTACTTTTTCACCGTCGTTTTCACCCGGAATCCATTTGGACATCAGGCTGAGTACACGAACCGCCTCTTTGTCGAGTTGGGGATCCAACCCTTGTACCACTTCGATGTTGAATATAGATCCGTCGGCAGCCACAATGAAAGAGCAGAGGATTCTACCTTCAACCCCCTGCTGGCGGGCTTCCTTCGGATATCGAAGCTGGTGAGCAATAAATCCGGTCAGTTCTTTTTCTCCATATGGGTACTGCGGCATTTTATCAACGATGGAAAAGACCTCGGAGTTGATAATCTCCGGATTGCTTTTGCCTACGGTATTTGCGGGATTTGTCGTAGTGCGCGCCACTGCGTTTGCATTTTTGTTTAAACGGAAATACATGGGTACATAGCTCTTGGAGCGGACAATCTCTTCCTTATATTTGGCAGGGCGCCAGGGCGGCATAGCTTGCAGGATGCGCAATGCCTCTTTATCGAGCGCTGAGTCTGCCCGGTGGATCAGCTCGAAATTGGTGAGTGTGCCGTCTTTTTCAACGATAAAGGTATAAACGACTAAACCTTGTATGTTTTTTTCAGCAGCTTCAGCGGGGTAGCGGAGTGTGCCGGATATAAACCTGTGCATCTCGCCCGATCCGCCGGTGAATATGGGTGGAATATCGGGATTTTCGATTACTTTTCCTCCATAAGCAGGGGGCGGCTGATTTTGATAATTTTCGGATGCGAAAGCAGAAATCGTCATCAGGCATAAGGCTGACAACGATAAAAGTAGCGTTTTGAAATTCATTTATTCCTTGTTGTTTGTTTAGACCTTTTTTCAATTGAAGAGCAAAGATAACAAAAAAACTCAACGTTTTAGAGACTGTTTAAATTGTTTTGAAGGCAAAGATTTTTTATTTACTTTTTTCGTAAGAAATTTAAACAGTTTCTTAAAGCTGCTATTTGAGATTAACAAATAATTTTATAGATTTGTGGTGGTTTTTCATCATCGTGGTAATTCTGTTTTAAAATTTTCCACGAAAAAGAGCAGCCGGCTATGGAAGTGAAGCGCCTTTTGCCGGCTGCTTGCTTTTTGGTAAATCCTTATCGTGTGGTGAATAAAAAAATGCCTTACTATGCAATCGTGTAACAATAAGAGACGTATATGTTAAAAATAAAAGATTTGACAATTTTCGTGCAATGTTTTTCTCGTTTTTTCATCTTATTATAAGAGAAAGTGTATTGATTAACAATTTATTGTTGGTTTATTCGTTTGCTCTGTTTATTTTTACAGCAGAATTTAATACACAAAACGCTTGTTATGATACCGGATGAGCCACCAAGCCCTTGAATCCCGCTTGTAACTTTATTTGCAAGCGGTAGGAAGAAAGAATATCATTCATTTTGGTTACAAAATGTTACTTCACACTTATTAAATAAAAGAATTGTGTTCTAAATAAAACAGCTGTTTTTTAAATTTTCTAAATGAAAGGATCAAATTACTTTTTTGTCGTTGTATTTTTTTTCATTGTATTTTCATGCAAAGAAAATGATTCCGAAAACGAATTTGTGGCACCACCTATTGCAGTAACCCAATCTCCTTATGACAATCCTACATGGCATCCATCAGGGAAAATAATAGGGTTTAATCATACCCCGATTAAAGAAATTAGTTATTATAATGGGCAACAGTATTTTTGGAAATTTAACCGGGATTCGACAGGATTTTGGCTCATTGATAACGATGGCACTAATATGAGACGAATTTTACCTTATCGTCTGTATACTCCGGCCTGGAGCCCGGATGGCAAATGGATTGCATTCTCGCGTAATGCCCAAATCTGCATTATGCCTTTTGATGGAGAAAAGTTTGACACAACGGCAACACATACATTAACGGATAATGGACGAAACTTCTTCCCATCTTGGAGTCCGGATGGGAAATGGTTAACTTATGATTCTAATGAAGATAGTGACAAAGGACAATATTTTATATGGAAAATTAACACAACAGGAACTATAAAAAAACGCATCGCCTACACTCCCCATATTGGAGAAATAAGAATGCCTTACTGGAGACAGGACAATTCAATTCTTCATCAAAGATATGTTGCAGAAAAAAAGACTCCCGATATTTTTTCAATGGATTCTACCGGAAGTAATGTAATTCGTATTACTGACAATGATATATTTGAAGTGAATATAAAATCTTCTGCAAAAAATGAATACATAACGTATGTCTCTTATTCAGGTAAATTAACTTTGAATAGACTTGATGTTTCTACTAATGAGACAGTCACTCTTACCGAATGGTGTGAAGATTATTCGTGGTCTCCCGATGGAGAAAGAATAGTATATGTAAACTTTAATGACACTTATATTGATAAAACAATGGGGTGTTTATGGATTATGGATAAAGACGGTAAAAATAAAGAGCCGTTAACCTACAATAATTTTAAGATAATGAAATAAAATGATTATCCGCAGTCCTCCTTAAAGAATTAGCGGGAAAAATTATAAATAAGCTTCCAAAATATTTATACAACTCGATGATATCCATTAAGATATGGGAGACTATGAATATTTTGGGTTTTGCTATAAATTACTCCGATGAGGAAGCCTGTCGAAAAAAAATTAAACAACAAAGTGTCCAAATGGGAGCAACTTGTCGTTATTGTAATTGTAAAGAACATTACTGGCTTGAAAACCCCAAAGCGGGCAAGAAGTCTAAGAAGGTCAGATGCCTGAAAATGAAAGTGATCGAATACGGCATCCGTCATTTCTGACGAGAAACATACCAACGTGTTGCCTTGGGTGCATACTGCAATCAGTAATGTCAAACGACGGCAGTTGGGCGTATATTGCAAAATAAAACCCGAATGCTTCAACCAGTTTTGTTACAAGTTCAATAGGCGTTACTTCGGTAAAAAACGGTTTGACAGGCTGTTGATAGTGGCTGTCATTTATGTCCAGGATTTCAAATCAAGAATTTATAATAGAAACAGTTGCGATAATTATTTAATAGAATTTATCAATTTTCAAATAAAAGCTGATATGAAAACAAAATTACTAATATTCTTTATCTGTATTTTACAGTTTAGTGCTTATTCACAAACGAACAATACAAGTGGTATTTTAGTGTATTTTATTGATGGTATTCATACAGAATCAATAATGGAGAAAGGTCAAATCTTAAAAAGAGCAAAGATAACTCATACACATCTTAAATCCGCTTTGTCATTGATATCTGTATCCGAAGACTCAATAATACCCGCATTTCCCCAATTTAACAGAGCCGATACGCTTCGTATTTCATCTGATGGGCGTAAAGTCAGTCAGGCTGATTTAAGTAAGCTATATAAAATCCACCTCGCAAAAGGGCAGAATTCAAAAAAAATAATTGAATATTTGAATAGTTTACCCGAGGTATTGTATGCTGAACCCGATGGTATTGCCCTACCCTGTATAACTCCCAATGACACACATTATCATTCTCACCAGTGGAATATGAATAACCCATTAAATTCTGGACAGGATATCCATGCAAAGGCAGCTTGGAATATTTATACAGGTAATCCGAACAACATAATTGCAATTATTGATGGCGGGATATTTACAAATCATGAGGATTTAAATGATAAAATAATCGGTGGTGATATTGGAACAGGAAGTGATAATTGGATATCTCATGGAACACATGTAGCAGGAATAGCGGCAGCCGAGTCGAATAATGGACAAGGTGTTTCTGGTGTAGATTGGAATGCTCGCATTCATCCTCAAAGAATCGACTTAGGAGGAGATGCTGAAACTTATCAGGCAATTGTAGATGCTGTTAACTATAGTCCTAATGTATTTGTGTTAAATAATAGCTATGGACTTATGTTTGATGCAAATACTCCTGGACGTTATTCGACTACCGTAAGGCAAGCTGTGGCTTATGCGTATAAAAATAATCGTATTTTCGTGGCAGCTATGGGTAATCATCAAATTACACATCCAAATATTGTGAACTATCCTGCCGGGTACCCTAATACTATCGCAGTAGGTTCAACAAATACAGATGATAAAATTGCGAATTCTTCGGTACATGGAAATTATATCGATGTTTGTGCACCGGGAGTCGAAATATACTCAACTATAACGGGCAATGATTATGGTTATATGAATGGGACATCTATGGCTGCACCTCATGTGTCAGGTCTTGTATCACTACTCAAGGGTTATCGAGAGAATCTTGCGAATGATGATGTTCTGAATATCATTAGATTAAGCGCAGATGATAAAGGAACCTTAGGTTTTGACAGCATTTATGGTCACGGTCGTATCAATGCTGAACGCGCGTTAAATTACCTCATTCCTCCCTATCTTCTAGTACAAGCTACTACTACTGGAGGGACTATTGCCAATACATCAGAAACGTATAAACAATAATTTATAGGTGCCAATGGCCTTTCAGGTTTTTATCTTGTAAAAAGAATGGAAGTTCGTAAAACTATTTCTTTACCTGATAATATATACAATATTGTTGGAATATGGGGACGTGGAGCTTTTTCTACTGGTTGGAATTACGAAAATCCAATTTTTGGAGAAGGTTTTTGCGAAGTTGTCCCCGGAAGTCAGACAAACACGAGTGTAACGCTTAGGACTTTTACTTATCAAGTATATAATCTGCTAGGACAATATTTTGGTTATTATCCACAAAGTCCTTCTAATGTGGTTTTTGCTTACTCAGTATTAGGCTTAGAGGCGCCTTCTATCTCTGGCCCCACCACCGTTTGCGACCAAGCGACTTATACAATAGAAAATCTACCGTCGGGAGCTCTGGTGCAGTGGAGTGTAGGCAATAATAATCTTATTTTGCTGTCGCAACAGGGAAACATGGCAGTGTTTAAGAAAAATGGAGACGGACTTGGTCAACTCATGGTAAATGTTACAATTGGAAACACTACAATGGCTCTTGAACCTAAAACAGTATGGCTGGGCAATCCTCAAATTGTTTCTATTGATGGAATGTCTCCGGGAAAAACATTCAAGGGTGGACATACTCCAACATTTTCAGTTAATCCTGATACCATTCAAGGGATTGCTTCCTATTATTGGGATGGAACTAATTGTGAAATTATCAGTGGACAAGGAACATCTTCCGTTCGAGTCAGAATAGATAATAATCCATATACGGAGGAACTGCCTTTTAATATATCGATAACATGTTATAATTTATGCGGACAAGGAACATTATGGCAGGAGGGATATATTCTTCCACGGCCTAAACCGGCTTCTTTCACCCTCTCTCCCAACCCCGCTTCCGATATAGTAAACATTCAACTGGAAGAAGAGATATCCGATAATCAAACAACCTCCACCCAACGTGTGAGTAAAGGAACCACATCCGGCGTTACCGAAATACAACTCTGGAGCACCACGGCATTGATAAGAACGTATAAAACGGACCAAAGCACGTATCAATTATCCGTATCGGATTTACCCCAAGGGATGTATTTTGTGCGCGTGATAAAGGGCGGGAAAACATCTACGCAGAAGCTGATAAAGAAATGACAATCGAAAGCCCGCCACTACACGCCAGTTATTGATGGATTCGTGCGACAACGGCGTAACCTGAAATGTTAAACTCCAGTTTTCGTGCAACGTTTTTCTCGTTTTTTCATCTTATTATAAGAGAAAGTGTATTGATTAACAATTTATTGTTGGTTTATTCGTTTGCTCTGTTTATTTTTACAGCAGAATTTAATACACAAAACGCTTGTTATGATACCGGATGAGCCACCAAGCCCTTGAATCCCGCTTGTAACTTTATTTGCAAGCGGTAGGGAGTAATATTAACCTATTGTCACTTCAAGTAAATGTATAATCACTCGCACTCGCAACTCTTTACTTGGCACTATTTATTAACTACAAAAATAAGGATTATGAAAAAAGTACTAGGCGTTATAGCAATAATATTTTTTTTCTTTTCTTGCGAAAGGAATATCGAGAATAAAGAGGTAATTTCTGCTTGTGGTATAAATGAACCACAGAAAAATATTGAGTGGCTTTCTAAGTTAATAGACAAAGCTAAAAATGATAAAACAGGAAATTACATGGGGACTATCTGGTTAGAGAAATACAAGGGTAATGATATTTTTATAACCAATATGAGTATGGGAAGCGGAGCTATTGCATTTTATTTTTTTGACTGCCAAGGCAATTCATTCGTGCCGGAATCCTTTTCCGAAATAAAATTCAACACTGTGATTTATACTAATGTCCCAAATTAACAATGGTTCGTTAAAAACATCACTACAGATACCTCTATATTAGTTAAATCTACTGAGTTTTTTCACGCCTTTAATAGTCTTTGATTAGCTATGAAAATACTGAATATAAGCTGCCTATACTATTGAGAATCTGCCGGCGGGAGCTGTGCAATGGAGTGCCACGGCATTGATAAGAACGTATAAAACGGACCAAAGCACGTATCAATTATCCGTATCGGATTTACCCCAAGGGATGTATTTTGTGCGCGTGATAAAGGACGGGAAAACATCTACGCAGAAGCTGATAAAGAAATGATTGCCTGGATCCGGGTATAAACGGCGAAAAATTTCTATCTTTGTTTCCATTAATTCAGCAAACGATATGAACTTATCCACTTCGCCATCCGTCATTAAAGCCCACGATATAAGCCGGTTCCAGTTCCGCGATACACCCTTTGTGAAGCTGATGAACAAGCGCATCTACAACGTCCTTTTTATTGCCTCGCAATACGATATGTTCATCCTTGAGGACGACGGGCGAGTGGACGAGCAGATATTCAACGAATATACATCGCTTAACCTCCGTTATCCGCCCCGTTTTACGCAAGTGAGCACCGTTGAGCAAGCACTGGAAGAACTTCGTTCCAACCGCTATGAACTGATCATTTGTATGCCGAACATGGACAATCACGAAATTTTTGTTCAGGCAAAAGTGATCAAACACAAGTTCCCGTATATCCCGATTGTGTTGCTTACACCCTTTTCAAAATCGGTTACGCGGGTGCTTGAAAGGGAGGATATTTCGGGGATGGACTACGTTTTCAGCTGGTTGGGAAATGCCGATTTGTTGCTTGCCATCATCAAGCTTATCGAGGACAGCATGAACGTCGAGAGTGATGTGGAAACTGTTGGTGTTCAAACCATTATGCTGGTTGAAGATTCCGTCCGTTTCTATTCGTCGGTATTGCCGCTGCTCTATAAATATGTACTCAACGAGTCGAAAGAGTTCTCCAAGGAAGCGCTCAACGACCACCTGCGTATGATGCGTATGCGCGGGAGGCCAAAAATCCTACTGGCGCGGAATTATGAGGAGGCGGTCAGCCTTTACAAAAAGTACGGCGATAATATGCTGGGTGTTATTTCGGATATCAGCTTCAACCGTGAAGGTAAAAAAGATAAGTTCGCGGGGAGGATGTTGGGTGAGTGGATTCGCAAAAAGAACAAATACATCCCGATAATTTACGCGTCATCGGAATCTGAAAACAGAGAATATGCGGCACGGGTGGATGCCAAATTCATCGATAAAAATTCAAAGACCTTTCCGCAGGATTTTCATAAAGCCGTAAAAGATAATCTGGGGTTCGGCGACTTTATCATTATTGCGCCCAAATCTCAGGAGGAAATTTTCAGGATCAAGAACCTGAAAGAATTGCAGTTGAATATCCGCCAGATTCCCGATGACTCCTTGTATTATCATCTTTCGAGGAATCATTTTTCCCGTTTTTTCTATACACGTGCCATGTTTCCCGTAGCGGAAATGCTGAAAAAAATTGATGTGTCGGCTTATGCCAAGATGGACGATGCGCGCGAACTTATTTATCAGGCTATTGTAGAATACAGGCGGATGAAAAATGCGGGTGTGGTAGCGGTATTCGAAAAGGACCGGTTCGATAAATACTCTAACTTTGCCCGTATAGGCGAAGGCTCGTTGGGAGGGAAAGGCCGTGGGCTGGCTTTTATCGGACATATCGTAAAAACGCATTTGGAGCTGAACAGTTACGAGAATTTCCCGGTTACCACACCCAAAACAGTGGTGTTGTGTACCGATATTTTCGACGAGTTCATGGAGGCCAATAACCTTTACGATATTGCGCTTTCCCATCGTCCCGATGAGGATATCCTGAAACATTTCCTGACGGCAAAACTACCCAAGCGTTTGGTCAGTGATTTCCTGGTCTTTTTTGATGCCATCTCTACTCCCATTGCCATCCGCTCGTCGAGTATGCTCGAGGATTCCCAGTATCAGCCTTTTGCAGGGATATATTCAACCTATATGATCCCTTATGTGAGTGATAAATATGAAATGGTCCGCCTGTTGAGCAATGCCGTCAAGGCGGTATATGCATCCGTTTTCTATAAAGACAGCAAAGCATATATGACCGCTACTCAAAATCTCATCGATCAGGAAAAGATGGCGATCGTGCTGCAGGAGGTAGTAGGCGGTGAGTATGGCAATCTCTTCTATCCGGCAGTCTCGGGCGTTGCCCGTTCCATTAACTATTATCCCATCGGCAACGAAAAGACGGAAGATGGTATTGTGAATATGGCCATGGGTTTGGGGAAATATATTATGGACGGATACCAGGGGTTGCGTTTTTCTCCGCTACATCCCAAAAACATATTGCAGTTAAGTTCGCTAGACACCGCTTTGAGGGATACACAAACCCAGTTTTATGCACTCGACCTGGAGTCGATGTCAAAGGATTTCACCATTGATGATGGTTTTAATTTGCAAAAACTACGCATACAGCAGGCAGATACTAACAGTCCGTTACGATACGTTTCATCTACTTATGATCCTAATGACCAGATTATTCGCGACGGTTTTTACGAGGGAGGGAGAAAGATTATCTCGTTTGCCAACATGTTGAAACACGATACGTTCCCGCTTGCGGAAACGCTGGATAAGGTGTTGAAGGTAGGCCAGCAGGAGATGGGACGGCCGGTGGAAATAGAGTTTGCGGTGAATATAAAGGCCCAGCAGGAAGCCGAGTTTTTCGTATTGCAAATCCGTCCGATTGTCGATAGCAAAGAGGTCGTGAACGAAGACCTGGAAAACATTGATAGGTCCGGGACGATACTCTATTCGCACAATGCCCTTGGAAACGGGATATCCACCGATGTTTACGATGTGGTTTACGTGAAAACGAAGAATTTTTCCGCCGCCAATAATCCTGCGATAGCAAGAGAAATTGAAAAGGTGAATCATCGGTTTATAGAAGTCGATAAAAACTATGTGCTGATTGGTCCCGGCCGGTGGGGATCGTCCGATCCGTGGCTGGGGATTCCGGTAAAATGGGCGCACATTTGTCAGGCACGCATTATCGTGGAGTCGGGTTTGGAAAATTACCGGATTGAACCGAGCCAGGGTACCCATTTTTTCCAGAACCTCACATCGTTTGGCGTGGGTTACTTCACGATCAACTCATTTATTCAAAATGACGGTTTTTTTGATGAAGATTTTCTTGATTCGCAACCTGCTGTGTATGAGACAGGTTTTATACGACATGTTCGTTTCGATCAGCCGTTGCCTATAAAAATCAGTGGAAAGAAAAAAATCGGAGTGGTGATGAAACCTGAATTATAAAACATATTCTAACAACAAACCCGTATGAAAAAACTTTTATTGATTGCTGCGGCGGTGATATCTTTTCTTTCGCTACAAGCACAAACCAAACAGACTATGAATTACGAACAGGCTTGGAAAAAGGTGGCCGAGCTGGAACAGAAATCGTTGCCGGGATCGGCATCGGAAGAAGTAGGCAATATTCTACGGAGGTCGATTGCCGAAAAAAATGCTCCTCAAACCATCAAAGCCCTTGTCCACCAGGGTAAATACGACTTGGCGCGGGATGCGGAGAACGACACCGTGATCTTCTGCAACCTGACCGATATGTTGGGAAAATCGACTGACGCGGTAGAAAAATCGGTGTTGCATTCTATGCTCGGTGAGCTCTATCTGCAATATTACCAGAGAGACCAATGGACCATTAATGAGCGTACGGCGATAAGCGGATTTGTCCCTGCAGATATGAAAGAATGGTCGAAAAATAACTTCTACGATAAAGTGATTGAGCATCTCAATGCGTCCATCGAACCGTACGATCAACTCGTAAAATCGCAAGTCCAGCCTTTTGAACAGGTGATTATCCCCGGCAGGGATTCCCGGCGTTTTTATCCCACCATGTACGACTTTTTAGCGCTCCGGGCCATCGAATTTTTCAGCCGGATAGGCGAAGATACGGATTTAAGCCGCTCACTGGCGAAGAAAAACATTACATCATCGTCGTTGTTCGCCCCTATCGGAGAATTTGTGAAACTGAATTTTGATCCGCAACCCGGAGAATATAACCTGTGGGCGCTGGAGACCTATAAAAAACTACTTGTCTCTTTGTCTGAAAGGAATTTAAACAGTTCGGCCGTTCTCCTGCAACTCGATAAATCGGACTATCTGGCAAGGATGCGCAATGCACACGATAACTATGCTTTTCCGGCATTGCAAAAGCTGTTGGAGCAATGGAAGGACGACCCGGTAAGCGTGGAAATCGTGGATAAGATGGCGGAGAGCCTTGAAGGGCCGGATAAGACAAAGGAGTTGTATGATTTACTGCAAAAGACCATCCGGTCGTTTCCTAAATATGAACGGATATCCATTTTAGAAAATCGATGCTTGCAACTTACGCAACCTCAATTTCAGGTAAAGGGGAACAATACTTTCGGTGCGAAAACGGAAAAAAAGTTTACCGTCGAGTATAAAAACCTCAGGAAACTAAAGGCCAAACTCTATCGCCTCGATTCACCCGTTCCTCTCTTTTACGGTGACAACAGCGGCCGCCTGCAAAAAAACGAGAAGAAAACCTTGATTCGTGAAACTCCTGTTCCTCTTGTGTCCAAACAGCCGTACGAATCGGGACAGGCCGATTTTGCAATAAACGTTTCGGAATTCGGTACCTACAAACTCGAATTTGAGTCTGACCCTGCTGCGCAAAATGAGAGCGATGGCGGTTTTTATTTTTCCGTTTCCGACTTGGCGGTATTCAGCCGTTCGCCGGCAAAGGATAAATACGAATTTTTTGTGGTGGACCGGGTAAGTGGCGAGCCGGTGAAGAATGCCCGGGTGGATATCTATAAACTCAATTCAACGCTTACTCCTGTGGCCACGCTTCCCGTGAATGAAACAGGGCAGGCGGTTTACACCAAAAATATTCCCAATAACGACGTTTTTTATCGGGCCGTTGCGGGAAACGATAACGGTGCCTTATTGAGCCGGATGCCGTGGAGGTATTATCAATACGAAGATCGTCAACAACAAACCGTTGAAACGGTAAATATATTCACGGACAGAAGCCTGTACCGTCCCGGACAAACCGTGTTTTTCAAAGCGGTTGCCTCTGTTACAAAAGACGATAAGTCGCAGATCGCCACCCATAAATCCCTCGAATTTATTCTGCGGGACGCTAATCAGCAGGAAGTTTCCAGGCAGACTTTAAAAACCAACGAGTTTGGTTCTGCTTCGGGAGAATTTGTATTGCCGCAGGGATTGCTGGCAGGATATTTTACGATAACCACCAACAACGGGAATGCCGGTTTCCGGGTGGAAGAATACAAACGTCCCACGTTTGAAGTTACGTTCGATAAAATAGTGAAAACCTATAAATTCGGCGAGGAGATTACTCTGACCGGAAAAGTCGAAAACTTTTCGGGTGTGAAACTGCAAAACGCCGGTGTGGATTACCGCATCACACGCCGGCAATCGTGGTGGTGGCGATGGGGAGGGTCTCCGGAACATTTTACCGAAGGCACTGCGACAACCGATGAAAATGGAAAATTCACCGTTGTTTTCACACCGCAGAAAACCGATGAAGGCGTCTCTTCCCGCTCTGTTTATACGTTCGATGTGGAAGCCACAGTTACGGATGTGAACGGGGAGACAGAGGTTGGGAGTTATTCCGTTACAGTGGGCGATATTTCGATGATGCTGAACATTGAAATGCCCGGTCAACTGGAAAAATCTTCTGCGGAAAAGATAGTTGTTTCAGCCAAAAACTTGGACGCGAGTGATGTAAAAGCATCGGGCAGGTATC
This sequence comes from Bacteroidia bacterium 43-41, assembly GCA_001898165.1. Taxonomy (GTDB): domain Bacteria; phylum Bacteroidota; class Bacteroidia; order Bacteroidales; family Dysgonomonadaceae; genus Petrimonas. The sequence goes on from MKTD01000055.1 coordinate 53,117, forward strand.
AGGTTTTCTCGCTTTTAGAAAATGATTCCATCAACACACAGGTGCTGCAAGGGAGTTTCGAAACCGGGGAGCAGACGGGACTAAAATCGGAACTCAAGGCGTTGCCATCGGGAAAATACCGTATCCGGTTGCAATCGAAAGACGATCGTGAAAATGAGGTCTCCTCCGAAAAGGATTTTATATTGTTTGACTATTCCGATAAACGTCCGCCTGTAAAAACCAACGAGTGGTTTGTAGTTAAAAGTGGCGTATTTGCAACCGGCAAAAATGCGGAGATCATTCTCGGCGCTGTCGATAATATAAACGTGTTGTATGAACTCTGGCGAGAGGACACGCTGCTGGAGCGGAAATGGATAAAAATCAACAAGGAGAACCGATTGTTTTCGATTCCCTATAAAGCAGAATATAAAACCGGTGTGACGCTGATGCTGACGTACGTGAAAGATGAAAAGTTTTATCATCGCTCAACAGCATTACTTCCCGAAAAAGAGAAAACCGGATTGGATGTGAAACTGGATGTCTTTCGCGATAAAATACGCCCGGGAGCCGGTGAAGAATGGCGGTTGTCGGTAAAAGACGCCAAAGGGGATCCCGCCATAGCTGAGGTTTTGGCATCGATGTACGATTTTTCGCTCGACCGGATTTATCCCGTACCGAATTGGATGCTGAATTTGCCGCAGTTTTACAATTACAGGGGGGCTGTCTCTTTGCAAAACGATCAATCTTTCCACTCACAGTGGATAAACGGATATATAACGATACCGCTAAAGAATGTGGAGCCGTTCACTTTTGACCGGTTTAACTGGTTTGATTTTTCGTTTTACCGGTACGGAAGAATGCTTCGCGGAGTTCAACTGGAGAGTTTTGCCGCCTCTCCTTCCTCCTTGGCAAAAAAAGAAGCAGCTCAGTTTGTAGCTGAGGATGTTTTAAAAGAAGAGGGAGCCGGATTCACCCGCAGAGAATCCAATCTGCCGTCTCCACCGTCCGACGGAGGTCTTGTAGCCCCTCAAATCCGCCGCAATTTCAACGAAACAGCGTTCTTCTTTCCGCAATTGCGGACAAACGAGAAAGGCGAAACGCAAATTGCATTCACCGTACCCGAAAGCAATACCCGTTGGCGTTTCCGCGTACTGGCGCACGATAAGAACCTGAACACGGGCCAAGCCGAAGCGTTTGCCGTTTCGCAAAAAGAACTGATGGTTACGCCCAATATGCCGCGATTCCTTCGTCGTGGTGATGTTGTCACTATTTCGACAAAAATCTCCAACTTATCCGATACGGTAATTAGCGGAACAGCCCGCATCATCCTGTTCAATCCGCTTACCGATGAAACAATTCCGTCGGGCGCATCGCAGCAACAACCGTTTTTCATCGCACCAAACGCCTCTTCCGATGCGTCGTGGATATTTGATGTACCGGACGGTATCGATGCTGTCGGGGTGCGGGTTGTTGCGCAAAGCGCCTCGTTCAGCGACGGCGAACAACATGTTTTGGCGGTGCTGCCCAACCGGATGCTCGTCACCGAGAGTATGCGGATGGATGTGAACGGAACACAGACCAAAGAGTTTACGATGGAGAGGCTGGTGAACAAGACATCCGCCACCGCCGAAGATTATCGCCTGACGTTGGAATTCACATCCAATCCGGCGTGGTATGCCGTGCAGGCTCTTCCCGTGTTGAGTGCTCCCGAAAGCGATAACGCCGTTTCGTGGTTTGCATCGTATTATGCCAATACGCTAGGGATGCATATTTCGAAAACTTATCCAAAAGTGTCAGCCATGATTGAAGCATGGAAGAAACAGGGTGGGGATTCGGAAACGCTCTTATCGAACCTCGAAAAGAATCAGGAGCTCAAAAACGTGCTGCTGGAAGAGACGCCCTGGGTGCTGGAAGCAAAAAACGAATCGGAGCAAAAACAAAAACTCGCGCTCTTGTTCGATTTAAACCGCAACCAAAACCTTACACGCCAAGCCATTGATAAGCTCAAGGAGTTGCAAGCAACACAAGGCGGTTGGTCTTGGTTTAAAGGGTTTTATCCGAGCCGAAGCATCACGCAATACATCCTTTACGGGTTCAATCGGTTGAAGGAGTTGGAAGCAGTGGAATTCTCCGATGATATTCTTTCGATGCAGGCAAAAGCCATTGCTTATCTTGATGAAGAGGTGCTGGAGGGTTTCAAAAACCTGAAAAAACAAAACAGGAATTGGCGGAACCTCAAGACCATTCCGGTTTATGATTTGGAATATCTTTATGTCCGTTCATCGTATGGCCAATACCCGATAAGCAAGGAATTGCAGGAAATGATCGGTTTTTATACCTCGGTTATAGAGAAAAACTGGACGCAATCCGGTTTGTACGAACGTTCGCTTATTGCGGTCCTGATGCAGAAAAACAACAAGCAGAACATCGTGCAGGATATGCTGAAATCTTATCGGGAGCACGCCACCATTTCCGAAGAGATGGGAATGTTCTGGGCAAACAACCGCGCGCACGTGTTTATGTCGCAATCGGCCGTATCGGTGCACACGTTTATCATGGATGCTTTCCGGCGGGGTGGTGCAAAAGCCGGTGAAATGGACCAGATGAAACGCTGGCTGCTAAAACAAAAGCAAACGCAGAGGTGGGAGTCTGCCCATGCCACAATGGATGCCGTTTACGCGCTATTGAGCACGGGGACGGATTGGTTTTCATCGGAAAATAAAACTAAGGTCACCGTTGCCGGTAAGGCTATTGAGGGCACGGAATACATAAAAGAAACGTGGTACAACACTGAAATTGTTCCTCAAATGGGACGAGTGAAAATCGAAAATTCGGGTAATGCCCCGGCGTGGGGTGCGCTTTACCGGCAGTATTACGAAGATCTGGATAAAATTACAAAGACCGATGCTTCGCTCGATGTGGAAAAGTTGCTTTTCCTGGAAAAGACCGATGCTTCGGGAACAAAACTCATCCCCGTTACCGGGAACGATCCGTTGAAGGTGGGTGATAAAGTTATCGTCCGCCTGACCGTCCGTACCGACCGCGATTTGGAGTTTGTACATCTGAAAGATATGCGTGCTGCCGCTTTCGAACCTGCTGAACAGCTTTCGGGCGTGAAGTGGCAAGGAGGAGTTCTCTATTATCAGACATCGAAAGATGCCTCGTCCAATTTCTATTTCGATGTGTTGCCACGCGGAACGTATGTTTTTGAATACGGTGTTTTCGTTGCCCGGACGGGTGATTATTCCAACGGGATTACTACCATCCAGTGTATGTATGCTCCGGAATTCACCTCACACACGGCAGGAATAAGGGTGAATGTGAGGTGACGGTAATAAATAACGTTAAATGCAGGACGTTTTTTAAACGAATTAGTTATTTTTGTGTCGAAAAAAACTGATGTATCGAATTAAAACAAAGATAAAATGAAAAAATTAAGCTTTATACTGTTGTTCAGTATCGTATTGAGCGGAGTTGCATTTTCGCAATCCGTCCCGGAAGCGCAATTCAAGAAAAACGTTCACGATTTCGGAACCATCAAAGAAGAGATCGGAGCCGTTTCTACCCAGTTCGAGTTTACCAATGCGGGAAAAAGCCCGTTAATTATACAGCGTGTTTCCGCATCTTGCGGATGTACTACCCCGAGTTATACGAAAGAACCGGTATTGCCCGGGAAAAGCGGTAAGATTGACGTCAAGTATTCAACCACTGCACGTCCCGGTACGTTTAACAAGACAATAACCGTTTACACCAATGTCCCTGATACGGTATATGTGCTGTCGATAAAAGGAAATGTTACTCCAAGGAAATGATGATTTGACTATGCATCATCCGGAAAACGACCCTAAATATCTGGGCCTGAATGTTAACAAGGGGGTAGCCCAACCTCCAAGCATAAACCCGTATATACACCTTCGTAAGAAACAGCACCGGAAAGAATATTCGGTGAATGAATTTACCGAAGGAATTTTGGCCGGAAATATCACGGTGTTGAGTCAGGCCGTAACGTTGGTGGAAAGTTCCAAGCCTGAACATCAGGTGATGGCTCAGGCCATTATCGAAAAGTGCCTGCCTTATTCCGGAAACTCCATCCGCGTAGGGATTACGGGAGTTCCCGGTGCCGGAAAAAGCACTTCAATAGATGCATTTGGAATGTATTTGGTTGAGCAAGGCCATAAGTTGGCCGTATTGGCTATAGATCCGTCGAGCGAGCGGACCAAGGGGAGCATTCTCGGCGATAAAACCCGGATGGAGAAGCTGTCGGTACAGGAAAATGCTTTTATCCGCCCTTCCCCTTCGGAAGGATCATTAGGAGGCGTAGCCCGTAAAACGCGCGAAACCATTATCTTGTGTGAAGCAGCGGGATTTGATTATATTTTTGTGGAGACCGTGGGGGTGGGGCAGTCGGAAACGGCCGTTCACTCGATGGTCGATTTTTTTCTGTTGATCCAACTGTCCGGCACGGGCGATGAGCTGCAAGGGATAAAACGGGGGATTATGGAAATGGCAGACGGGATTGTGATCAATAAAGCGGATGGAGACAATATTGAAAAGGCAAAGATGGCACAACGGCAACTGCGGAATGCGTTGCATCTCTACCCGGTTCCGGAATCGGGATGGACGCCCGAGGTGCTGACTTATTCCGGGTATTACGGATTAGGGATTGATGAAGTCTGGGACATGATCCACCGCTACATTGAGTTTGTGAAAAAGAACGGTTATTTTGATGTCCGCCGGAATAAGCAGTCGAAATACTGGATGTACGAAACCATCAACGAACGTTTGCTGAACAACTTTTACCAAAATGCGGAAATAGAAAAACGGATGCCCCTTCTTGAGGCGGAAGTTCTTTCAGCGCGAAAAAGCTCATTTGTAGCGGCAAAGGAAGCGCTGGACAAGTATTATCAGCTGAAAAAATAAAAAAATATCCGTATTTGCTACAACGGTACAACTTTTTCTGTAATTTTGTACTATCATTCGAGAAGGCGCACTCTTCTAACGGTTAGGAAAATTGTTTCTCAGGCAATGGATAGCGGTTCGATTCCGCTGTGCGCTACTTCTGGGGAAAAAGCCGGGAATCAAGATTTTATTTAGGTAATCCATGTATTGCCAAAACAACCAATGGCGGTTATACATCTTACACAATACTTTCTAAGCAACACTTCTAAATTTTGAATATTTTGTTCATTGTAATTATTAAAGATAATTTCAGAACTCTGTCTATTTATAATGTTTCTTTTTGGAGTAAGAAATGCATTTGCTAATCGCTATGAGAGAAAACAAGAAGGAAGCAGCCGTAAATAAAATATAAATATTTTTTTTCGTTATCTATGAATAAGTTATAGATTTTCATTAATACAAATTTAATTAAGTTTTGAAACTGGTTTTAACTTGAAACAATATATGTTACCTGCCACGTCCGTCAATAATAATGATTATTTAAATATTTGATCGCTGCCTCCAGAATTTCATCTTTTCCGGCTTTAATGGATTCCATAGTAGGATAAACTTCTATATCAGGAACAATACCTTTTCGTTGCAATTCAGACTTGTCAAGAGAAAAAAGAGCAAAGCCGGAAAAAGCTGCTATTGTTCTGTTGTTTCCCGGAAGTGGTATCCATGTAACCCGCCCCAAAGCACCTGACGTCGGACGACCGATCAATATTGCATGAAAGTTAGTTCGCCCTTCCCAAGCTATTGTTTCTAATGCACTCTGAGAAGATTCATTAATCAGATAAACAAGTTTTCCCTGAAAACGGGGATATTCCGAGACATCCGGATTAGACATTATTATTTCTTTCCAGCAAAAAGCGCCGGGATGTTCCAAATCTGGTAAAACCATGGGGCATAAATAGTAAGGAGTATTCGATTCAGACAGATAACGGGAAAAATACCCTGCATCGTAGGTATTGTCCACACCTTTCCTTAAATCAAAGATAATACCCTCCGCATCTAAAAAATACTGGAATATCGAATCTATTTTTTCTTTTGCCAATGTGGAAAAATCGACATAACCAATTTTTTCGGAAAGCCATCGGTATGGAGATAAAACCTTCTTTTCAAAAGTAATAGGAGCCAGGTATAAGCGAATTTCCCTTGCATCTCTCGTAATGGTCACACCTATACCCGGTAAGGATATCATTTCAGCCACATACCCATTGATCCGATATTCTCTGTTCAGTGGTGTAGAGGATGGGATCAGAGCAGAAAGACTATCCCTGATGCTTTGGATATCTCGTCGACCGATATGAGTAATTATATCTCCTGACTGTAACCCTCCTGCACCAACCCTGACAATGGTTTTTCCATTCATGATTTCAAGAATATCCTGACTTCCGGAAGAGAAATAATTGCCCATCGTGATGTAGGCATGGCCATCATTCAATGCCACTGCCAGTTTAAAAAAGGCGATCTGATAAGATTGTTCATCTGTAGCCTCGATAAACGGAAAAATAGACTCCATCAATGTTTTGTCCCACGATTGATCCATTAGATACTTATGAGGAAAAAAGTAATAGATCACGTTCCAATACCTGAAAAGGGATAATAGGCGATATTTCATTGAATGTAGTGAAGCTGCTACCTCAAAATCATATCTTTTTTCATTTTGCAGCAATGCCTGTTCGAAACGTACACTATAGTAAGACGGCTGCTCTACCGGCGTAGAAGCTATTTTTCTTAATTCACTGCACAGTGCATCATCTAAAAAAGACTTATCCAACCAGCACAGGTTTACATTCATTTTTAAAGAGTCATTAAAACCATTTGTCTTTTTGTGGTGATATTTTCCTGCTGCATCCAACATCCTTTTAAGTTCTTTATTCACCATTTCAGGCGTAGAAGCATGCTCTATGCCTTCCATTCCATCCATTAAAATTTTATCCCAATCGACCTTACCGGACGTTACATTCGGATGATAATATTTCAATAATCCCCAAACACGACATGTAATCACCCATTTTGTAGTGTCATTGTACGGATAGTCGCAGATAAACTCGCATGGCCTAATGAAATATTCCTCGCAGAGACTGGAGGAAACTTTTAAACCAGACTGGTCGCATGATACTAAAAGTACACAACCTATAAAGAAAGAAACAATAATTAGCTTTATATGTTTAGACATAATACATTCATCTCTTTATTGTTTTCTATTATTTTAATTATTAAAGAGCCTTTAATCAAATATTTATATTGATTACTTAATCTTTCTTTTAACTCAATTAGTTCGTTATATTTAGGGCATTCTTCATTTAGTTTATTTTCGATGTTAGTTAGTATAACTATTAAACCATAGGATATAAAATTTTCTGGTATACTACAAACTATATAGAAAACACCTGTTTATTTCACTCCAAAAGTATACCATTTTAATCTAATCTCCAAGTTCCTCTCGTATGTGGTTACAGCATGATCCGGAAACATTTCAAAAATGATTGAAAGCCCTGTCTTTGCATTTTCATTTTTACTGTATTTCTAATTTTCGGTCACACATACCTCCCTAACTGAACGAAATTAATCCTTCCCAGAGTGACCAACTATAAAATCAGTGTTTCCATAAAGAATTACTTGAACTGGTAACTAAAATAAATGATTCACATGCCCATATTTGGGACAATACAATTGAAAATTTCAAAGGTGAAAAGACAGCTCCTTATCAGATAACATTTATTGAAGACAGAGCCATTTAGATAATCCATGTGTTGCTAAAACGACCAATGGAGGGTGTCTAACTAGAATTTTATTGTTGAATTATTTCAATTGCCTTTTCTAAGACTTCATCCCGAAGTAATAAACCGCAAAGAGCGTGTGCGTGATCGGGAGATAGATACCATCATAGGTAAGAATAAACGAGATGCTATTGTAACCATCTGTGAGCGTAAAACAAAAATGGCCATTATCCATAAACTCGATGAAGGACGCAAGGCCGAAGCATTACCACAAACGGTCTTCCTTTCATTGCTGGCCTATAAAGATAAAGTACATTCCATAACTTCCGATAATGGAGATGAGTTGCTGCACACAAAAAAATTGCGGAAAGCTTGAATGCGGAATTATATTTTACACACCCTTATTGTTCGTGAGAAAGAGGTTTAAATGAAAACACAAACAGGCTTTATCAGGCAATACATTCCAAAAGGAACAGATTTTAACGGGATTACACATAAATCAATCGAACAGATACAATATAAATCAATCGAAGATTCGGAAGATCGTTACAATACGATGCCCCTTTACAAAGATTTTTTACATCTTTGAGAAAAAAAGTTGCATTAGTGAGTGAATTTATTCTTTCCTCATCTGATAAGTTAAGGCTATGTAAAATAATAATTAATTGATTTCTGTTCTTCGGGATGCACGTAAATCCGATTCCGAGTGTATATATGAATAGTACCCCGATTTACGCATTGAAAAAGACACTATCCCAATAAGTGTGTAAGTAGTAATTGAAGGGTCTTTACTTA
>MKTD01000056.1 GCA_001898165.1 Bacteroidia bacterium 43-41
GCATTCGCTTGAGGGGTGTTTCCACATTGCAAAACGATCAGGGCCCTTTTATTGTGATTGACGGAGTACCGGGTGGAGATTTACAGACAGTGGCGCCTCAGGATATTGAATCGATCTCCGTATTGAAAGATGCCTCCTCTGCCGCTATCTACGGTTCACGTTCGGCAGGAGGTGTAATACTGATTACTACTAAAAAAGGATCGGGACTGAAACCGAGGATATCTTACGATGGATATGTGGCAATCTCTACGCTGGCAAACAAACCCGATCTGTTAACTGCCGACGAATGGCGTAACTATGCAAAAGAGACGGGTAAAGATGCTTCGGTATATGATAAGTACGGAGCAAATACCGATTGGTTTGACGAAATTACCCGGACAGGAATATCACAAAACCATAATCTCTCCCTCTCAGGAGGCGGTTCAAACAACAACTACCGGGCCTCATTTAATTATATGGACAGGGAAGGGGTGGTAAATGACAACGACCTGGAACGTTATAATTTTCGTTTTCAATTGCAACAGCGGGCTATCAATGATCGCTTACGTATTGGACTTACCGGATCGGCAACCATCGGTGAATGGAACGAGGCGGACAAGTATAATTTTGTGCTAGCCTATAATATGCTGCCCGTCTATCCTGTGAAATTACCGGGTGGTGAATGGTTCGACACCCGGGAGTATGATCAGGGCAATCCGGTGCGTAACCAGACTCACAATGAAGATTTAAGAAAAGATGTACACTACTATGGCTCGGGTGATATCCTTTTTAATATTATGGAAGGACTGGATGCCAAGGCGATGTTGTATAAAGAACGTAAGACTGAAGAGAGAAGCCTGTATGATCACTCAGAAACACAAGCAGGACGAAACGATGGCGGTTATGCACAGCGCGAGAACATGATTTGGGATAAAGACCTGATGGAATGGGTGCTGGATTATACCTCTTCCTTTGGTTCTGCTCAACAACATCAGCTAAATGTTATTGCCGGATATTCGTGGGAGGAAAATGAATACTCCTATATGAAGGCCGCTAACCGCAACTTTACAACAGACCTGATGGGAGCGAACAATCTGGAGTCGGGACAGGGTCTGCGTCCCAACGACGTTGGATCGGCAAGGAATATGAGCCGCCTGATCTCCTTTTTCGGCCGTGCCCATTACAGCTACAACTCACGCTATATGATCACAGCAACATTACGCAGGGATGGCTCCTCCAAGTTTGGAGCAAACCACAAATGGGGTACCTTCCCTTCAGTATCGGCTGCCTGGAGCATGTCGGAAGAGGCGTTTTTGAAAGATGTGAACTGGATCGATGATTTGAAACTCCGTGTAGGTTACGGAATAACCGGAAACCAGTCTGGACTTGATCCATATAAGACATTACAGCTTTACGGTACCAGCGGCACCTATTATGACAACGGGGCTTGGCTTACAGCATATAAAATCAGCCAGAATGCCAACCCCGATCTAAAATGGGAAGAGACGGGCATGTTTAATGTCGGACTTGATTTTTATCTTTTTCACGGACGGGTGAGTGGCACTGTTGAATGGTATGATAAGCGTACCAGAGACATGTTATATACCTATCGCGTTCCCACTCCGCCATATCTGTATCCGGATATGATGGCCAACGTAGGCGATATGAAAAACACCGGAGTGGAACTGACTCTGAATTTTAATGCTATCCGTACCCCAAAATTCAACTGGAATACTTCCATCACACTGGCACACAATAAGAATGAAATAACCAGCCTGTCGAATGATGTATATACCACCAGCCGAATTATGGTGGGCGACGCATGGGTGCGTGGAGGTTCGGGCCGTACCACTCACGTAATTGAAGAAGGTTACCCTGTCGGACAGTTTTATGGGCCTGAATTCGTTCGTATTGATGAGGATGGGAAATATGTCTTTCGTAATAAAGACGGACAGGAAGTGAATTCGGTAACGGCCGAAGATTACACGTACATCGGCTCTTCACAGCCGGATCTGACATTCGGCTGGAACAATCAGTTTACTTATAAGGCCTGGGATTTATCGTTTTTCTTCCGTGGCACATTAGGTAATGATGTATTGAATATGGGACGAATGACGTACGGACATCCGGGTTACCTGATTGGAGCCAATGCGCTGGACGATCCGCTGGTACATCAATTGAAAGTAGTACCCGAATATTCATCGCTATACGTGGAGGATGCTTCTCACATACGTCTCGATAATGTGGCTATAGGATATACCTTTAAGACGAAAGGCATTAATTGGTTGGAGCAGGCCCGGGTATATGCAACCGGCCAGAACCTATTTGTCATTACCGGTTATAAAGGGTTGGATCCTGAAGTAGATGAAAACAGAAACAATGGTTTGGCACCGGGTGTGGAAGACCGTGAATACTATCCCAAGGCGCGAACATTTTCTGTAGGAATCAATTTAACTTTTTAACTTAAAAACAGACAGATATGAAAAAGATATATAAAACAACAATAAGATTGGTTGTATTGATTTTGATTGGAGGAATATTCTCCTGTACCAACCTGGATGAAACAGTGTATGACACCATCCCGGCAGACCAGTTCGGGAAAAGACCGGCCGAAATCAATGCAATAGTTGCCCCAATATATAAGACATTGAAGAGCCTGTGGCCCGGAGATATCTTCCTTCTTTCGGAGCAGACCGGAGACATGGCTATTACCCCAACGCGCGTGGGAGGCGATTGGTGGGATGGCGGTGTGCACATGGATCTGAAGCTACATACCTGGGAAGCTCGTAACGGATTGATAACAGGCTCGTGGAACGCCTGTATGTCAGGCATAACCACCTGTAACCAGGTATATGCCACCATAGAAAATTCAGAGATGGATACAGCACTTAAGGAACGGACGCTGGCCGAAATACGGGGTATCCGTGCTTTCTGGTATTATATACTGCTCGACTATTTTGGTAATGCTCCTCTGGTAGCCGATTATAAAAGTACTGAATTGCCTAAAATGTCCACACGTAAGCAGCTCTACGACTTTGTAATTGCTGAACTAAATGAAATTAAAGGTGTGCTGCGCGACGACGTAACTGGTGAGAGCTATGGGAAGTTTACGCAAGGTGCCGCATATACTCTGCTGGCCAAGATGTACCTGAATGCGGATGTATGGACAGGTACCCCCAACTGGCAAGGAGTTATTGATGCGGCAGACAAGGTTATGTCGCTCGATTATATTATTGAACCCAACTGGAAAGTCAACTTCGAAGTAAATAATCAGGTATCCAAAGAGATTATTCTTCCTATTGTTTTTGGAAAGGCAGATGGGGGTAACCATTTGCATAAACGCACGCTCCACTATTTGGATCCGATTGCACTGGGTATAAATGTCGGAACATGGAATGGTGTAAGCGCACAACCCGACTATGTTAAGCAATTTGATGATGAGGATCTGCGAAAAGAGGGTTCCTTCCTGATGGGACCGATGATTGACCCGGCAACGGGCAAGGTACTGATAACCGGTCACGGACGTGCCCTGATTCATACAATAGATTTCAATATCATCCCGGGTACCATCAGAGAAGGTATGTGGGGAGAGGTAAACCAAGAAGAAGGTGCACGTGTGAACAAATGGGTATTCGAAAAGGGATTAGCCAACTCTGACCAGGAAAATGATTTTGCAGTCTTCCGGCTTGCTGACGTATATCTGATGAAAGCGGAGGCATTGTTACGTTTGGGACAGAACAACGGGGAAGCAACACGATTGATAAATATTATTCGCCAACGGGGATTCGGAGATGCTTCACATAACTACACATCTACAACCCTCAGCGATCTGTACAAGGAACGCAGGCTGGAACTGGCGTGGGAAAGTAGTAATCGTCAAGATATGATCCGCTTCGGAACATTTTTGAAGCCGGGTTATCTTCGTCCAACTACTTCAGACTCTTATCGTTTGCTATTCCCAATACCGGAATCAGCTTGGGAGACCAATAACAATCTGGTGCAGAATCCCGGATATCCTCCATTCTAACTAATTGCCACTCAATACTAAAATAACGTGAATTCGATATAAGAAATACTTAAAAAAGTTAGCGTCATTCAGAAAAAGCATCGAAATAGGCCTAACCGTTTTATGCTGAATTATATCGGACTCACGTTAATTTAATCAGAATCTGGTTTTATAGTGTATCAGAGCGAGGATATCTTATCGGTAAATATAAAATGTCAGCGTTACCCTTCATATTTTCATAAGGTCTTTTTACCTGAACAAATTCCGGGGTATCGATATATTTAAGATTATGAATAATGTTATGCAGCCATTTGATATAGATTTGGTGTATCTATGGGTGGATGGAGATGATCCTAAGTGGTTAGAGAAAAAGAGGCAATTTACAGGTAAAGTGACCGATTGTTCGGAGGGCAACAACAAAGGGCGGTATGTCAATAACGGTGAATTGAAATACTCATTAAGGTCTGTTGAGAAATATGTTCCCTGGATCAGGCGGATCTATATCGTTACCGACGATCAATGCCCTGCGTGGCTGCAACGGGACCACCCCAGGATCCGTATCGTTGATCATACAGAAATACTTCCGGAAGAGGCTTTACCGTGTTTCAATTCAAGTGTTATCGAGTACTTCATCTATAAAATTCCCGGCCTGTCCGAACATTTCCTGCTCGCGAATGATGATATGTTTTTTAATA
>MKTD01000057.1 GCA_001898165.1 Bacteroidia bacterium 43-41
TGAACAGATAAGCCGGTGATGATAGGTCACTTTCAAAGAACACTTGCCTAATCCTTGCCAAAGGGACGATTAATATACTACCTTGACTGGCGCACCGTAAGTGTACAGGCTGACGGCTCCATCGGCTTCGAGGATGATTTTTTTCAGCAGCGTGATGCGCGCGCCGTACCCTACCACTGTGTTGGCTGCGGGAAGCGTCCTGTATTCTTCGGCAAGCAGCGCACTGTTGTGGGGTTCCGTCTTGGGGTTGTCTTTCGCACGAAGCACATGCAGGTCAAGAAAATTTCTGTTTGTTCCATACCCCACTTTCGCCGCCCAGCCGGTTCTGCTGAACGAGAACGGTGAAAGCGCCATTCTCGTGGTATCGATCACCGTTGCCCTGTTGAGCCTGCCATACATAAATCCCAATCGCCATTTGCCGGGGTTTGCCTCCACTCCGCCGCCCAGCATGGTGTGGCCGCTCAAGGTGTAGGGCGAGAAACTCACGTTGCGATAGCCTCCATGCAGCGTCAGCCATTTGTAGGTAGGGCTCATGCCGAACTGGTTGAACGGCTGGCGAAACGAACGATCATCTTTGCTCAGGATAAAACTGAAAGGGATATCCCAACCGTACAAACTCAACGTGGGGCTGCCCGAAAACATCCAGGTGAAAGGTGTCCTGCGGTTGGGAATGCCTGAAGCGTTGTAGAAAATACCGCGCAATTCGGTGCTCCCTGAAAACTGCACGGGTTTCCGGTCCTTGATGCCGCTCAAGTCTTGCGCTTCGAGGAGCAGATGACTGAATGAAAAGAGAATCGAAATTGTCCAAAAAAACTTCATAGGGATTGGATGTTTTACAAGTTCAACACTCTTGATGCATTACGCATCAATCTATGATTCCGAATGCCCGCCTCACATCCTCGTAATTGCTGAAATCTACACTGCTCCTGGTTGATGGCACACCACCCGGAATGATAACGTAGCGGAATACCAAATTACCAAGGGAAGGTGGACCAACGGCGTTACCGCTCCGGTAATAACTTTGAAATTCAATTGTTGAAAGTCTTGCCATAAAGGAATATGGCTCCGTCTCATGACTCAATTGGATGATATATTCATTGTTATTTTGGTAAGTTACTTTTTGATAAACAATCACAACACCTCTATCAATAATTTGCTGTGTGATTTCCGGAACATTGAGAGAATAGTAGAGCAGATAATCAACGGTGGAAATACGCATCCAGTCACTATAAATTACGTTTGCCGTGCCGGGATCGCCTTTATCACCCTTGTCACCCTTGTCACCTTTAACTCCTTGATCGCCTTTGTCGCCTTTATCACCCTTGGGCCCTTTCAGGTTAAAAGGTGTTCCCCAGCTTGAGGTCATTTTGGGTCCGTAAAGCAATCCGTTCGTCTTGTCCAGATAATAATCTCCTGTCGCTCCCAACGACTGCTGGGGAGTTCCGTTACCCGACAATATCTTACTGCCCGGCACACCTGCGGGACCTTGCTTCCCGGCAACACCCTGTGGTCCTGTATTCCCTTGTGGACCTTGTGGACCTTGTGGACCTTGTGGACCTTGTGGACCTTGGGATCCGGCGGTTCCGGCGACGCCCTTCAACGGTACGCCCGCTCCCCAGTTGCCGGATAGTTTGGGGCCGTAAAGCGTAGCGGCAAGCTTATCGACATACATGTCTCCGTCACGGCCAATCGCGGCTGTTGGAGGCACATCACCCGAATGGAACATGACGCCGTCTATCCCGGGTAGTCCTTGCTCGCCCTGAATTCCCATCGGTCCTTCATCCCCTATGCACCCTGGATTCATTGAAAGGATGACAAGAACGGCGGCAATACCGAAAAATTTGAATACTTTCATTTGCTTTAATTTTTTAAAATGTTAAATTTTTTAAAATGTTAAAATTCTCTCATTTGGATAATGGTTTGCTCCGAATTTGTAATACACCGAATAAACATTGCCAATACCGATTGTTGCGTCTGGTCATTATTTCTGTATCTTGACATCCATTGCAACCGTGCCGCTCGTCTTGGCATTCCCGTCAAGAGCGATGATGCTTATCAGTCCCCATTTTTCATTGCCTGTTTTGAATTTGTACACCTTGCCAGCCGAGATCTGATACTCTCCTTTTACCGTTACGTGATTATCCTTGTCAATCAATGTCTTCAACTCGGGATAGCTCTTGACGCCTTCAAACTGGCCGGCGGTTATATCGGTTACCCCGATTTCCATGGTCGTCAACAGCTCCCATTTGGCAAGGCCATGCTGAAGGTCTGTTTGTATTTTATTATCTATCGTCGTGTATTGTGCCACGGCTGATGGAGAAACCAGGCAGGGTGCGTTGCTCGGGTCGTCGTGGAAAAACACGAGGTCGATTTGTCCCTGATTTTCAAAAGCTTCGCGGATGGTGTAAATTTTGCCACTGTAAAGGTTGACAAAACTTCCAATCTGCACATGGTTCTGATTGCCAAGCACAATCCTATTGTGAGTGACAAGCGACTCGGAAGCGGGTTCTCCCTCGTCCGACGAGCAAGCGGGAAATATGAGCATGATGCAGCCCATAATGGATAAAAATGTAAACTTTTTCATAAAATTTGTTGTTTTAAATGGTGCAAAAATAGCCTCGCCCTAAAGAATAGTAAAGTAAAAAACGGACATTTTGTCAATTTGTCGATATTTCTCACGCTTTTGGCTCTGGTTAAAAGTAGATTAGGTTAAAAAAGATCGAACTTCCTGTTTTTCATATTTTAGAACATCAAGATTCGAACAAGCGGAACTATATCTGGAACATATCGTCCAGAATATTGGGACAAGTACCTGTCCATGATACCAATGATAACAAGGAGGTGCGCACGAGTAAAGAAAAAAGGAACCGCCTGGATGAAAAGACTTCACCTTAAATGATTGATGCGGCAGAAAACGATGCGCCCGTTCAGACTAAGTTTTGATTCAGAGAATTGTTCTGCTCTTTTATTTCATGCAAAGGAACACCTAAAAACCGGACGGCCTCTTTGTTCAAATGGGAAAGGTCGTAAAATCCATAGTCAAATGCCAGGTTGCCCACATCCGAGGCAGGATTCAGCATCCATTCATTCATCAATTTCGAAAAACGGACCATGGCGCTGTATTTTTTAGGATTAACTCCTACCTGCCCGATAAATTGGCGCAGCAGATGTCGGTTGCAGGTGAAGGCGGCATCTGCCAATTCCCTCACGCTGACTTTTCCTTTCGTAGTATGGATTTTGTCGAGCGCCCTCAGTATGGCCGGCTTAATATTTTGCCTTTCCAAAAAGCGAACGAAGTATCTTTCAATCAGCTGAACCGAGTTCTCTGGGTTATTCCGGTTTTCCCGGTTTTCCCAAAGCTGCTCGCTCAAAAGTCGCAACGGCGCATGAATATCACTCACACAAGAAATTTCATTGACGAAAGCCCCGGCATTATCTCCAAAAATTATTTGGGCAGCCTGTGGTTTCAATATCGCCACCCATATTTTCAACTTTCCGTTGAAGGACATTTTGGAGGGTGTGAAACCCAAGCCTGCAAAATATACATTTCCGTTGTGTAGCTGATGCCTGCTATGCCCGATTTCTATTTGCCATGCACCACTGTCGGGTGCAGTGATTATCACTGCAGGATAATTTCTAGGAACCGTCCGGAAGTTCAATGTCCCGGAATTCTCCATGAAAACTAACCGGGATACCAGTAAATCAAATCCGGGGGAGGGGGAGAATTCAAGATACCTCATATGCATCCATGTTTAATATGAAAGACAACCGTTGTTTTGTTTAAATCGGGTGTCTCACCCGTTGAATCATTATTCCATGTTTGTCGGAAGTTTAATCATCGATTTGCAACCGTTCCAACTAAACGCACATCCTGTGATTTTTGTTGTGATATTTAAAGATTTTATTCCAAGAAATTGCCCTGGCACTTTTACTCATTGGGCAGGTTGTCTTCGATTGTGAAATATTTCTGATTACGATGACTTGTATTTTCAGGAATTGTGTAATATAAAAATCCATCAGCTATATCAACGGTTTATCCGCATATAACGAGATTACCTCAACGCCTTTTCTTTGCCTAAAAAGAATTTTGTAATATTCAATTTATCCATTATCCAGGCAATACCGAAACTACCGAAAAGAGTAAAAGTAACCGCAACAACAGTAAAGAGTATCCCTGATGGATCGAACGAGAATATCGGAACAAACGGTTTAGATAGCAATGTGAAGATTGGAGAAAATAAAAGTAAAATAAGCGTATTACGTCCGATAAAACTACTTGCAGATTTGAGTAAAGCAGGTAAATAGGGATATAAAGACAGAAGAAAACTGATTGATAAATAAGTAATTATTATCCCGGCCAATGTGCCCCTGTTTAAATTATCGGGGAAAGCACACAATAAAATAAGAGGTAACAGGGACAACTTAGACGGTTGAAATATGGAGATAAATGGTATGTTGCTTTGTCGGACAATAGCCCCGGCCATGAAAAAAATAGCGTTATTGAATGACATTAATCTGGCATAGGACAAAGCTAAAAAAGAAAGGCCCAAAAGGATGAAACGTTCGATTGGCTTACAAAAAACCAACTTATCGAGAAAATACCATACAACACTACATAGTATTAATGTGTGAAGGTACCAATAAGGGCCCAAGGGAGCAATAAAAATCTTTTTGATGAAAATCCAAGGGGTAAGTTCCGTAATATGTTCTCTTATCGGTAAAATAAATGCCATAAAAGTATAGCCGGATTCCATAACCATATAAGGTATAAAAATCCATATCATCATTTGCAAGAATGAAGAAGTCTTTTTTTCGTATTCAGCAGATAGCCTGATATAATAAGGAAACCGGGCATATGAAAAGTGTAAACCACAGATTTCACATAAGGATATTTATCTCCAATATAGACCAAATGAAATATGATCATTAAAATAATGAACACACATTTTAAGTAGTCGAGTTCCTCGATTCTTTTCTCCATAGCAAAGTTCGTATAATTTTTTATGCAATATGAATCGCCGCGAAATTAAACAAAAGTTTTAAAACATTCCTCGTAATAACAATGTTAAATTCTAATGTCGATTTTCTGATATTTCGCGAATGGATGAAACAAATGTGTATTCCGTACCGGTAATTGAAGTGATAACCAATATCAACAAAAACAAAGTTTTTTCGTCGGAATCTTATTTTTTGTCCTTCAGCAACGTTTCCAAAAGAGCATTTTTCTCTTTCTCCAGCTCGAGCATCCGTTCGTACAGGGCAGTTTTCTCATTGGACAATTCGATGAACCGGTCAACTGGATCGGGGTTATTATTGATATCTCCATCATTATAATAAATACCAGCCATACAACCTTTCTCGAACGTATTGTTTTCAATGATGAAAGTTACCGGGTCTTCCTTCAGTTCCTTGATCAGTTCGGGAGCCACGTTGAGGGCTTTGGCAAAACGTTCGATTACATCGTCGTTGAGGACTTTTCTCTGTTCGTAAGTAGAAATCAGCGCTTGGCTGAGTCCCATCATGGAGGCCAGTGCTTCTTGCTTTATCCCCAGCGTGTGCCGGAAACGCTTAACGGCGTGCCCGTGGTGAGTGTTTTTTGATGTTTGTTCCTTTGTTTCCATATATCTCCGGATATTGTTACCGCAAATATATGCAAAAAACGGGATACATTGATAACTATCAACGCGAAATTGATAACTATCAATGCACTTCTTAACAGATACTTCATAAAATCTCATTTACTTTGGGCATTTAACAAACGATAAATAAATTAAAAAATAAAATGCTATGGGACCATAACAGAATTTAGAATGAATTGTTACCTTTGTACCGTAAAATACGGTACAAAATAATATAGCGCTTTTTTGGTCTTTATAACGAATCCGCAAAATTCAAATCAGGAGACCAGGAATGGAAGCGCCCTTAGCAATAAGGGCGTGGACATTGTTCTATTCTCCTGGAAGGCCCTTGCGGAGCCTGTTATAAGGAATAGCGACAATCGTCCACGCCTCTTTTTTTATATCCCCGCATATACATTAAAGCCACACCGAATAAGATTCAGCAGTCCGGCTATCGACTCTCTTATTCTTTCTTCGCCCGTACGATTGCCCGCTACTGCACCGGGTTTCAGTTACCTGCAAACTTTTTCCTCTTTCAGCCGGCATTAGCCGGAAATATCCGTTTAATTTTTCAATAAACGCCGACAAGGCATTTGCCGTTTGTAACGGATCAAATTTGTAGTCGGCTTGTAAACATTAACATATACTATGATGGAAAAAAACAAATCTAATTATCCTGAATTTTACCTGTCGTTATCCGTCTTACGGGATATATACGCACGATGCCGGTTGTTATTCCTGCTATTGGCGGGATCCTTTCTTTTTATAAACTCTATTTATGCGCAAACAGTCACCGTGACCGGAAAAGTCGTTGATGAAGATGGAGATCCGCTTATAGGAGCAAATATCATTGAAAAAGATAATCCTTCGAACGGGACCGTTACCAATGAGGATGGCTACTACAGCATTCAAACGGACAAAGGCCATACGTTGCGTTTTTCCTATATAGGGTTCCTCACAAAAGAAGCAATTGTACAAGGCAATATCCTCAACATCACGATGGAAAGTAGTTCTATAGCCATGTCGGAGTTGATGGTGGTAGCTTACGGTACCACCGACAAGCGTACCTACACCGGCTCCGTGGCTACCGTTAACGCAGAGAGTATAACCAGAAACAGATCGAATAACGTGTTATCAAGCCTTCAAGGCCTTGTGCCGGGCATCCAGCTGGAAAATAAATCCCGGAGAGGAGGACAAAGCACGCCGGAGATAGTGATCAGGGGAGCCTCTTCCATCAACGCAAGCATACAACCCTTGTACATCATTGACGGGGTTCCGAATGATGCGATGAGACACCTGAATCCCGACGACATCGAATCCATATCCGTCCTGAAAGATGCCGCGGCTATCTCCCTTTATGGGGCGAGGGCGACAAACGGGGTTATCCTCATCACCACAAAGCAGGGAAAAAGGACAGGCGACCGGGTCGTAGTCTCCTATACCGGCCAGTTTGGCTATTCCACCCGCTCCGGCCGCGATTACGAACAGGTGTCACCGAATGAATATTATGAGTTGACCTGGGAAGCGATGCGGAACGGAGCAATCGATGACGGGGGGTTACTTACGGCAGGAGGCAAGTCTTATAAAACCCCGGAGGAGTACGCCACAAACGAGCTTCTTAACACGCTGGGATATAATGCCTTTAATATGAACAACCCGGTGGAAATGGACGGGAGGCTACATCCCGATGCGCAACTGCTGTGGTGGGAAGATTACAATAAAAAACTGCTGGGCACCGGATCACGGAACGAGCATTCTTTCAGCATTAGTGGGGCATCCGAGAGGATTAGTTACTACCTTTCGACCGGTTATTTGAATCAGCGGGGAATTGAACCCGGGAACCCCGGTTTTGACAGGTTTACCACCAGATTGAACTTTACGTATAAAATCAATAACAAGGTCTCGGTAGGGACAAATATCAGCGTCAGTTCTTCCAACTCCCGGACAACCGGCATCGACAACGGATATGCAGATTTCACGACGTACGCACGGCTCACGCCGGGGTTATACCCCCTATACAAAAGGGATCCGGCAGGCAAGTTGGTTTACGGCGAGGATGGCAATCCCATTCTTGACTTTGGGAACGGCCCGTCGGATCTGATGAACTCCCGTCGCCCGGACGTTACCGGGACAGGGCCCGCTCATGGCGTAAACCCGCTGGGAACGCTGGACCTTAATAAATCGACAAGCAAAGGAAATTATATCTTTACCAACTATTACTTTGATTATGATATTCTTGAGAACCTGAACTTCAAGGCAAGTTATTCCAGAAACATCTCCACCGATAAGTCATCGGTTTACCGCAACAGGACAATTGGCTCGGCGACATCTACCAACGGCGCCATGGACGTGACGACATCCGAATATGTCAACTGGACCACCAACGGAATCCTCACCTACAATAAAAACTGGGACAATAAACATAACCTGAAACTGATGGCCGGTACGGAAATCAACGAATGGAGCACATCGAACATGAGTGCGTCGGTCAGAAACTTTGCTTTTGAAGGAATGGACGAACTGGTAAACGGTTCGGATATTGTGAGGCCGGGCCTCGGCCCCGGCACATCATCGGAACAACGTTTGGTTGGCTTCTTTTCGAGGGCCGAATATAATTTTCTCAACAGATATTTCCTTTTGGGAAGCATCAGGAGAGACGGCTCTTCCAATTTTCATCCCGATACCCGCTGGGGTAACTTTTGGAGCCTTGGCGCCGGATGGCTTGCGTCGGAAGAAACGTTCCTGAAAGACATCAATTGGATCTCATTGTTAAAATTCAGAGGCAGCTACGGGACTTCCGGCAATATCGGCTCGCACGATTACAGGGCCTATTACAAGTCAGGCTATTCGTTTCTGGGACAATCGGGCGTTTATATTTCCAGTATGCCCAACCGTTTCCTGAAGTGGGAAGTGAACAAGCAGTTAAATCTCGGCTTAGATGCAAATTTTATCAAAAACCGCATTTGCCTCTCTGTCGACTTGTATAACCGGGTAACGGACGATCTGTTTTACAACGTGCCCTTATCGCCATCCATAGGATTCAGCCAGGTACTCCGTAACATCGGCTCGTTAAGTAACAAGGGAGTTGAGCTTTCACTGACTACTGAAAACATTACCACACGGGATTTCAACTGGACCACTAATTTCAACATCGCCCACAACAAGAACAAGATACGATCATTGAATCAGGATGAGTTCGTTACAGGGTACAGAATCTATAAAGTGGGACAAAGCACAACCGAATTTTATATTGCAGAATATGCCGGTGTAAACCCCGAAAACGGGAAATCCCGGTGGTATATTGATGAGGTGGATGAGACCTCCGGAGAAAAAACCGGTAAACGGGTAACCACGGAGAACTTTAACGAAACCAGCTACAAATCGGTCCGCCTGGCAGATGGTTCTTACAAGGTATTCAGGGACCTCGGACGTAAACCGGCCGGAAATTTCACACCAAAAGTAACGGGAGGATTTCTCAATTCTTTCCGTATAAAGAATGTGGATTTTAGTTTTCTCTTCAATTATTCACTCGGATCCAAAGTTTTAATGATGGATTATGCTGCCTTGACATCCTCGGCCGGAGGGGTGTTTCATAAAGACATGCTGAACAGGTGGCAGCAACCGGGCGATGTAACTTCCATTCCCAAGTTGACAACATACAAAACAGGGAATTATACCGGAAGCAGTTCCTATATCTCTACTTTCTATTTGCGGAAAGGGGACTACCTGAAGTTGAAAAACGTAACTTTGGGATATACATTGCCCGCCAACACCACCAACGCGTTCCACATCTCCTCGACCAGAGTTTACATGCAGGCCGACAATGTTTTTTATCTCAGCCATGAGCGGGGATTCGATCCCGAACAGGTTTCCATGGGTCTCGTCAACACCATCTACCCTGCACTGGCCACCTATTCAGTGGGAATAAAATTAGAATTTTAAAAATAAAAATTGACGTATGAAAAAAAATATAATTACAGCAGTCATTCTTTGCCTTATCACTTCCTTGACCGGATGTGATGATTTTCTGGATGTCGTGCCTCGCGATAAAGTTTCGTCCGACATCGTTTTCAACAGCGACAAATCTACAGAGGTGGTGCTAAACGGCGTCTATGACCATATGACATATGCCGCCGAAGGGTTTTTCATATATGCTCCAAGCCTCGGGATCCACAATTTTATCGTTTCAGGAGATTGGATGGGACAGGATGTTATCCCCAAAAGCAGCATCACACAATGGCAGGCCGATGATTACAGCTTCACCTCGCGCGGTATGGAGAAAGATCGTCCCCGGTTCTTCTGGTCCTATTGTTACAGCCATATTAATGTACTGAACGATTTGCTGGCCCGAATCCCATCCATGCAGGGAAGTCCTTCTGCTAAAAAACAAATAGAAGGAGAAGCGCGGGGGCTGAGGGCCTATAACTATTTCTTGCTTACACAATGGTTTCAACAGACATATTTGATTGATCCACAGGCACCCGGCGTGCCCCTTTATCTGGAGAGTGCAATCGACCCAAAACCACGCGCTTCAATGGAAGAGAACTTCAAGGCCATCATACAGGATCTGCAGTGGGCGATTCAAAATATGAGTGAGGAAAGAAGGGGCGGTTCAAAATATGTAATCGGCAAAGATGTGGCAAAAGGGTTACTCGCCAAGGCATATCTGGAAGTGGGCCAATACGCCGAAGCGAAGGTCCTCGCGGAAGAGTTGGCATCAAAATACCCGCTGATGACGGAAGAAGAATATAAAAAGGGTTTCAGTGACGTGGACGTATCGGAATGTATCTGGGGATTGCCTGTTTCCACAAAAAACATGAATGCCAATTATTGCTTGCAGACGATCTGGTCCCACCCCCGCAAGCATAAAAGATGGTCCAATAATTTTGTCTTTTTGAACGATTTATTTGTGGAATTGTTCTCTGAGAGCGATATGCGAAAAGGGCTTATCTCACTAAATCCGGTTGCCGGAGATGCGGAGAGGTATCCCGAACGGAAATATGTGAGTTCAAAAATCATGGATCCCGACGATGCCCAAAAACTGCCGGACGTCTTGCTGATGAGGAGCAGTGAAATGATTCTCATTCAAGCCGAATGTGCAGCCCGGATGAACCAATCCCCCGAAGCCCAAACGATTTTATTCCGGCTTCAGAAGCATCGCGATCCAAATGCGATAATCAGCACGGCAACCGGAGAGGAGTTGCTGGACGAGATCCTGATAGAAAGGCGGAAGGAACTTTACGGGGAAGGATTTGCGATAGGGGACATAAAGCGTATGCGCAAACCGTTAATAAGGAAAGGATTGCACACGATAAAAGGCGTCGGGGCTACCGGCGTACTATACCCGGCGGACAGCCATGAATTCTTTCTGCAAATTCCGCAAGACGAAATACAAACCAATCTTGAGATCATACAGAATCCATAATTATAAATAATAACAAAAATGAAACAATTAATCCAAACACTGTTTTTTTTACTGCTGGCTACTGTCGTGTATGCGCAGGAAAGTACCATTACCGTCCGCGGAACCGTTAAATTTCCGGATGAAAAGTTTCCCATCCTTATCTACTATACTGACGGTCCGGAGAGAATCGATATTGATTCAATTCCACTGAAAAATGACAACTCGTTCGAGAAGAGAATTACGTTGCCCCATCCCGGCGTTTACAGAATTGACGTGCAAAAATGGGAGAACCTCTCTTTCTGGGGTGAAGATGAGGACATCACGGTAAATTTCAGGGGTAGTGATACGGCACGGGTGAAAATCAAGAACCCTCCTTACGAGTTTATTGAAAACGCGGGGCCTAACAATCAATTGATGAACCTCCTCAACTATTTCAATTACAGAAGTTATCAGACAATGATTCAGGCAGGCCAGGAAAGCTACCGTGCCATGAAAAGTGATTCCGAAGAATGGAAAGAATACGCGAATGAGGGTTACGCCAGAAATGAGGATAACACGCTGGCAGATTATATATTCCTTGCTAAAAATTACAGCGGAAGGAACAGCGCCGTGGCCCTGCTCCCGTATTTAAGAAATACGCCGGTCAAAGATGAGTTAATAGCCAGGCTGGAAACGACAAAAAGCAATTACTATCCGTTTGTACAATATAAAAAGGAGGAGAAGGAGAGAGTTGAAAAACTGAGTAATTTACAACCAGGGATGAAAGCTCCTCATTTTTCACTGCCTGCACCGGACGGTATTCAAAAATCAGGGCCGGAAAATTACAAGGGGAAATACCTGTTGATTGACTTCTGGGCATCGTGGTGCGGTCCTTGTTTAAATACCATTCCCCACCTGAAAGAGATTTACAGCAAGTATAACGCAAAAGGGCTGGAGATTTTGTCCGTTTCTATCGATGACAAGGAGGATGCCTGGAAAAAAGCCCTGGCAAAACAACAGATGCCGTGGGACCAGGTCCGCGCGCCCAACTCGGGCAAGGAGATCATGAAGGATTATCAGTTTTCCGGTATTCCCCATCTTGTATTGTTGGATAAGGAGGGAAAGATTATTGAACGGTGGATCTCCCCGGAAAAACTGGAAGGATTACTAAAAGAAAGACTCTACAAATAAACAGGCTAAATCGAATCGTAAAAGGATCGGGTGACTGCCTGGTCCTTTTCAATTTTATATAGCGCCTGACAAGCAAACAATGATATTTAACGCAACAAAAATCTTTATAATTATATGAAATCACTAACCACCCTCTTTGGCTTTCTGTTCCTTTTAACCTCCCTCACCTTTGCTCAGGACGAGGCGACGTGGAGCTTTTCTCTGGAAGACAAAGGAAAGGGAGAGATAGATCTGGTTGCCGAAGCGAAAATAAAAAAAGGATGGCATCTTTACGATACGGATATACCCGACGGAGGCCCCAGTCCCACTCAACTCAGCTTCGATAAGGTCACCGGAGCGGAACCTGTCGGTGAATTCCATGCTGATGGCAAGCAGGCAACAGTGAAGTACGATGCTATCTTTCAGATGAACATAGGTACGTTTCAGGACAATGCCCGGTTTGTACAACGACTAAGAGTGACTGACAAAGCCGGCTTCTCAATACAGGGCGATGTGCGTGCCCAGGCATGTGACAACAGTAGCTGCACCCCTCCCTTGCCGCACGATTTTTCCTTCACGGCGGCAGAGCTGCCGGCCACGATCACCGTTGCCGCACCCACTGTATCTGCGGCAAGCGAAACAAGTTTGCCGCTTACAACCCTGTCTCCGGCACAAGTTGCGGACAGCCTGCAAGTGTCAGCGCCCATTGCTGCTATCTCGGCGGAGATTGACGGCGATGGGCTTTGGACACCTGTGATTGATGAGTTGCAGGTTTTCGGAGTAAAAGGGGGCACCACCGGCATGTCTCTGTTTTGGATTTTCTTCTCCGGGTTTATCGGCGGGCTTATTGCGTTGGTTACTCCCTGTGTATGGCCCATGATACCAATGACCGTAAGCTTTTTCCTGAAACGGAATAAAACAGAAAAGAAAAAGGCCGTCACTGAAGCGCTGGTTTATGGCAGCGCCATCATTGTGATATATGTAGTGATGGGGCTTCTTATTACCGGGATCTTCGGTGCTAGCGCCCTGAACAACCTGGCTACCAGCGCCCTGTTCAATCTGATTTTCTTTGCCCTCCTGGTCGTTTTCGCCATCGCCTTCTTCGGTGGTTTTGATTTAGTGCTCCCATCTAAATGGACAAACAGGATGGACGAGAAAGCGGATAAAACATCCGGGGCACTCAGCATCTTCTTCATGGCTTTTACCCTTGTGCTGGTATCATTCTCCTGTACAGGCCCCATTATCGGGACACTATTGGTGGAAGCGGCAGTATCGGGCAACATCCTGGGGCCCGCCATCGGCATGCTGGGGTTTGCCATTGCCCCGGCCATTCCTTTTGTGCTTTTTGCCATCTTCCCGTCATGGTTAACCAACCTGCCCAAGTCCGGCGGATGGCTTAACTCGGTAAAAGTGGTGTTGGGGTTTCTCGAGCTGGCGTTGGCTCTTAAGTTCCTGTCTGTTGCCGATCTGGCATACGGATGGGGTATATTCGACCGGGAAGTATTTCTGGTGCTATGGATTGTGATCTTTACCCTGCTGGGCATCTACCTGCTCGGGAAACTCAAATTTCCCGGCGACAACGATCTGCGGCATATCACTGTACCGCGACTATTCCTTTCTATCATCTCGCTCGCCTTCGCCATTTATATGATTCCCGGATTATGGGGCGCACCGTTAAAAGCTACCAGCGCCTTCTCTCCTCCCTTATATACTCAGGATTTTAACCTGTACAACGGTGAGGTGCATGCCCGGGCGATGGATTATGAAACCGGTGTCGCCATGGCAAAGCAACAGGACAAGCCGGTACTGATAGATTTTTCCGGTTACGGCTGTGTGAATTGTCGAAAAATGGAGGCATCGGTATGGACCGACCCCCGCGTGAAAAATATCCTTGATAATGAATATATCCTTATTACATTGATGGTGGATGATAAAACACGCCTGCCCGAAATTATTGAGGTGAATGAAAACGAGAGGACAACACGACTGAAAACGGTCGGAGACAAATGGAGTTACCTGCAGCGTCACAAATTCGGAGCCAATGCTCAACCTTATTACATCGCCCTGGATCATGAGGGGAAACCGCTAAGCCCTTCGTATGCCTATGATGAGAGTGTGGAGAAATATTTAGAATTCTTGCAGGCAGGATTGACAAACTTTAAAAAATAACCGGGTAGGAGGAAAATAAAATGGGTTTCCCTCCTAATCTCGAATAGTCAGGCATCCAGGCTTGTATTGGGCAATAGGCCTGTTCATATTGAGAAATAGCGGTTAGGGGTTTTCATGTCTGATAAAACGTCCCTTGTTGTTGCGGCAATAAAACGTGTATCGTTTAGAATCGAGTTCAAAAAAAGGAAAAGTTTAGAAAAAAAGAGTAATTTTGTCAAAACAGTAGCTCAGCAAGTAGGTGTATATTACCCTGATATTCATTAATGAGTATAACAAATAAAAAATAGCTTTATAACTGCAGTTGAAGAAATATTTGATCACATAAACGGAGTAAGTATTCATCTTATGAACATCAAAGAAATTATAAGACAGCCCGAAGGCAGACGTTTAGAATTCAAGGAAATCCTTCCCGAGAATGCAGACTTGGCCAATACGATCATTGCTTTTGCAAATGATGCCGGTGGAGAACTATATATTGGCATTCGGAATAATCCGAGAGAGATTGTCGGACTTCCTGAAGAAGAGCTTGTGAGTACAGAGGAGCAAATAAGCAACATTATATTTGATCGTTGTTATCCCGTAATTCTGCCGGACATTACTTTTCTGACAGAGGATGACAAGCATATTATACGGGTAACTGTATATCGGGGTAGCGCATTGCCTTATTATCGGAAAGATAAGGGTAAGTTAAAAGGGACTTATATTCGGGTCGGTTCCTCCAATCGTTTGGCAGATGGAGAAATTATAGCTGAACTAGAACGTAGAAAACGAAATATATCATTCGATAGTGAATTGATAATGGACAAACCCGCAAGTGAGTTAGACATTGAGAATTTCAAACAGGAATATCAAGATAAGGCGGGAGGTATTCTGGATATTCAAACCCTTCGTAAGTTGGAACTTGTCAAAGAGATGAACGGAACGGAATATCCGACGAATGCTTTGGTACTGTTCTCGGATGATGAACTTCGTCGTTCACTGTTCCCTTTTGTCAAGGTAGAATGTGCAAGGTTCAAGGGCATTACCTCGGATGAATTTATTGACCAGAAAAGTATTTTAACCAATATTGCTACCCAGGCAGAAGAAGCTTACAATTTTGTGTTGCGTCATATAAACAAAGGTGCTGTTCGTGAAGCTTGACTATGCTGCGCAGCAAGAGTTAGGGCCAGAGTTGCAGGAGGAGTTACAGCAAGAGTTACAGCAAGAGTTACAGCAAGAGTTACAGCAAGAGCTACAGCAAGAGCTATATAATCCTTCGCTGTATTTAGAAGTACTTTCCAGAATAGTGGAATCACCTCTTTCTCGAAAAGAAATATCAGAGGGATTTGGACAGAAACAAATATCTGGACAATTAAACAAGATACTGTCAAAATTGGTTGAAGATAAATTGATAGAACACACGATTCCAGAAAATAAAAATCACCCTGACCAAAAGTTTAGGATAACAAAACGGGGAATTCTCTTTTTAGAATTGTTGAAGAAGTAAGAATAGCTGCTCAATTGATGGGGGTAGCAAAGAAAATGTGGCAATTCCCTTTCTTTAACAAAGAATGGAAAAGGATTACTGAAGGATAACCATAAGTTGTTATCGAGCATATTGACCGTAATGTTTACAAAATATAGTCCTGCTTATCTTGATCGCTATTCGTCTGAAAATATCGGATTTGTTGGTATTGGTTTTAATCTTGTGCTACTGGATAGATACGGGAAGAAAGACCAAAGAGATACATTCTATTCGTACGAATAGTTTAGGTTTATTTTACAGATCCGTTGATTGTCTGTCAACTTTTGAAAATTTCTTGCGGAAATTTGATGGAGTATAACCTGTGTTTTTTTTGAAAATCCGGTAAGCATTCCTTACATCATTAAAACCGGTTTCAATAGCTATATCCAATAAGTTTTCCTGAGTTGTCAATAATTTATAAGCGAGATATTCTGTTTTCTTTTCCAATATAAATTGGTAAATGGTGATACCCATTGCTTCCTTGAACTTTTTTTCAAGGTTTCTTCGTCCAAGCGGAACAATTTGTGTCAATTGATCAATGGATATATCAGATGTGAAATTTTTCTCAAGATGTTCAATTATCTTTGCAATATATTTGTTTGAAATATTATATTTTTCCGTAGATTGTCGTTGTTCAATGCGTATCGGCTTTTTAATGATGTTGAAAGGAATATTTTTTTTATTTGTAATCAGTGTATGAAGTTTCTTGCCTGCAATATATCCGATATTTTCATCGTCGGTTACAATAGAAGAGATGGATGGATAAGACAAGTTACAGATAAGTTCGTCATTATCAACTCCCAGTAAAGATATTTCATTCGGAATGTCGATATTGTTTATTTTACACATTTCGGCTACCTGAAGAGCGAAATAGTCGTCACAAGCAAAGAGTGCAACCGGTTTTGGAAGCGATGACAACCATTCATTCAACTCTATATGGCTTCGGCTCCATTGACTATTGGTTAAATATTCCGATTCAAAATAATAATAATTTCCTCCTAATTTCTCTACTTCGATACGATATCCTTCTGCTCTCCCTTTTGACCATAAAAAATTCTTGTTGCCGTAAAAAGCAAAATTTTTAAATCTTTTTTTTGCAAAAAAATTAGCAGCTATCGCGCCCACTTCCATATAATCGCCGGATATTTTTGAGAACCAATCGGCATCATCTTCATAATTTTGAAGAAACACAGGAATATCCAGTTTCGCTAAAAATTTAATCTCATGGTATTCCCACTGAACAATAATCGCATCGATCCCCCACTCCTTGATTCGTTCCACGACTCCCTCTTCGCCGTACAGCATTTTATAATACAAAGGTAACCGGTAGAATATCCAAGGGCCATTTTCATGAGCATAACGAATCAGTCCGGACAGAAAGCGGCGGCTGAACTCAGTGGCAGAATCTATAAGAATAAGTATCTTGACCATTGCTTGTTTTTAAGGGGATCCTCTTTGACCAGATTTACATTAATGTTGTCATTTAACAGTAATAAGTGGTATAATGTTCTATAATCGGTATTATTTCTATGAATATATTCGGGATATGTCGCATGTTATTCGCTAATTATCTTATAAAATGTTAAATTAGAACCCTATCTTTGTAAAAATTAATGCCGGTCATGCAATATATGGACAAGATCTACTAAAAGTTATAATTAGATAATTTAATAACAAAATTAAATGTATACCTATGGAACGAATGATTCGAAAATTGTTTTTAATAAGCGCATGTTTCTTATTTTTATCAATCCCTACTTATAGTCAGGGTGCGTCTATCAGACAGGGTACTGTTACCGATAAAGTAACGAAAGAAACTTTACCCGGAGTCCAAGTAATAGTAAAAGGTACATTCAAGGGAGGAGTGAGTGATATGGATGGAACTTTTAAAATTGAAGCAAACAATGATGATTATCTGGTGTTTAGTATGCTCGGTTATGAATCTAAGGAGATTCCTGTAGCGAACAAAACATCTTTCACTGTTGAATTAATTCCTACCACTTACGATCTTGGAGAGGTTGTGGTTACTGCGTTGGGTATTGAACGAAAAACCAGAACGCTGTCGTATTCAACTCAACAGATAGAGGGTTCAATAGGAGAGATAAAGGATAACAGTTCTAATATCTTAAGCAGTTTGTCGGGGAAAATATCGGGAGCGGTGATAACTACTGCCGCAACTGGTCCCGGTGCGGCGGCCCGTGTTGTGCTTCGGGGTAACCGCTCCATCAGCGGAAATAATACAGCACTGATCGTGATTGACGGTGTTCCATATGATAATACTTCATACGGGCAAGCTACGGGTACCATGTATAACTACGGTGGGGGCGACGGTGCCGTGAATATCAATCCCGATGATGTAGCTTCGATCAATGTTCTGAAAGGTCCGTCTGCCGCCGCGTTATACGGCAGCAGAGCCGCTAACGGCGCAATCATAATAACCACGAAACAAGGAAAAGAGGGACGTCTAAAAATAGATTTTAATAGCGGTATGTCCGTGGACAAGCCTAATTTATTAATCAACTTCCAGAATACATACGGCAGGGGTAATGGCGGCGTTGCCGCACAAGGAATAGGTGAAAGTTGGGGTGCAGCAGCTCAGACCTATTCCACCAATGTGAAAGATTTTTTTGAAACCGCTTACTCTTTTAATAATACGGTAAGCCTGTATGGGGGCACGGATATGATGCAGGGATTTGCTTCTTATACCAATAACTCTGTAGAGGGCATGATACCTGGTAATAAATTGGAAAGGAATACAATGAACCTGAGAATAAATACTCAGTTTCATTCCAGACTCACAACCGATGCCAAGATCACGTATGTGAATCAAAAAGTGAAAAATCGTCCGCGTTTAGGAGATGCAGGAACACCCATAGAGGCATATATTATGCCGAGAGATATGAGCGAACAGGAATTGAAAGAATATGAAACAATCAACCCGAACAACGGGCAACCGGTACGAAAATACTGGACGACTTCTTCCATTTACGACAACCCATATTGGAGCACCAACAGGACGTCGGTCAATGAAGAACGTAACCGTGTAACACTATTGGGTTCTGCTAAATATCAGTTGCTGGATTGGTTGAGTATCTTGGGACGGGTGAGTTATGACCGGTATGATGACAAGACAGACGGTTCTTTCTACGACGGTACGGTTTCGTTGGGTGATGTAAAAGCAGGTGGAAAATATTATGAAACAAATTCTCAATACTGGGAAAGAAACTTTGATTTACTCCTGTCGGGGGAGAATACTATCACAGAATATATAAGCCTCAATTACAACTTAGGAACCAGTTTCTTAAAGAGGAAATATGCTACAGTGACAAATATGGCTAACGGGCTTTCTATCCCAAACAAATTCAGCTTAGCTGCAGCAACTACTCCGGCTTTTCAAGACGTTGGAGGATATACCCGGGCTTTGAATTCTGTATATGGTAACCTGCAAGTAGGGTTTAAATCATATTTATTCGTAGATGTAACTGGCAGAAACGACTGGTCATCCACATTACCTTCTCCTCATAAATATTTCTATCCATCTGTCGGTTTATCCGCTATAATATCAGACATGATGGATATGCCCTCCTGGATTAGCTTCGGAAAAATAAGAGCCTCTTATACACAAGTGGGTAACGATCCCGATCCCTATTTACTGAAACAGCAATTTCTATTTGCTTTAGGAGCCGGACAAGGATTTATCTCTCGGAATCAGATAAAGTCAATTCAGGATTTGAAACCAGAAAAAACAAAATCATACGAAGTTGGTTTGGACTGGAGGTTCTTAAATGGTCGCTTGGGGCTTGATGCTACATTGTATAAGAGTAATACTATCAATCAGTTATTGTATGTTGGCTTGCCTATGGCCAGCGGGTTTAACAGGCGGTACATTAATGCCGGAAACATCGAGAACAGAGGAATGGAAATTCAGTTGAACGCTAATCCCATTGAAACGAAGAACTTTAACTGGAGTACCGGCATCAATTTTTCAAGAAATATAAATAAAGTAATTGAACTGGCACCGAACACCACACAGGTTAATATTACCGACAATACGAAATATGCCACAGTGATTGTGAAGGAAGGCAGTTCTTATGGCGATCTATATGGAAGGGCCTGGAAAAAAGATGCTACCACCGGGAAACATATTGTGGATAACAGGGGATTGCCGATAGTAGAGTCAAACCAGAAACTTGGAAATTTTAATCCCGATGCTATGTTGGGATGGAGTAACAGGTTGAGTTATAAAAATTTTAAAGTTTCATTCCTGATCGATGCTCGTATCGGAGGAGAGATGGTCTCCGGAACCGATGCTTATCTTGCAGCCTATGGAGTTGCCGGCTATACTGAAAAATTCAGGGAAGGGGGGCTGGTACTTGATGCCGTAAAGGTCGATGGCTCTGCTAATACTACCGCTATTACTTCTCAACAATTATGGACTACCGTTTCCCAGAATGGGCGTGATGCTTGGGGTGATTTCTTTACATATGACATGACCAATGTGCGCCTCAGGGAGTTATCGGTCGGATATGATTTTCAATTGAAAGAAACAGCTGTCATTGAATCCGCGTCACTCTCCATCACAGGAAGAAACCTGTTGTTTTTCTATAGAGGAAAATCGATAATGAATATTAACGGTATCGATAAAAGAGATAACCCTACAGATCCGGATACATCCTTGGGCGCCGGAAATTATCAAGGAGTAGAATTGGGGTTGCCACCGCTGTCAAGAACAATTGGACTTAATCTTAAATTAACTTTTTAATAATTGTAACAATGAAAAAATATATATCCTGTTATGTTATATCTCTCATACTATTAATGGGCTGTACGGGAGACTTTGAAAAAATGAATACCGATCCTAATAATTTAACGGAAGTAGGTCCACGTGAGATGCCGTTCATGTTCGCTAAGGCGCAATCAGCATCGGCCTTAAATCGTAGCTTTTATCAAACTGTACAGAATCTCGGTGCAGACCTGTATGCCCAGTATTTTGCACTGACAAGCACATCCTTCTCCACTGACCGTTACGTGCTTGTTCCCGACTGGCAACGGCGTTTCTGGACGGTGGTCTATGTAGATACAGCACCGCAATTGAAAGCAATTAAAGAGAACGCAGAGTCCGGTTCCGGAGAAGCTGCTTTGGCTGATATCCTATGGGTGTATGCTTTTCATAGACTAACCGATCATTTTGGCCCTGTTCCCTATTTTCAGGCTGCCGAACCGGTTGAAATTATTCCTTACGATTCACAGGAAAAAATATACGATGATTTTTTTACCCGATTAGAATCGGCTGTTAAAACCCTTAAAGGATTACCGGATGGAACAACAGTCTTCAAGGGTTATGAGCTGATGTATGACGGAGACATTAAGAAATGGATCGCTTTTGCAAATACATTACGTCTTCGTTTGGCATTACGTATATCGAAAATAGATCCGGCTCGGGCTAAGATTGAAGCAGAGGCTGCCGTTACCGCGGGAGTACTGATGAATAATTCTCAGAATGCATTTTTAAAGAAGGCAGAACCGGGTAATGATACAAACGGTTTGTCACAGGTAGCGGCATGGAATGAGTTTGCGATGAGTTCTACTATGGCATCTTATTTGAAAGGCTATGAAGATCCGCGTCTGTACGTCTATTTTCAACCCAATATTACTACCGGAGCGTATACGAGTTTAAGAAACGGGCTGCCGGCCACCTTGTTGGGGAAGGCGAGGAATACCCCTTCGCAGAACTCCAATGTGGGAACTTATTGGGTTACACCCAAAAATGATAAAACTTTTAACCCGAATCTTACGGCTCCGTTTCATGTGATGTGCGCGGCAGAAGCTTATTTCTTAAGAGCGGAAGGAGCTTTGAATGGATGGAGAATGGATGGAACCGCCGAAGAGTTATATAATAAAGGTATTGAAACAAGTATGAAGCAATGGGGAATTAGCCCGGACGATATTGCCGGATATATCCAGTCTGATAAGCAACCTATTGCTCCGGATGATGACCAAAATTCACCAGCAGTGGCCTCTATCCCCGTAAAATTCAGTAACAATGTTGCTGAGCAACGTCAACAAATTGGTACCCAGAAGTGGTTAGCCATTTTTCCAAACGGTATGGAGGCTTGGGCGGAGTTTAGAAGATCGGGTTATCCGCTCATGTATCCGGTATATCAATCGGACAATCCTCTGCTTCCACAGGAAAGTTTTATCAAAAGACTGCCTTTCCCGTTAACAGAAGAGGCGAACAATAAAACCGAACTGGAAAAAGGTAAGGCTCTTCTGGGTGGTCCAGATAATGTCGCAACCAACCTTTGGTGGGATGTGGACTAACCCGGTTACGATATGTTTACTTATTATAGAGTAAGGGATATAGACAACAAAATTTGGTATATAATTAATAAGGAATGACAACTGAAATCAAACAATTCAAGAAAGAAAATCTTACCGTCCGTATTTTCACGGATGAGGCTTCTGCTGGAAAAGGCAGTGCGGACTTTGTGGCCAAACATTTAGATGGCGCTATTCAAGCCAAAGGACATGCCAATTTGATCCTGGCTACCGGCGCGTCGCAATTTGCCTTTATTGAGGCTATGAAAAACCTTTCCATCGATTGGGGCAAAATTACCGTATTTCATTTGGATGAATACAAAGATCTGCCTGAAACACATCCGGCCAGTTTCCGAAAATATCTGAAAGAAAGAATCCTCGATGTGGTAAAACCATTTCAGGTTTATTATATTAATGGCGATGCAAAAGAAATCGAACGTGAAGTAGCCCGGTATGAGGAACTATTAAAAGCAGCTACAGTGGATGTTGCTTGCATAGGCATCGGAGAGAATGGTCATATCGCCTTTAATGATCCCGAAGTAGCTGATTTTAATGATCCGGCATTGGTGAAAATAGTGCAGTTAGATAATACCTCACGCCGGCAACAATTGGGGGAGGGATGGTTCTCCACTCTCGAAGAGGTACCAATGGAAGCCATTAGCCTGACGATCCCTGCTATTATGCGTTGCAAAGTAATCAGTTGTATGGTGCCGGATAAGCGAAAAGCCAATGCTGTTTATAATACACTGAATGCGGAAATATCGACTGCATGTCCGGCAACGATTTTAAGAAGGCATCCTCATACAGTATTGTTTTTGGATGAAAACTCCGCCTCTCAATTAAAATGAAACGAAATCTGTTTGTTTTGCTGTTTATCGTTATACTCTGTACAGGTATCCGGGGACAAAATGATCTCCCGGATATCTTTACCGGTAACAGGAATAACGATTTGATAAGTTTCTCTCTTAAGAGAGAGGCAGCGAAAGCCTACAACCTGTTACAGCTCCCTCAAAGTAAGGATGAATGGATCACACGGAGAGAAGAATTAAGAGATAATATCCTTCAACACGCAAGAGTGTCTTATAATCCTGATTTGCCTTTAGCATATAAGGAAACAGGTAATTACAAAAAGGATGGATTTTCTATTAAAAATATATACTTTCAGACACAACCGCATGTATTCGCTACGGCTAACTTGTATATTCCTGACGGAAATGGCCCTTTTCCTGCGGTAGTTGTGGCAATGGGACATTCACGCAACGGGAAATTGTATCCTGAGTATCAGGCATTGGGGCAAACATTGGCTTTGAACGGTTATGTTGCCATTGCTATTGATCCCTGGGGTGCAGGAGAGCGGACCACAGTTCATGGCGAATTTGAATATCATGGAGCTAATTTGGGTGCGTCTCTGTTGAATGTGGGAGAAACTTTAATGGGAGTCCAGATTACGGACAATATGCGGGCTGTTGACTTGCTCTCATCTCTTCCTTTTGTTGATAACGAAAATATAGGCGCAACGGGAGCGAGTGGGGGAGGTAACCAGGTCATGTGGCTTGCTGCGGCGGATGAACGAATTAAAGCGGTTGTTCCCGTAGTAAGTGTAGGAACTTTCCAGTCGTATATACTGAACAGCAACTGTGTATGTGAAGTATTGACCGGAGGATTGACCTTTACCGAAGAATCGGCGGTATTGGGTCTTATTGCACCCCGGGCACTGAAAATTTGCAGCGGACTGAGAGATTCAAATTTGGCATTCCATCCACAGGAAATGTTGAGAAGTTTCAATGAGGCAAAGGCTATCTATAGATTATATGATGCTGATAACAGACTATCCTATCAGATATTTGATACGCCTCATGGTTACTTTCCCGAAATGAGGGAAGCCATGCTTGGGTGGTTCGATCTCCATTTGAAAAAAGAGGGCACAGGTGCTCCGAAGAAAGAAAAGCAGTTTGTTCCGCTGCCTGAGTCCGAGTTAATGGTCTTTTCCAAAGGACGACGCCCGGTAGAGGTTGTTTCTACCGGAGATTATTGTTTTTACCAAGGTTCACTACTGAGAACAAAGATGTTGTCGGATAACAATATGGATGTTCAGGAAAAAAAGGAGGAATTAAAACAGATACTGAGGATATCGGGCAACAATGATTTGAAAGATATTCACAAATTATCAAATTCAAATGATTGGGCACGGTATATTTTAGAAACTACAACCGGGGACCTTATACCTATATTACTTTACTTACCTCATATAAATAGCACCGAATATGTTTTGATTGCTAATTCAATGGGAAAGAAAGGGATTACTCAGGAGGCGATTGAGCAATTAATAAAAAGAAAAAACGGTATTTGTATCGTAGATCTATGGGGTATTGGAGAGAGTATCTCTTCTGAGGCCAAACGTATTGACGGCTTATTACCTGAATTTCACACTTTATTCCGTTCTGCACTGTGGTTAAACCAAACTATGCAAGGAATTTGGATTGAGCAGTTGGATATTGTTTTGAACTGGCTGATAAATTCATATCAGATAAAAGAAATCACTATTGATGCCGATAGAGAGTTGGCCGTAGCAAGTGTATTGTCTTCTGTCCTCGGCAATAAGGCCGATAAATTAATTCTCAGGGAGATGCCATTGAGTTATTTATTTGATAAATCTGGCAATATCGATTATTTTTCCATGGCTATTCATATTCCTGACTTTTTACTCTGGGGAGATATGTCGCTTGCAGTTGCTATGTGTAATAAAGATATTACCTTTATTGATCCGGTAACCATTTCCGGAAGAGAGTTAAGTAGCAAAGAAGTTGAAGAGTTCAAAAAGGAGCTCAGTCATTTTGATTCACTCTCAAAGAGACGTTCGAAGGTTCATTTTATAAAATAAATATATTTCATCATGCAAATTAATAGAAGAAATTTCCTTAAAGTGGCGGGAGCTACGACCGTATCTGCCATGTTACCGGTCAAAGGAATAGGTAACGGAATACTTGCTGAGAATCAACAATCGGACAAGTCTTTAAAAAAAATATACAACGAAGTTTATAAAAAGCATTCTCAGAAATTTAATATGTGTGGGTATGCTGCTCCAAAACTGGAAACGGTCAGAGTGGGTTTTGTAGGCGTCGGATCGAGGGGAAGTGCTGCTGTAGAGAGGGTAAGCCGTATTGACGGAGTTAAAATTATTGCCATATGTGACGTGCAATCCGAGAATGCCGAGAAAGCGAAAGCGCGTATTCAAACATCGGGACATCCGGCCATTATCTATTCGGGGAAAGAAGATACCTGGATGGAGATGTGCAGGAGAGAAGATATTGATCTTATATATGTTGCTACCCCCTGGGAATTACATGCTCCGATTGGAGTATATTCCATGAGGCAAGGTAAGCACGTAGCATTGGAAATCCCTGCTGCAACTACAGTAGAAGATTGTTGGCAATTAGTAGAAACCTCCGAACACACCAAGAAGCATTGTGTGATCCTGGAGAACTGTTGTTACGATTTTTTTGAGTTACTTACCTTAAACCTTGCACGCAATGGATTTTTTGGTGAAATAGTACATGCCGAAGGAGGATATATTCATGAAATAGGGGAAAGCTTGTTCTTCAGAGGGAAACCCGGACGCAGTTGGCGATTGAATGAAAACATGAGGAGGAACGGGAATCTCTATCCCACACATGGATTGGGGCCAGTGGCACAGATCATGAATATCAACCGGGGAAATCGGATGGAGTATATGGTATCGATGTCATCTGATGACTTTTTGATGGGTCAATATGCTAAAGAGCTCTCCCTGAAAGAGGATTATTTTAAACAGTTTGAAGGTGCCTCATTCCGGGGGAACATGAATAACTCGATCATAAAAACAGTTAAAGGACAAACAATTCTCATTCAGCACGATATCACCACACCCCGCCCTTATTCACGGCTGCATGTCATAAGCGGCACAAAAGCAATAGCCCGGAAATACCCCCTTCCTCCACGTTTATCCATTGCTGAGGATCATAATAACTGGTTGTCTGACGAGAAATTCGAGGAGATTGAAGCGAAATACAATCCCCCCATCATAAAAAAGATGCAGGATATAGCCAAAGAAATCGGAGGACACGGGGGAATGGATTTTCTGATGGACTGGAGATTGATCGATTGTTTAAGAAACGGCCTGCCTGTTGATATGGATGTTTACGACGCTGCCTCCTGGAGTGTTATAGGCCCGTTAAGCGAATGGTCGGTAGCCCATCGTTCGGCGCCGATTGATATCCCTGATTTTACAAATGGAGCCTGGAAAACAAATCAACCCCATGATATCTCTTTAAAGAACGGAGGAACTACGGGAGTTATCGCATAAAATATTTATTGCCGGTCTCTTGATGTTCCCAACTTCCATGAATGGTCAGCGGGAAAATTAATAATT
The DNA here is from genome assembly GCA_001898165.1 of Bacteroidia bacterium 43-41. GTDB lineage: Bacteria > Bacteroidota > Bacteroidia > Bacteroidales > Dysgonomonadaceae > Petrimonas. Next base: position 26,571 of record MKTD01000057.1, read on the forward strand.
ACAAATAGCATTTTCTTAATGGACAGAAAAGTTTTTTATATCTCAATGGGTATTTTGGCCGTTATGTACTTTGTCTTCGGTCTGGTATCATGGATTAATGCAATCCTTATTCCTTACTTCAAAATTGCTCTTGAACTGACACATTTTCAATCATATTTTGTTACTTTTGCCTTCTATATTGCCTATTTTGTGATGGCCATCCCGTCAGGTTTATTATTAAATAGAACGGGATATAAAAAAGGAATCATGTACGGATTCATATTCCTGTCGTTTGGTGCTCTTATCTTTATCCCGGCTGCTTTTATGCGGCAATACGCCGTTTTTCTCGCGGGATTGTATTGCCTGGGAACAGGGCTTGCCGTTCTTCAAACAGCGGCAAACCCTTACGTCACCATGATTGGGTCAATCGACAGTGCAGCACGACGAATGAGCGTGATGGGAATTTTTAACAAGTCTGCGGGCATCATCGCACCTTTGCTTTTTGCGGCAGTAGTGTTCAAATCGGCCGATAATACTACTTTTGCATTACTTGAGGCAGGTACGCTTTCCGATATAGAAAAAAATATTATCCTTCAGGAACTGATTCGAAGGGTGATTGTCCCATATGCCATTCTTGCCATTTTTTTACTATTCGTAGGTATTGGGATAAGGTATTCAGTATTGCCGGAGATAGAGGCCGGAGAAAGTAAGACAGGAGGAGAAGATAATACGAATGTCCCCAGGAAGTCCCTTCTGGATTATCCTTATCTTATCTTTGGAGCTATCGCAATCTTTTTGCATGTGGGTACACAGGTTGTGGCAATAGATACTATTATCAATTATGCCGGGTCGATGGGTATCGGCCTATTGGATGCGAAATTTTTTCCATCCTATACGCTTACATGTACAATTATAGGCTATATATTGGGCATCTTGCTCATTCCCCGGTTTATTTCGCAAAATGCCGCTTTAAAGTTTTGTACTGTGCTCGGGTTACTCCTTTCTTTGGGAGTAGTGTTTGCCAATCATACCGTTTCACTATTCGGACATACGGGAAACATCTCAATATGGTTTCTGGCTTCAATAGGATTTCCTAACGCGTTGATATATGCAGGTATCTGGCCTTTATCGATTCACAACTTGGGTAAATTCACCAAAACAGGATCTTCCCTTTTGATCATGGGATTGAGTGGTAATGCCATCCTGCCACTAATCTATGGTGCGATAGGGGATCATCATGGCTTAAGAGCAGGATATTGGGTGTTGATTCCGTGCTTTCTCTATTTGGTATGGTTTGCTTTTCATGGGCATATGATTAATCATTGGAAAAGAGTAAAATGAAATTCCCGACCATATCCCGGCCATGGTGTCCACTACCCTGACACCTGCCTGCATCATGGAGGTCGATGTCTGGAAAGGATTGTGATTACTTCGAGGACAAATCTGTCATGAATTTCGAGAAAATGGTATTTATTGCCATGGATAAAAGTAATTATAATTCTCCGGAAGTAATAAAAAGAGTTTTTTTCCAAGTACGGAGAAAATTAAATCCCGAGAGTAACAAGTGTCTCAATAAAAAGGCAGTTGCACCTGCAAGTATCAGCGGATATTTTGAAGGAACTTCAAATCCGGGTTATTCTGTTTTCAAAAAACAGAAATGAAACTTAGTCCCAATCCTCCCTCATCATAAGTTGGAACAATAAAGGAAGTGAGTTGCTTCTCTTTTTTGCAAAATACTTTTTGAAGATAGGGGTACGTCCAGTATACTATTTTTGTGGATAAGATGCCGATTCCCGCGCCTGCCACCACATCACTTACCCAGTGTTTATTGTTGTAAATGCGGGAAGCACCGATAAGCGTTGCCATGCCGTATCCGCCGATACTTATCCATACCGATTGATTTTTATATTCCTGATGGAGAAATTCAGCAGCCACAAAGGCCGTAGCTGTATGGCCGGAAGGGAACGAATAGCGGTTTGAACCATCGGGGCGTTCGCGTGAAGTGGCGTGTTTGACAGGGGAAACGATGCCGGCTTCCAATATATTGCTCAATCCGTAAAGGATGAGCATGTCAGGCATTTTGTGGGTGCTGCTCACCCCGCACAACTTCATTCCAAAGGCTGCAACCGCCGGGGAAAATTGAAGATAATTGTCCCAACTGTTGTGCCACATGGAATTGTCTTTGAGCAGTTCATTTTTAGTTGAATAATCTAACTGCCGGATTGCACCGAAATTAAATGAAAGCGCCCCATAAACGATCATTGCCGAAGGTACTGCGATGCTGATGGCTCCTGTGATTTTGTTTGCTTGCTTTTGCCCTGTAGGAATAGTATCCGATATGTTTACCGTATCCTGTGCAGACAGAAGAAAAGGATAGGCCAGTGAAAAACAGAGGATTACCAAGATCTTCAAATTGTTCATCTTTGTATGTTTGAAATACAAAGATGAAAGGTGATTTTGAAGAAATTTTGAATTGATCCCCAGAAATGCGAAAAAGGTCAGCCAAAAACGACGGAGAACCGATGCATTCCGTTTTCGTAATCATAGGCAATGTCCCATCCGTATTGAACACAAATTTGCTTTACAATGGCAAGTCCGAGCCCGCTGCCTTTTACTTTCTCGTTCATTTGTCCGAAACGGTGAAACAGCATTTTCCGGTTTAAACTTTTTCCGGTTCCCGTATTACAAACAACCAGCTTGTTTTGTTCCAGCTCCACAGAGAGGTTGCCGTTGGGGGCATTGTGTTTGATTGCATTCGTAATCAAATTATTTACCAGGCTCTCCAACAGAGTCCTGTTTGCCTGGATCATCAGGCTTTTATTGCCTGTTTTGATGGTTGTTGTGATATGATTGGCTTCGGCCTGTTCCAAGAGAAATGGCAGGAGATTATCCAGAATTTCGACGACATTCAGGTCTTGTGTATCCAGAAACTGCAAGTTGTCTATTTTCGCTAACAACAACAAGTTCTTATTCATTCTTGTCAGGCGTGAAGTTGCTTCGTATAATGATTGTATGATTTGCATTTGGCTTTCACTTAAATCCTGTTGTTGCAGCATGATGTCCAATTTAGACTGGAAGACGGCCAAGGGGGTTTGCATCTCATGAGAAGCATTTTCCGTAAATTCTTTTTGTATTTTATATGCCTGGACACTGTTGGCTATCAATATTTCGACTGCCTTATTTAATTGGGAAAATTCACGAACATTATTCGCGTGGAAAACGGGAATCTCACTGTTCCGGATGTTAAATCTCCTTATTTCGGACAACGTTTGATAAAACGGCCTCCAAAGTTTTTTGTACAGGAGATGGGTGATAATAACAAACCCGATCAATAAAATAGAGAAAAATATCAGATGGAGAATCGTTCCGAATTGAATGATCTTTTTTGCTTCATAAATGCTTAAATGAATAGAGAGGATATAATCCTTTCCTTCGATTTTTATTCTTGAGTAGAGGATCCGGCAGGATATGTTCTCTTTCTCATGTTCATCGTAGCATTCGGAAGTAACAAAACGGGATGTTTCCGTTTGTCCGTCGTCAGGCAGGATTTTCTTGTCGATATTGAACTTGTTCCATAACGGAATTTCGTCCACTCGAAGTGTGTTCAGGCCTTTTTTGCAGACTTCATCTTTTTGTCCGAGCAGGTACTCATCTATTTCGTGAATGTAGTATCTTTGGTAGTAAAAATAATAGAAAGGCAGGGCAATAAGGAGCAGCAAGATTCCAAATACCACGTAATAACTCAATGTTTTACTCAATAACTTTCTTTTTTTTATTCTATCCATTTATATCCTACTCCGTATATGGTTTTGATGGAATCGTTATTATGGCCTGCTTTATATAATTTTCCTTTCAGGTTTTTAATGTGCGCATAGACAAAATCCTGGTTGTCGAGCATATCTGCCATGTCACCCGAAAGGTGTTCTGCCAGTGCATTTTTAGATACAACCCTATTCTTGTTGCCAATCAAAAACAACAATAAATCGAACTCCTTTTTAGTAAGGACAACTTCTTCCTCGTTAAAAAAAACTTCTTTTGATAGCAGGTTGATCGTTAGTCCGTTTGATGTAATGATATTATTACTCGAATATTGTGCCCTGCGGATCAATGCATAAATTCGCACGCCTAACTCCGACATGTGGAAAGGCTTGGAAAGGTAATCGTCCGCTCCGATATGGATACCTTTGATTCTATCGTCTAATGAGCCTTTAGCCGAGATAATGATAACTCCCGTTTTCTTTTTTTCTTTTTTCAATGTTTCCAATAGGGATAAACCGTCGCCGTCAGGAAGCATCAGGTCAAGCAGGATGCAATCGTAATCATACAACGTAATGCGCTCAATGGCATTGTTGTATGTCGCAGCATGTTCGCAAAGATAGTCCTGTTTCGACAGGTATTCTACTATGCTTTGAGCCAATTCGGCTTCATCTTCGATCAATAAGATTTTCATGCGATAAAGGTACAAATCTTAGCGATTCTGTTTATTTAAAACCTGCGTTTTCTTGGTTAAATAATTTAAGTTTCGCGTAGTTGCGGTTGTGAAAAATAATTTTGCATCGTTGGCGCTAACAAAGTAACTTAATATTGCATCATCAATCCAAAAAATATGTAATTTTGCACCGTAAAAACAGCAGGCGGCTAAACTCACGTTCTGCCGCCTGCCCATCGTTTAAATATAAAAAAGAAAAAAGTTATTTGTGCTTTCCCGGGTTTAACTGCCCGGGTCAGTTGTTTTTTCTTCAGCTTCACCTTCCCGCAACGAGCTGGAAATTTTCGAAATCGAATTGAAATCTATATTTCCCGAAACCGTAATTATGGTTAGTTTGCTGTCGTCATCCAATGCAATAAGGATAAGGTCCTGCGTTTTCTCGTCAATTTTTTTCATCAGGATATTTATCTTCGACCTTCTCTCATTCACCGAGACCACTTCCTTGTATTCCGTGAATTCACTGAATGCCATCTCCTTTGCCTTTTCAAAATAATACTTTGAGTCGGCTTTATTCTCTGTCGTGATAATGCGGATACTATTCAGTTCGCGAAAAGTTGTTTTTAGTTCTTCGTCGCTGGTATTCGAAGCCATTTTGTTAAGCATCGCCTTTCCTATGTTCACGTTACTTACTGGACGTTCCGTTTCGACGCACTCCTTCAGAAACTTCGTAATGAAATCGTTCGCGAAAATCGATGTTGCCGAAAACAAAATAAACAGGACCAAAAAAGTTCTTTTCATAGATTTTCAGGTTTGATGTTATTGTTTGAATCCGGATTATATAATGGAATCCCTGAACTTAACGAGTCGATCTCCGACCAGTCCAACTTTAAATTATCCAATTGCTCCAGCGATTTAACGGAGGCCTCTTCGGTGGCTTGCAATGCCTCGGAAAGCTTTTCCAGAGCCAATGTGGCTTGTTGTATGGCGGCATCCGGATCGTTGTATGTTTCTGCAAAAACCTGATTGTTTTGTCTGGCGAAAAAGAAAACGGATATCCCGATTCCCGCAATAAGGATAACCGATGCGGCAATGCGCAGGAAAGGCTCGAATATTTTTATGGTGATGTACTGTTTCTGCCTGCCGGCCTTGCGGATCGATGCTTCGAGCCTCTTTTCGAAATCACTGCTCAACTCCATCGTTTGGTGGCCTTGTTTATAGGCAAACAGGGGAACAAACTGCAGCAGATCTTCGGGGACATCGCCGAAGTTGAAGAATTCCTGTAACTCCTGTTCTTCCGGGACTGATGTCTCGCAATTCCAGTAATTTTCCAGCAATGTATGTATTCTTTCGATATTCATTATTGTTTACCCGATAATAATTCTTTCATTTTACTCCTTGCCCTGAAAAGGTTCACTTTAACCAAATCTTCGCTGATATCCAACGCTTCAGCTATTTCCCTGTAGCTCATCCCTTCAATTTCACGAAGTTGAAACACCATTTTCTGATTCTCCGGCAGTCTGTCGATACATCTATATATTAATGTGTTTCTTTCGGTCTCAACCAGTTTGAAATACGGCGTTATGTTATCTGTGAAAACTCCGCTTTCCGATTCAGGAGCAATATTTTCTGTTTTCCTTATCGATAGAGCCTCCACTCTGTCGAATGCTAAGTTTTTTGTTGTGCGGAAGCAATAAGCTTCCAGATTTTCGATGTTATCCCACTCCTCATTTTTCGTCCAAAGCTTCAGAAACACATCCTGTACGATGTCTTCTGCTTCGGCGGAATCTCTCACGATGCTCCACGCAAGCCGGAAGAGTTTATCCTTTAGCGGCAAAATGACCCGATGGAATTTATCGTGACTCATTATAAAGGTGACGGTTGAGGGTTGAAAAAGTTACAGTTGAATACAAAAATATTTTATTTTTTTTGATTTTTGCCGGATTTGAGGATTTTTTAAGAAAAGTCACCGTCAACAGACGGGGATTTGTTGTTATTCTCTTCAACTTTCGCATGTTTTCTCGGATAGTGCATACGGCTAAAGCAGAGATATTTAGATGTTTTACGGGGGTACCCATAGGATGCAAGAAGCGTAAAAAGAAGAGCTGTCCGAAGCGAAGCAAGTTCTCCTCTTTTAGCTTTTGCGTACTGGAATGGGTCGTAAAATATAGTCAGACGATGATTTAGTCGCAATCCTATAGCTTGCGAAAGTTGAAATAGTTTCTATAAAACAGTGCATAAAAAAATTCAATACAGGTTTCTGAAAAAAAACACCGTTTATAATTTGCATATCTTATTGATTATTTGTAATTTTGTGCCGTTTTTAACCCCAGGAATGGTGGTTTTTGACGCTAATCATTTGATTATATTTAAGTTATAATTGGGTGGAATTACATAAAGAAATTAAATTTATCAGTAAAATAAAAGACAAAAAGAAAGTAGAAAAATGCCTACAATTCAACAATTAGTAAGAAAAGGCCGCACGGTTATAGAAGAGAAAAGTAAATCTCGCGCGCTCGATTCGTGTCCGCAAAGACGCGGTGTGTGTGTAAGGGTTTATACTACCACTCCCAAAAAGCCAAACTCCGCAATGAGGAAAGTGGCTCGTGTACGTTTAACTAACTCTAAGGAAGTGAATGCCTACATTCCGGGCGAAGGCCACAACTTGCAGGAGCACTCTATCGTATTGGTGCGCGGCGGTCGTGTAAAAGACCTTCCGGGTGTGCGTTATCACATTGTTCGCGGAACATTGGATACTGCCGGTGTAAATGGCCGTACCCAGCGTCGTTCTAAATATGGAGCCAAGCGTCCTAAACCGGGAGCAGCCGCTAAGCCGGGTGCAAAAAAGAAATAATCCCGCACTAAAAAAGTACGCTTTAATTTATTAAGTTATATTCAAGTAAAATCGTTGTTGGAATTTTTGGGAAAAGCTACTGACTATAGGTTGAGTAAACGATTCGGTGGAATTGTTGAAGACAGATAAAAAACGGCAACCAAACACAACACAAATTAGTTAAAACAATGAGAAAGACAAAACCTAAAAAAAGACAGGTTCTTCCCGATCCTGTATATGGTGATGTAAGGGTGACAAAGTTTGTTAACCACCTTATGTATGACGGAAAGAAAAGCATATCTTACGATATTTTCTATTCCGCGTTAAACACAGTAAAGGCTAAATTGCCCAACGAAGAAAAACCGGCTCTCGAGATTTGGAAAGCCGCATTAGACAATATAACACCGCAGGTTGAGGTGAAATCACGCCGTGTTGGCGGAGCAACATTTCAGGTGCCTACGGAAATTCGTCCCGAAAGAAAAGAATCCATTTCAATGAAAAACCTCATTCTTTATGCTCGCAAAAGAGGGGGTAAAACGATGGCAGACAAATTGGCTGCCGAGATTGTTGACGCATATAACAATCAGGGAGGATCATACAAACGTAAAGAGGATATGCACAGAATGGCAGAAGCGAACAGGGCTTTTGCACATTTTAGATTTTAAAAAAACAGACCCATAGGTAAAAAAGATGGCAAAAGGTTCAAAAGAAGCATTAATTTTCACTCGCAACATCGGCATTATGGCGCATATTGATGCCGGAAAGACAACTACGTCGGAACGTATCTTGTTTTATACGGGATTAACCCATAAAATTGGAGAGGTGCACGACGGGGCTGCCACGATGGACTGGATGGAGCAGGAGCAGGAACGTGGGATTACCATTTCTTCCGCCGCTACCACCGCGAACTGGAAATATAATGACCAGACATACAAAATTAACCTGATTGACACTCCGGGGCACGTAGACTTCACCGTGGAGGTTGAACGTTCGCTACGTATTCTCGACGGAGCCGTGGCGGCATTTTGCGCCGTAGGCGGAGTTGAGCCGCAATCGGAGACAGTGTGGCGTCAGGCAGACAAATATAAAGTACCGCGAATTGGTTACGTGAATAAGATGGACCGTTCGGGGGCAAATTTTTTCGAGGTAGTTCGCCAGGTAAAGGAAGTGCTTGGAGCAACTCCCTGTCCCATTCAAATTCCCATAGGCGCTGAAGAGAGCTTCAAAGGCGTGGTGGATTTGATTACGATGAAAGCGCTGTATTGGCACGATGAGACCATGGGCGCAGAGTATCATGTGACAGAAATCCCTGCCGATTTGGTGGATGAGGCCAATGAGTGGAGAGAAAAGATGCTCGAAACGGTTGCTGAGTTCGATGATGTGTTGATGGAGAAATTTTTCGATGATCCGACTACCATTACGGCGGATGAGATAAGAGCTGCTGTAAGAAAAGGAACTCTTTCCATGCAGATCAATCCGATAATTTGCGGATCTTCTTTTAAAAATAAAGGAGTACAAACATTGTTGGATGCCGTTTGTGCATACCTGCCCAGCCCGGTTGACACCGATGCTATTGAAGGAGTTGATCCGAGGGATCCTGAAAAAACGGTTGTCCGTCATCCCGATCCAAACGAACCGATGTGTGCGTTGGCGTTTAAAATTGCGACGGATCCTTACGTAGGGCGTCTCTGCTTCTTCCGTGTTTATTCGGGAGAGCTGGAAGCCGGTTCTTACGTTTATAATCCGCGTTCGGGTAAGAAAGAACGTATTTCCCGTCTGTTTCAAATGCACTCCAACAAGCAGAATCCAAAAGAATTTATCGGATGCGGTGATATTGGCGCCGGAGTTGGATTTAAAGATATCCGCACGGGCGATACCCTTTGCGACGAAAATAAACCCATTGTTCTGGAGTCGATGGATTTTCCCGATCCGGTTATTGGAATTGCGGTTGAACCTAAAACTCAGAAAGATTTGGATAAACTTTCCATCGGTCTGGCTAAACTGGCGGAAGAAGACCCGACATTCACGGTTAAGACGGATGAAGAAACAGGCCAGACGGTTATCTCCGGGATGGGTGAGCTTCACTTGGAGATCATTATCGATCGTTTGAAACGCGAGTTCAAGGTTGAAGCTAACCAGGGGCGCCCGCAAGTTTCTTACAAAGAGGCAATTACCAAGCCGGTTGAGTTGCGTGAGGTTTACAAAAAACAGACCGGGGGCCGTGGTAAGTTTGCCGATATTATTGTCCGTGTAGAACCTGCCGATGCCGATTTCGAAGGCGAATTGCAGTTTATCGATGAGGTGAAGGGCGGAAATATCCCGAAAGAATATATCCCGTCCATCCAGAAGGGTTTCCAACGCGCGATGAAAAACGGTGTCCTTGCCGGATACGCATTGGATAAGCTGAAGGTTACCGTAATTGATGGTTCTTACCATCCGGTGGATTCCGACCAGCTGTCGTTCGAGATCTGCGCCATGCAGGCATTCAGGAGCGCCAGCGAGAAAGCCGGCCCTGTTCTGAAAGAGCCGATAATGAAAGTTGAAGTGGTTACCCCCGAGGAAAGTATGGGCGATGTAATCTCAGACTTGAACAAACGCCGCGGACAAATTGAGGGTATGGAATCGAACCGTTCAGGGGCGCGCATCGTGAAAGCAAAAACTCCGCTTTCTGAAATGTTCGGATATGTAACTTCGTTACGTACAATCACCTCGGGAAGAGCAACTTCCACTATGTCTTTCGACCATTTTGAGGAGGTCTCTCCTTCCATCGCAAGACAAGTGTTGACGGAAGTAAAAGGTCGTGTTGATTTGATTAAATAACATTATTAAAATAATATGAGCCAAAAAATCAGAATTAAACTGAAATCCTACGATTATAGCCTGGTTGATAAATCGGCAGAAAAAATCGTAAAAACCGTAAAAGCTACGGGTGCAGTAGTTAGCGGACCTATTCCGTTGCCCACTCACAAACGCATATTTACTGTGAACCGCTCTACATTCGTAAACAAAAAATCGCGCGAGCAATTCGAACTTTCGTCTTTCAAACGGTTGATCGATATCTACAGCTCAACTGCGAAAACCGTTGACGCGCTGATGAAACTCGAGTTGCCGAGTGGAGTAGAGGTAGAGATCAAGGTGTAATAAATAAGACAGAAGAGCCAGGAGCCAGGACAAAAGAATCAAGATAAAAATCTTTGATCCTTGGTTTTTGAATCTAAATAATTAATTAATTAAACAACAGAGAAATGCCAGGATTAATTGGAAAAAAAATCGGAATGACATCCGTTTTCAGTGCCGAGGGAAAAAATATTCCATGCACTGTTATCGAAGTAGGTCCTTGCGTGGTTACTCAGGTTAAAACCGTTGAGAATGACGGTTACGACGCTATTCAGCTTGGGTTTGAAGATAAAAAAGACAAACACACACCCAATGGAGAAAAGGGTCATTTTAAAAAAGCCGGAGTTAGCCCCAAGAGACACTTGGCCGAGTTCAAAGGATTTGGTAACAACTACAAGTTGGGATCCGAAATCACTGTTGATCTTTTCAACGATGCCATTTATGTGGATGTAATCGGAACATCGAAAGGTAAAGGTTTTCAGGGCGTTGTAAAACGTCACGGTTTTGGTGGTGTGGGACAGTCCACTCACGGTCAGCACAACAGGCTGCGTGCTCCGGGATCTATCGGAGCTTGTTCCTATCCCGCTAAAGTGTTCAAAGGAACTCGCATGGCCGGACAAATGGGTAATGAACGTGTAACGGTTCAAAATCTTCAGGTGATTAAAGTAATTCCCGAACACAATCTTTTATTGTTGAAAGGTTCGGTTCCGGGATGTAAAGGTTCAATTGTAGCAATAGAAAAATAAAATGGAATTAAGCATATACAATATCAATGGAGAGGTAACAGATAAAAAGGTGACACTCAATGATTCCATTTTCGGAATTGAACCTAACAATCATGTTATCTGGTTAGACGTAAAACTTTATCTGGCTAACCAGCGTCAGGGTACGCACAAATCGAAAGAGAGAAACGAAATCGCAGGGAGCACCCGCAAGCTCATTCGTCAGAAAGGGGGCGGCGGAGCACGTCGCGGCGACATCAAATCGCCGGTTATGGTAGGCGGAGGCAGGGTATTTGGACCTAAACCCAGAGATTACGGTTTCAAACTCAATAAAAAGGAAAAAGCATTGGCACGCCGTTCGGCCCTTTCGCTGAAAGCCAAGAACGATGCTATTTTGGTAATGGAAGATTTCAACTTCGATGCACCCAAAACGAAGAACTTTGCAGAGCTGACAAAAAAATTGCAACTTGCTGATAAAAAGCTACTTTTCGTTTTGCCAAGTCAAAATAAAAACGTATATTTGTCGGCCCGGAATTTACCGGGAGTCGAGATTATAACTGCTTCAGACATAAATACATACAAGATTATGAACTGTGGGAATTTAGTGCTCACGGAAGCGTCTGTTGCTGTAATTGATGATTTACTTAAAGCATAAGGAGACAAGACAATGGGAGTAATTATAAAACCAATTTTTACAGAAAAACAGACCGCGGTTACCGAGAAGTTCGAAAACCGTTACGGTTTCATTGTAGTTCCCGGAGCTAACAAAGTAGAAATCAAAGATGCAATTGAATCACTCTACAATGTTCACGTAGAACAGGTGAATACGATGAAATACGATGGCAAGCTGAGAAGCCGCTACACTAAATCCGGTGTTGTTACCGGTAGCACGCCATCCTATAAGAAAGCAATTGTAACCTTGAAGAAAGGTGAAACAATCGATTTATTCAGCAATATCTAATTAAAAATGGCAATACGTAAACTAAAGCCCACAACACCGGGGCAAAGACACAAGATTATCGGTTCTTTTGAAAATATCACTGCATCGGAACCGGAGAAATCTCTTGTAGTTGGAAAATCAAGCACAGGTGGACGCAACCATCGCGGTAAAATGACGATTGGTTATATTGGCGGCGGACACAAAAGACGCTTTCGTTTTATTGACTTCAAGAGAACAAAAGACGGAGTTCCTGCCGTTGTAAAAAGCATTGAATACGATCCAAACCGGTCGGCACGCATTGCGTTGCTCTATTATGCCGATGGAGAAAAAACGTATATCCTTGCTCCCAACGGATTAGAAGTTGGAACCACAGTGATGTCGGGACCGGAAGCGGCTCCCGAAGTTGGTAATACACTGCCCTTGGCAAATATACCCCTTGGTACGGTAATTCATAACATTGAGTTGCGTCCGGGACAAGGTGCAAAAATGGTACGTTCGGCCGGAACATTTGCTCAGTTGGTTTCGCGCGAAGATAAATACGCGGTTATCAAAATGCCTTCAGGTGAAGTTCGTAAAATTCTTGCTACATGTAAAGCTACTATAGGAAGTGTTGGTAATTCAGACCATGCTCTGCAACAATCAGGTAAAGCCGGCCGTTCAAGATGGCTCGGACGTCGTCCACACACACGCGGGGTTGTTAAAAACCCGGTTGACCACCCCATGGGTGGTGGTGAAGGTCGCGCGTCGGGAGGCCATCCGCGTTCGCCCAAAGGCATCTATTCAAAGGGCTTGAAAACAAGAGCTCCGAAAAAGCATTCTTCTAAATACATCGTAGAAGGAAGAAAGAAAAAGTAATCTGATTAACAAGTAACAATTATGAGCAGATCGTTAAAAAAAGGTCCGTATATCAACATAAAATTAGAGAAGAAAGTGACTGACATGAACGAAAGCGGTAAAAAAGCTGTCGTAAAAACATGGGCGCGCGCTTCAATGATTTCCCCCGATTTTGTGGGCCACACCATTGCAGTACACAACGGAAACAAATTCATTCCGGTGTATATTACCGAAAACATGGTAGGACATAAGTTAGGTGAATTTGCGGTAACACGCACATTCCGTGGACACTCCGGCAATAGGAAGAAATAATCGGCGGGACTTAACTGAATAAAAAAATAGAAAAGACATGAGTGCTAGAAAAAGAATATCAGCAGAACAACGCAAAGAAAACCGTAAAGAGGTTGCTTTAGCCGTGTTGAGAAATGCTCCCTCTTCGCCCCGAAAAATGCGATACGTTGCAGATATGGTTCGTGGAATGGAAGTTTTTAAAGCATTGGGCGTTTTAAAGTTCTCCAATAAGGAAGCATCGGCAAGAGTTGAAAAACTGTTGCTCTCGGCCATCTCCAACTGGGAACAGAAAAATGAACGCAAAGCCGAAACCGGCGAATTATATATCAAAACAATTTCTGTTGACGAAGGTGCTACGCTGAAAAGACTTCGTCCCGCCCCGCAAGGTCGCGGTTACAGAATCCGCAAACGTTCAAATCACGTTACAATTGTGGTAGATACTTATAAGAAAGAACAAGATCAAAATTAATAGAGGCAGATGGGACAAAAAGTAAATCCGATAGCAAATCGTCTGGGAATCATCAAAGGATGGGATTCTAATTGGTACGGTGGAGATAATTATGGCGAAATGATGCTCGAAGACAGCAAGATTCGCAATTATTTAAACGCTCGTCTTGCCAAAGCAAGTGTTTCTCGCATTGTAATTGAAAGAACATTGAAATTAGTTACAATCACTATATGTACCGCCCGTCCGGGAATTATTATCGGTAAAGGCGGCCAGGAAGTGGACAAACTGAAAGAAGAGTTGAAGAAAATCACCGATAAAGATGTTCAGATCAACATTTTTGAGATAAAGAAACCTGAATTGGATGCGGTCATCGTTGCCAACAACGTGGCGCGCCAGGTGGAAGGTAAGATTGCCTACCGCCGTGCGGTGAAAATGGCTATCGCTTCAACCATGAGAATGGGTGCCGAAGGCATTAAAATTCAGATTTCAGGCCGTTTGAACGGTGCCGAAATGGCCCGTTCGGAAATGTATAAAGAAGGAAGAACTCCGTTGCATACTTTCCGCGCCGATATTGATTATGCTCACGCTGAAGCTTTAACCAAAGTAGGTTTAATCGGTATTAAAGTTTGGATCTGCCGGGGTGAAATCTACGGTAAAAAAGATCTTGCACCTTCATTCGCATCCTCTAAAGAAAATCGTTCTCAAGGCGGTGGCGGACGCAGCGATAGAGGTAACCGCCCCGAAGGAGGCAGAGGAGGCGCCAGAAGAAACAGAAGAAATAACAACAAAAACGCATAAACCAATATGTTACAACCGAAAAAATCAAAGTTTAGAAGACAGCAGAAAGGCCGCATGAAAGGCTTTGCCGGTCGCGGTAATCAGTTGGCATTCGGTTCGTTCGGGATAAAATCGTTACAATCAAAATGGATCACAGGCAATCAGATTGAGGCTGCCCGTGTTGCCGTAACACGCTATATGCAACGCCAAGGACAAGTTTGGGTGCGCATCTTCCCCGATAAGCCGATTACCAAGAAACCTGCTGAAGTACGTATGGGTAAAGGAAAAGGTAATCCCGAAGGATACGTGGCTCCTGTTACCCCCGGAAGAATTATTTTCGAAATCGAAGGCGTTCCGTACGATGTGGCAAAAGAAGCTTTGCGCTTAGCAGCTCAGAAATTGCCTGTTACGACAAAATTCGTTGTCAGAAGAGATTATGAACAACCACAAAATTAATTCGTAAGGCAAGATGAAATCAAAGAAACAAGAATACAAAGAATTGACGGATAAAGATTTGAGGGAAAGACTGGATGCTGAACAAACAGAATTGATCCGGACAAAGATCTATCATACGACTACTCCGCTCGATAATTCAGGTTCAATAAGAGAAAAACGCAGAAACATTGCACGTATTCAAACCGAATTGCGCGCTCGTGAATTGAAAAAAGATTAATAATTAGAATGGAAACGAGAAATTTAAGAAAAGAAAGAATCGGGGTCGTTTTCAGCAACAAGATGGAAAAAACCGTCACCGTTACTGTAAAATGGAAAGAGAAACACCCTATATATGGGAAGTTCGTTAATAAAACGAAGAAATTTCACGCCCATGATGACAAGAACGACTGTAACATAGGAGATACAGTGCGTATAATGGAAACACGTCCTTTGAGCAAAACAAAGAGATGGAGAGTGGTTGAAATAATAGAAAGGGCCAAGTAAGATGATACAGCAAGAATCAAGACTAAACGTAACCGATAACAGCGGAGCCAAGGAAGCACTTTGCATTCGCGTATTAGGCGGGACAAGAAGACGTTATGCGTCAGTTGGGGATGTTATTGTTGTAGCTATTAAAAGCGTAATCCCTTCGAGTGATATTAAAAAAGGCGCCGTAACAAAAGCAATCATTGTCCGCACAAAAAAAGAAATTCGCCGTGCCGATGGTTCTTACATCCGCTTCGACGATAATGCCTGCGTTCTTCTGAACAGCGCTGGCGAGTTGAGGGCAACCCGCATCTTTGGCCCGGTTGCACGCGAATTACGTGCTACTAACATGAAGATTGTTTCATTAGCGCCCGAAGTACTTTAATCTATTAAACAATCACAGACGATGAGTAAATTACATATTAAAAAAGGAGATACGGTTTACGTGAACTCCGGGGAAGACAAAGGCAAAACAGGACGCGTGCTCGAGGTGCTGGTGGCTAAAAACCGCGCTATTGTCGAGGGAGTAAATATCGTGTCGAAGCATGCAAAACCCAATGCAAAGAGTCCCAATGGAGGAATTGAAAAGAAAGAAGCTTCCATCCATATCTCGAAACTCAACCCGGTTGATCCGAAAACCGGAAAACCAACACGCATTGGTAGAAAAGAAGACAGTAAAGGTAAGTTAGTGCGTTATGCAAAAAAATCAGGGGAGGTAATTAAGTAATGGCTAAAGAAGTAAAAAAAGAAAAAGCGGCAAAAGCTGCCGAACCAAAAGCTGAAGCTCAGAAAGATACTAAGGCTGCTGCCCCTCAAAAGAATACGGTTACTCTCAAAAAAGAGTATGCCGAGCGCATTGTACCCGCTTTGATGAAAGAATTCAGCTACAAGTCTGTCATGCAGGCTCCCAAGCTCGATAAGATCGTTATCAACCAGGGATTGGGAATAGGAGTTGCAGACAAGAAAATAATTGAAACAGCTATCAACGAACTAACGGCAATTACTGGCCAGAAAGCAGTTGCAACTTATTCGAGAAAAGATATTTCTAACTTTAAGTTGCGTAGGAAAATGGCCATCGGGGCGCGCGTAACATTGCGTCACGATAAAATGTACGAATTTCTCGAAAGACTTATCCGCGTCGCATTGCCGCGTATTCGTGACTTTAGGGGTATTGAAGCAAAACTTGACGGAAGGGGAAACTACACCCTGGGAATCCAGGAACAGATTATCTTTCCCGAAATCAATATCGATAGCATCTCCAGGTTGCTGGGAATGAACATTACGTTCGTAACATCTGCTGCAACCGATGAAGAGGGCTACGCACTCCTTAAAGAATTTGGATTACCGTTTAGAACAGAAAAAAATAAGTAAGAAATGGCAAAAGAATCAATGAAAGCCCGCGAGGTGAAAAGAGCTAAGATGGTTGCCCGTTATGCCGAAAAAAGAGCAAAATATCTGGCAGAAGGCGATTACGAAGCACTTCAGACTATCCCTAAAAACGCGTCTCCCGTCCGCTTGCACAACCGTTGCAGCATAACCGGACGTCCGAAAGGCTATATGCGCCAGTTTGGATTATCGCGCATTCAGTTTAGGGAAATGGCGTCGAAAGGGCTCATACCCGGAGTGAAGAAAGCAAGTTGGTAATTTAAATGTTATTCAGTAGTTGTTCGATGATTATTCTGTTGTAAAGCGAAGTGAATGAACAACGGCGAAGTCGAATAGCGTGAGCGAAGAGAACGAAGTAAACTAAATATTGTCCCGGCAGGCGGGATCAATTTAAATTTTTTTATAATGACAGATCCAATAGCAGATTATTTGACGCGGTTGAGAAATGCTATCCAGGCGAAGCATCGTGTGGTGGAAATTCCCGCATCAAACTTGAAAAGAGACATCACAAAGATTCTCTTTGACAAAGGCTACATTCTTAATTATAAGTTTGTAGAAGACGGACCGCAAGGCTCAATTATGATTGCCTTGAAATACGATCCGGTAAATAAAGTGAACGCGATCAAGAAACTGATCCGCGTGTCATCGCCAGGGTTACGCCGATATACCGGCTACAAAAACATGCCGCGTGTACTGAATGGTTTGGGCATTGCCATATTATCTACTTCAAAAGGAGTAATGACGGATAAAGAAGCTGCCGTTCAGAAAATTGGCGGTGAAGTATTGTGTTACGTTTATTAATTTCAGGAGGAGAGTAATATGTCGAGAATAGGAAAATTACCCATATCATTGCCTTCCGGCGTTGCAGTAACGGTGGGAGAAGATAACGTGATTACGTTGAAAGGCCCGAAAGGAGAACTGAAACAACGCGTGAACCCTGATATTAAAGTGGAGGTTGAAAACGGTGTCTTAACCGTTGTAAGGCCTACCGATGATAGAGAACACAGAGCTTTGCACGGTTTATACCGTTCTTTGCTCCATAATATGGTGATTGGTGTTTCGGAAGGATTTCGTAAGGAACTGGAACTTGTTGGCGTTGGATATCGTGTGACAAACAGCGGGCAAATCCTGGAGTTATCGCTGGGTTATACCCACAACATATTCCTGGAATTACCCCAGGAGATTAAAGTGGAAACCAAGATGGAAAGGAACAAAAATCCGCTTATTATTTTGGAGTCTTCCGATAAACAATTGCTCGGACAGGTTTGTGCTAAAATCCGTTCGTTCCGCAAACCCGAACCTTACAAAGGTAAAGGTGTTAAGTTTGTTGGCGAACAGCTACGCCGCAAATCGGGCAAGACAGCAGGTAAATAATTTACGTAAACAGAAATCGCTATGTTAACAAAAATAGAAAGAAGACTAAAGATTAAAACTCGTGTTCGCGGTAAAATAAGCGGAACCAAAGAGTGTCCGCGTTTGTCCGTGTTCAGGAGCAATAAACAAATATACGCGCAGGTTATCGACGATGTTAACGGAGTTACCCTGGCATCGGCTTCGTCTTTGAAAGTTGATGAAAAACTTCCAAAGAAAGAAATGGCTGCAAAAGTTGGTGAAATGATTGCCAATAACGCTAAAGAAGCCGGAGTTGAGAAGGTGGCATTTGACAGGAACGGTTACTTATATCATGGACGTATAAAAGAATTGGCTGATGCCGCTCGTAAAGGAGGACTTAAATTTTAAACAACTATGACAGGAACAGACAGAAGAGTAAAATCGACAAACGATTTAGAGTTAAAAGACAGGCTGGTAGCTATCAATCGTACTACCAAAGTGACTAAAGGAGGTCGTACATTCACATTTGCTGCTATGGTTGTAGTTGGAAACGAAGACGGCATTATTGGCTGGGGCCTGGGAAAAGCCGGTGAGGTTACTACTGCTATTGCCAAAGGCGTTGAAGCAGCCAAAAAGAATTTAATGAAAGTCCCGGTTTACAAAGGAACCATCCCTCACGAACAGTCTGCCCGTTTCGGCGGAGCCGAAGTATTCCTGAAGCCGGCCTTCACCGGAACAGGTGTGAAAGCAGGGGGTGCCATGCGTGCCGTGTTGGAGAGTGCCGGAATTACCGATATCCTGGCAAAATCGAAAGGATCGTCAAATCCCCACAATCTTGTGAAAGCTACAATTGAAGCTTTGTGCGAATTGAGAGACCCCATCACCGTTTCTCAAAATCGCGGAGTAAGTTTAGAAAAAGTATTTAACGGATAAAAACAGAAGGATTTTGAAATGGCTACTATAAAAGTAAAACAGACAACAAGCAGAATAGGGGCTCCTAAAGATCAGAAAAAAACGTTAGACGCTTTGGGACTTACCAAAATGAACCGGGTGGTTGAACATGAAGATAACCCTTCCATCAGGGGGCTTATCCGGAAAGTTCATCATTTAGTGACAATTGTAGAATAAATTAGTTTATAACGATAAAAAATAATACAATAATGAATTTATCGAACTTAAAACCCGCTGAAGGAGCAACCAAAACCCGTAAAAGAATTGGCCGCGGAACGGGGTCGGGTAGAGGAGGCACTTCAACAAGAGGACATAAAGGAGCAAAATCAAGGTCGGGTTATTCCAGAAAAACCGGATTCGAAGGAGGTCAGATGCCTTTGCAGCGCCGCGTACCTAAATTCGGATTTAATCCGCTCAAGAGAGTTGAATATAAAGCCATTAATATTGAAACCCTTCAGGTATTGGCCGACTCTCAGAAAATTGAAAAAATAACTCCGGAGGTATTGATCAATGCCGGCCTTATTTCCCGAAAACACCTGGTTAAAATTCTTGGAAGAGGAACACTTTCGGCAAAATTGGAAGTAGAAGCTCATGCTTTCTCCAAGACAGCCGAACAAGCTATTTCTTCTGCAGGAGGGACAGCCGTAAAACTCTGAGAAAATGGGATTTGTACAGACAGTAAAAAATATTTGGAAAATTGAGGACCTGAGGATGAGGTTGCTCATCACTCTTGGCCTCATTGCCATATACCGGTTTGGTTCGTATGTAGTACTTCCGGGTGTTAACCCATTGCAACTCCAGGCGTTACAAACAAATGCCAGCTCCGGCTTGTTGGGATTGCTCGATATGTTCTCGGGAGGTGCGTTTGCAAATGCTTCAATCTTTGCTTTGGGAATTATGCCCTACATCTCTGCTTCTATCGTGATGCAGTTGTTGGGTATTGCCGTTCCGGCTTTCCAGAAAATGCAACGCGAAGGTGAGAGCGGACGTACCAAAATGAACCAGTACACTCGTTATTTGACTGTTGCGATTTTGCTTTTACAAGGCCCCGCTTATATTTACGGAGCTTTAGGATCGGCAATTCCGGGCGGATTATTTGATTGGGTAATTCCATCAACCGTTATTCTTGCAGGCGGCAGTATGTTTGTGTTGTGGTTGGGAGAAAGAATTACCGACAAGGGTGTTGGTAACGGTATCTCCTTTATCATTCTTATTGGTATTATTGCACGTTTACCACACGCTTTGGTAGCTGAAGTTGCCCGGTTGATCAATGCACCGGGAGGCTTGGTACTCTTCCTGCTCGAAATTATTTTCTTGCTGGTTGTTGTTGCCGGGGCTATTATGCTGGTACAAGGCACGAGAAAAATACCTGTACAGTATGCTAAACGTATTGTAGGAAATAAGCAATATGGTGGTGTTCGCCAGTATATTCCCCTGAAAGTGAATGCAGCTAACGTAATGCCTATCATTTTTGCGCAGGCAATTATGTTTATTCCGCTTACTATAGCTAAGTTCTCTGTGAAAGAAGGCGGCGGTTTTTGGGCTTCGTTGATGGATTACAGCAGTTTTTCCTATAACTTTATCTTTGCGTTGCTGATTATCGCGTTCACCTATTTCTATACGGCAATTACCGTTAATCCTATTCAAATGGCAGAGGACCTGAAGAGGAACAACGGATTTATCCCCGGCGTGAAACCGGGCAAGAGGACGGCGGAATACATCGATTTAGTTATGTCAAGAATTACATTTCCCGGTTCGCTTTTTCTGGCATTGGTAGCTATTATGCCTGCATTTGCCAGAATTGCCGGTATAAATTCACAGTTTGCACAATTCTTCGGAGGAACCTCATTGCTGATTCTTGTCGGGGTAGTGCTTGACACACTGCAACAGATTGAAAGTCACTTGCTGATGCGCCATTACGATGGCTTCCTTAAATCGGGAGCTAAAATTAAGGGAAGGTCCGGCTCAATTGCAGCTTATTAAGTTTCCGGAAAATAAATTTGAATGAATAGTAGAACGATCATACTGAAAACCGACGAAGAAATCGAATTGATGCGTCAGAGCAACCGTTTGGTAGGAATGACTCTGGGAGAGCTTTCCAAACATATCAGACCTGGGGTGACGACCCTTCAGCTCGATAAAATTGCAGAAGAATTTATCAGAGATCACGGAGCTATTCCCACCTTTTTAGGATACGGCGGTTTCCCTAATTCCATCTGTACCTCGGTAAATGAAAAAGTGGTACACGGAATACCCGATAATCAACCTTTACAGGAAGGCGACATATTATCCGTTGATTGTGGTACAACCAAACGCGGATATTGTGGCGATTCGGCATATACGTTCTGCGTTGGAGAGGTAAAAGAAGAGATTAAACAATTACTCAAAGTTACTCAAGAAGCGCTTTACAAAGGCATCGAACAAGCGCGCCAAGATAAGAGGATAGGAGACATAGGCTCCACCATACAAACTTATTGCGAGTCGCACGGTTATTCGGTTGTAAGGGAATTGGTAGGTCACGGAATCGGCAGGAATATGCACGAAGCGCCCGAAGTGCCGAATTACGGCAGAAAAGGAACGGGCCCGTTATTGAGAAACGGAATGTGTATTGCCATTGAACCGATGATCAACATGGGAAGTAAAAATGTGGTGTTTGAAAATGACGGATGGACCGTACGAACCAAAGACCGCAAGCCATCGGCACATTTTGAGCACACCATAGCTATCCGAAACGGGAGTGCCGATATCTTATCGACATTTGAATTTATTCAGGAGACAAGCAACAATTAGAAAGGATCATAAATGGCTAAACAAACAGCAATTGAACAAGACGGAACAATAGTGGAAGCATTGTCTAATGCCATGTTCCGTGTAGAATTGGAAAACGGGCACGAAATTACGGCACATATCTCGGGAAAAATGCGCATGCATTACATCAGAATCTTACCTGGAGACAGAGTGCGGGTAGAAATGTCGCCTTACGATCTTTCGAAAGGAAGGATTTCATTCAGATACAAATAAAATCAGACATTTAGACATCAGATATTAGCATCAGACCACATATTGTCTGAAATCTGAAATCTGATATCTGACATCTAAAAAAATACAAATATGAAAGTAAGAGCATCTTTAAAAAAACGTACGGCAGATTGCAAAATCGTTCGCAGAAAAGGCCGTTTATACATTATCAACAAAAAAAATCCCAAGTTCAAACAACGTCAGGGATAATGCATAAAAGTTATTCACTTCGTGTAGTTCAGCTTTGCTGTAATTTACGCTTCGCGCGGTATTCGTAGCGGTGTTGAATAACTGTCGATTTTAATTGAATTTAAAACAAAAAAAAACAGAGAATTATATGGCTATAAGAATTGTAGGTGTCGATTTGCCGCAAAATAAGCGAGGCGAGGTAGCGTTAACTTATATCTATGGCATCGGACGCAGCTCGGCAAACAGTATTTTAGTTAAAGCCGAAGTTGATAGAGATATCAAAGTGAAAGATTGGACAGACGATCAGGCAGCGCGCATTCGTGAGATCATTTCAACCGAATATAAAGTAGAGGGAGACCTTCGCTCAGAAGTACAGTTGAACATTAAACGACTGATGGATATTGGCTGCTACCGCGGTATCCGCCATCGTATCGGGTTACCTGTCCGCGGACAAAGCACCAAAAATAATGCACGTACGCGCAAAGGAAGGAAGAAAACAGTTGCTAACAAGAAAAAAGCTACTAAATAATAGATAAGGAATATGGCAAAAAGAACAGTTGCAGCAAAAAAGAGAAATGTTAAAGTAAGCGCCGAAGGACAGGCACACATCTCTTCATCGTTCAATAACATCATTGTTTCGTTAACCAACGATAACGGGGAGGTGATAAGCTGGTCATCAGCCGGGAAAATGGGTTTCAGAAGTTCTAAAAAGAACACCCCCTACGCGGCTCAGATGGTAGCGTCGGATTGCGCTAAAGTTGCTTATGACCTGGGGCTTCGCAAAGTGAAAGCTTACGTGAAAGGCCCGGGAAACGGTCGCGAATCGGCTATCAGAACCATTCATGGTGCAGGAATTGAAGTAACCGAAATAGTTGACGTTACACCCATTCCTCACAACGGTTGTCGTCCGCCCAAAGCAAGAAGAGTCTGATCCTGTTGTTATTCGCTTTGCGTTATGCGTCGTTTCGGTTAATACATTTAACTATACGACCGATTACAATCGAATTCTAACTGAATATAAAGAAAGAGTAAATAATCATAAGTTTCAATCATACAGAAACTTGAGCTGTGATTTTGGTTACACAACAACTTCTCTGTAATCGCGGCAGCACAGTTTAGGCTTCAAAAAGTTTAATTTGTAAAAATGGCAAGATATACTGGTCCAAAAACAAAAATCGCCCGTAAATTTGGCGAACCTATTTTCGGTCCCGACAAGGTCCTTTCTAAAAAGAACTACCCCCCGGGACAGCACGGAAATACACGCAGACGTAAAACCTCGGAATATGGAATTCAGTTGCGTGAAAAACAACGTGCAAAATATACTTACGGAGTGTTGGAAAAACAATTCCGTTTAACTTTCGAAAAAGCTGCCCGTAGCCGCGGTATTACAGGTGAAGTACTGCTTCAGTTATTGGAATCGCGTTTAGATAATGTTGTTTTCCGCTTAGGTATCGCACCTACTAGAGCAGCCGCCCGCCAGCTGGTATCGCACCGTCATATCACCGTAAACGGAAAAGTGGTAAACATTCCGTCGTACAACGTGAGAGCCGGAGAAGTTGTTGGCGTGAGAGAAAAATCGAAATCGTTGGAAGTGGTTTCAAATGCACTTACCGGTTTCAATCACAGTAAATATCCTTGGTTGGAGTGGGACAGGGCAACCATGAGCGGCAAGTTTTTGCATTTGCCCGAAAGAACCGATATCCCCGAAAACATTAAAGAACAGTTGATTGTAGAATTATATTCTAAACAATAATTTCATGGCAATATTAGCATTCCAAAAACCCGATAAAGTAATTATGATCCAGGAGAACGCGTTCTCCGGAAAGTTCGAATTCCGTCCGCTGGAACCCGGCTACGGCATTACCATTGGTAACGCGCTGCGCCGTATTTTGCTTTCTTCACTGGAAGGATATGCAATTACATCGGTGAAGTTTGACGGAGTTGAACACGAATTTGCTTCTATTCCGGGTATAATTGAAGATGTAACGGCTATTATCCTGAATCTGAAAAAAATCAGATTTAAAAGAATAGTAGAAGAATTTGATACGGAAAAAGTAAGTCTCAATGTATCGGGCACGAATGTCTTTAAAGCCGGAGATATTGGCAAATTGCTGACCGGTTTTGAAGTCCTCAACCCCGAGCTCGAAATCTGTCATTTAGAAAAGAAAGCTGAATTACGGCTCGAACTGACCATCAACAAGGGACGTGGATACGTTCCTGCTGAGGAAAATCGTGCTATGTTGCCTTCTGAAGACGTGCAAACAATCGCTATCGACTCTATTTTCACGCCCATCAGAAATGTAAAATACGAAATTGAAAATTACCGTATTGAACAAAAGACCGACTACGAGAAACTGATCATCGAAGTTACTACCGATGGATCCATCCAACCCAAAGATGCTTTGAAGGAAGCCTCCAAAATTCTTATCCAGCATTTTGCTTTGTTTTCTGACGAAGCCAAGATGATGGTAGAAACCACCGGCGCTGAAAACATCGAGGAGTTCGACGAAGAAGTGTTGCATATGCGTCAATTGCTGAAACGCAAATTGGCCGACCTGAACCTCTCGGTCCGCGCTCTCAACTGTCTGAAGGCAGCAGAGGTGGAGACTCTGGGACATTTGGTCATGCACAACAAAAACGATTTGTTGAAGTTCAGGAACTTCGGAAAAAAATCACTTACTGAACTGGAAGAACTGCTTGATAGTTTAAGCCTGTCGTTCGGTATGGATATTTCGAAATATAAATTAGATAAAGATTAACGATAATGAGACACAATAAGAAAAATAATCATTTAGGACGTAAAGCTGCACACCGCGACGCCATGTTGTCGAATATGGCAACATCGCTCATCATGCATAAACGTATTTTCACTACTGTGCCTAAAGCCAAGGAATTAAGGAAGTTTGTAGAACCAATCATCACTAAATCAAAAGACGATACTACCAGCTCACGAAGAATAGTTTTCAGTATGCTGCAAAGCAAATATGCCGTTACCGAACTCTTTCAGAATGTTTCGCAGAAAGTGGCTGATCGTCCGGGAGGCTATACCCGCATCATCAAAACCGGCTATCGCCTGGGAGATAATGCTGCGATGTGCTTCATAGAGTTGGTTGACTACAACGAAAACATGCTGGGTGATGGCGGAGCCAAGAAAGCAAAAACACGTCGTTCACGCAGAAAAGCTACGGGTGTTGCCACTCCGGCCGTTGCCGCTGATTCTAAAGCAAAGGAGCCGAAAGTAAAAAAAGAAGAAGTAAAGAAAGCTGAAGAAGTAAAGGCTGAAGAAACTGTAGAAGAAAAAGATACAAAAGAAGTGAAAGCTTCTGAAACTCCTGTGACAGAAAATAGTGACACACAGGACGAAACGCAAATCGCTGGGGAAGCATCTGCCAAAGGTGAGGAACTAAAAGACTGAACCAAGATGTAACCACAGCGAAGCTGTGATTTTTAAAATGTTAAACATTAGGGAAGCGCCGCGAGTGATTCGTAGCGCTTTCTGCTTTTTTTTACCGTGAGATACCTAAACTCAAACTTTATGTTGATTCAGACGTTTTAAGATTTAAATGGATCTACAAGATCTAACCGGGATTATTGAGAATGATTTTCATGTATTTAAAATTAATTAATCAACCTGTTTTTGAGCAATGAAAAAAATAGTAGTTATAGGTTGCGGTTTTGGGGGTTTACAGTTTGTAAGGCATTTGAAGAAGAATAAATTCGATATCCTTATCATTGATAAAATAAATCATCACCAATTTCCGCCTTTGTTTTATCAGGTGGCCGCCTCGCAAATAGAACCGTCAACCGTTTCATTCCCCATCCGCAAAATTTTTCAGAATAGAAAAGATGTACGGGTTCGCCTGGCAAAAGTGAATTCCGTAAATGCCGGCGAAAAAACTATCGACACTTCAATCGGTGTTTTTTCGTATGATTACCTGGTTATTGCCACCGGGGCGCGGACAAACTTTTACGGGAACCGGCAGGTGGAGGCGAATTCATTGGGATTAAAATCCACCTATCAGGCCATAAACGTCCGAAATTTTATCCTGATGAATTTCGAAAAACTTCTTTACGAAACCGACAAGGAGGGCCTGTACAATATCGTCATTGTGGGCGCAGGCGCCACCGGCGTTGAGATGGCAGGCGCATTTGTAGAGATGAAGCGCGAAGTGCTCCCTAAAGACTATCCCAATATCGATTCCTCTAAACTCAACGTATATCTCCTTGAAGGAGGCCCGAACACGTTGCCTGCCATGAGCCGTTTTGCTCAGAACTATTCCGAAAAATACCTGCGTGCAATGGGTGTGATTGTAAAAACCAACGTGATTGTAACCAACTATGACGGTGACGAGATCACACTCAACAACGGAGAAACCATTCGTTCCAAGAGCGTGATCTGGTCGGCGGGTATCACTGCCAACGCACTTGGAGGCATTCCGCCGGAATCTATTGTGAGAGGCGGAAGGATAAAAGTGGACAGAATAAATCGGGTAGAGGGGCTCAGCGATGTTTTTGCTATTGGGGACGTAGCCTATATGGAAACGGAAAAATACCCCCACGGCCATCCACAGGTGGCCAATGTGGCCATAGGACACGGTAAAAACCTGGCGAAAAACCTTCAGAATATCGATTTGAATAAGAATAACCTCCGGTCTTATGAATACCGTAATCTGGGAGCCATGGCTACCGTTAGTAGAAACAAAGCGGTGGTTGACCTTCCCTTTGCTAAATTCAAAGGCCGGTTCGCGTGGCTTGTCTGGATGTTTCTTCACCTGATGCTTATTCTCAGTGTACGGAATAAACTTATTATTTTTATTAACTGGGCATGGAATTATGTTACCAGGAATAATTCGCTGCGGCTTATCCTGAAGGATCAGGATTAGTTCCGCTTGAGCCGGTCCTTTTTTATCAAAAAGAGGTGCTAAGTTACAAAGTAGGTCGCACAGGAGAATATTGAGATGTACTTTTGTTTCAATAAAATTTATTACTAACCCTTTTAAAAGAATAAAAATGGAAACAAAAGAAAAGAATTTCAAAACAGTTAATGTACATCTCAAAGGCATGTTATCAATGATTTTTGTATCGTTGTTGCTGTTTCTTGCTTCAACGCCTGCCTTTGCTCATTGTGATTCGTACGACGGCCCCGTTATTAAGGATGCGATTAAAGCACTTGAAACCAACGATGTGAAGTTAGTCTTCAAATGGATTACCCCGGATCAGGAAGCTGAAATAACCGGTCTGTTTAATAAAGTGTACGGTTTGAAAAATGGCGACCGGGAGATCTACTCCATCGTTGAAAAGCATTTCTTTGAAACGCTGGTGAGGCTGCATCGTGAAACGGAAGGCGCACCTTATACCGGGTTAAAACCGGCCGGAACCACCAAGCAAATAATTGTGATGAGCGATAAGGCCATTGAGAACGACGATATTGATAAGTTGCTCGCGCAATTGAACAACCATATCGGAAGTGTGATCAGAGAAAAATACCACAAAGTGGCAATGCTGAACAAGGTGAAAGATAACTCCGCCGAAGAAGGCAGGGCTTACGTGAAAGCTTATGTTGATTACACGCACTCGCTCGAAGCGCTTCACGATATTTTAGAAAATGGCGGCGGGCATAATCATTGATTTTTTTCAAAAAACTTCGCCGAGTTTGTAACGGAAATAGCCTTTGTTACGTCGTATAGGTATATACTCCAAAATATGATGAAATTTTACTATACGTCGCTATTTTTCTTATTTTCATTATTGGCTTTTTCCCAAACAAAAACTTACACCACTTCACGCACGCAACAAGCACCGGAGATAGACGGGCAACTGACGGACGACTGTTGGCAGAATGCCGGTTGGGAGAGTGATTTTGTGCAGTTTGAACCCAATCAGGGTGCTGCACCCTCCCAACAAACGCAATTTGCCATCGTGTATGACGATAACAATTTGTACATCGCCATAAAAGCACTCGACTCCGAACCCGATAAGATTGTCCGCCGTGTTTCGCGGCGCGATGTTGCCGACGGCGATGCGGTGGCCATTGTCATAGACAGCTACGAAGATAAGATGACTGCCTTTGCGTTTTTAGTTTCTGCCGCCGGCAGCAAAACCGATTGGAGGCAAACCGAGGGCAACGGCGAGGACAATAGCTGGGATCCGATTTGGGAAGTGCGGACTTCCCTGCAACCCGATGGCTGGTACGCCGAAATGCGTATTCCGTATTCGCAACTTCGTTTCGGAAAGAAAGTCCGATACCGTTGGGGATTGGAAGTGATGCGTCACGTTTATCGTCATCAGGAGCGTTCGTTCTGGCAACCCATCGATAAAGCCTCGGCAAAATTTATCGGCGATTTTGGAACTTTGGAAGGCATTTGTAACATTTATCCCAAAAAGGATATTGAAATTGTTCCTTTCGCACTTTCTCAACTGACACTTTCGGAAAAAGAAACAGGAAATCCGTTTGCCACGGGAACCCGTACAAAAGCATCGATGGGAGTGGACGGTAAGATCAGCCTTACCAACGACATTACGCTGAACTTCACGATAAATCCCGATTTCGGGCAAGTGGAAGCCGATCCGTCAGTGGTGAATCTAACCAATTTTGAAACCTATTTCAACGAAAAGCGGCCTTTCTTTGTAGAAGGGAGCAATATTTACCATTATCCGTTCGATTTGACCAATAACGAGCAGAACAAACTCTTTTATTCACGTCGGCTGGGTAGGGAACCACATCTCAACTACGACACAAAAGACGGCGAATATGTACGCGAGCCGGGAAGGACAACTATTCTGGGTGCGGTTAAAGTGTCGGGAAAAACGCGTAAAGGAACTTCCATCGGGA
Organism: Bacteroidia bacterium 43-41; assembly: GCA_001898165.1. GTDB lineage: Bacteria > Bacteroidota > Bacteroidia > Bacteroidales > Dysgonomonadaceae > Petrimonas. The sequence goes on from MKTD01000057.1 coordinate 55,567, forward strand.
TATTAAATGCGGTTACACAGAAAATGAGCAGTGAAATAGATCGCGACGGTGAACGATTGAAATATGCTGTGGAACCTACTTCAAATTATTTTGTGGGCAGGTTGGAACAGGACCTTGATAGTGGCAACCTCATTGTCGGGGGAATGATCACGGCCACCAACCGTAAGATAGATGAACAGCAATTTGAGGTTCTGCCCGGTTCGGCATACACGGCAGGGATGAATTTAACCAAATACTGGAAAGACAAATCTTATTTTATCACGGCAAGAACATTTTTCAGTCACTTGCGAGGATCGCAGGAAGCGATGGTCCAATTGCAGAAATCGTCGGCGAGGTATTATCAAAGACCCGATGCGAAGCATTTGGAACTTGATGCGGAACGTACATCGCTGAGCGGTTTTGGGGGTTCGGTGAGTGGAGGTAAGGTTTCCGGGCATTTTAATGTGTTGGGTTTCAGTAGCTGGAGCTCTCCCGGACTGGAGTTTAACGATATCGGTTTTAAACCCAATGCCGATATGTTTATGAACGGTGTTTGGGCAGAGTGGAACGAATGGCGTCCGAGAGGCATCGTAAACAAGTATCGGTTTAATGGTTCCTTGTATAACATAAGGGATTTTTCGGGAACTTCACTGGTGTGGGGAAATGAAGCGTATGGGCACATTCAGTTTACCAATTATTACGATATTGCCGGAGGATTGAATATTAATCATCCGGGATTATCTAATTCAATGTTGAGAGGAGGTCCTGCTATTAAAACGCCGGGAGTCATAAATTCGTGGTTTTCCGTTGAATCGGACAGCCGGAAGAAACTAAGCATGGAATACGATATGAGTTTTTCTCACGGTTATGAGAACTCGAGACGTTCCATTTCGTATGGATTGGATATCACCTACAAGCCCAGTGACCGCCTTGCCCTTTCGCTTTATCCGCAATATGTCAAATCTACCGGCCATCAGCAATATGTGCGTACGGTATCGGGAGAAAACCCTACCTATATTCTGTCGTCTATCAACCAGAATATCGCATCGGTATCCGTTCGGATAAATTACGGTATTACGCCCGATATGTCATTGCAGTGGTATGCGCTTCCGTACCTGTTCTCCGGCGATTATTACGGTTTTAAAACGGTAACCCGGCCGAGGGCAGACAAATTTAACGATCGGTTCACGGCCATGGATACCTACGACTACGACAATCCCGATTTTCATTTTCTTCAATTCCGCTCCAACCTGGTTTACCGGTGGGAGTACAAACCCGGATCGGTACTCTATCTGGTGTGGTCGCAAGGAAGAACGGTACAGGGAGAAGACGGGACGTTCCGGTTTAAAGATTATGTGTGCGATTTGTTTAAAGCGGCTCCTCAAAACGATTTTCTCATAAAAATTTCGTATGCGTGGATATTTTAACCCACTCTTCCCATGCCGGATACACCGAAACCAGCCGGTGATTCAGTTTATTCCCTGAAATTGGCGTGGACTCAGGTATGCTGATGGAAGAGATTGATTTGGATTTTTATTTATCCATCACAGGAAATAACTCCCTGATTTCCGATTCATTGGGTTGCCTTCCGTATTCACATATTTCGAAAGCTTCAGCATCGGTAATCTTGTCCGCTTTCTCCTTTCCATACCATTTTACAAGAGATTCTTTCACAGAGGGTAGTATGGTCCTTCTTCTGCCGTTCTTCAGCCATTCCAGCCGTTCTTTTTCATCTTTAGGAACGTTCTGTTCTTGAGAAGCTGTCCACGGTAACCACTCAAAATACTGAGATTCGTGTGCCGCCATTCCGTAAATTTTCCGGTCCAGAACGTCTGAAATATCAATGGCAATATCAGGAGTAAACGGATATGGCTTTTGAAACCGGTCTTGCGCATACAGGAAAACAGGATTTTTTCTCAAGGGAGGAGTATCCGATACCACGTTTGGAACAATCACCATGTAAGCTGCATCCTGCAACACAATAGCCGTGTTCCTGTGGTCGGGATGGTAATCGTATGGCCGGGGGCCGATTACAATGTCGGCATTCCATTCACGGATTAACCGGATAACCTGGTGGCGCACTTCGAGGGTAGGAAACAACTCACCGTCGTGGTTATCGAGTATCCTGTATGTCACACCAAATCGTTTACCGGCTTCCTGCGCTTCGGCCCTGCGAATTCTCGCCAATGCTCCCCCGCCTTTCGATTGATGCCCGGCATCTCCGTTTGTGAGTGATACGAACAACACGTTGTGTCCGAGTTTTGCAAATTTAATTGCTGTTCCGCCTGCTGTTCCGTCCGGATCATCAGGGTGCGCACCAAACACGATCACATTTATTTTTTTATCCTGCCCCGACACAAAGCTAAAGGGGAGAAACAGGAAAAGAATGGAAACGAGATACTTCATGATAAGCTAATTTGTTTGTTTATCACAAAAATACGAAAAATGAACTATATTTGCAGATATAATCCATATTTGTTATGCGAATAAAAGAAATATTGCAAACGATAGAAAACCTGGCTCCAATTCCGCTGCAGGAGGATTTTGACAACAGCGGGTTACAGGTTGGCGATGTAAGTCGTGAAGCTACTGCTGCCTTGCTCAGCCTCGATGTGACGGAGAGCGTGGTTGACGAAGCCGTCTCACTGGGATGCAACCTTATAATCTCGCATCATCCGCTGGCCTTTAAACCGTTTAAATCGTTGACGGGGCGCACTTACGTTGAGCGGTGTATGATAAAGGCCATCAAACACGATATTGTGGTTTATGCTGCGCATACCAACCTCGATAACGCCTGGCAGGGAGTGAACTTTAAACTTGCAGAGATGCTTGGCTTGCAGCAACCCAGAGTGTTGAGCCCTCAAAAAGACGCTTTGCTTAAATTGGTTACCTTTGTTCCCGAATCGCATGCCGAGTATGTCAGGAACGCCTTGTTTAATGCGGGAGCGGGAAATATAGGCAACTACGATTCGTGTAGTTTCAACCTGCACGGCGAAGGCACTTTCAGGGCTAACGAGTCGGCAACCCCTTTTGTGGGCGACGTTGGAAAACTCCATTTCGAGAAAGAGGCGAGGATTGAGACCGTTTTACCCAAATTCAGGCAGGCAGATGTGTTGCGGGCATTGTTATCGGTTCATCCTTACGAAGAGCCGGCTTATGATTTTTACCCCCTCAAAAACGATTGGGCGCAAGCCGGGAGCGGGGTGGTGGGTGTTTTGCCCGAACCGGTCCCGGAGCAGGAGTTTCTGTATTTACTGAAAGATGTATTCAATTTGCCGACCATCCGTCATACCAAATTACAGAACCGGGAAATTCACGATGTGGCTTTGTGTGGAGGCTCAGGTGCATTCCTCATTCCCGAAGCCATTACCTATGGCGCCGATGCATTTATTACAGGGGAAGCCAGGTACAATGACTTTTATGATGTGGATAGCCGCTTATTGCTCGCTGTCGTAGGGCATTACGAATCGGAAATTTGCACGAAAGAGATCTTTTTCGATATAATTTCGAAAAAATTTCCTACCTTTGCTGTTCATAAATCGGCATTCGATTCGAATCCCGTAAAATACCTGTAAAAGAAAGCGGTCTGACGTTGTTCCCGCAGTTGCAGGTAATGTGGTAACAGAACGATAATCTTCGTGGGGTTACTGCATTTTTTTATAGTAGAGGAGCGGTTATGCCGCATTTCATTTTAAAGTGAATAAACAGAGAATAAAACTTTATATATTATGGCAACAAGAAAAAAAGTTACAGTAGAAGATATTGCAGTGGACGAAAAACTGAAATCGTTGTACAAGTTGCAATCTTATCTTTCAGAAATCGATAAAATCAAAACATTAAGAGGTGAACTTCCTCTTGAAGTGGCTGACCTTGACGACGAAATCGCCGGATTAGGAACGCGTATCAATAAATTTGAACTCGATTTGAAAGAACTGGGTGAGATGACCAGGCAGGAGAAATTCAAGATCGAAACCAGCAAAACGAAAATCGAAAAGTATAATAAGCAGCTCGAAAATGTTCGTAACAGCAAGGAGTTTGATCATCTATCGAAAGAGGTGGAGTTTGAAACGCTTGAAATTGAATTGGCCGAAAAGCATATCCGTGAAAATACGCAATCCGAAAAGTTGATTAAAGAACAGATTACGGCTGCCAACGAGCAACTTAAAGAAAAGAATTTCGATTTGGAAGCTAAAAAGAAAGAGCTCGATGATATTGTTTCGGAAACCAAAGCCCAGGAAGAAAAGATCCGCGAAAAGGCTAAAAAGACCGAAACTACTATCGAGCCCCGATTGCTCACCGCATTCAAACGAATCCGTAAAAATGCACGCAACGGATTAGGAATTGTACCTATCCAGCGTGGTGCCTGTGGTGGTTGCTTCAATAAAATTCCGCCCCAGAAACAAATGGATATTAAAATGGGGAAGAAAATTATCGTGTGTGAGTATTGCGGGCGGATTATGATTGACCCCGAATTAGCGGGAATTACTACGGAATAAAAACTTCCGTAGCACTATCCACGCCGCCGTGAGCAACATGATCAACAAGGCTGCATAAGCCACCGCATCCGTAACTTTTATACTTACCGGCTCAAAACGAAATTCCACGGTATGCCTTCCCGCAGGAATGGGCAGTGCCCGCAGTGTGTAATTGGCACGCAACATCTGGACCGGTTGTCCGTCTATGGTGATTTGCCATCCCTTGGGATAATAAATCTCCGAGAAGACGGCCAATTCATCTTTTTTCGTATCCACCGTGTAGGTGATGAAGTTAGAGTCGTAATCGGCCAACACAATAGTGGATGCCGAGTCGGCAGGCGACACGTTGAACCCTTGCAAAACAGGCTCGAATTTTTTATCGGTCACGGCTTGAGTGCGTAAATCCATGGTTGCCAGCGCATCGATCTCTTCATCGGCATTGTTTGCAAACTGAATGCCGTCTACAAACCAGGCATTTCCCATGGCGTAAGGATTTTCTATAGGTACCGTTCCGCCTTGTGTTGGCATGATGATCCATTTGGCGTTGAGCATGTTTAACACCTTATACCCGTCGGCGTTCACGGAGTCCATTGCCCCTTGTGTACGGATAATGTCTTGTTGCAAAACACCCATTTCCTTACTTATGTGTATATCGATCAAATCCTGGTACCGGCGTAGTTTTGCTGCATGATACCCACCGATTGTTTTGTGGTAATAAGGTGTAATTCCATCGTCGAACGTGTTGGTTGCCATATTCAGTACACGGTAGTATTTGGTGGTGTCCTGTAAAATATGCTGATCGGTTGGTGTTTGCGAAAAGATCTGCTGTTCGTTCAATTTAGTAGTGAAATCGCCGTCGTTGAGGTACCTTTTGTTTACCGTCCACATATCGGCAAGGCAAAGGAGTAAAATTCCGGCCACGGTCCATTGGGCTTTCAATTTGTCGGACATAAAAGCGATCAGTATCAATACTCCACCAAGAATGATATAAAAACTACGCCAGGCATCTGCTTTAAAGATGGAGATGCGCATTTCCGTAAGGTTTCCGATAACAGCCTGAATGTGCTCTGTTGGCAGCGACTGCAGTTGCTGCATTTCGAAATTGGAAATATAAGAAGGAAAAAACAGTTTGGGCATCAACCAGAACAGAATGGCCATACCGCCTGTGGCAGCCCAACTGATACTTAAATATTTTATATTGCTTTTCAGCGTTTCGGGCTTTTGGATAATTTCTTTTAACGCAAGTGCTGCAAGTAGTGGAATACAAAATTCGGCAACTACCAAAATGGATGAAACGGTTCGAAACTTATTGTACATGGGTACATAATCGATAAAGAAATCGGTAAGCGGCATAAAGTTTTTACCCCACGAGAGGAATATCGAAAAGAGGGTCCCTGCCAGTAATGCCCATTTTATTGGCCCTTTCACGATAAAAAGGCCTAAAATAAACAGCGTTAAAACAAAAGCTCCCACGTAAACCGGTCCCGCTGTCCACGGTTGTTCGCCCCAGTATTGCCCGATTTGTTTATACAGTTCACGGTATTCTGGACGCGACTGCTCCATCGCTTTCGGGTTTTCCGACATCCGGGCAGACGAAGATCCGCCTTTGGCGTTTGGAATGAGCAGCGTCCAGGTTTCATCTACCCCGTAGCTCCACCCCGTAATGTAATCGCGCTCCAATCCGTTCTTCGATTTGTTTTCGACACCGTGGTGCGAGAGTTCCGATTTCCCGCGCATCGTCTCCTTTGTATATTCATAAGTATGGTACAAATTAGAGGAATTTGCCAACACCCCAATTAACCCTGCAATAGCCACAACGGCCGTGGATTTCAAGAAATCGGCAAGTTTCTTTTCGCGAACAGCTTGCACGAAAAAGGCAACCACCATGAAAAACATAAGGAAGAGGAAGTAGTAACTCATCTGAATATGGTTTGCCGAAATCTGGAATGCCACGAAGATCATGACCAGCAATGCGCCCAACAGGTATTTCTTCCGGTACGCATACACCAAACCCGCAATGGTAGGCGGAATATAGGCCAATGTGATGAACTTCCAGATATGCCCGGCCGCGATGAGTATGAAAAAGTAGGAAGAGAATGCCCAGATAATGGCTCCCAGCGCACTGATTAAAGGGGAGGCCCCGAACGCCCGCATCAGGATATAAAACCCGAGCAGCATAATAAAAACAAGGCAAATGTAGTTGGGCAAAAACAGGGAGTAGGCGTTTTTCGCCAGCTCCTGAGGTTTGTTCGAATCGTACGTGGGGCTCATCTGGTACGATGGCATTCCTCCAAACATCGAGAGGTTCCAACGCGTACGTTCTCCGTCGTGACGCTTCATAAAATCACGCTGTTCCTGCCCTATTCCGATAGCGGCAAGAGAATCGCCCTGAGTAATGGCGCGGCCGTCCATCACTGCCGGCGCAAAATAGATAAATGAGATAAGGATAAACAAGATGATTACGATTAAATCGGGCAGAAATTTCTTGAGTTCGTTGGAATTTTTCATCGTTATGTTGCTTTGTAAACGTATTTAAGGAACAAATTTACAGATTATTTCTGAAAGCGAAGCCCTGATGCGATTGTTTTGAATAAAAAAAGAAGTGAAACGGGTGAGTTCCACTTCTTTGCAGGTTGTAACACAGGAGGCTCAGAATCTTTTCCCGATAGTAATTCCCATACGCGGATACCCGCTGTCGTTTACAAAATCGCGTCCGCCGCCGAAATACAGTTCACCTACCCAGTTATTTTTGGTCAGGTACTTCCATCCTAATGCCAATCCCAATCCGGCACCTGTTGATCCACTGGAAAACACGGAACCGTTGGCTTCGATAAAAAAACCGGCTCCGTACTTTTGCAGGTTGGTTGAACTTCCTCCAAAATACCAACGGGCATAAGGAGTAAATGCAAAATCTAAAGGATAATCGTCCGAATTCAGGCTAATTCCTGCCGATGCTCCTACGCCAAAATCTTCACCAAGGATACGTTCGTAGGACACTTCGGGGAATAAACCAAAGATGGTGGTCCCCAAATTCAATTTCAATTCATTTAATTGGGCGGGCGTATCTTTTGCAAGATCTCCTCCAAAGACACTTTGTGTGCGTTGTTGTGAAAATGCCGAAACACTGATAATCAACGCGATTGATACTAAAGCAAATTTTTTCATACAGTTTTTATTAAATGTTGTTTTAACATTCTACAATTAAGACTCAAAAACGGTAAAAACGCTGCATAAACTGATGTTAAAAAAATAAAATTGTAAATTCTCCATCAACTCACCTGGCTTCCCGGCTTCACATCTACCGATGGCTCAATCAACGATAACGAACCATCGGCATTTTCTGCCGAAAGAATCATCCCTTCAGACATAATGCCGCGCAACTTTCTCGGCTCCAGGTTGGCAATGAAGCATACCTGTTTACCCACCAACTCTTCGGGGTTGGGGTAGTATGCTGCAATTCCCGATAAAATCGTACGCTTGTTCAGGCCATCGTCCAGCAAGAACCGGAGCAATTTATCGGCCTTCGGTACTTTTTCGCACTCCAGAACAGTTCCCACACGGATATCGAGTTTCCCGAAATCGTCGTAAACGATGCTCTCTTTTACAGGTTTAGCCCTGTAGGCTTCCTGTTCGTTCGCCGCTTTGGTGGCGTGAAGTTTTTCCACTTGCTTTTCGATGGTTTCATCGTCTATTTTCTCGAAAAGGAGTTCCGACTTTCCTAATTCGTGTCCTTTGGGCAGCAGGTCAAAACTGCCCAACTGTTCCCAATCGAATTTATCGGCATGGATGAACGAGTAAATTTTCTTCGCCGAAAAAGGCAGGAACGGCTCGCATACGATGGCCAGGTTAGCAACCATTTGCAACGATACGTTCAGGATGGTAGCCGTGCGTACCTTATCGTCTTTTGCCGTCTTCCACGGCTCGGTGTCTGCCAAATACTTGTTACCGATGCGTGCGAGGTTCATCGCTTCTTTTTGCGCTTCGCGGAAGTGATAGTTTTCGAGATTATACTCCACGGCTTGTTTCACTTGCCGGGATTCGGTAATGGTTTCGCGGTCGTAACCGGTAAGTTCGCCAAGGGCGGGGACGCAGTTGTCGAAATACTTCTGCGTGAGTACCAATGCACGGTTAATGAAATTGCCGAGAACAGCAACCAACTCGTTGTTGTTGCGTGCCTGAAAATCTTTCCACGTGAAATCGTTATCTTTGGTTTCGGGCGCATTTGCCGTAAGTGCATAGCGCAACACGTCTTGTTTGCCCGGGAATTCTTCCAGGTATTCGTGTAACCATACCGCCCAATTGCGCGAAGTGGATATCTTGTCGTTCTCGAGGTTTAGAAATTCGTTTGCCGGAACATTTTCAGGCAAGATATAGGAGCCTTCGGCCTTGAGCATCGCCGGAAAAACAATACAATGGAACACGATATTGTCTTTCCCGATGAAATGGACTAATTTGGTGTTTTCATCTTTCCACCATTTTTCCCAATCGTTGGGTAGTAGCTCTTTGGTGTTGGAAATATAGCCGATGGGCGCGTCAAACCACACGTAAAGCACTTTCCCTTCGGCATCTTTCAATGGAACCGGTATTCCCCAATCCAGGTCGCGGCTTACGGCACGCGGCTGCAAGCCCATATCGAGCCACGATTTACATTGCCCGTAAACGTTTGATTTCCAATCTTTGTGTTCGTTTAAGATCCATTGGCGCAACCACGCTTCGTGTTCGTTGAGCGGCAAGTACCAATGTTTGGTCTTTCGCATTACGGGTACACTTCCACTCAAAGCCGACTTCGGGTTGATTAAATCTGTCGGGCTAAGCGAAGTCCCGCACTGTTCACACTGGTCGCCGTAAGCGCGTTCGTTGCTGCAATGCGGACAAGTTCCGGTGATGTACCGGTCGGCAAGGAATTGCCCCGCTTCTTCGTCGTAATACTGCTCGCTTTCAATTTCCTGAAATCCGCCGTTATTATATATTTTTAGAAAAATTTCCGATGCTGTCTTTTTGTGAATTTCCGATGTCGTACGCGAATAAATGTCGAACGAAATTCCGAATTCTTCAAACGATTTTTTGATAAGTTCGTGGTACCTGTCAACGATACTCTGAGGCGTAACACCTTCTTTCCGGGCGCGAATGGTGATGGGTATCCCGTGTTCGTCCGAGCCTCCCACAAAAAGGACCTCTTCGCCTTTCAGGCGTAAATACCGGGCGTAGATATCCGCCGGGACATAAACTCCGGCCAAGTGTCCGATGTGAACCGGCCCGTTTGCGTACGGCAATGCCGATGTGATAAGTGTGCGTTTAAACTGTTTTGACATAAACTATAGTTGTACTGCGTGTTTCATTTTTTCCGAAGTGCAAAGATACGAAAATTAGCTGTTTCTTGTTTATCGTCTTTAAACTATAATTCGTAAAATTCAAAACAGTTTTTAAGGAAAGGCAGCCTTTTATTATGGGTATGCGGGTCCATGATCCGCGGCCCACGTGCTGTTGAGATCATGGCGAAGCGGTTTTCAGAAGGTGCTATTGGATGAATTGCACAGCCCGCATTACATCATTGTAGCCGATGAAAAAGGTGCCTGATCACGATATTAAGGCCGGAGTTGAATTCGGCAAGTTTGGAGTGTTTATTGGAAGTGATTGAGTTACAGGTATTGTAGGTGCATTTAGCATAAAACAAAGTAATTGACGGAAGAAGTACGTAAGCGATAATTAAGGAGAGGTTATAAAGAGTTAGGACAAATAAAAACAAGAAGGTTGCTTAAGTGTTATAAAAGGAAAAACAGTATGGAGTTCGATATAACAGGTAAAGTTGCCATTATTGGCGGAAGCAGCAAAGGGTTGGGGAAAGCGTGCGCAATAGCATTAGCGAAAGAAGGCGTGAATATTGTGTTGTGTGCCCGAAATGAAGAAGCATTGCAAAAAACCAAAACCGAGATAGAATCGTTGGGTGTTGAGGTGTTGGCCCTATCGGTTGATATGGCTTCTGCTGAAGATAATCAGCGGGTTATCGATGAGACAATTCTAAAGTTCAGTAGAATTGATATTTTGGTTAACAATTCTGGAGGTCCCAAACCGGGAACTTTTAGAGATGTTTCTATGGATGATTTGGATGATGCGTACCATTCGGTGCTGAAATACAATATCCGGATGATCCGGGGTTGTCTGCCTCATATGGAAAAGAACGGGTGGGGGAGAATCGTGAACATCACTTCCATCACTGTGAAGGAACCGTCTCCGAATATGGTGTTATCGAATATTTTTCGTTCGGCGGTAGTAAGTTTTGCCAAAACCATCAGCAAAGAAATTATTTCCAAAGGAATAACCATCAACAATGTTTCTCCCGGTTATTTTAAGACAGACAGGGTAACGCAATTGATGAAAGTCCGTTCCGAAACTGAAGGAATTTCTATAAATGAGTATGAACAGAAAGCCATTCAGGATTTTCCGCACAAACGCTATATGGATCCGCAGGAATTGGGCGATTTGGTTTGTTACCTATGTTCCGAACAAGCTAAATCTATCAACGGGACAACTATTCAGGTTGATGGGGGAATGTTGAACGGGTTGCTGTGAAGGTGGATTTTTTTTTGAAATATTCTTTCCACACAACTGTTTTTCCGGTTTCGGCAAGTACGGACATTCTGTCGGCATGCGCCACACTTACGGCAAGCGGTTTCTCAACCATAACGTGGATTCCTTTTGGAGCACATTTTTCCACTACCTCCAAGTGCCCGAAAATATCGTTGTAAGCCATTACTGCTTCGGGTTCGGTTTTGCGGAGCATTTCATCGATGCCGGGAAAGACAATTTCCAAGTCAAAACCGTATCTTTTCGCTAATCTTTCTGCCAATTCCTTGTTCGGTTCGGCGATGCCGACGATAATAATATCGCCTTTGTCTTTTCTTCCCAAGAGCCCGTGAATATGATCGTGGGTTAAGCCCGCAATGCCAATTCTCACCGGTTTCTGCTGCGCGAATGTGATAACCGGCAGTATGGTTATATTTAGCATAAGTATAAGTTTTGTAACGGATTTAATCATGATAATTGAGTATTGTGATTGATTTGTTTGCAGCAGTTTTTTCAGTTGTTATTTATATATCTTACAAATGCAATACTTCTGCCATCGGGCGACCAGCTATGTACATTAATAGTGCCCTGCCCGCCGTAAAAAACGGGGGTCAGGTCCCGGACTTTGTTTGTTTCCGTATCCAGTAAACGAAGTTTTACGTTTTTTCCGAACGGATGTCCGCCTTTCTGGTCTTCGATGTACGCGATATAGGCAATACTTTTGTTATCTGGTCCGGGATGTGGAAACCAGTTATCGTATTCATCGAAAGTGAGCTGTGCTTGTCCGCTTCCGTCGGGATGCATCCTGTAAATATGCATCCGTCCCGTGCGATGGCTGTTGAAATAAATCCACTGACCGTCATAACTGTATTCCGGTCCGTCATCCAGGCCTTCGGCATCGGTCAGCCGGATTTCTCCGTCGTCAATAACGTGCGTTTTATATATATCCCATTGGCCATTACGCAAGGCACAGTAGGTAATCCACTGACTATCCGGGCTAACGCCGTGCCAATAACTGGGATAATCGGTTGTGATCAATCGGGGAGTACCGCCGGTTGCGGGGAGGATAAAGATACGCGAACTACCTCCGGGTGGCGTTACTCTTGAATCGTTATGACTTACAATCAGCCATTTGCCATCGAAAGTAAGTCCATGGTCGTTGTTGCACCGATCGGCAAATCCGGTAGGGATTACGCCGGTTTTTTTACCCTTGACCGATACTTTTTCTAGTTTTCCACCGGAGTTGATGATCAGGTATTTCCCGTCTCGGGACCAGTTAGGTGCCTCAAAGTGGCGCCTCTCGCGCAAGATTACTTTTTCTTTTCCGGTTTTTACGTTCAGTAAAACCAATTCGCTTTCAAGGTTCTCCGGAACTTGCGATAGAGCAGCAAATGAACAGAGGGTGCACAGAAAAAGCAAATAAAGGTGTTTCATTGTTTTTTAATTTCTATTTAAACTCCTACGGTTATTTTCCAAATTGCTTCTATCCATTCATCGGAATAGTTAAGAGACGGAACAAAAACAAATTCTTCTCCCCCGGCTTTCATAAACAATTCGCGTGCCTGTAAGTCGATATCGAACAAGGTTTCCAGATTGTCAGCCGGAAAACCGGGAGCGATTACCGCCACCTTTTTCCATCCCAGCTGTGGAAAATCGGAAATATCCGCATCTAAAAATGGTTTTAGCCAATTGTTGCCGCGTTGCGATGCATACAGAAGGTATGTATATTGCAATTCGATGTTGAGTTTTTTACAAAATAAGCGGTTAGTCTCTTTCAGCTGATACACGTAATCGAACTCTTTTCCCTTTTTCCAGGCCACTTCTACCTGATCTACGGGCAGGCTGTGATAACAAAATACCAGTTTATCAATACCTTTCAGGTAGGGTTCGGCGTGTTTGGCAAGCGCATTTATAAATGCCGGATGATCGAAATAAGGTTCAACTATCTTTAATCGATACGAATGCGGATGCTTGTAGAAAATCCGTCCGATCTCATCTATGGTAGTTTGCGTTGTGGATTGGGCGTAATGCGGGTACAACGGAAACACAACCACTTCGTGCAAGAGCGGACATTTCTTTTCCAGGTTTTTAAAAGCTTGCTCAATCCCCGGTTCACCATAGCGCATGGCAATCTCCACAGGAATATTTTTTCTTTCTTCCAGCAATTGGGCAAGTTTCCGCATAAAATAAATCATAGGTGAGATTGCCGGCTCTTCTTTTCGCCAGATTTGGCTGTATTTATTAAACGATTTACCGGATGAAACCGGAGCAATGATTTTTTTTGCCAAAAAGTTGGAAACCAATTCAGGCTTACCGGTAACGAGCGGATCGCTAAGCATATCACCGACAAATTTCTTTACAGCTTCTTTGCTGCATGTAGCCGGAGTTCCGACATTTATCAATAAAATCCCTCGCATAAACAATACGTAATGCTATTTTACAAACGTCTCTAATATTTTTGTTGTTTCACTTGGAATAATTAAGCCCGATTCAGTATCGGCCGGGACCAGGACCGTTTCTCCCTGCTCCATAAAAATTGAATTTCCCTTATTGTCTTTCAGCGTGCAATGTCCCTGCATACAGATATAGATAACAAAAGAGTCGAGAGCCTTATAATGACGTGCCATAGGAATATCCATTTCCAACAGGTTGGTGGTGAAGTATTCACACGTAACCAATTCTACCGGTTGATTGATGTGTGCGGAATATTCGGTTTTATAATTTTCATAAACATTGTAGTCGATAGCCTCTTTTGCTAATTCGGTGTGCAATTCGCGTAAATTCCCTTGCGCATCTTTCCTGTTGTAATCGTAGATGCGGTAAGTGATGTTTGATGTTTGCTGAATTTCGGTGATGAAACATCCTGCGCCAATGGCGTGAACACGGCCTGCGGGAAGGAAGAACACATCACCCGGTTTTACGTCGTATTTTTGAAGTTTATCGGTGAAGGAGTTGTCTTCTATTGTTTTAACATACTCATCAGGGGTTATGGGAGTGGCAAATCCCGAATAAAGAAACGCGTTGGGGGTTGCTTTTATCACGTACCACATTTCCGTTTTCCCGAAGGAGTGGTGTCTTTTCTTTGCCAGTTCATCGTTCGGATGAACTTGAATGGAAAGGTCGTCCCGCGCATCGATAAACTTAATCAGAAGAGGAAAAGTGTCGCCAAACTTATCATATACTTTTTTACCCACTAACCGGGCTTTATTGGTTCGAAGAATCTCATCGATCGGTTTCCCTGCCAGTTCTCCATTGTCAACAACGGATATATTCCCTTCCACACCCGATATCTCCCAGCTTTCACCAATGCCTTCCTGCCGGGGTGATATATTTTTGAATTCATAAATATCTGAGCCGCCCCAGATAATTTTTTTAAATATGGGTTGAAATTTAAAGGGATATAATGCTCCTTTTGATGTAGGCGGATTATCTGTATTTGTTGTGTTATCTTTCATTTTGTCTTAATCATATTTTTGATGAGTTGAGATTGCCGGGTACTTTTCAGGGGATTGGGGTCATAATTTCTTCAAAACAAGGGCAGAACGGGCAGGCAGATATGTTTTAATCCAACCTTTTCCGTCTTTCGCATACAACGGATCATGGTGCGTGAAATGATGAACGGTATCATCGTTCAGCCCAAAACCGCCGAATTTCCGGTCGTCGGTATCGAGAACGATACTGTATTCGCCTTCAGGAACTAACATGCCGTAATCGCTAAACGATTTTTCGGGATGGAAGTTGAAGATAAACAACAACTTTTCCCGCATGTAGGCCAGCACGTTGTCACCGTCTTTGTCCCAGATTTTTACAATAGGTGTAGCCTGAAAATCGACTATGGATTTGATAAGTTCAATCATTGCCCGATCGAAGTCGCCCAAGTAATGGTACTTGAGGTTCTGGTCGTCAGCCAAATGCCATTGACGCCGGGCATATTGGTATGACCAGTTATTTCCTTCGCGCGGAAAATCAATCCACTCCGGATGGCCAAACTCGTTGCCCATAAAATTCAAATAGCCTCCGTTCATGGTGGTTGCGGTTACCAGTCGGATCATTTTATGTAGCGCAGTTCCCCGGTCAACCATAAATGAACTGCTCATCAACTTCGACATGAACCAATACATGTCAGCATCTATCAATCTGAAGATGATCGTTTTATCGCCAACTAATGCCTGGTCGTGGCTTTCTACGTAAGATATCGTTTTTTCATCGGCACGACGATTGGTCGTTTCCCACCAAATAGCTGTAGGATGCCAATCTTCGTCTTTTCGCTCCTTGATGGTCTTAATCCAGAAATCGGGGATATTCATCGCCATACGATAATCAAAACCGTAGCCTCCCGATTTTATATCCAATGCCAGGCCGGGCATGCCGCTAACTTCTTCGGCAATGGTGATGGCATTTGGATTCACTTCGTGAATAAGTTTGTTAGCCAGTGTCAGGTAGCAAATGGCGTCAGGGTCTTGCCTATTATTATAATAATCGTCGTATTTGGTGAAACTTTCTTCCAAACCGTGGCTGTAGTACAACATAGATGTTACTCCGTCAAAACGGAAACCGTCGAATTTATATTCTTCCATCCAGTATTTGCAGTTTGAAAGCAGAAAATGGAGTACTTCGTTTTTGCCGTAATCAAAGCAAAGCGAATCCCATGCCGGATGATTCCTGCGATCGGGATTGTCCGGGAAATACTGGTTGTACGAGCCGTCAAACCTGGCAATTCCTTCCAATTCGTTCTTCACGGCGTGTGAATGTACGATATCCATGATAACCGCTATTCCCATTTCGTGCGCTGCATCAATTAATTGGCGGAGTTCATCGGGTGTGCCGCTACGCGACGTTGGTGCAAAAAAATTGGATACGTGGTACCCGAACGAACCGTAATACGGATGTTCCTGAACAGCCATCAGTTGAATGGCATTGTAGCCGCCTTTCCTGACCCGCGGCAGCACATTCTCCCTAAACTCGGTATAGGTGCCCACTTTCCCTTCTTCAGTAGCCATTCCAACGTGACATTCGTAAATAAGGAGTGGCGATGTATCGGGTTTAAAATCCCTTATTCTGAACTTGTACGAGATTTCAGGATTCCACACTTGAGCACTGAATATATGTGTTTGCGGGTCCTGTACAACCCTGCGGCACCAAGCTGGAATTCGTTCGCCACTTCCGCCATCCCAGCTGACTAGAAGTTTGTATAAATCGTGATGATGGATGCGTCCCGGCGGGATTTTAACTTCCCAAACACCGTTTTCGATCCGTTTCAGCCGATACGATTCCATTCGCTGCCAGTTGTTGAAAGTGCCGATGAGAAAAATTTCCGTGGCATTAGGCGCCCATTCACGAAAAATCCATCCATCCACTGTTTTATGTAGCCCAAAGTATAGATATCCGGTGGCAAAGTCCGATAACGTAATTTGCCCGTTCCGGGTCAATTCCTTCTCTTTTCTCAAAAATTGATTGTTCCGCTCTTCAATCTTTCGACGAAAAGGTTCAAGCCAAGGGTCATTTTTTATGATATCTAACATGAATACCTCCAATTAAAAATTTATAAAACAGCAACTTTTATAATAAGCTTTCTGGTAGTACCTTCACCAATAAGCGGAGCGTGCGCGTCTTCGGGAAAGAAAATGATAAATTCGCCGGGCAGCACGTTGATGAAGGCAGACGGCTCGTCATTAAACAATTGAAAATCATTTTGACGGCTATATTCTCCTGTTGCTTCCTTCAGGTTCTTTAAGGATTTCCATCCGAAAATTTCTTCTCCGGCAATAGGAATCTGTATATCGATGAATTTTCTGTGAGTTTCCAGTTTACTTTCAGCTTTGCTTTTCAGGGCGGTATCCGCTACCGATGCTTTCAGGTAGATACCTTCTATTTCGACAAATCCTTCCGGCGCATTGCTCATATCCAATCCTCCGGCATACTCGAAAGCCTTTTTAAACAAGGGATTCAGGCAAAAATAATTGGACGCGTTTTCTAAATTATCCAATACCATACTTTACAGTTTTTCTTTATCTTATTTGTACAAAGATAACGGAATTTATGAATCAACCCGCCGTTTTCAATTAGAAAAAAAACGTATCTTTGTTGTCTGATAAAATGATACTACAATGAAACGAATATTGTCTGCACTGATTATAACACTAATATCCGTTGCCGTTTTTTCTCAAAATGATCAGACCACCTGTAACTTGGGATTTTCATTTAAAATAAACAATAATCCCAACTGGGGCAACAATGAACCTGTTGTGACAGAGGTTACTCCCGGGTCGCCTGCCGAAAAAGCCGGTTTAAAGGCCAATGACATTATACTTGAAGTTAACGGACACGGGACTTACTTAAAACCAGCGCATACCATTATGTCGTGGTTTATGGAGAGACCTTCTGATATGTCGATATCCATCCGTAATTTTGAAGCATCGTTCAAACCGATGACTATTTCCAAAGACTGCAGGTTAAGAAACGGGCTGAGTGAAGCACAACTGGCGCCTGTGTTCTCGTTCTATAGCCTTGAGGATGTACAGGACAGAAAATTTATAATTCCGGTAAAAACTACCATAAACCCTGATGCTGAATTTTTTAATTACCGGACTTATGACTTTGCTCCTTCCGATGAAAGCTCCAGAGAGCTGGACGAACGCATTAATCTGATATTTACGAGGGTTTTATCTGAACTTGGCCTCAAACGCGACAGTGAAGACCCCGATTTTATTATTCAAACCTTTTACGGCTATCAAAACAATCCCCTGTTCAAGGCAGATTCTCCAGCACGCGGAACCTACTCCGGAACCTGGCGATTCGATACCCGTAACAACCGGATGGTTAAAATCCCTGTATATGATCCGACCCAACCCATAAGGATTGATGATGTGATGTATAATCTGGAGTTTGGTTATCGGTTTTATGATAGAAAATTTACTGAACCCGGTAAGCCGATGTTGGTTTGGGAAAGTGAAGTGAAAGAAAAACTGAGCGATAATTACGGGTTGTTGGAGTATCTGGAAATGAATCTCCCTTTGATATTGCGTAAATTTCCCAATTCGGGTAACCTGGAAAAAGCTACTTATCATGTGAAATATTCGCGATATAATTATACAGGCATCAATTACGATTTGAACGATTTAAAAACAATTGTTTCCGTTGATGCCGGATCTCCGGCAGCCCGCGTGGGAGTGAAAGCCGGAGATGTTGTGGTGAAAGTTCAGGATCACAGTTTCAATCACGACGCAAAATCGCTCACGGCCAGTTATCGGCGTTTTATTGCCGAAACGATGAAATACCGCGATCAAACCACAAAATATACGGATTCAAACGGATTTCAAAATGCCATGTACTGGGATATTACACATTATAATGATGTGTCTAAGGAAATAAATGACAAGAAAAGATACAAGTCAGGATTCTCCTACCTCTTCAATTTCAATCAATATATAGATTGGAATACTCCGAATACCCTAAATATTGAAATTGAAAGAAACGGTGAAAAATTGGTTTTTGAGATAAATCCAACCATAACCTGGTACTCTCAGGTTCTGGTAGAATAAATAGTTGAAAAAAAATACTGAAAAAGCCGGAAAAATTTTGTCGGTAAAATTAAATATTCTATCTTTGTAGCCCTTTCGCAATAACCGAAAAGGGTTTGTTATCGAGATAACAAAATAAAGTTGCAAGGTTGAAAAAATTGAAATTGTAGAATCATCTGAAAATCAAATCGAAAAAATATTTTTCAAAAAAAATTCAGATTTTATTTTGTTAATTCAAAAATAGGTTCTACCTTTGCATCCGCTTTCCGAAAAACAACAGTTAGGGGGAGGCATGACAAACGTTCTTTGAAAGTATTCCATACACGTTTTTTAAAAGACAAGCAGTATATAAATATATATTGGTACCCGTTCAATTTAAGAACACAGATAAAAGGAAAAGGAATAGATTCGTGAAATCAGGGGCAAGTTTGAGGATCACCGGCGGGAGCCGGGTGTTTGTTCAGTTTTTTTTACCGTTGTTGCCGTCAGGCAGGGATTGGTGACAGTTCAAGACATACAACAAATATACAACGAAGAGTTTGATCCTGGCTCAGGATGAACGCTAGCGACAG
>MKTD01000058.1 GCA_001898165.1 Bacteroidia bacterium 43-41
GTACGATTGTTGCTAATTATGTTGTACGGCTGTTGCTAAATTTGCTGCACGCCCATTGCCATTTTTGCTGTATTTCTGAATGCTGGTTACAGCTCTTCACCAATCTCACATTGAGGACGTTTTACCGACAACTGTTGCTAATTATGCTGTACGCCCATTGCCATTTTTGCTGTATTTCTGAATGCTGGTTACAGTTGTTGGCACTTATACAGGAATGAACCTGAGAAGAGAGCGAAACTGCTTGAAATTATAGCCAGAAACAAGGCGATCGTCCTCACTGCACACCTTCACCTTTATGCCATTGTAAAAAGGGAGACTCCGTTCGGGCCTGTTATTCAGCTATCGTTTAACAGCGTGGTAAGGGACCTTGACCGTACCTCGGCAGGTAAGATATATACGAAGTATGGCTGGAATCTGGCGACAGACCGTCCGGAGTGGCAACCTGAAACCATCGTTCAGAGGATACAATGGTTAAATGAAGAGAGCCGCTATGTCTCTTTTTTCAAGCAACAGGAGTTACCCGGATACGGATTGCTATCGACCAATCCCGAGAATGGGGAGA
Organism: Bacteroidia bacterium 43-41; assembly: GCA_001898165.1. GTDB lineage: Bacteria > Bacteroidota > Bacteroidia > Bacteroidales > Dysgonomonadaceae > Petrimonas. The sequence continues at coordinate 563 of MKTD01000058.1, forward strand.
TTTTTCTGGAGTATTATTCTGCTATAAATAAAACTCCATACGAGAGAATCTGTATATCGGATTTGATTCAATAAGAGATGAAAGAAAAACAGTTAAAAGTTTTATTTATCTTTGTCTTGTGTGTTTGCTTCAACAGAGTAAGTGCACAAGACTGGAGAATGAAGTTCCCCACATCAAAAGTTATTACAGCGAAAACAGTTCGGGGTATGCGATATTTTCCGTACATGGGAGCCGGGTTGAATTAAATTACTTTCGTGGCTATGAAGATAGCCCATCCGACACAGTCACATTCGATATAAATTAAATGATGAAAAATAAATTGACTACCTCAAGATCTTTAATAGTCTGCTTGATATTATTTATCGGGTTGTTTGCTTATCCTTGTTTTAATGGGATAGCCCAAACGAGTTCAATCACAATTATCCAGGTTACCGATCCTCAGTTTGGTTTTTTCGATAAGAACGAAAGTTTTGAGAAGGAGACAGTATTATATACCAAAGCTGTGGAGCAGATCAATGCTATCGGCCCCGATTTTGTAGTCATCACCGGTGATTTTGTCAATAACCCTCGGGACATGGAGCAGATCAGCGAGTTTAAAAGAATCACCGCTCAGATTAACAAAGACATTCCGGTATATCTCAGTCCCGGCAACCATGATCTGGGGGAGTCGCCCGCGAAAAAAGATTTTCTGTTCTACTATTCCAACTATGGATCGGGCAAAGACCGGTTTTCGTTCAGGCATAAGAATGCATCGTTTATCGGTTTCAATTCGGTGATTATCAAATCGGATAAAAATGAGAAGGAAGAGAAGGAGCAGCTTCGTTGGCTGAAGCGGCAATTGAAGAAAGCCCGTTCATCTGGTACGATTGTCCTGTTCACCCATTATCCCTTTTTTATCAGTGACTTTAATGAGAAGGAGAGCTATTCAAACCAAACTCCGGCAAAGAGGGTAAGCTATTTCAATTTGTTTGAGAAATATGGTGCGGATGCTGTTTTTGCGGGACACCTGCATAATAACTCAGAGGCAGAGCATAATGGAATACTGATGATCACCACTAGTGCCGCCGGGAGGCCGCTGGGAGAGGCAAAGCCCGGATTCAGGGTAATTACCATACACGGCGACAGCCTCGAGACCCGATATCAGACGATAGAGTGATAAAGAATATTTTTATCGAAAATTAAACGTTCTGGAGCTTGACTTTCAGGACGTTTTTTAAAAAGAAATACTGTGTTAGGTTTCAGCTTTTAGAATTTCGGTGAGTGATTTATTGTATTCAATGCCGTACGAATTCTTATAATCGATGCAAAATATATCATATATATTTTTTACTATTCCCTTTTTTCCATGATTGTTAAGGATCTTACATTTGATGATGAGAGCCTTTTCATTTAGGAAGTCGTGTTGGAAAAGGATATCACAAATCTTCAGTTTTATCGAATCACTAATCGATACATTATTCAACAGAGTATAGAGAGTATCGATAGTCCGATTGGAGAAGTCGCTCTTGTAATTGTCCAGCCACTCGAACTCAAAGCCTGGAAGGAGAGGCCCGCGGGATAATATCCCGATCAACTCTGCTATCTCTTCATCGGCCAGTTGTTCCGTATCCATTTTGTTGAACATTCGTACAGCCTCAATGTAATCAGCTTTAATATCATCCTCCACCTCAAAAGTCCAGATTCTGTTTTTATTAATTGTCTGGATACCTCCGATCTTATCCGTCAGGGTTCTTAATTTGCTTATATACACGTTTCTATTGTTCTTTGCAGAATCAATATCTTTATCCGGCCATATCAGATCGATCATCTCTTTTCCTGAAATGCCTTTGTTATTATAAGTATATAGAGTTATTATAACAAACAGTTTTCTTAAAGTCGGCGTAAAATCTGTTGAGATATCATTCCCGTTTTTATCGATTACTTGAAAAGGGCCTAGAAAGTAGAAATTTTTAGGAGAGCAGGCAGAGGGTGCCTCATCCTTTAAATCTATCTTCTCTGTTGTCATATCAGATGGGTCGCGTTTTCTTCTTAGCCTGTAGGTAATAATAGAAAGCAATCCCAGGGCTATGGATAAGATGATGATTACCTTCGGTAGCGATGACCTCTTTGGGGGTGAATAGGTTAAGATTGAATCAATAGGTATCAAAGGTGCGTCAATGCTATATATCAATATTTGAGAAGTGTCGTCAACGTTTATTTTGTTGATCAGGACAAAGAACTTATTTAAAACGTCAGAATAGTACAGATTCGTGTATTGATATTGAGTTGTAAAATCTATATCCAGTAACAGCGATACATCGCTAATCGAGTTTTTGTCGGGTGATATTTGGATAATTTTACCTCCATCTTGATTTACAAAAGTATAAAAGCAGTTTTGTACTCTGTCATAGATCATATTTTCACTTGGCAAAAAATCATTTCCATGCACATTATTGAATTCATATTTCTTATCAATCTCGAGTCTTTTTAAATCGACAACATAGAAATCGTAAAAATTCTGAGGGGAAATCTCCTGATGCCCGCTCAGGGAACCTCTGCCACCAAAGATGTACAGCGTATCCCCTGCGATGGCAGTGGCTACTGCTGAACGCGGAGGAATATCTCTCAGGGTGATGCTCCGGTTGCTTTTTCCTTCCTGCTCAAACGGATTCAGCATTATCAGATTGTTGTTAAACTGATAGTATCCATATCCGCCAAACGAATAGATAATAGAGTCCCGATCATGGAATGTTGTAGAATTATTCCAATATTTATGTTCATGAGTATATTCAAAGCTATGCGAATTGTCGCTCCACGAATTAGTTTTAAAATTAAAAAATGAAAAAACACTATCTTCAATTCTGTAAGAGAGTAATGTGTTTGTTTTGTCGAGATACATTAACTGATTGGGTGAATGGGCAACAAAATTGCCTCCACTCACCTTCAGCGTGTCCATGGAATAGTCTGTACCATTGAAAACCAGAATTTTTTCAGAATCATTGACAATGTAGAACTCTCCGGTTTTGGAATTAAATGCAACTGAAGGTGCCAGGTTAAAATTCTTTTTTAAGATCGGCTTCAAAATTAAATGGTCTTCGATAAGCCATTGAGCATTTTTTGAAACTGCCGGAACGTTTTTAAGTTCGTCATAGCTTATGTTGTTATTATATTTCTTTAAAGGCCAATGACGAATCAGCCTATGATCGCTTTCAACCTTTATATCCCGTAAATTTACAGAAGCGATGTCTTTTGTCTCAATACCATTTTTTGTTGATTTCCCAAAGACGAATTTCAATTCTTTTGCTCTCGATTTGTATTTGATGGTTTTAGTCTCTGCTCCAAATTTCAGCATTACAGTCTGCTTCGGCCTGTTTATTTCCAGTTTCACCGGGAGCCAGGTATTTCTTTCCAGTTCATGCGTTAGAATATGAATTGAGTCGAGAATCCTGATAGCCGGAAATCTTTTGTCACCTTCTCCTACCGTAAAGAACAGGTCTATATTGTTATTGTCGTCCCCGATGGATCTAAAAACATAGCCAAACGGACAATCATCCCTTACGTATATTTCGAACTCTATTGAGAAATGTCTCCTGAAATGAAATGCCTTGCCATATTCAATTTCCAATTCGGACCAGGAAGAGTTACTTGCCGGGTATGATCTGATAAAAATTCCGTAGTTTACACCTTCAGAAAACGAGTATAAAGATATCAATGTAAATATTGCCAGATAAAAAAGCCTCATTGTACAAAGCAATAATGTGCATTACAATTTTACGTAAAATTCAAACAATTTTACACTTAAAATTCAGAAAATAAAGGTACAATTTTTTTTGATATTCCATCCTGGATATTCCGGTAATGTTGACCCCTCGTTCCGGTGATATTGACCCCTCTTGATGGTCTTATCTCAAAGAACGAAAGAATCTGACAAAATTACATT
>MKTD01000059.1 GCA_001898165.1 Bacteroidia bacterium 43-41
GCATTACGGGTATTGCAACGAAGCATCCGGTTCACCTACGAAAGAGACGAAGAAACAGGAATAATTTATATTAAATAATGTGCCTATGGAGTAAAACCAATTACAACATCCGGAAAAACAAAAATCGGCAAGCGCTGCAACGCCCACCGATTATACGTTTTCGTCAACACAACCAGGAAATATTCAATGTATTAACTAAAAACAATTACAAATGTATGAAGAAAAACAATTCATCGGGTAATAATTTAACCGAAAAAGTACCCATTAAACATTTTTTATTGATCATGAGAACAATCTTTATTCTACTGTTTGCCTGTATCTTTTGCTCTATGGCAGAAGTTGGCTATACTCAAAACGCCAGGGTAACCATCAATAAACGAAATGTAACTCTCAAAGAAGTTTTAAACGAAATTGAAAGCCAAACCGATTACCTGTTCATTTACAGCAACGAGGTAAATGCCAACGAAAAGGTATCGGTAAAATCCAAACAACAAGCTGTTGCCAATGTGCTGAATAAGCTTTTGAAAGGTAAAGATATGGATTATTCCATGGAAGGAAACCATATTATCCTTTCAGCGATCGAAAAAGCAAGCCAGCGGGAAAAAGGGACAGTTTCTGCTATTGCTCAACAGCAGAAGAAAACAATCACCGGAACGGTTGTTGATGTCGCAGGTGTACCCGTTATCGGAGCAAACATTGTTGAAGCGGGAACAACCAACGGAACCGTTACCGATGTAGATGGTAATTTTTCGCTACAGATAGAAAATAATGCAACTATTCGTGTGTCGTATATAGGATATTTGGAGCAAAGCATCAATACTGTCGGAAGAACAAATTTCAATATAACGCTTGCTGAAGATACAAAAGCATTGGAAGAGCTTGTAGTTGTTGGTTATGGAATACAGAAAAAAGTAAATTTAACCGGTTCTATCGCAATAGTTGATTCTGAAAGTATAGAAAACAGATCATTTACAAATGCTTCACAGGCTTTACAAGGAGTCAAGGGGTTGTATGTAAATCAGGCTGGAGGAAGACCTGGAGCGGATGAAGCTACTATCCGGGTAAGGGGTGTAGGAACTATTGGTGGATCGGGAAAATTAGCGCCATTAGTACTTGTTGATGGTATAGAGACCTCTCTTATGGATGTTAATCCAAATGACATAGAGAGTATCAGTATTCTGAAAGATGCTGCATCAGCATCAATTTATGGGTCTCGGGCGGCAAATGGTGTTATATTGATTACAACAAAAATTGGAAAGACCGATAAGCCAATTATCAATTATAGTGGTTATATAGGTATGCAATCTCCCACAATATTACCTGATCCTGTTGATAATTCAGCAACATTTATGGAATGGTATAACAAAGCCATGGTAAATCAAGGGGGAATACCTTATTATTCAAATGAACTAATCCAAGAGTTTAGAAATAACCCTACTAGTCTTTTGTATCCTAATACAAATTGGATGGATGTTTTATTTGGCAATGCGCTTATTTACGAACATAATTTAAGATTTTCTGGTGGTACCAACACAACAAAATATAACTTTTCTACAAGTTTTTTGGATCAAGATGGTGTATTGAAAGGTATGACAGGAGCAAAAAAGTATAATCTTAATTTACGTATCCAACAAAAATTTTCTGAGCGATTTGGGATTGATGTAGGTTTAACTGCCAATAGATGGGATATTGAACAACCATCAGAGGGTATTAGTACTGCAATGAACCGCATTATGCGCATGGTGCCTGTACAACCTGTCGGAAGAATGGAAAATGGAGATTGGCCGGATTGTTGGGTTACAACGCCAGGTCAAAATTCTTTCCAAAATCCATTAGTTTTAAAAGAAGACCACTATGGTAAAGAACAAACTAATCGATTACTAGCCAACTTATCTGCTTTTATCAAAATAACTAATAATCTGCAATACGAAGCGAGAGGATCTGTAAATTATAGTAATTTATTGCGGAAAAACTTTGCTCCGGTCACTTGGTTACATGATGTAAGAACGAGTAATCCAACAAGACACCCTTGGAGTTCAACAGGAGTTAAAACCGAATATACAAGCAATAATGAGAGGGTTAACTTTACTCATACTCTCAGGTATACTGGAGTTATTAAAGATATACACAATGTTTCACTACTAGCCGGGAATAGTGTCGAGCAATATACATCTTCAAATCGACAAGCACGAAAAACAGGGTATCCAAATAAAGATTTAGATGAACTGGATGTTGGTTCAATGGATCCTACAGTTGCAGGATCATCTTTGGAAGACGCACTCATTTCCTATTTTGGACGTTTTCAATATGATTTTAAAAATAAATACCTTTTTGAAGCTAATTTACGTTATGATGGCTCTTCAAAATTTGCTAAAGATAATAGATGGGGATTATTCCCTTCTTTTTCTGCCGGCTGGAGAATTTCAGAAGAAAGTTTTATGGATAAAGCTTCCTGGATTGACGAACTTAAACTTAGAGGTTCCTGGGGACAAATTGGCAATCAGGATATCGGAAGATTTCAGTACGTAAATGCTGTGTCATTAGGTTATGGGTATCCTTTTGGAGGTAAATATGATGGTGGAGGAGTTGCTATTACTCAGTATCGTGATCCTAAAATTAAATGGGAGACTACCACTATGACTAATATTGGAGTCGATTGGTCTTTTTTAAGAGGAAAAATTTCAGGTGAATTTGAGTATTTTTATAAAAGGACAAAAGATATTCTCAGAGGAATAGCTTTGCCTGCACAGATAGGGGCCTTAGCAGGACCAACTACAAATTTAGCTGTTGTTGATAATTATGGCATTGAGTTAGGATTGAATTATCAAGGAAAAATTGGAAAAGATTTTTCTTATCAAATTGGAGGAAACTTCACATACATAAAAAATAATGTCGTAGATTTAAATGGTGAGACGATAATTAGTGGTGGAAGAATTACGAAAGCGGGATCTCCTATTGATTCATGGTATGTTTTACAAACCGATGGGCTTTTCCAATCACAAGAAGAAGTAGATAATTATCCCACAATTACAAGCAGGGTAGGGCCTGGTGATATCAAATATGTAGATCGTAATAAAGATGGTGTGATTGACGGAGAAGATCGATATATTGCAGGAAATACCTTTCCCACCTATACATATGGTTTCAATATTGGTTTTACTTATAAATCATTTTCGCTCTCTACAATTTGGCAAGGAGTCGGAGATATTTCCGTTAGGCCTAATAATAATATGGCTTCGCCCTTTAATAATGGTGCTGGAATTACAAAAGACTGGCTAACTGATTCTTGGACACCAGAAAACAAAGATGCTCGTTTACCGAGAATTACGACAAGAAACCAATACACTGCTGAGAATTTTTCTGATTCAGACTTTTGGCTGGAAGATGCATCCTACCTACGTCTGAAAAATATTCAACTGAATTATGAACTTAGCCGATCTATATTTGATAAAATTGGTTTTTTGAGTCGAGCAAATATCTTCGTCAATGCCGAAAACATATTAACTTTCACCAATGCAAGACTATTTGACCCTGAACGCGACATTATAGCAACGAATATTGATCAGTATCCAACTGTTAAAACGATTTCTTTGGGTTTAAATATTACATTTTAAGATTTAAAATATATGAAAAAGTTAAGATATTATTTATTCAGCTTATTTTTGTTCGGTCTATTGGGTTGTAGTAATTTACTCGATACAAATCCGACAAACTTTTACAGCCAAGAAACTTATTGGCAAAATTCTCAACACGCATTAAATGCTTTGACAGGTTGTTATCAGGCTCTCACGAATTCAGATTTATATGATGCGCAAATTCCATTTATGTTTGAAGCCATGAGCCCAAACGCTTTTAATTATGATAATCAGGGTGCAGCCGGGGATATTGCAAGAGGTGTTCACACTGCAACAACATTGGGAATAAATAATTTTATGTGGCGTGGATGTTACAGAGGTATAGGGCGGTGTAATACACTGCTCTCAAATATAGAGAGAATAGACATGGATAGCCAATTAAAATCAAGAATTATCGGTGAAGCTAAGTTTCTTCGTGCATTCTATTATTATCGTCTCAATATACTTTTTAATGGTGTTCCACTGATTATAGATGAACCTGATCCAGCGAAACAGGCAACTTTACCACGTAATAGCTATGATGAAGTATTAAAGCAAGTTTTTAAAGATCTGAATGACGCTGCAAGCGTATTACCTGCTTCTTACTCTAAGTCTGATAAAGGAAGAGTGACGAAAGGTGCTGCCTTGGCACTTAAAGCAAGAGCTTTGTTGCAAAATTATGAGTACAATGAAGTAGTGAACACTATTGAAGAAATTTTTGATCTTAACGTTTACTCACTCTATCCTAATTATAATGGGATTTTCAGAAAAGCAAATGAAGGAAATCAGGAGATTATTTTTGATATTAGATTTCAAGCTCCGGAATTAACTAATTCCTATGACATCATTATGGCCCAATACAGTACTCAAGCTCCTGTCAAAGGACTTGTAGATCTTTATCAAATGATAGATGGGTTACCCATTGCGGAGAGCGAGCTTTATAATCCTGAACGACCTTACGAGAATAGAGATCCGAGATTTAAACAATCTATTTTATATATTGGTGCCCCTTGGCGTAATAGGACGGCTACTACCGCAGATTTACATCAGACAGGTTTTTCATTTAGAAAATTCACAGAATATAATGAATCAACGCAAGGGACAATTTCTAATTCTGACGTAAACTATGTGGAGATACGTTTTGCCGACGTTTTACTCATGTACGCTGAAGCTCTGAATGAAATTTCAGGACCTACAGACGATGTATATAATGCAATAAATAGTATTCGTCAACGTACAACAGTAGGAATGCCGGTTATTCCGCAAGGATTAAGCAAAGAATCTATGAGAGAAGTGATCAGACTAGAGCGTAGAATTGAATTGGCTGGTGAAGGTTCTTATTTTTATGATATAAGAAGATGGAGAACCATAGAAAAAGAAATGAATGAACCGATTTTTGATTATAAAGGAGATCTCATTGAAAATAGAAAGTTTGATCCTGCCAGAGATTATTTTTGGCCGATACCTTATACTGAAATTGACTTAAATCCTAATTTACAACAAAATCCAGGGTATTAGTGTAAAAGACTTTAAGTATAAATTAATAATATCTGTGGTAGTTATCCACAGATACTATTAATTCCATTCAGATTAAAAAAATTATCCATAAACATTATATAATTTAAATTCCTAGACCAATGTTTATTTTACGCAAGCACATATTTAAATTTAGTCATTTTTTTATTTTATTTTTGATCCTCATATTTATCTCTGAATCTGTTTTTCCAAAAGAAAGAAATGACACGTTGAAATTCGTACATCTTACAGATATACACCTTATTTTAAATCCTATAAGTTACGATTCAAATTTTATTCAAAGACGTTTTAATTATTTTTGGCATGATACAAAGCCATTTGTAAAGTTCTTGAATGCTAATCCTATAATTAAACAATCAGATTTTTTAGTTGTGACAGGTGATATGATAGATTTTTACGAAGCGGAATCAATAGAAGGAGGATTAATAGGTAATCAAATAGAATTATTTCAAAAACTTATCAATTCTGAGACCAATTCTATTGTTTATTTAACATTAGGGAATCATGATATAACGAGCTATCCTAAAGGAATGTATCATCAAAATCATGCAAATACTGCAAGATCAACATGGATAAAAAATTTGCCAGTTTTTAATCAAGGTACTTATTACAGTAAAATATACAACGTAGGTAGTACTAAATATCGCTTGATCTTTTTGGATAATGCTTATTTTTCTGTTAAGACACAGAAGGAACAAGCTGCTTTTATTATTGATCGTCCACAATTAGATTGGTTAAAGGCACAATTAAATGAATCTCCAGATGATAAAGAAATTATTTTTATGCATATGCCATTACCTGTTCTCAGTAATAATCAAGATGGGGAAAAAGCTAATCCCTATTTAATCTATGATGATTATGTAAATAGAACCAATACACAAGATTTTCTAAATGTTTTGAAAGACGCAAACAATGCTTCCATTCAAATAATTGTAGCAGGGCACGAACATAAAAACGATTTGTTTGATTTTAATTTTTCAGAGAATTTCAGCTTCAAGCAAATAAAAACCGGCACTTTTGGGAATAGTGTTAATAATTGGCGTTTATTTCAGCTTACAGAATCTGATATTATTATTTCAATACCCGATTCTTTAAATCAGACAATTAAAATACCACTGAAATGAGAAAGAGAAAATCAGATCTAAATTTCTATTTACAATTAGTTATTTTGTTTTTTCTTCTTATATTTTTACATTCGTGCGGAAATTCAAAGCTGAAATCAATTCCAAATGATGCAATAATAGTATGCGGAGATAGTAAAGTATTGATAGTAGAGTTTCCAGAACAGGGTGATACTATTCCTCACATCGCCTGGAGTTGGGATGCTCAAATTGCTAATGATCTTCCTTTTGAATATAGAACAAGAAAATTCAACTCAATTGATGATTGTAAATCTATAAATAACGGGGAGCAATTGATGATTTCATCTTCGTCAGGGGCTATTGCCATAGTAAATATCGAAGATAATAAGGTAACATTTATAGCCGATGTTCCCAATGCACATTCGGTTGAAATAATACCTGGAAATAAAATTATTGCTGCAGCTTCGACAGCCCCGGAAGGTAATCAATTGATGTTATTTGATATTAATCAACCTTCAAAATTATTGGATACCGATAGTTTATATTCAGCCCATGGCCTTGTTTGGGATAACCGGAGAAATATTCTATTTGCTCTAGGTTATGATGTCTTAAGAGAATATAAAATAAATTATGAAAATAAACTTATTGTGAACGATGAGTGGAAAATTCCGGGCATCAGTGGACACGATTTATCAATATCACAAGATGGAAATAATCTTTTCATCACAGAACATACAGGAGCATGGATTTTCAACATAGAAAATCATAGTTTTAGTAAAATTGAACAGTTTCCGGATGCTGAAAATATAAAAAGTATCAACCAGAATAAGAATCACCTGTACGTTTATACAGTAGCAGAAGAAAGTTGGTGGACATATCAAGTTAAATTCTTCAATCCTTCAGGTTATTTAAGTTTCCCGAATCTTCGTGTCTATAAAGCCAGGTTCTACAATGTTAATTGATAAAAAATATAAGTAATATGAAACAATTTTTTGTAGCAGGTTTAAGTATATTGAACTTTTCGCCGATTATTGCTCAACAACAGCCTCCTAATATTATTTTTATCCTTACTGATGATTTAGGCTATGGAGACTTGGGATGTTACGGGCAAACAAAAATAGAGACACCCAATATCGATGGGCTTGCAAGACATGGAATATGCTTTACACAACATTACTCCGGTTCACCTGTATCTGCACCTTCGCGTTGTGTACTTCTTACAGGCAAACATTCAGGACATGCCTATATTAGGGGCAATGACGAAATGGTCGAAAGGGGTGATGTATGGAGCCATCAAGCAATGTTTGATAATCCTTTCCTTGAGGGACAACGTCCTATACCGGCATCCACTTTCACTATTCCTCAAATGTTTAAACAAAAAGGATATGCCACAGCATGTATTGGTAAATGGGGGTTAGGATATCCGGGGTCTGAAAGTACGCCTACCAAAATGGGATTCGATTTTTTCTATGGATATAATTGTCAACGTCAGGCACACACTTATTATCCTCCTTTTTTGTATCGAAACGAAAACCGGGAATATTTAAACGACAAACATATCCTTCAACCGGGAACTAAATTAGAGCAATCAGCAGATCTTTTTGATGAAAAGAACTATCAAAAGTTCACCCAGAAAGATTATGCCCCGGATTTGATGTTTAGGGAAATTCTCTCGTTTGTGAATAAAAATAAGGAGAATAATTTCCTTTTAATGTGGACCACGCCCATTCCCCATGTCCCTCTACAAGCTCCAAAAAAATGGATAGACTACTATGTCAATAAGTTTGGAGAAGAACAACCCTATTCAGGAGATTTTGGATACTACCCTACGCGTTTTCCACATGCTACCTATGCGGCAATGATTTCTTATCTTGATGAGCAAATAGGGTTACTAGTGGAATGTTTAAAAGAGAATAACCTGTATGAAAACACATTAATCATTTTCACCAGTGATAATGGACCGACATTTAATGGAGGGTCTGATTCTCCGTGGTTTAGAAGTGCTGGTCCATTTAAATGTGAACGTGGTTGGGGTAAAGCGTCATTGCATGAAGGAGGAATTCGCGTACCATTCATTGCCACGTGGCCTGCAAAAATTCAACCTAAAAGAATATCAAATCATGTTTCCGTCGCTTGGGATATTATGCCGACCTTTGCTGAAATTCTTGGAACAAAGGTTTTAACAGATGGCATTAGTTTTTTACCAGAACTTACCGGAATAAAGCAAATCCACACTCACGATTATTTGTATTGGGAATATCCCGAAAGCGGGGGGTCAATAGCTATCCGGATGCATAACTGGAAGGGCATTATCAGTAATATAAATGAAGGTAATGACAGGATGAAATTGTTCGACCTAAATACAGATCCCTCAGAATTATTTGATCTGTCAAACCAATATCCTAATATTATTACTTTATTAAAAGAAAATATCCGCAGAGCACGGGTTACTCCGGAAGTGGAAAAATTCAAATTTATATTTGAAAAATAGTATGTAAATAATAATATAGCAAAAATAAAAAAATTATGAACTATTCAAGAAGAAAATTCATCAAAACTGCGAGTCTGGCTACTGCCGGCACAATTATCTCCTCCAGAGTTACCTTAGGCTCCAACTCCATCTGGGCGTCCAACAGCAACACGCTGAAAGTGGGACTGGTCGGCTGTGGCGGCCGCGGAACAGGTGCCGCGGGAGAAGCATTGAATGCAGATCCGAACGTTATCCTGACCGCAATGGCGGATGCATTTGAAGACCATCTGGAAACCTCATTTAACACCCTTAAGGAAAAGTATGGAGATAAAGTACAGGTACCGGAAAGCAATAAATTCGTCGGCCTCGATGCCTATCAGAAACTTGTTGACTCCGACGTGGATGTTGTCCTGCTGGCGGCTCCTCCCTGCTTCAGGCCTCAACACCTTGAAGCCGCCGTCAACGCCAACAAGCATGTTTTCTGCGAAAAACCTTTTGCCGTGGATGCTCCCGGCTTACGCAGGGTGATGGAAACTGCAAAAAAGGCCAAAGCAAAAAACCTGTCCCTGGTATCCGGATTCTGCTGGAGATACCATCAACCCAAAAGAGATACTTTTGGAAGGGTTCTGAACGGTCAGATTGGCGAAATCCTGGGAGGGGAAGCAACCTACAATACAGGTGAGCTGTGGTTCAAGGAAAGGCAACGCGGGTGGTCCGACATGGAGTACAAACTCCGTAACTGGCTTTATTACAACTGGCTTTCGGGAGACCACCTCATTGAACAGGCTATCCACAGCATTGACATGTTCTCCTGGGCCATGGGGGACAAGGCCCCGCTAAAAATTAGCGGTACCGGCGGAAGGCAAAAGAGAACCGACCCGAAGTTCGGAAACGTATATGACCATTTCGGACTGACTTACGAATATGATAACGGCGTGAAAATATATTTCTTTTGCCGTCAGCAGGAAGGAACAACTCCTTCATATGCAGTCGAATTGATCGGAAAGGACGGTAGATGCCATGTGGACTGCCGGACCGGCGAACACAAAATTACCGGAAAGAGTGCCTGGAATCTGGCTGATGCAACCAAATTCACAGACGCGGAAGCTTACAGGCAAACAAAGGTAAGGGGCATGTACCAGGTAGAGCATGATGAATTGTTTGCTTCCATCAGGGCAAATAAACCGATAAACGACGGTGAATGGATGACACGCTCCAACCTGCTGGCCCTGGCCGGTAGAATGGCTGCCTACTCAGGACAAACCATCACATTTGATCAGGCTCTAAACTCGTCGGAGGTATTATTCCCGGGAGATATTTCCTGGAATACAAAGTATGACCTTCCCATTGCGATACCGGGGATTACACCATTTAAATGAGATGAAAATGAACAAAAGGGATTTTATCAAATCAGCAGCGGTGATGGCAGGAGTTTCTGCCATCACCCCGCTTGCAACTGTATCGGGCATAAATAAAGCACCATCCATGACCGCGGAACAAAAACCAACAAAGGTGACGTTAAAAAAAGCGTTGGTCTTTGGGATGATTCAGGACGAGGGTTCACTCACAGATAAATTCAAGATTGCCCGCGATGCGGGCTTTGATGGAGTCGAGTTAAACAGCCCCACTGATTTCCCATTAACTGATATTCTCCAGGCAAAACAAAGGGCCGGCATAGAACTGCCCAGTGTAATCAATAAGGACCATTGGTCGAAACCATTGTCAGACCCTGATAAACAAGTAAGGAAGCAATGTATTGATTCTGTGGCCAAGTCTATGCATGAAGTGAAAGAACTGGGCGGAAACACCGTATTGGTTGTGCCGGGTGTGGTGAATGAAAAAGTATCGTATGAGCAAGCTTATATTACCTCTCAAAGCGCTATCAGGGAGCTTATCCCCTACGCCGAAAAAACAGGTGTACAGATTGCATTGGAGAATGTTTGGAACAATTTCCTCATCAGTCCCGTCGAGGCAAAAAGATATGTCGATGAAATAAATCATCCTCTGGTGGGTTGGTATTTCGATATCGGAAATGTATTACGCTATGGTTGGCCTGAACACTGGATTCACACCTTACGGTCACGCATCATGCGGCTGCATATCAAAGAGTTCAGCCGTGAGAACATGAATTCCAAAGGATTACGGGAAGGATTTAAGGTGGAATTGCTTGAAGGGGATAACAACTGGCCGGTGGTAATGAAAGCCGTAAGCGAAATAAAATACAAGGGCGGCTGGTTGACGGCAGAGGTATCCGGCGGAGACAGGAACCACCTGAAGAAAATCGCCGGGCAAATGGACCGAATCATTGCTTATCTGTGATTACTTGTCGAGGTTTGGGTAATAGCAAACTCGGAGATTTCATATTTTGCAATCACTCTTTCAAGCAGGTTCCTTTTCACGGTAAAGGTTACACCCACTTTTGTGTCGATCAGTCTCCTCAAAAGCGTATCAAATCCAAATCCATTTAACTCAACCGAGCCTATTTCGTCGATCCACACCGATTGACGGGGCAGACGGGTGAGTAGATATTCTTCACCTATGGAAAAGCTGCTTTTGAGAAACGCGAATCTGCCTTGAAACAGATACATTTCGGCATCTTCAGGTGAAACATGCTCTTTGAGAATGATAAAAGGGCGCTCAATGCCATCCGGCAACAGCGTAAGGTGGTAGCCTTTGATGGAGTTGTCATCGGCATACAGCTTTTTGGAGAACAGGCCGATGCCATTCTCAGAAGCATTGAACAGCTGGATGAACCGGGCGCTCTTTCCGCTGTTTGTATCTCCGGTAATAATGTGAATCACTTAAAACTTCTTGAAATAGTCCAACGCGAAACGGATGGGGATCATAATCATGTGCATCAGTTTGGTGAATGGGAAAAGGATGAAAATCAAAAAACCGTTCACAATGTGAAGTTTATAGACAATATCCAGATCGGCGATAAATCTCCAGGAATCGGGTTTGAACAGCGCAACCCCTTGTGCCCAATTTCCGGCCGACATGTATTCTTCCACCGTGGATTGAGAGGTAAGGTAGGTGCTCCAAAGCCCCAACGCTATCTGCAGCAGCAATAGCGACACGATAAAATAATCCTGAAACTTGCTTGTCGCGCAGATCCGTTTGTTTGTGAAACGCCGTATCGTCAGCACCGTGATGCCCAGCAGGGCCACTCCGCCGGATAACGAACCCAGGATAATCGCCAACATCCGCTTTGTTTCGTGCGACATAAACCAATCATACACCCATTTTGGGGTAAGCAATCCAAATAGGTGCCCAAAAAAGACCAGGATAATTGCGTAGTGAAACAGCAAGCTGCCCCAGTATAATCCTCTGTCCTTACTGATAAATTGGGTAGAGTTTGCCTGAATGGTGTTGTTGCGCTTTACCACGCGATAGATGAATCCCGCGAAGAAAACACCGAAGGCGATATAGGGCAAATAGCCCAGGAAGAAGTTGTTCAGATAATCGGATGTGGACATGCGCGCCCTCCTTTCTTCTCGTTCAATGAACATAAAATCTGCAATAAATTCCCGTAAGGCGACTCTCTTTTTTCCAACGACTGCTTCATGTTTTCCACTATGGGCGCTATCCGCTGTAGCAATTGCCGCCCCTCTTCCTCGTTGGTGAGCAACGACAGGTACTCAAGAAAAAGAGGCAGGTAGTCGGGAAGCTCGTTTGAGCAGGGTACAAATCCCGATTTGACGTACATCTCCGTGAGGTCGATCATCGCCTGGCCTCTCTCGCGCGAATCACCATACACATGGTCGAACAGGTAGAGGTTGGTCTTTGTGGAGAAATCAAATAGCTGCACATACTGCATCTGCCATTCGTTCAGCGTAAGGGGTGACGCATAATTGATAAACGTCGTGAGTTCGGCTTTTTGGTCGTCATCCAGCAGATTATCTTCGTCCACAATCTCCAAAAGCCGATGCAGGTTGTTTTTCACCTCCTCATCGGGATAATCCAACAGGAGCGATACTATTTTGTAACTGTTTTGCATAATCGTTTATTTATTAATTTATCCTGTTATCTGCCGCCAAACAGGTTGCGTCCCTCCTCTTCTTTGCCGGGATAATCGTAGCCTAAGCCGGCACGAAGAGCGGCCAGATCGATTTTATGCCCCGCGCCGGGAGAGGTGGGTATCACAAAGCGATCTTTGTAGTCGGCGATGGCAAGATAGCGGTACATATCCTCATAATCCTGTCGTGTCAACCCCAGTGCGGTGTCGATGGGCGGATGGTCGTCTTTATCCACCGTGCGCGCCCGCATATAGGCCCGCATCGCGAGGAGTTTGCCCAACGACTTCCGGATCAGTTCCTCGTCGCCGGCGGTCAGCAACTTCGCCAGATAGTTTACGGGAATACGCATCTCATCAACTGTACCAAAATAGGAAGCCCCTTGCGCTTCGGTTTCCTGCATGATGGGAGACAGTGGCGGGATATACCACACCATGGGCAGGGTTCTGTATTCCGGATGCAACGGAAAGGCCACACCCCATTTCTTCATCATTTTATAGGTGGGCGACAATTGAGCCGCCTTGACAAAGGCTTCGGATATCCCCTGCTCTTTCGCTTTTGCGATCACCTCCGGGTCATCGGGATCAAGAATGATATCAAGTTGTTTTTGATACAGCTCCCGGTCGTGCCCGGTGGCAGCGTAGTCCGTTATCTTGTCCGCGTCGTATAATAACACGCCGATATACCGGATGCGTCCGACGCACGATTCGGAACAGACCGTGGGCTTCCCATTCTCAATTAACGGATAGCAGAAAGTGCACTTTTCCGACTTTTGCCTGTTCCAGTTGAAATATATTTTCTTGTAAGGGCAGGCGCTCACACACTCCCTCCAGCCACGGCATTTGTCTTGATTGATAAGCACGATACCATCCTCTTCGCGTTTGTAGATCGCGCCGGAGGGACAAGACGAGGCGCAGGCGGGATTCAGGCAATGCTCGCAGATGCGGGGCAGGTAGAACATGAATGACCGTTCGAACGCTTCATACCCTTCTGTGTCTAACTCCTTGAGGTTGGGGTCACGCTTTCGCGCTTCGAAGGTGCCGCCCAGGTTGTCCTCCCAGTTTGGGCCATACTCAATTTTCTCCATCCTTTCGCCGGTCACCAATGAGTAAGGGCGGGCGGTAGGTGGCGTCCTGAATCGTTCGCTGCCGGTGAGTTTTGAAAAGTCAAACGTGAAAGGCTCGTAATAATCTTTCATCTCAGGAAGATAGGGATTGGCAAAGAGTGTTGACAGCACGCTGAGGTTGTGGCCCTGCAACAGCTGGAGCTTTTTCTTCTTTAACGTCCAGCCCCCTTTGTACTTATCCTGATTTTCCCATTCCACCGGGTATCCGGGCCCCGGCTTCGTCTCCACATTGTTGAACCATGCATACTCCAGCCCCTTACGGCTGGTCCACACATTCTTGCATGTGACCGAACAGGTGTGGCACCCGATGCATTTGTCCAAGTTCATCACCATGGCCACTTGCGATTGTATCTTCATAAGAATACCTCCTTTCTCTCTTCCATATCGCCATCCTCCCACAAGACGGTTTCACATTTGCGTATCAATACAAATTCATCCCTGTTCGCGCCGATGGTGCCGTAATAGTTCAACCCGAACGCCAACTGGGCATATCCTCCAATCATATGCGTGGGTTTGGGGCACACCCTCGATATCGAGTTGTGGATTCCTCCCCTGTTGCCGGTAATAGAGCTTAACGGCATATTCACGGTACGCTCCTGATTGTGGTACATGATCAGCGCTCCCTCGGGGATGCGTTGCGACACAATGGCGCGACAGCTGGCCGTGCCATTGTCGTTGAACACCTCCACCCAGTCGTTGTCTTTGATATTGATTTTCTGAGCATCAGTCTCGCTGATCCATATTACCGGTCCCCCTCTTCCCAGCGTTAACATGATCAGGTTGTCGCTCCACGTGGAGTGGATAGACCACTTATTGTGGGGTGTGATCAGGTTGAGGGTGAGCGTGTCGTCCGTGATACCCAGTCGCTCCTTGATGCCCCTCACCTCCTCTTTTGAAAGCGGGGGTTTGTAGCACACCAGCCCTTCGCCAAAGGCAAGCATCCAGGGATGATCCTGATAGACCGACTGGCGTCCGGTGACTGTCCGCCACGGAATCAGTTCATGTACGTTGGTGTAGCTCGCGGTATAGTTCACCTCGTGCGACTCCAATCCGCTCCAGATGGGCGAGTTCAGCACCCGGCGCGGCTGTTGCACCAGGTCGTCGTATCGTATTTGGGTTTCGCCTCCCTCTTTCGTCAAGTGCCCAAGAGCCAATCCGGTCGTTTTCTCCAACGCGCTCCACGCTTTCCTGGCTGCAATGCCGTTGCTCTCGGGTGCCAGTGAAAGAATAGATTCTATCGCATGGATATCGGTTTCGAGTTTGGGCATACCTTGGGTGCCGCCCTCTTCGCTGATTACCCCATTGAGTTGTTTCAGGAACGCATACTCCTCTTTCGAGCTCCAGGTGATGCCTTTGCCTGTGATGCCAGCCTTCTCCAATAACGGTCCCAATGAGGTGTATCGCTTGTAGGTGTCGGGATAGTTTCTTTCCACCACGATCAGGTTGCCCATGTTGTGACCGGGGACGGGGCGGCTGCCACTCTCTTTCCAGTCATCCACGAACAACGGTTCGGAAATCTCGCCGGGGGAATCGTGCATCAGCGGTTGCATCACCACATCTTTCTCCACGCCCAGATGACCGGTGCACAGCGCCGAGAACCGGGCCGATATGCCTTTAAATATGTCCCAGTCGTTGCGCGACTCCCATACCGGGTCAACCGCTTTCGAAAAGGGATGCAGGAACGGGTGCATGTCGGTGCTGCTCAAATCGTTTTTCTCGTACCAGGTCGCGGCGGGCAGCACGATGTCGGAGTGCAGTGAAGAGGTGGTCATCCGGTAGTCTATGGTGACTACCAGGTCCAGTTTCCCCTTTGTTCCCTCCTCATGCCACTTTTGATACATTGGCAGGTCGTGCCCCAGCTGCTTGAGGTCTTTGCCAAACACGCTGTTTTGCGCGCCAAGCAGATATTTCATGAAATATTCCACACCCTTGGCACTGCTTCCTATCAGGTTAGCCCGCCAGATAAACAGGTTCTTGGGACTGTTTTCCTTTTTGTCCAAATCTTCCGATGCCAGGTTGAGTTGGCCGCTATGCAACTGTGCGGTGACATACTCCGCTACTCCCATGTTCGCATTCTCCGCGTCTTTGCACAGTTGCAACGAGCTTCTGTCGAACTCTGGAGAGGCGGGCAGCCAACCCATCCGTTGCGACTTGATATTGCAGTCGAGCAGCGTGAAGCCTTTCCATTTATCTTTCTTAAACAGGGGTGAAAGCATTCCCTCCACTTTCACCTTCTCGTACCTCCACTGGTCGCTGTGCATATAGAAATAGCTGGTGGTATTCATGTGCCGTGGCGGCCTTATCCAGTCTGACGCAAAGGCGAGTGTTGCCCAACCCGACTGCGGGCGTACCTTTTCCTGGCCCACATAATGGGCCCATCCGCCGCCCGATTGACCTACTGTCCCGCACAATATCAGCATATTCATGGCTGCGCGGTAGGTCATGTCGGTATTGTACCACTGATTCACTCCCGCGCCGATAATAATCATGCTCTTGCCTTGGGTCTTTTCGGCCGTTTCGGCAAATTGCCGCGCCACGGTGATCACCTTTTCGGCCGCGACTCCCGTAATTTGCTCCTGCCATTTAGGGGTGTAAGGGATGTTATCGCTGTAATTTCTCGCGGTGCACGGATCATCCAAACCTCTTTCCACCCCATAGTGGGCCAGCATGATGTCAAACACGGTGGCGCACATCACTTCGCCTTCTGTGGTTTGAAATGTGACGACCGGTATTTTTCGCACCTGCACTTCATCGTGTTGAGATGCGTTGAAGTGAGGGTTCTTGTATGCTTCGCCACCGAAAAAGGGGAAGGAGACATCGATCACACCCTCTTTTTTGTCCATCACAGACAAGAGAGGGGTGAACGCTTTACCGGTCCTCACATCCTCGTTTCTCAGGTTCCACTTGCCCTTTTCGTTCCAGCGCGTGCCAATGCTTCCGTTGGGTATCACCAGCCCGCCACTCTCTTCGTCGAGTAATACCGGATACCACTCCGGCTGTTTCGTCATCCCCAAATTATCGTCAAAGTCGCTCGCGCGGAGCATCATGCCCGCCCTGTATCCATTTTCGCAGGGTTCGATCTTCACCAGGAATGGCAAGTCGGAATAGGTACGCACATAGGAATCGAAATAGGGAGTGGTCCGATCCACAAAGAACTCCTTTAGAATCACGTGCCCCATGGCCATGCCCAGCGCCGAATCTGTTCCCTGCTTGGGGTTGAGCCAGATGTCGCCAAACTTGGACGCGTCACTGTAGTCGGACGAGATAGTGATCACTTTCGTGCCCTTATAGCGTACCTGAGTAAGGAACGGCGCGTCGGGAGTGCGCGTTACCGGCACGTTGGAGCCCCACATCATGATAAAGGATGAATTGTACCAGTCGGCGCTTTCGGGAACGTCGGTCTGCTCTCCCCAGGTCTGCGGGGAAGCGGGCGGAAGGTCGCAATAAAAATCGTAGAAGCTGAGCATGGTACCCCCTATCAGGCTGAGATACCGCGCCCCCGAAGCATACGACACCATGGAGAACGCGGGAATGGGGGTGAACCCCACCAGCCTGTCCGGGCCATACTTCTTGATGGTATAGATGTTGGCCGCGGCGATGATCTCTTCAGCCAGGTTCCAGTCCATCCGTACAAATCCTCCCAATCCCCGTCGCTCTTTATAGGTTTTGGAAGCCTTTTCATCGTTCATCACCGCCTCCCAGGCAAGCACGGGGTCATGTAATTCAGACTTCCGGAGTTGGTATGCCTCCACCAGTTCGTGCCGGATCATGGGATGCTTCACCCTTCCCGAGTTGTACAAATACCACGAATAACTCGCGCCGCGGGGGCAACCGCGGGGTTCGTGGTTGGGTAAATCGGGGCGGTTTTGCGGGTAATCGGTCTGTTGTATTTCCCAGGCCACGATCCCCTTCTTCACAAATATTTTCCAGGAGCAGGAGCCGGTGCAGTTGACGCCATGCGTTGAACGCACCTCTTTGTCGTGCTGCCATCTGTTTCGGTAGAAATGCTCCCAGGCTCTCTCTTCACCGTTCTCAAGACTCACGAAATATTTTTTCTTTTTTAAAAAGGATTTGTTCATACAATCAAGATTTTTTTAAGTTCCTTCCGATTGGTCATCTTTGCTAAAAAACAGCAAATTCAACTTTGATTCCCCGTATTTTACAAACCATTAAAATCGGTTTTCAGCGTTTTCGGAGCGGCTCTTTTTTCGTTTTTGATAAACCGACATACAAGACAATGATTAACACAACAGACAGCAAGGTGAACGTCAGGAAACCCCGGTCGTACCCCGCCTCTCCCATCCGTTGCACCACATTTCCAAGTATCGGCGGAATGGCAAACCCGCCAAAAGCCCCGATACCTCCCACCCATCCGGTGGCGCCACCCACCGATTGGTGCACAAACACCGGCACCAATTTCATTACGGCCGCGTTGTTCATCCCAAATGCGATGGACATGACCATGGTGCCGGCAGCCGATACGGCCCAGTGGCTTGAAAATGCCATGACCAGAGAAGCAATCAGCAAGATCACGAATGCCATGTAGCTTACTTTCAGTCCGCCTATCTTGTCGGAGAGCTTTCCCGACGGGATTCTGAGCAGCGCGGCAGATAGGGCGAACACTGCAGTGAAAATGCCGGCCTTTACATCTGAAAAACCGTGTGACTTTTGCCAAAAAGTGGGTAACCAAGCGGTAAGCGCAATAAAACCACCGAACGTTACAAAATAGGACAACACTAAAAACCAGGTTTCAGGCACCTTGGCGGAAAGCGCTAAACTCTCCCTGGTGTTTCCGGTCGGAAAGAGCTCCTGTCCATGTTCGATCGCTTTTATCTTGCTCTCTTCTTTGGTATATCCCTGCGCCTTGTATTGAAAAAAATAGGAATTTACGCCGAAAAAAAAGTAGATGACCGTGCCTATTAGCATATAGATTGCCAACAGGTAATAGGCGGTGACAAAACCGGCCCATTCCAGCAGGAGCGGTAGTGCGAGCGCGAGCAAACCGGCGCCCATGGTGCCGATTCCTCCAAAAATACCCAACGCGAAACCTTGTCGGTTTTTCGGGTACCAGTAGGAGGACTGTCCCGCTCCTACCGAAAAGGTGGCCACTCCGCATCCGCTCAAACATCCCAGCAATAAAATAAGCCAGTAGGTGCCATCCATGTTGTGCGGGTAGCGGGTGGAAAGCAACAGGCTGAGGCCCAACAGTCCGATAACCGAGAGCGACATCAGCCATAAAAATGATTTCCTGCCGCCGGTGCCATCCACGGAAGCGCCAAACGGTATGCGCAACAACGACCCGGACAGCGTGGGAATGGCGACCAACAGTCCCATCATCGACGGGGTCATGTGCATCACCTCATTGAGTCTGGTGGCGGAGGGTCCAAACAGCGATATGGCTGCCGACCCAAAAAAGAATCCCAGGGTAGCAGCGGCTAAACCGCGTGTGGGAGAACCTTTGATGATTGCTTTAATCATAGATGGTATTTTTATAATCTTCTTGAGTGTTGATATTCGCAAAGCGCGACAGCAACGCATCCGGAATAAGGATTTTTCTGGAACGTTCCCGTTCAAACAACTGTTTTACCCTGTATTGCTTCAATTCGATCGCCTTTTCGATATCGGGTAGCACTGTTTTGGCAATCAGCAACGGGAAAAGTGCGTCAACCGCGTCATGCTGCCATCCGATGACCTCCTCACCCCGTCCCGACGCCAGTAACAGCATGATGATCTCTTTCGAGATCAAGGGCATATCGCATGTAAGCACTAAAATCCAAGGAGTGTCGCTCTCTCTCAACGCGGTGTATATTCCTCCAACGGGACCCATGTCCGGATACGCGTCTTGTAGGACCGGAATACCCTTTTCATTATATTCGGGGTAGCATCCCGCAATCACCACCCCTTTGGTGTAGGGACGGGCCAAGTTGATGAGGTGCTGCAAAAAAGTCTTATCTCCATATTCACATAGGGCTTTGTTTGAGCCAAACCGCCTGCTTTTTCCCCCGGCCAAAATGACTCCGGTTATTTGTTCCGGATGCAGCATGATTTTTTTATATCAATCCATTTAACAAAACGGCAAGGCAGAGGAAGGGGATGGCAAGCCAATTTGTCCACTTTGAAAAACGAATATTCATCGGGAAAAATTGCACCAGGTAATAAACCCCCGCCAACATCAGGCCCTGTACCACAGCGCGCCACCCCCACAACAGAAACAGACGGGAGTCAACCGGCGCGTGTAACGCGGGATTGTACGCCACGTAAGCATCCATCACAAGCTGCCAGCCCCTAAACAACAGGATGGATGCCAGCATCAGTAAAACAGCGGCCGACACAACACTCTTCAGGAAGGCGGGCCGCTTCCGGACAACGAAGCAGAATGCCCAGGTAGCGCATCCTTCAAGAAAGATGGCGACAGCCGGATTAGTGACATGAAAAACAGGAACGGTGGGCACGATAAGAAGATTCGAAAGCTTTATCAACGCGGCCACTCCCGCCACTTTCACGGTGGCAGACACTTGGCCTGTTTGTTTGAAAGCCATCATCATGCACAAGAGTCCAAACGGATAGAGGAGCAACACCTCGCCCTTGAAATGGATAAGGTGCATAAGCCAACCCAGCGTCGCTTCCAGCACTCCCCAGCAAGCTCCCCAAAAAACAATGGCCTTTAGTTTATCCATAGTGAGAAAATTTATGCGAGTTGTATTTCGCAAAGATAGCGGTATGGGTACGCTGAATATGTGTCATAAATTACATTTTCGATAAATTTCCTGCTGAAAAGCTGTTTTTTGTTATTTTTACCTATATTTGTAGAATATAGGACGCGTCTCAACATAGCTCAAGCAAGCTTGGCTCTGTATTCGGCTTTCACTATATTTGTATGTGAATTGAAAAAGGATGGAACAGATTTCTTTAACGGAACAACATATATCGCAGCTTTTCCGGATACCGCTATTCAATGACTTGCCGCTGAATTTGAAAAATTCTTTTGTGGAGAAATTGGATTACACGGTGTATGCCATTCGGAAAAACGATACAGTGGCCAGGCAGCACACGTTGTGTCGCCAGCTGATGATCTTGTTGGCGGGAAAGCTGAGGGTGGATGCCGTGGATGCTTCCGGCAATGAGGTCCTGATTGAATATATTGTGGCGCCCCGCGCTTTCGCCACACCCTACCTGTTCAATGCGGGCAACATGCTTCCTGCCACGTTCAAATCGGAGGGAGACGGTGTGCTTCTCATGGCAACCAAGGATTCGTTTTTTACGCTGTTCACGGATGCTCCCCATCTGTTAAAAAACTTCCTTTGTGTGGTGGGCAACTGCAATAAATGCAGCGACGTCCGGTTAAGGGCGCTTTCCTACAAAAACATACGCAGCCGTTTTATCTCCTATCTGATGCAACAGCGAAACGGCGAGGAGGCAACGGTAGCCATCGAGCATAACCAGGTTGAACTGGCGGATTATCTCTGCGTGTCGCGACCGGCGCTCACCAAGGAGATCAACAAAATGGAGCGGGAAAACCTTATTCACATCAAAGGAAAAATGGTGGGGTTACTGAATATTCCGGAGTTGAAAAGGGCTATTTTGTAGTGCTGAGAAAGAGTGCCATTTATGACCGCAGAACAAAAACCAACAAAGGTGTCGTTAAAAAAAGCAATAGAACTGCGCAGTGTGATCAATAAGGACCATTGTCGGGCCCTGATAAACAAGTAAGGAAGCAGTGTGTTAATTCCGTGGCTAAGTCTCTGTTAGAAAAAGTGATTTAAAATAGTGCAACATAGTAGTAAACAGATAATAACAACACGTATAATGTTAAAATAATGAGTATCGACACACTTTCTATCTTGGTTCTATTAAGCATCATCCTTATCGTAATACTGACTTCCGTAACAAAACTCAACGCGTTTGCTTCGTTGTTCATTGTGTCTTTGCTGCTTGCGGTTATCGCATTGCCCGGCAAAAACATTGTGGAAATCCTCAAGCAGGGCTTTGGCAACACCATATCATCCATCGGGTTTCTGATTATTTTTGGTGCAATCATTGCCGTAATATTGGAAAAAACGGGTGGAGCCGCAAGCATTGCCAATTATATTTTATCGAAAACGGGACACAGCAAAGCTGCTCTGGCAATGGGAATCACAGGATTCATCGTTGGGTTGCCAATTTTTTGCGATTCCGGATATATCATTATGAGCGGGCTGGCAAAGTCATTCAGTTCCAAAGCCAAAGTAGCACTGCCTTTTATTGCATTTGTGCTGGCGACTTCGCTCTATTCGGTTCATTGCCTCACTCCCACCCATCCGGGCGCTTTGGCCGCTTCGGGAATTCTGGAAGCCAACCTGGGTTTGCTGATCGTGTTGGGGCACTGTTCGCCATCCCAGCCGCCTTATCCGCCTTTTTGTGGATTAAATGGCAAACCCGAAACGACACTTTCGAAGAAACGGAAAATCCTTTTAGCGAAATCCGAAATGATGAACAACTTCCTACGATTCGTCTATCCTTGTTGCCAATTGTCACACCGCTTTTGCTTATTGCTACCGGTTCGTTGCTCACGATACTGAATATTTCCAATGTCAACTTTGCGCTGAAAGGCTTGGCTTTTATCGGACAACCTATCGTTGCGTTGATGATTGGAGTATTGTTGTCATTACTTCTACTGAAAAACAGGGCAATAAAAAATATTAATGCAGTCCTTGGATCTGCTATTGAAAAGGCTGGGCCGATACTGATCGTTACCGGTGCCGGAGGAATGTACGGACTGGTAATCAAGGAAACCGGTATAGGCGCTTATGCGGGAGAATTTCTGCTGCAAACGGGATTAGGGCTTGCTGTCCCGTTTCTCATCGCATCAATTTTAAAAACGGCGCAGGGGTCTTCTACTGTGGCAATTATTACGGCCGCTTCTTTCGTTGTGCCAATGCTGCCCGCTTTGGGACTTGATTCTGAATCAGGAAAACTTCTGGCAATGATTTCGATGGGCGCCGGTTCGATGATGGTATCACACGCCAATGACTCCTATTTCTGGGTGGTTTCCCAGTTTTCCGGAATCAATTCGAATACTGCGCTGAAGGTTTACTCGTCAGCCACCGTCGTGATGGGAATCGTAACGTTTCTTTGCGTTTGG
Organism: Bacteroidia bacterium 43-41; assembly: GCA_001898165.1. GTDB lineage: Bacteria > Bacteroidota > Bacteroidia > Bacteroidales > Dysgonomonadaceae > Petrimonas. The sequence goes on from MKTD01000059.1 coordinate 22,963, forward strand.
CTGACTTCGTTCTTCATGTTGTAACTGAAAAAGATGAAAAAGATTGCCGAACAAATATTTCTTGCCGGAGTGAATGGTGTCTTACCCGAGAAGTTGATGCAATCACAGGTGAAGCTCTCCGGAGACCTATTGCAAATCGCAGAAAAGAAATTCCCTTTATCCCGTTTCAGACACATTTACGTTCTTGCAGCCGGAAAAGCAGCCGCCTCAATGGCCAAGGGAGCCGAAACTGTTTTGGGCAACAGAATAACAAACGGGCACGTTGTCACCAAGTATGGACACGGAACGGATCTGAAATACCTGACACTTACCGAAGCAGGTCATCCGATACCGGACACAGAGGGAGTGAAAGGGACTCAAAAAATAGTCTGTATTGCCCTTCACCGGACTGCCATCATCCGCTTTTGCGGAGTGAAAGGGACTCAAAAAATAGTCTGTATTGCCCGGAAAGCAACCGAAAATGATCTGGTTATCTGTCTGATATCTGGAGGAGCATCGGCTTTGATGGCCGATTTTCCGGAAGGTGTAACCCTCAATGATTTAAAACGCACCAATGAATTGCTGATAAAATGCGGCGCGGATATTACCGAGATAAATACGGTACGCAAGCATTTATCAAAAATTAAAGGAGGACAACTCGCCCGGATGCTCTTTCCGGCAACAACGGTCTGCCTGATGTTATCGGATGTGATCGGTGATAAGTTGGACGTGATTGCATCTGGGCCAACGGTGGGCGATTCAAGCAGTTTTGCGAATACACTGGCTATTATCGGCAAGTATTCGTTGCAAAACTCGCTTCCCGCACCTGTGCTGCATTATTTACATGGAGGTGCGGACGGTTCAGTCCCCGATACTCCCAAACCGGACAATCCGATTTTTCAAAACGTGCATAACTACATTATCGGTAGTAATGGCATCGCTCTTGAATGCGCTTCGCGAAAAGCGCTTGAGTTTGGATTTAAGCCACTCGTCGTAATCAATAGTTTGCAGGGAGATGTTACCGAGGTCGCCAATTTTATTCTGAAAACGATCGAAAATCAGAAGCCTACCGGCAACAAACCAGTTTGCCTGCTATTCGGCGGAGAACCCACAGTAAGAGTTTCGGGGAATGGAATAGGCGGACGCAATCAACATTTAGCCCTTTATTTAGCAACAAAAATTAACCGAAGAAAAAATATCACCGTCCTTTGTGCCGGTACCGACGGCACCGACGGACCTACCAACGCAGCAGGCGCAGTTGTGGATAACGAAACCGCGTCCAAGTCTGTTGAGAAGGGTGTCGACCCGCGCCACTACCTCGCCAATTACGACTCCTATCATTTTTTTCAACAGGTTGGCGGTCATATCGTCACCGGAAATACGGGTACAAACGTGATGGATATGATTGTGGTTCTGATTAAATTGTAACTTTTCATTCTTATTTGGAAAGGGCTATCAACAAAAAAGTTAATATACCTTTTTAGCATTTTGCTATTTTTTTGACATCCAGATATACCGCCTGTAATTTTTTTTTGATTTTTTATTGAAGATTTTTTATTTGCCATATGCAAAATAATTCTTATCTTTATCGCTCTTTTTAATAAGGCGCCTGTGCGCAATATTTTCTACCCGAACTAACTTCATAAAACATATAATTCTATGAACCGAAAAGATTTTATTAAGTCCGCGGCAGTCTTAGCCGGAGCAGCAACCATAACGCCATTTGCATCTGCGTCCGTTTTGCAGAATAAGCCGGAGAAAAAAGTTGTTTTAAAAAAGAGCTTAGGTCTGGGAATGATAAAAGAAGAACTATCGTTAACCGATAAATTCAAGCTTGCCAAAGAGTTGGGTTTTGATGGCGTGGAATTGAACAGCCCTGTCGATTTCAAGATGTCTGAAGTCCTTGAAGCAAAATCGAAATCGGGAATTGAGCTTCCCTCCGTTGTAAATAAGGATCACTGGAGCTCACCCCTGTCCGATCCCGATCCGGCCGTGAGAAAAAAATGTATCGACTCTGTTGCCAAATCTTTGCAGGAAGTAAAAGAAATGGGTGGAGACACGGTTTTGGTAGTTCCGGGTGTGGTTAACGAAAAAGTATCTTACGAGCAGGCATACATCACATCGCAAAATGCAATCAGGGAATTAATCCCTTATGCAGAAAAAACCGGGATGCAAATTGCACTGGAAAACGTTTGGAACAATTTTCTCATAAGTCCTGTTGAGGCAAAAAGATATGTCGATGAAATAAATCATCCTCTGGTAGGTTGGTATTTCGATATAGGGAATGTGTTGCGGTACGGCTGGCCCGAACACTGGATCAAAACGCTTAACTCCCGTATAATGAAGCTTCACATCAAAGAATTCAGCCGGGAACTGATGAACTCGAAAGGGTTATGGGAAGGCTTTAAGGTAGATTTGCTGAAAGGGGATAACAACTGGCCGGTTGTGATGAAAGCCGTAAGCGAAATAAAACACAAAGGCGGCTGGCTGACAGCAGAAGTTCCCGGGGGAGACAGGAATCACCTGAAAACTATCTCGGCCCAAATGGATGAAATCATATCTCTATTATATAAATAATTTACTTAATATGGAAAACAAAAATTCATTATCAAGAAGAAGTTTCTTAAAAGACTCAGCCATCGGCTCTATCGGGCTTGTCGGGGGAATTAACATACTCAGTTCCTGCTCGTCCGACAAATCAAAAAAAGGAGAGTTGAAATTGCCCAAGTTACTGGATCAGGCCCCGGACGGGAAAGTGCTTAAAGCCGGATTGATAGGATGCGGCGGACGTGGCACCGGCGCTGCCATGGACTTTTTGGACGCGGGCCCGAATCTACAGATTGTTGCCTTGGGAGACGTGTTTCAGGATAAACTGGACAGTTGCAGGGAGATCCTGAAAAAGGAGCGGAACGTTGAAATCCCCGATGAAAACTGCTTTATCGGGTTCGACAGTTATGAAAAGGTAATCGATTCAGGCGTGGACGTGGTTCTGCTTTGTACCCCGCCCCATTTCCGTCCTGCCCATGTTGAGGCCGCCGTGAATGCCCAAAAACACATCTTCATGGAAAAACCGATAGCCGTTGACCCGTTTGGTGTCAGAAAAGTATTGGCAGCCGTGAAAAGAGCAAAAACCCTGAACCTGAATATTGTCAGCGGCACAATCCGCCGGGCTCAGAAAGATTATATGGAAACCAGAAGAAGGGTCCTCAATGGCGAGATCGGCGATATTACGGGAGCAAACATCATCCGGAACGGGGGAGCATTATGGTACCGTACCAGAAAGCCGGAATGGACTGACATGGAATACATGCTGCGAAACTGGGTGAACTTCTGCTGGCTTTCGGGCGACCACATAACCGAACAGTTTATCCACGAAGTGGATGTGATGAATTGGTATTTGGGGAAAAATCCCGTTAAGGCAACCGGTTGGGGCGGACGCCAAAGAAGGGTAACCGGAGACCAGTATGATTTCTTCAGCATCGAGTACCTGTACGACAACGGCATGCGGACACATTGTGCCGCCAGGCAGATTGACGGCTGTACCAATGAGAAAGTAGAGAAGATCAACTGTACAAAAGGCTATGCAGATGCTTCCGGAAAATTGTATGACCTGAGCGGGAACATTATCTGGGAATATCCGCATCCCAAGGAAGGCGACACTCAATCGGAATGGAATGTAAAGAATCCGTACGTCCAGGAACATATTAATTTGGTGACTGCCATCCGGAGCGGAAATACCATTAACGACGGTGAAGACCAGGCTTATTCGTCTCTCGTCACCATTATGGGACGAATGGCGGCTTATACCGGAAAAGACATCACGTGGGATGAAGTGTTAAACGCCGACCTTTATCTGGGACCTAAAACTTACGTAATGGGACCTGTTGAAAACATTCCTGAAACTATTCCGGTGGCAGGTGTTCCCGGAAAAGAATTAAATAAATAATATCAAGTAAAATAAAAACAATGACTTCCAGAAGGCAATTTTTAAAAACCCTGGGTGGGGTGACACTCCTTACCGTAGTTCCCCGAAATGTGTTGGGGAAAGGTTTTATCGCGCCAAGCGACGAACTGACAAAAGGAATTATCGGCGTGGGCGGAATGGGACGCGGACACATTCCTTACGACAATACGCGTGTTGTGGCCATGTGCGACGTCGATAAAAACCACCTTAAACAGGCCGCGGCTCTGGTAAAAGACAACATCAGCCTCTATCACGACTTCCGCGACCTTATCCTCGACAAAAATGTGGATATCGTCCATATAGCTACTCCGCCCCACTGGCACGGAATCATGTCGGTAGAAGCGGCTAAAGCAGGAAAAGACATTTTCTGCGAAAAACCGATGACCAGAACCATTGGGGAAAGCAAGCGCGTGGTTGAAGCCATACAGCAATACGGCAATATTTTCAGGCTGAATACGTGGTTCCGGTTCAAAGACTCATTCTATGGACTGGGAACGCCGGTGAAGCCGCTCAAAAAACTGGTTGATAGCGGGCTCCTCGGCTGGCCGCTGAAAGTAACCATCAGCAAGCACACCGGGTTCGACTGGAAATTCTACTGGGTAGGGAAAACGCATCTTGAACCGCAACCCGTTCCCGAAGAGCTCGATTACAACATGTGGTTGGGGCCGGCTCCGTACAAACCTTACAACGCGCATCGCGTTCACCAAACATTCCGCGGATACTGGGATTACGACGGTGGCGGGCTGGGAGATATGGGTCAGCACTATATCGATCCGGTTCAATACCTGTTAGGCAAAGACAACACAAGCCCGATAAAAGTAGAAGTGGATGCTCCGCAACAACATCCAGACGCAGTAGGAACATGGCGTTCAATAACCTACACCTATGACGATGGCTGCCAGATCATCCTTTGGGGAGGCGACTATGGCGAACCCGATACGCCCTACATTGCCGGACCGAACGGAAATGTTTACAAAAACTTTGTCTGCGATATTCCCGACTGGCAAAAGAAACTGGCCGATTTCCCCGAACCGCGGGAACAGAACACCAACTTCATCGAATCCGTACGCAACCGTCAGAAATTCGCTTTGAACGAATTGAACGGACACCGCTCCGCCACTATTGTGAATATGGGTGCCGCGGCACTCCGGTTGAACAGGACACTCGAATACGATCCGGTGAAGCAGGTGTTCGTGAACGACGAAGAAGCCAATCGCTTGATCAATCAGCCGATGCGTGCACCGTGGAGTATTTAACTTTCAAAACGTAAGAAAATGAAACATATAAAACTTATCATAATCTGCTTGCTCATCGCAGGCGGACTTCAAGCCCAAATGCCGCAGGGCAGGACAAATGCCACCATTATCGCAGACGCGCTGGCACAACTCCCGGCCGGGGATCAAACCAAATACAGCCGGACGATGACCGATCTGGTTTCCACAGGCGAACAAGGTTTGTTGGATTTAATCGGACGAATGAACCCTCCCGGAAATAAAAGCAACGAAGCATTGAACTACGCCATCAGCGGATGGACAAACTTTGTGGCAAACGACAATGCCAAGCGGACCATCGCGGCAGATGCTTTCGGAAAAGCACTGGACCAATCGTTGGACAATGAGGTAAAAGCCTTTGTCATCCGCCAGCTCGCACGAATAGGATCCGATAACAACGTGGAAGTATTATCTGCTTTCCTGAACGATGCATACCTTTCGGCTCCGGCTGCACAGGCGCTGGTTTCCATCGGAACGGAAAAAGCCAAGCAAGCTATCGCCTCAGCTTTACCGGGCAGCACCACGGATGCCGTAAAACTCAATCTCGTGAACGCACTCGGCCAGGCAGGATATAACCGTGCCGAACCTGCATTGCTCTCAGCCCTGGCTCAAAATCCTTCCGCCGAGCTTAACAATGTACTGCTTACGGCTTTAGGAAGCTTGGGAAGCAGCAACGCCCTTGTTCCGCTGAAAAATGCCGCACAACAAATCAATTATTCCTATCAGCCAAACAACAGTGCAACGGCATCTTACATTTCCTTGTTAAAAAGATTGGTCAACTCCGATGCTCAATCGGTGAAAAAAGAGGCTGAAGATTTGCTCGCTTTTGCGGCAAAACAAAATCGTCCCGAACTGAAAGTAGCGGCTTCGCAACTTTTACTGGAGATTCCTTCAACAAACAAAAACGATCTCCTCAAAAGTGCATTGAAAGACGGGGACATCACCTACCTGGCCCCTGTACTCAACGCCTACCCTTTCAGTAACGACCGGAAAGCTGTTGAAATGATCGTCAAAGGGCTCAATCCAAAGGCTCCTGCAGAGAAACAAACCGCCATTATTTACTGGCTGGGCGACAAAAATGTACCAAATGCAGCCGGCTTGCTTGCAACTTACGCCAAATCCGACAACAAAATGGTGCAAAAAGCAGCCATCTCATCGTTGGCAAAAATCGGTAACGAACAAGCGATGCTTGCATTAGCCGAATTGCTGAAAAGCAACAACGAAGAAACGGTATTGCTGGCCCAGAACGCCTTGTCAACCTACAAGGGCGACATTTCCTATACGCTTGCGTCCGTTTTTGAGAAAAGCGGCGATGCCGGGAAAAAAGCAATCCTCCAACTTATTGCCAACCGGAAAATGGAAAACCAGTACAATCTGGTGTATAACCAAATGTTCACGAACAACGAAGCCGTAAAAGCAGAAGCTGCCAATACGCTTCAACACGTTTCCACCGATAAAAATCTGCCCGATTTATTCGCGCTGCTCGAACAATCGGATGCCAGCTATGTTCCCGCTCTCCAACAAGCTATAAACGCAGCATTATCCAATCTTCCGGTTGATGAACAAATGAAATTGGTGACAGGTCAGATGGGTAAATCGGCAAAAAAACATCTTTACTATACAGCATTGGCAAACAGCGGATCCCAAGAAGCAATGGAGATGATTACCAAAGCTTACAACAGCGAAACGGGTGCAAATAAAAATGCCGCTTTCGATGCGCTGACCAATTGGAAATCATTCAACGCCATTTATCCGATGCTGGATATCGCCAGAAACAGCAACAATAAAGACGAATTGGGCAAAGTGACGGATGCCATCGTCGCTACTATCAATAAATCCGGTGAAACAGGCGCCGTAAAATATCTTTATCTGCGTGAAGCCATGCAGTTTGCGCAAACCGACAAGCAGAAAAACGATATTCTCCGCCTGTTGGGCAATACCGGACAATATCAGGCAATGCTTTTTGTAGTTCCGTTCATGGATGATCCGGCCTTGAGTGAAAATGCAGCGTTGGCAGCCATGAATATCGCCACAAATAATCCTGCTTTTGCAGGCGCCGAAACCACCAAGATCCTGAATAAAGTGAGCAAAACCCTGAAAAACCCCGATGCCGGTTATCAGCGTGAGTCCATCAAAAAATACTTGGATGAAAATCCGCAGGGGGGAGGTTTTGTCTCCATTTTCAACGGTAAAAACCTTGACGGATGGAAAGGATTGGTGGAAAACCCCGTCAAACGTGCCAAAATGACGCCGAAAGAGCTGGCCGCCGCCCAGGAAAAGGCCGATAAACAAATGGCGTTGGATTGGAAAGTAAAAGACGGATTAATCGTCTTTGACGGAAAAGGGTATGATAACCTTTGCACCGATAAACAATACGGCGATTTTGAAATGCTGGTTGACTGGAAACTCTATCCCGGGCCGGAACCCGATGCAGGAATTTACCTCCGCGGGACACCGCAGGTTCAAATCTGGGATACCGCCCGTGTAAATGCTGGAGCACAGGTGGGGTCGGGCGGACTGTATAACAACCAGAAAAATCCGAGCAAACCGCTAAAGGTCGCCGACCAGAAAGTGGACGAATGGAACACGTTCCGCATCAAGATGGTTGGCGAACAGGTTTCGGTGTGGCTCAACGATGAATTGGTCACCGATAACGTAGTACTGGAAAACTACTGGGACAGAAGCCAACCCATCTTCCCGACCGAACAGATTGAACTGCAGGCTCACGGTAGCAAAGTCGCTTATCGGGATATCTTTGTCAAGGAAATTGAACGCCCCGAGCCGTTCCAACTCTCCGCTGATGAGAAGAAAGAGGGTTTCCGCGTACTCTTCGACGGAACCAACCTGGACGAATGGACAGGGAACAAAAAAGACTATGTGGTGGAAAACGGAAACATCGTGCTACATCCCAGCCAGAGTTTTGGCGGAAATCTTTATACCAGGGAACAATTCGGTAATTTTATTATTCGTTTCGAGTTTATGCTCACTCCAGGTGCCAATAACGGATTGGGCATCCGCACACCGCAGGAAGGCGATGCCGCGTACGAAGGGATGGAGTTGCAGATCCTCGATAACGAAGCGCCTGTTTATAAAGACCTCCAAGTGTATCAATATCACGGTTCGGTTTATGGCGTAATCCCCGCTAAACGCGGCTACCTGAAACCAGTAGGTGAATGGAATTACCAGGAAGTGGTTGCTAATGGCGACAACATCAAAGTTATCCTTAACGGGACAACTATCCTCGACGGCAATATCCGCAAGGCCTCCAAAAACGGCACCATCGACGGGAAAAACCATCCGGGATTGTTGAATAAAACCGGACATATCGGGTTCCTAGGCCACGGTTCGGAAGTGAAGTTCAGAAATATCCGGATAAAACCGTTGAAGTAGCATCCGGGACAAACGACTTCCAAGTCACTTGAATTGAACACAAAAAACTATTAGCAAGTTTTAAATGCTTCGCTAATAGTTTTTTTTATAAATTTGTGAAGTAATGCGACAAATAAAATGAAAACAAAAAATGAATATATCCAATTACTACACTCTTCGGATAAATTACTATCGCAACAATTCGGCGTTCGCTCTTTACGGCTATTTGGCTCCGTTGCGCGCGACGAACACACTTCTGCAAGCGATGTAGATATCTGTGTGGAAACGGAAACTCCTAACCCGTTTTTGATAATGGATTTGAAAGAGTATCTTGAAAATCTATTCGGCTGTTCCGTGGATATTGTTCGATTCAGGGAAAATATGAATCCGTATTTAAAAGAACGTATTGAAAAAGAAGGAATCTATGTCTTACAATAAAGAACTGGCCATAAATATTTTAAAGCAAATTGAAAAGGCAATTCAGCTTATACAAAATAGGACTTTAGAAATCGCTTTTAAAAGCTGTTCAAGCATTTATTCATAAACTTTCATTATAAACAGACTATTTCCCGCAACGAAATGGTCCTAATCCGAATAACAAATGAAGATACAATTTTTCCAAAAGCCGATCCTGATAACGCTTTTAGCACTGTTTTTCATCTTGCAAACACATGCTCAGGAAAATCTCCCGTTCGGGCAGAGAAAAGAGATCATCTCCCCGGAAGTGCATCAAGACAATTCCGTCACTTTCCGCTTACTCGCTCCCAACGCCGATAGCGTATCGGTAACGGGAGACTTTGCACAGGGAAGCGAAAAAATGACAAAAGATGCCGATGGTGTTTGGTCATTTACAACCCATCCGCTTCCTTCGGAACTGTACACCTATGCCTTTATGGTAAACGGGTTGCAAATGAACGATCCCAACAACGTGTATTACCGGCGCGATGTGGCAAGCACGCTGAACATTATTCTGGTTGGCGGCGGAGAGGCCGATTTATACAAAGTGAATGACGTCCCGCATGGCACGGTAGCAAAGAGGTGGTATGAGTCCCCGGGCAATAAGGCAAACAGGCGAATTACCATTTACACCCCTCCCGGATACGAGTCGGACAAGACCTCTTACCCCGTTTTATATCTGCTTCACGGTATGGGTGGCGACGAAGAGGCGTGGCCAACTCTCGGGCGCGCCACCCAAATCATCGATAACCTGATTGCCCGGGGCAAGGCCAAACCGATGATTATCGTTATGCCGAACGGAAACGTAGCACAGGAAGCTGCACCGGGCGAATCGAGCGATGGATTTTACAAACCAAATTTCAGGTTACCAAACACGATGGACGGAAAATACGAAGAAACTTTTATCGATATCATCAACTTCGTCGATAAAAATTACCGCACTGTCAGGAATAAATCCGGGCGTGCCATTGCCGGACTTTCAATGGGGGGTTATCATTCGTCTCACATCTCACGATATTATCCCAACACTTTCGATTACGTTGGTTTGTTTTCCGCAGCTATTGTGCCCGACAAAAACATGAAATCCAAAGTGTATGAAAACATAGATGGAACACTTTTGAAACAGAAACAGAACGGTTGTAAACTCTACTGGATTGGCATCGGGAAGGAAGATTTTTTATACCAGGCGAATACTGATTACCGGAAAAAACTCGATGCAATGGATTTCAAGTATATTTACCGGGAATCGGAAGGCGGACACACATGGCGCAACTGGAGAATTTACCTATCGGAATTCTTGCCCCTGTTGTTCAACTAATTCGCTGATTATCACACAAAATTTGTATTTCTCCGCTTTCTATGGTAAAAAAACAGCTAAAAAGTGGATAATTAATGAGATTATGCCTATTTTTGTGATATATGTAGCATTTTTCAACAAAATCATAAAACCATCAGATTATGGCAACTACTGCAAAACTTTATTCACTCCACCTTAGCAACACAAAAACCTATTTGTTTGCAATCGTTTTTGTAACCGGCAATTTATTGCTGCCGCAACTGGCGCATCTTGTTCCACAAGGAGGATTAATCCTGCTCCCCATCTATTTCTTTACGCTGATTGCAGCGTATAAGTATGGGATCCACGTGGGGTTACTCACTGCAGTTTTATCGCCTTTGGCCAACAACCTGTTGTTCGGGATGCCGCCATCTGCCATGCTCCCGGCAATCATCATCAAATCGGTTATTTTAGCGGTTGCGGCAGCCACGGCAGCCAAACATTTCGGGAAAGTTTCATTTCTTGGAATTTTGCTGGCAATCCTTGCCTATCAGGTGGTAGGCACCGGAATTGAGTGGGCAATGACTCAAAACTTTTTCACGGCTGTTCAGGATTTCCGTATCGGTGTTCCGGGAATGCTTATTCAACTTGTAGCCGGATATTTTGTACTGAAAGCATTGGCCAAAGTTTAAATAACTATCGAATAACAATGTCCGGCAAGTCTTTTGAAGAAGTAATGCAAAGGTTTCGTGAGATTGAATTTCACGAAACTTTTGATATAATCGTGGCCATTGCCAACGGTGGAATTATTCCGGCGGCTATTCTGAATCAACGGTTGAATACTGAGATTCAGCTATTGAAAATTAATCTTCGTGATCCGTACCAAAAGCCTAAATACGATAGTCCCAGGCTGCTCTCGCCTGTCGATTTCAATTTCATGGGCAAAACCGTTCTTTTGGTGGAAGATCGCATAAAAACAGGGGCGACTGTACAATTCGCCATCGATCTTTTACAAGGTGCCAGACAAATAAAGACCTTCGCGGTAAACGGAAATGCCGATTATGCGCTTTATAACGAAGATTGTTTCAAGTTTCCCTGGATTGTATGAGTAAATTAGCGTTTTTTCTCTGTGCATGCTTATCTGTTTCCTCAACCATCTGTGCGGATGAAAACAATCCGCCGCAAATTAACGATACCATCCGCCTGGATGAGGTGATCGTTACCGGTACGCTGCCGAAAGTGAATCCGAGAAACGTCCCGATGAGCATTTCCGTCGTCGGTGAACGACAAATTCAAAACCGGCTGGAGCCGTCTCTTCTGCCGCTGCTTACCGAAGAAGTTCCCGGACTCTTCATCACTCAGCGCGGTGTGATGGGATACGGGGTGGCAGCCGGCGGCGCCGGAGGAATGAGCATTCGCGGAATTGGCGGCACGCCCACATCGGGGGTGTTGGTGCTCATTGACGGACATCCGCAATATATGGGACTGATGGGGCATCCGCTTGCCGACAGTTACCAGTCGCTGATGGCCGAACGCGTGGAAGTGGTTCGCGGCCCGGCTTCGGTGCTTTACGGCTCCAATGCGATGGGCGGGGTAATCAACATCATTACTAAAGAACAGAAACGGAACGGCGCCCGCCATTCGGCCCGGGTCATGTACGGGAACTACAATACCTTAAGCGCTGAAGCATCCGGCGGATGGAAGAAAGAGAGGTTGCGCGTCAACGGGAACATCGGTTACAACCGTTCCGGCGGACATCGGGAAAATATGGATTTTGAACAGATAAACGGTTATGGAAAAATCGGGTACGATTTTACAAGGAATTGGAGCGGCTTGATAGACTTGAACCTCTCAAATACCCGATCGTCCAATCCGGGCACGACAGCTGCTCCGATAATCGACAACGACGCCGATATCACGCGCGGGATGGCCTCTTTCGCCCTTGAGAATGAATACGAGAAGACATCCGGAGCGTTAATATTTTTCTACAATTCCGGGACGCACAGGATCAACGACGGATATTCAGAAGGACAACAGCCAAAACCGTTCCGATTCAATTCGGACGACCAGATGCTGGGGTTTTCGGCCTATCAGTCCTACGCCTTTTTCGAAGGGAACAGAACCACTGCCGGATTCGATTTTCAGCGTTACGGAGGAAAGGCGTGGAATAAATTTCCCGACGAATCCAACAATGTGCAGTTGGCCGATGTGCACCTGAACGACGTGGCCGGCTATATCAATGTACAACAAAGTTTACTGGAGAACAGGCTCACATTGAATGCGGGAATAAGGCTCGATAATCACGAAAAGAACGGCCCGGAATGGATTCCGCAATTCGGATTAAGTTTCGCCCCTGCAGCTTCAACGGTTGTGAAAGCCGTCATAAGCAAAGGATTCCGGAACCCCACCATTCGCGAGATGTATATGTTTCCACCGCAAAACCCGGATTTGCTTCCGGAAAGATTGATGAATTACGAAGTTTCGCTCATGCAGTCGTTGCTCCAAAACCGGTTGAATCTGGGGTTGAACCTGTTCTATATCAAAGGCGACAATATGATTCAGCAAGCCGAGCCGGGAATTGGCAAATGGGAAAACTCCGGAAAAGTGGAGAACAAAGGGTTCGAGATCAGCGCCGACTATCAAGCCACGCGCGATTTACGGTTATCGGCCAATTACAGTCTATTGGACATGACCTATAAGATATTGGCAGCTCCGGAACACAAGTTATACATGGGTGGAAGTTACACGAAAGAGAGGTGGAATCTCTCCACCGGTATCCAATACATTGGCAATTTGTATAAAGCCGTAAGGCCGGAGCCGGTAAGGGAGAGCTTTGTCCTTTGGAACGCCCGCATAAATTACCGGGCGCTTGGTTGGTTAGATCTATTTTTAAAAGGTGAAAATTTACTTGGACAGGAATACGAAATAAATGCCGGATATCCGATGCCGAAAACTACTCTCTTCGGCGGTGCCCAGTTACATTTTTGAAGTTACAGTATGAATAACAAATTAAAAACATTATGGACAGACGAAATTTTTTAAAAGCTGTTGCCCTGACCGGCGCAGCCATCACAACCATTGAAGATGCCGATGCGATGAGCGTGTTGACGCAATCGTTTCAAACAACCCATGCCGCGGCTAAATACGATTTGGTGGCCGTTCTGGGCGGTGAGCCCGAAGTGATGTTCCGCAAAGCGATTGATGAAATGGGAGGAATGAGAAACTTCATCAGCAAAGGCGACAAAGTCTGTGTAAAACCGAACATAGGATGGGATAAAACACCTGAACTGGCGGCAAACACCAATCCGAAACTCGTACAGGAAATTATCAAACAATGTTTTGATGCGGGAGCAAGGGAAGTAACGGTTTTCGACCATACCTGCGACGATTGGCGTAAATGCTACGCCAACAGCGGAATTGAAGAGGCAGCAAAAGCCGCCGGAGCAAAAGTGGTTCCCGCACATCAGGAATCGTATTACAAGAGCGTTTCTTTGCCAAAGGGCAAAAGCCTGAAAGAGGCCAAAATACATCAGGCAATTGTTGATTCCGACAAATGGATCAATGTACCCATCCTTAAGAATCACGGCGGCGCACAATTGACCATCTCCATGAAGAACTACATGGGAATTGTTTGGGACAGAGGATTTTTCCACGCTAACGATTTGCAGCAATGCATCGCCGATGTTTGTACGTATGCAAAACGTCCGGTCCTTAATGTAGTTGATGCTTACCGGTTGATGAAAACAAGCGGTCCGAGAGGAAAATCGGAAGCCGATGTAGTATTATCGAAAGGCCTGTTCATCTCGCAAGACATTGTGGCCGTTGACACAGCTGCGGCTAACTTCTTTAACCAGGCCAGGGAGATGCCGTTGGATAAAGTTGGTCATCTGGCAAAAGGACAGGAACTAGGGGTCGGGACAATGAATCTCGATAAGCTGAATATCAGGAGGGTGCGAATTTAATCAACTAAATTATGCTTAAAAAAGTCAGGGTAACCGCATCTGTAGTTCTTTTTGCCTTAATAACGCTCTACTTTCTTGATTTTGCCGGCTTCCTGCCGGAAAATTTCAGCGTTTTAGCTGATATTCAATTCATTCCAGCATTGCTTGCGCTTAATATCGTTGTTCTTATAGCGCTGGTGGTACTCACCCTTATTTTCGGCAGGGTGTATTGTTCATCTATCTGCCCCATGGGTATTTATCAAGATATTGTGGCCTGGTTTTCAAAAAAGGCCCGAAAAAAGAAACGATACACCTACAGCAAGGCTAAAACAATTCTTCGATGGAGCGTTTTGGGTGCAACGCTTATCGCTTTTTTGTCCGGATTCACATTTTTGCTCGGGATGCTCGATCCGTATGGCGCATACGGCCGGTTCGTAACTCATCTTTTCCGTCCCGCTTATCTTGCCGGGAACAATTTACTGGAAACCATTTTCACATCGTTCAACAATTACAGTTTATATAAAGTCGGCATCTACTCGTTGGGGTTGTTTTCGATGATCATGGCGTTGGTCACGTTGCTTGTTATCGGGTTTTTAGCTTGGAAAAACGGGCGGACCTATTGCAACACCATTTGTCCTGTAGGGACTACGCTTGGTTTTCTGAGCAGGTTTTCGCTTTTCAAGATCCAGTTCGCAGATGAAAAGTGTAATATGTGCGGTTTGTGCTCCATGAAATGCAAAGCATCGTGTATCGACTCGAAAAACAAAATCGTTGACTACAGCCGGTGCGTCACTTGTTTTAATTGTATTGAAGCGTGTAAACGCAGTGCAATGAGATACGCACCGGTATTTACCCGGTCAAAAGAGAGCAAGCCGGCCGACGAATCGAAACGCCGCTTCCTTTTAGCTACATTAGTTACAAGCCTGGCTGCCGGAAAGCTGATTGCCCAAACCGTTACCCAGCCGTCATTGTCCAAACGCGAATTGAAACGCCAAACTCCCATTGCCCCTCCCGGAGCACTCAGTTTCGATCATTTTCGCGAGAAATGTATTTCGTGCCACCTCTGCGTGAGCAAATGCCCGTCGCACGTGATAAAACCGGCTTTTCTGGAATATGGGCCGGGCGGGATGATGCAACCTAAGCTTTATTTTGATCACGGATTTTGCAATTACGACTGTACGGTCTGCTGCGACATTTGTCCCACAGATGCTTTAGTGAAACTTACCGGGGAAGAGAAGCACCACACGCAGATGGGGAGGGTGAATTTCATTATCGAGAACTGTATTGTGTATTACGACGAAACCAATTGCGGCGCCTGCTCCGAGCACTGTCCCACTCAAGCAGTCTATATGGTTCCTTACAAAGGCTCATTAACCATTCCCGAAACAAATCCGAATATTTGCGTGGGGTGTGGCGGGTGCGAGTATGTGTGTCCGGCAATTCCTTATAAAGCCATTTATGTGGAAGGGCTTACTGCTCACAATACCATTGAGATCAAGCAGGAAAAGGTGGAAGAAGTGACAATTGATGAGTTTGGATTTTGATGCAATTTTATTGTTTAGTCTGACACTATCCCAATAAGTGTGTAAGTAGTAATTGAAGGGTCTTTACTTATAGCTTAACCCTGTCTGCAAAGA
>MKTD01000060.1 GCA_001898165.1 Bacteroidia bacterium 43-41
TATTTATTAGGCTAAAGTAATGTAAACTAACTCTAAAAGGGTTTATTCATACCGAAAAAAAGGATTTATAGAGGAAATATAGTAAATTTTCCAATTCCCCGCTTCTTTTACATAAACTTCCGGAGCGGAATATACGATGGCTTGTCCCGCGGCATTGGTCAGCCGGTTCAGGTTGTCGTACTGGAAACTTTCGGTTTTACTCCGGGTGTTGTCCGTCCGGCTGGTCAGATTTCCCCCGGTCATATCAAAATCATATGTGAAGTTCTGTATGCTCCCCGCCGTCCTGCCGGTGGGCATTCCGTAAGCGGTATAGCCGTAAGTGCGTGCCATTGTACCGGTGGTGGCTCTGGTGGGCTGTCCCAACGCGTTTTCTTCGGTCAGTTTCCAGATGCTTGTGGTGTTGTTGAGTTTGATCTCCGTATTGTGTCCGTTGGCATATACAAAGTTTTCGGTGCCTATACTCCCGTTCTGGGAAGTATGTTGCACACTCGATACATTTCCTGCCGCATAAGCGGATGTTTTCAAGAGGTACTTCCCATCCGGCGCGTTTTCCTGCGCCGTAGCCGGCCGGTCGTACGAATCATACGTGAAAACAGCAGACGTTCCGTTGGTGTCGTACGTCCAGCGAGTTTCACCCGTTTTGTTTGCCCCGTTTGCTCCGGTGTACGTGATTTTTGTAAGCGGGAGCCGCGTGGTAGCATCGTAAGAGATATCCTCCTTGTCTGTCCACGAACTTCCCCAGCGCGTACGTGTTACCGTTTTTACCAGCGGCTGCCCCGAAATAAACCGGGTGGGCGTAACCGACGTATAATAGGTTTGGGTGGTTACGGTAGTAAGCGCCGATCCTATGTTTTGTGTAACCTGTGTGGGATTATTGTATGCGTCATACTGGTAACTTCCCGATGTCCATACATTCCAGGTCGCCGAATTTCACTTTTTTATAGAACGTTGAACGTGGGACAGACGAAGAAGCATATTGATAGGTAAAGCTGTTTTCCGAAAGAGCGTAAACATTATAGCCCGAAGTGCTTGCATAGCACAGTTCGGTTTTCGCTTCGCCGTTTATATCAAACGTGTGGACGTAAGTATCTTCGCAGGTCGAATGCGAAAAGAGGGTATTTTCACTCAGCAGGTTGCCCGCATTCAGGTCTATCAATGCAAAGTAAGAAGTACGGTCCTGGTTATCGAACGTTTTGTTATGCGAAACACTCAGCAACTGCACTTTGCCATCCCCTTTGAAATCCCCGAAGTAATAACTTCTCGATATCGGACTGTAATAATAATCATCACTGTTAACCTAATCTTTTCACCAACCACCGTAACTTTGCCATATAATTGAATCAACACAAGTGCGCATAGTGGAGTATTAATTACAACAAACAGTTTTAGTATTAATAATTTAAACTATTTTTGTAAAATAAAAAATCAGAATTTAAAGAATTTAAGCAGCCGAAGGCGGAATTCACAAACTGAAATGAGATACCTAAGACCATTGCTTTTCTGCATATTTTTGACAACCCGGCTACTCGTCAACGGGCAAACAATGCATATCAAAGGAGTAACACAAAATGCCGATGATGGAGAGGCGATACCTAACATAACCATACTCACTAAGGATGGAAAAATAGGGACAGCTACTAACCACAGTGGGGAGTTCTCTTTATCCATACCCCATTCCTTTGTAGATTCCTATTTGTTTTTTTCCGGCATTGGATTCAAAAGAGACAGTATTTTAATTACTAAAGATACCAACGAATATATTATTAAACTGCG
Organism: Bacteroidia bacterium 43-41; assembly: GCA_001898165.1. GTDB lineage: Bacteria > Bacteroidota > Bacteroidia > Bacteroidales > Dysgonomonadaceae > Petrimonas. The sequence continues at coordinate 1,774 of MKTD01000060.1, forward strand.
TTCCGAGATTTATGTTTTACAAGAAGTCTATGTGATACCGGATTCCACATTGTTCACATTATTGAAAAAGGCATTTAACAAGATCGCGGATAATTACCCTGCCCGGCCGTCATCTTATTTCGGTTTTTATCGTGAAAGCATCCAGGATGAGAATAATGAGCATATAGACTTTACAGAGTCCGTTCTACATATTTATAAAAATTCATATATTCAACCCTCCGGCCTTCCAGGACAAATAGAAATTATGAAATCCAGAAAACGAAAGTTTAAAAATAGTGGAAGCTTTTATCTTGGCGGCCCTTTTCTCATCATCGATATGGACGCGATACTCAACAAGAGAAAATGTATCGATCCCCGCCATTTCAATGAATATGAATACCAATTCAACGGGCTTGTGTCTAAAGGAGCCCACTCTTTTTACAGCATAAGCTGGAAAAAAAAGAACTCAAGAAGAAGTATAAATAACGCGACCATGTATATTGAAAAAGAGAGTTTGGCTTATGCTGAATTTGCGGAAGACAATATAGAGTTATCATCACAGCCAAGAGTAAAAGATGTTCGAATCAGTCAACAAGTAATATATGATAAAATAGACAACCGTTGGTACTTAAAATATCTGACATACAAAAACAGTCATACCGATAAAATTGGGAACAAAACACGTCTCGGAATAGTAGAATATGTGACCACCACAACTCAATTTGAAGATGTTATGCCTATCCCGTTTGAAAGAAGGCTGGGACAAACCGAGCCGATTGCCCAAAAAGCGGAAGATTACAGTAAAAGTAAATGGACTGATTACGATTCCATTGAGAACGATGAAAAATTGGCTGCTATCTTCACCTTTTCACCACAAGTATCCGACAATATTTTCCATTCGCCGATATCGCCAAAGCAACACGTCAGGAATGCTTTTTTTACTGTTCTCCCTAAATTAAATATCGAGTATGGAATATCGTCACGAAGAATTGATATCCCGTCAAATCCCGTAAGCATTACTTTTATCCCGAATAAAAATACTCGTCTTTTTGAACTTAATAAATCCGATAATTTCACGGAGGATATATTTTTTCTTGAAACATTGGTGGGATACAGGATAAGGAAAAATTTCAATGTTTTTTATTCAGGAATTACCGATATCGGAAATAAACGTATGCACTCCTCATTATGGAATGTGGGATTTGAATACAGAAAAAACATTAAGCAGCAGGGCTTTCCTCTATTTTTACAAGGTGCGGTTGCATTTACCAGTATGGGAAATTATGTTGATATGGGTGTTCAGGATAATCACGGGCCATTTACATTTAATGGGAAAAATTTTAATTCAGATAAAATTGAATTCGATTATGGCGTGAAACAGTTGGCAATTACACCCGAGTTTTCAATAAAAAAAGAAATAAGTCGTTTTTGGGGCGTTAAGCTGTTTGTAAAATATTATATTCCCATAGCTTCAAAAGATGTTCTTAGAGTGAAAGAAAAAGATGGCTTTTTTTTGACCAGAAAAGAAACAGGCATTGATAAAAAAAGTGAGACAATCAACATAAATAATTCTTATGATCCTTGGGAATCATTTGAAATTAGCCAGTTTAATGTGGGTATAATGATTACATTTAATTAATTTAATGTTCTCCATTTATCTGTTCGCAAAATTCACAAACCGTTTTGGGCGAAAAAGGCGATAAGAACAGTATAATCCGCAAATTCTATCAAACTGAAAAGTTTTTTAAAGGCTTTCGCTACCAAAAAATTATAAAATTCTGTACCTTTGAAGCAGAATCATAAATAAATTAGTAAAAAATGGAAAACTTATTCAGTATAAATTCAACCATCATGAATCGAAAGAATTTAATTATCACCCTGTTCTTTTTGTCGTTTGCATTTTCCGCTACATCGCAGGAAGTGATTGCGCATCGCGGATATTGGAAAGCAGACGGCTCAGCACAAAACTCCATTGCTTCCTTAATGAAGGCTGACGCCATAGGTGTTTTCGGCTCCGAAGTCGATGTCTGGTTATCGTCGGACGGTGTGCCTGTGATAAATCACGATGCCGATGTGCTGCTCAACGGGGAAAAATTATCGGTCCAGGACACTCCGGCCGCCACACTCAAAAAGGTGAAATTAGCGAACGGCGAGCCGTTACCTACGTTGGAAGAGTATTTAAACGCGTTTGAAAAATGCAGGAACATCAAGCTGATCGTCGAATTAAAGACGCACAGGGAGAAAAAAATGGAGGACGAACTGGTCGAAAAGGTGATTAAAATGATTCACGACAGAGGCCTGCAAAGCCGGGTAGAATATATTTCATTCGGCATTAACTTCGTTAATCAGGTAAGGAAACTTGATCCGGAAGCGCCGGTATATTACCTCAACGGAGACCTCTCTCCCCGGGTAATCAAAGCGATGGGCGCCGCCGGTATAGACTATCATTTCAATGTGTTAATAAAGAATCCAAACTGGGTAAAAGAATCGCACGATCTCGGACTGAAGGTGAATGTATGGACGGTAAATACACCCGAAGATGTCCGGAAAATGCTCGATTTAAAAGTTGACTTCATAACGACGGATGAACCGCTGTTAACTGAGGAACTGATAAACAACCGAAAATGACTTTACAGGAACAACTCATACGGGCGACCGATATCGCCATTGAAGTGCACACGGGACATTACGATAAAAACGGGCAGCCTTATCTCGGGCATGTTTTGCGCGTGATGAGCGCCGGACATACTTTACAGGAGAAAATTGTCGGTGCGCTGCACGATGTGGTGGAAGACTCGGACCGGACACTGGAGGATCTGGCCGGAGAAGGTTTTTCACCGGAGATATTGGATGCGGTTAATGCTATGACGCATGACGACTCGGAAACATACGATGAGTATCTGATGCGCGTAACGAAAAACCCCGTTGCTGTCCGTGTAAAAATGAACGATTTGTCGGATAACATGGACATCCGCCGCCTCAAAGAGCTCAACGACACCACCGTTTCCCGGATCCGGAAGTATTTAAAAGCGTATAAATTCCTGACGGAAGCCTGATGGCCGGCATTTACATCCATATCCCTTTTTGCAAAACACGGTGCGTTTACTGTGACTTTTATAAGGAGACCGACGAAAGTGAAATAGGAACTTTTGTAAAAACCCTTTGTACAGAAGCTATACAAAGAAAAAGCGAAGTGCCGGAACCCGTAAAGACCATTTATTTCGGGGGTGGGACGCCATCGAGATTAAGCAAACAACATTTCGAAGAGATTTTCGAAACGCTTTTCTCCCGGTTTTCGATAGAGGATGATGCTGAGATCACGCTGGAAGCTAATCCCGACGATCTTTCGGAAGATTATATACAACTGCTCCACAAATTACCTTTCAACCGGATCAGTATAGGAATTCAAAGTTTCAACGACGACGAGTTGAGGTTTTTAAGCCGGCGGCACTCGTCACGCCAGGCTGTAGAGGCAGTCAAGCTCTGCCAACAAGCCGGATTTGATAATATCAGCATCGATCTGATGTATGGCCTGCCCCGTCAAACACCCGGAATCTGGAAGGAAAATCTGCAACAAGCCTGTGAGTTGAACGTTCAGCACATCTCGGCATATCACCTTATTTACGAAAAGCAGACCAAACTTTATTCATTGTTGCAAAAAGGCAGGGTACGGCCCGTTACCGACGAAACAAGCACGGAAATGTTCTCCACGCTTATCGATACGCTTGCCCAAAACAGTTTTGAACACTACGAGATCTCCAATTTTGCTAAGAACGGGTTGTACTCCAAACACAACACATCGTATTGGAAAAACGAGAAATACATGGGGCTGGGGCCTTCGGCACACTCATACGATGGTGAAAACCGTAGGTGGAATATGGCTTCGCTCGAGAAATATACCGCTGCGATTCAATCCGGAAAACTTTTACAGGAATCGGAAAAATTAACATTCGCTCAAAAATACAACGAATTTATCCTAACCGGATTACGTACGATGTGGGGAGTGGATTTAGACCTGCTGGAAGAAAGATTCGGACAAGAACTGTCCGGTTACTGCCTGCAAAATGCCCGGAAATTCATCCGTGAAGGCCTCCTTGCTATTAAAGACAATTCACTGATACTTACCCGGGAAGGTATTTTTATTTCCGACGGGATTATGAGTGAGTTGATGCGGGTGGAATAGGCTAATAGTACTTACTGTATATTTTTCCAAATTCTTTCGAATTCCGGAATCGTGAAAGCCAGGCGTTCAGGCTATCCAATAAAACGGGCGAATCCTTCCGTACTGCCCACGATTCCAGTTGCGTGAAACTGATGTCCGTCTCCACGTCAATCTCCGGCATCTGTTCGGCAAGTCGCTTCGCAACCACTTCGTCACAAACCGTAAAATCAATATCACCGCCTGCCACCATCATCACCAGTTGTTCCGTTTCGTAAACATCGTTTTGCACTACAAAAATGGTATCTCCTATCTCGCGGGAAAGGTTTTGCAAACGTAAAATAACGGGCGAGCCTCTATGCACGTGAATGGTTTTCCCGGCTAAATCCAGGTGCTGGCGGATGGGTGCAAGTTTTCGCTGTACAAGCACCTGTTTGTTCAGGTTGATGGATTCGGTAAAGCCAAACTGCTGACGCAATTGCGTGTTCACGGGGATGTTCCGGGCAACAATATCGTACTTCCCCTGTTCCAGCCCCTGAAGATTTTCATCCAGGCTGTTTTCCAGAAAGATATTCGCCTTCAGCTTCCAATCCCGTTCCAGGGCTTTGATGAGTTCATACTGAAATCCGGAAATTGAGTCGCCGGAAACACGATACCCAACAGGGTTATAATCGGTAACGATATTCAGTTTCCCGCTTTTTATTATCTCAGGGAAATCCCTGGGCAAAGTAATCTCAGCCCTGTTAGAAACGTTATAGAGCAGCACCATCAGGAAAACGGCAATAACTAAAAGTACGCCGTAGATTACAATTGTTTTTTTCGGTTTCACAGCGAGGCAAATTAAGAAACAGTTTCTAATTGTGCAAGTCAACCGAGAGTCCCAGTTTAATCATCATCGGGTTAACCGGGTAGCCGGGCAACGAAAAATATTCACGCGGTTTCCAAACAGCGGACGCTGCATTGTAAAGCATCACAAAAAAACGGGTTTGCTTAAGATGCATGTTGGCATAAACCGTTGCGATAGGATAATTTCCAATCTCTTTTTCCCGCTGATTGTAAAATTGAAGTAAAGCCGGTTCGTACCCGGGAGAAAAATAAGAAGTATGATAATGTGCATCTACTCCAAACTGCAACGTCAATTCTTTAGCTATCAATGCCTTTAAGTACATGTTTGAATAAATACTTACCATAGGGACCGGAATAACCTCCTGATCACTTGACGTTTGATACACCACCTGGTTATCCCAGTTAAAAATGCCCAGTTTCATATACTGATCTACCCTGACGGATAAAACCTGCACGTTTGAAGAGTGCTGGGCAATATTCCTGTCTTTGTCGAAATAGATATAATTCTGCAAATTTTCCACTCCGGCGCTCAAGGTTGTGTTGGTGAACGGAATATAAAGTTTACCTCCTAAAAACACCCTCCGCGTATCGCCGAAGTTTTTGTCCCACCAAAAATACTTGGAGTGGTAGTGTTTTTGCAAATAGTTGGTTGTTATATTTTTAACATAGGCATGACCGCTTAATAAGGTCCGTTTTCCGGCAATATTAAAACCTGTCTCAACCTCACCTTCCAGATTGAATTTTCCAAGGTCGGCACCCACCACCCCCAGATTGGCTTGTAGATTAAATCGGAGATTTTCGCCCTGTTGTTTGTTGAGAATCCCACCGATAAAAACCGAACTTTCACGGTGTTTTGTCCGGCCAATCGTCGTGTTAACGGAATCGATCATCGAAAAATTACGAAGCTCGTGTTCAATATATCCCGTTAATCCGAACTTCACCCACGGCTTGAATCCTTCGCGAAGCGACAATGCAAATGTATTTTTAAACGATGAGAACGTGGTGCTGTCATCAACGGCCGTATTGTAAAACCGGTTTGGATAAAACTGGTCGATACGCTGCATATCCTTACCTTCTACCGTTACCTGGGCCGTATCGTAGGAAAGGAACCGCCGGTCTTGTCCGGTATAATGCGATGTGAAAATGGCACTCGCCACGGGTATAAATTCACTGCTATTGAGCGAATCCTTTTTCTGATCGCTGTAGCCGAGGTTGTATTTTCCCGAAAAGAACAACTGATCGGTTTTTATTTTATTCCACGTATTGGTAAATTTTACGGGAATATCAACGGTCGAAAAATTCTGCCCCACGGATTCCGGCTCCCGGATAAACCGTTCATCGGTAACCCCACCGTTTTCGAAATGCTTGAGGGTTGAGGTGGAGGCTAAAAAATGAGTTTCAAACCGGTCGCTCAGGTAATTACCGAAAAGACCCCAATCGTTGTGCTTGTTCTCCTGCGACTTATACAATCCTTTCGCATTGATTAGGTCCCCTTCCAGCCCTATGTTCAGGCGTTTACCGAAATTTGTCGTCAGCAAAGCCCTTAAACGCTGTTCCCTTAACGGACGGGTGCCTGCCGTCTGGTAATCCAGCTTGGCATAAGGTACCCGTGTATTGTAAAAAATCTGCTGTCCGGGAGATTTGTTATACGGTTTGTAGGCATCGTAGAACGGGAATTGACCCGTTTCGTCTCTTTCGAAAAATATTTTGGATATAAACGGCGAACCAACCGGCCCCAGATATCCGCCTGCAACCGAATACCCATCGGGAACGGTAGTTTGCTGGAAGTTGTACTTCAGCGTATCCATCGGCACAATGATGCGATCCCCGCTTCTTGGGTGCAAATGCCACACCGTTGCAGCAGGCAGCTTCAGGTTGATGGTATCGAACGGCTCTTCGTGGCCATGATCAAGGCCTTGTGGAACCTGCCGGGGCAACAGATCAACCGAATCCGGATTAGTGGTCATCTGGGTGGAATCGGGCAATATAACGCGGGCCTGCGCCATGGAAGCCGAAACGCAAACACTTATCCATAGAGCTATGAATATCATTTTTTTCATAGGGTGCAAACTTACTTAAAATTTACGATATATAATTTAGAAACTGTTTTGAATTTTACGAATTATAGTTACACTTCTCTCTTTTATGCCGTTTTGTGCCCTTTTTCGCGTCTTTGAACCTTCCTTTCTTCCGTATAGCCCGTAGGGAGACGCTGCACAGTTGAATGATGAAGCGACCGAAAAATAAAGATTATAGCCCCAAATAAAAAAATAAATATTTGTTTTTGTGTTGTATTAAAATTATTCTATTATCTTTGCGTCATCAAAAAAGATAAAATGAAAGTAAACAGGCTTCACCATCATCATTTTCATACTTGCAGTCAGGCGAGCTGAAATTGGTATGTATAAGCATGAATATATAACATAGACCCGTCTGAACACTTCAGGCGGGTTTTTTTAATTAGTAATCAGAGGTATGGAAAAATTGAAAATAGCTATCCAGAAAACCGGACGATTAAGCGAAAAATCGTTGCAACTATTGGATGAATGTGGCATTAAAGTGTCGAACGGCGACCGGAAACTGAAGACTGAAGCCCGTAACTTCCCGATGGAGGTCCTTTTCCTGCGCGACGATGATATTCCTCAATACGTTGAAAAAGGTGTTGCCGATATCGGTATCCTGGGGGAAAACGAAGTGTGGGAAAAGGAAAAAGAGGTGGATGAAATAGAGAAACTGGGATTTGGCAACTGCCGGCTGTCGCTCGCTATCCCCAAAGATGAGGTTTATACCAACCTGGATTATTTCCACGGGAAACGCATCGCCACCAGTTACCCGAAGATCTTAAAGAAATACTTCGGCGTTAAAGGCATCGATGTGAAAATTGAAGAACTGGGAGGAAGTGTTGAAATTGCTACCGGAATTGGGTTGGCTGATGGGATTTTCGACATTGTAAGCACGGGCAGCACACTCATTATGAACGGATTGAAAGAAGTTGAAGCCATTATAAAAAGCGAAGCGGTACTGATCGCAAACAGGAATCTCAAGGGAGTCAAGCAACAGTTGCTGGACAGGTTCCTTTTCCGCATAAGGGCATTCAAAAGAGGCCTGGGCAGCAAATACATTGTAATGAACGCACCCAATTCATCGATCCCGAAAATTTGTTCCATACTTCCGGGAATGAAGTCGCCCAGCATCCTTCCGCTTGCCGAAGAGGGATGGAGCAGCATACACTCAGTAGTACAGGAAGATCAATTCTGGGACGTGATTGATGCACTGAAAGACGTTGATGCCCAAGGGATCTTAGTCATGAATATTGAAAAAATGATTCTGTGAAAGCGGAGGGACCAATATGAAGGCAATAAACAATCCGGCCGAAAGCAAATGGCCACAATTAGCAGAACGATCGGCGATAAAGCAAGCTAAGCTGATGGACTTGGTGAACAAGGTCTTTTATGATATCCGGAAGAAAGGCGATAAGGCGGTGTTGAAATATGCCAGGCAATTTGATGGTTTTTCGGCAGATAATTTCACGGTTGCCAACGAAACAATTGAAGCCGCCTCGCAACAGGTTCCGGAACAATTGAAGCAAGCCATCGCCCTGGCAAAAAACAACATCGTGAAGTTCCACCTTTCGCAGAAAGAAGAAATCGTGAAAGTGGAAACATCGCCCGGCGTGGTTTGCTGGCGCGAATCACGGCCGATAGAAAAAGTGGGGATTTATGTCCCGGGCGGGACAGCACCGCTTTTCTCCACGGTTTTGATGCTGGCAGTTCCGGCAAAGATAGCCGGTTGTAAAGAGATTGTACTTTGTACGCCGCCCGATAAAGAAGGTGCTATTCACCCCGCCATTCTTTATGCGGCAAATCTGGCGGGAGTAACTCAACTATTTGCTGTCGGTGGAATTCAGGCCATCGGAGCCCTCTCTTCCGGCACGGAAAGCATTCCGAAAGTAGAGAAGATTTTCGGCCCCGGCAACCAGTACGTGATGGCAGCAAAGCACGCCGCACAGTATTACGGCACAGCTATCGATATGCCTGCCGGGCCCAGCGAAGTACTCGTGATTGCGGACGAAACCTGCCGCCCGTCGTTCGTTGCTGCCGACCTGCTTTCACAAGCCGAACACGGGCCGGATAGCGAGGTTGTCCTCTTGTCGGACAATAAAAAGGTGATCAAAGAAATAAATAATGAACTCGATATCCAGCTGGCAAGCCTGCCGCGAAAAGAAATAGCGGAGAAAGCATTAAAAAACAGCCGGGCCATCTTGTTTAAAGACATCGGGACGTGCATCCGGTTCAGCAATGTTTACGCTCCCGAGCATTTGATACTGGCAGTAGAAAATCCTGTTTTGCGCAGCCGCGAAGTGATCAGCGCCGGATCGATTTTTCTGGGAAATTACAGTTGCGAGAGTGCGGGCGATTATGCCAGCGGCACTAACCACACACTCCCCACAAGCGGCCACGCAAAAGCATACAGCGGCGTTTCCCTGGACAGTTTTGTAAAGAAAATCACGTTCCAGCAATTATCGGAGGAAGGGATTGCGAGTATCGGGACGGCCGTGGAGACGATGGCCGAAGCCGAAGAACTTTTTGCCCACAAAAATGCCATGGCGCTGCGTGTAGGTGAAGTATTAAATTTGAAGATGTATGAAAACAGTTGATATAGAAAAGCTTGTCCGGCCAAATATTCTTGCGCTAAAACCCTATTCAAGCGCTCGCGACGAATTCCAGGGCAGCGAAGGCATCTTCCTCGATGCTAACGAAAATCCGTTTGGAACGCTGAACCGCTATCCCGATCCCCATCAAAAAGCGCTGAAAACGAAGTTGTCGGAAGTTAAAAATGTGCCTGCAAAACAAATCTTTATAGGTAATGGAAGCGATGAAGTTATCGATTTGATATACCGGATTTTTTGTGAACCGGGAAAAGAGAGCGCAATTATTTGTCCGCCTACTTACGGGATGTATGAAGTATCGGCAAACATCAATAATATCGGCTTGCAGAAAATTCCATTAACAACAGATTTTCAGCTTGATATTGAAAAGATTCTGCAAACTGCCGAAGCCGACACTTCCGTAAAACTTATTTTTGTTTGCTCGCCGAACAATCCTACCGGAAACAGGTTGGAGAATTTGGAAAAACTGCTCGATAATTTTAACGGAATCGTAGTGGCGGATGAAGCGTATATTGATTTCTGCCCGGAGCACAGCTTGAAAAGTAAAATCAACAACTACCCCAACCTTATTGTGATGCAGACCTTCAGCAAAGCGTGGGCGTTGGCGGGCGTCAGGGTTGGAATGGCTTTTGCCGATGAAAAAATTATTTCGTTGCTGGACAAGACCAAACCGCCCTACAACGTCAGCGCCATCAATCAGCAAGCAGCATTGGAAACGCTTTCGCACCCGGATGAGTTTGAAGAACGCCGCAATACGATCCTGCAACAAAAAGCGCATCTTGCCGAAGAGTTATCGAAGATGGAAATCGTAAAAAGAATTTATCCATCCGATGCCAATTTCTTGTTGGTTGAGGTTTCGGATGCCAACCGGATTTATAACGAACTGGTACAAAAAAAGGTGATTATCCGCAACCGGAATTCGCAGGTGACAAATTGTGTGCGAATTACCATCGGAACTCCCGACGAGAATAAAGAATTGTTGAAAGAGTTACACTGTTTGAACGCAAAATAAAATGAAAAAAGTCCTGTTTATCGACCGCGACGGAACACTGATTATCGAACCTCCCACTGATTTTCAGGTTGACAGCCTGGAAAAGCTGGAGTTCTATCCGCAAGTGTTTCAATACCTGTCGCGAATTGCAAAAGAGTTGGAATATGAACTGGTCATGGTGACCAATCAAGACGGGTTGGGCACTCCGTCGTTTCCCGAAGAAACGTTCTGGCCTGTACATCGTAAAATGTTAAAAGCATTTGAAAACGAAGGCATAATATTCAACGAAATTCTTATCGACCGCTCTTTCGAACACGAAAATCTCCCTACCCGAAAACCGGGGACAGCACTGCTGATGCATTATATGAAAGGGGATTACGATTTGGAAAATTCTTACGTTATCGGCGACCGGACAACCGATATTCAACTGGCACAAAACATCGGTTGCAAAGCCATTTACCTGAACGCGGACAAGGCCGATGATGCCGTGTTGTGCACAATAAACTGGGCCGATGTCTATGCGTACCTGAAATCGAAACCCAGAAAAGGAGTTGTCCGGCGTAAAACTTCCGAAACCGATATTTTTGTGGAGATAAATCTTGACGGACCAGGAAAGAGCCAGATAGCTACAGGATTGGGATTTTTCGATCACATGCTGGAGCAGATTGCACGCCACGGAAATATGGATCTCACCATCCGGGTAAACGGCGATCTGCAGATCGACGAACACCATACGGTAGAAGACACTGCTATTGCCTTGGGAGAGGCGTTTTTACAAGCGTTGGGGAAAAAGAAAGGAATAGAACGTTATGGATTTCTGCTCCCTATGGACGATTGCCTGGCGCAGGTCGCCATCGATTTCGGCGGCCGGCCCTGGCTGGTTTGGGAGGTGGATTTTAAACGCGAATTCATTGGGGATGTCCCTACCGAAATGTTTATGCATTTCTTCAAATCATTCTCCGATAACGCAAAATGTAACCTCAACATCAAAGCCGAAGGCAACAACGAACACCACAAAACGGAAGCTATTTTCAAGGCATTCGCCAAATCAATAAAGATGGCGGTAAAACGCGGCGAGAATGTAGGAATTCCCAGTACGAAGGGGGTAATATAAAATATTCAGACAATGGTGTGTATCATCAAATATAACGCAGGCAACATCGCATCGGTAAAAAATGCGGTGGAACGGTTGGGGCACGAGTGCATCATAACCGACGACAAGGCTGAAATCCGTCGTGCCGGAAAGGTGATCTTCCCCGGTGTGGGCGAAGCATCATCCGCAATGGGATATTTAAAGGAACGGGAGCTGGATACGGTAATAAAATCGCTTGACCAACCCGTTTTGGGAATTTGCCTGGGCCTGCAACTGTTGTGCAGGTATTCGGAAGAAGGAAATACCAATTGTCTGGGAATTTTTGACACTACGGTAAAGAAATTTCCATTGTCGGACATCGTTCCTCACATTGGCTGGAATAATCTGGAACATACAAAATCGTCCCTTTTTGAGGGTTTCGGTAACGATGATGCCGTTTATTTCGTGCACAGCTATTATGCCGAAATCTGCACGCAAACCATCGCTGAATGTGATTATATTTTACCGTTCAGCGCATCCATACAAAACAATAATTTCTTCGCCACACAGTTCCATCCCGAGAAATCGGCGAACGTGGGTGAAAGGATATTGAAAAATTTTTTGGACTTATGAGAATCATTCCAGCCATAGATATTATCGGGGGAAAATGCGTGCGCCTGACCAAAGGCGACTACAGCACCCAAAAGATATATAACGAAAACCCGGTGGAAGTGGCAAAAGAGTTTGAAGCCAACGGAATTCGTTATTTGCATTTAGTCGATTTAGACGGTGCTAAATCAAAACACATTGTAAATAAGGATATTTTAAGAGAAATATCAACAAAAACTTCACTAACGATTGACTTCGGGGGAGGCATCAAAACCGATGAAGACGTACGCATCGCTTTTGAAAACGGAGCAGCCCAAATTACCGTGGGAAGCATAGCGGCCCAACAACCCGATCTCTTTTTGAAATGGTTGTCTATGTACGGTCCGGACAAAATAATTTTGGGAGCCGACAGCTACGGAAGAAAAATTGCTATCCACGGCTGGCAGCAGCAATCGGAACTGGATGTAGTGGATTTTATTGCCGATTACGAACGCAAAGGCATAAAGTACGTCATCTGTACCGATATCTCGAAAGACGGCATGTTGCAGGGCACTTCCAACGAACTTTATACCGAAATCCTGCAAGGGACAAACGTAAAGCTGATTGCCAGCGGCGGCGTTTCATCGATAGACGATTTGGTGAAGATAAAGCGGATGGGGTGCGAGGGGGCTATTATCGGTAAAGCCATTTACGAGGGCAGTATTAAGCTGAACGAGTTACACAGATTCAGCCAAAGTGTACTTGCAAAAGTTCAGCAATAGACAGATAACAAATTAAACAACAACATTGTATGCTCAAAAAAAGAATTATCCCCTGCCTCGATATCAAAGACGGGCGCACGGTGAAAGGCGTTAATTTTGTAGGGCTTCGCGATGCGGGCGATGCCGTGGAACTTGCCAAACGATACGTTCAGGAAGGTGCGGATGAACTGGTGTTCCTCGATATTACCGCCACTGTGGAGAAACGGAAGAACCTGACCGGATTGGTTGAAAAAATCGCCCGCGAAATCAATATCCCGTTCACCGTTGGCGGCGGCATAAATTCGGTGGAAGATGCACAGGCAATTATCAAAGCGGGAGCCGACAAGGTGAGCATCAACACTGCGGCGGTAAATCGTCCGGAAATTATTTCAGAAATTGCTTCGGAATTTGGTAACCAATGCGTTGTGCTGGCTATCGACACCAAACTCGAAAACGGTGAATGGACAGTCTATATTCACGGCGGCAGAACCCCTACTCCACTCCGCACTGTCGATTGGGCGCTGGAAGGCGAACGACGCGGTGCCGGTGAAATCCTGCTTACATCGATGAACAACGACGGCACCAAGAACGGTTTCGCACTCGACATCACCGCTGCAGTCTCCACCGCTGTAAATATTCCTGTTATCGCTTCGGGAGGAGCAGGAACGATGAAACACTTTGCCGATGTTTTTCAACAGACAAGAGCAAGCGCGGCATTGGCGGCAAGCATTTTTCATTTCGGCGAAATATCGATACCGCAGTTGAAACAGTTTCTAAAACAACAAAACATTGAAGTAAGGGGTGAGGGGTAAGAGCAAAGAGCAAAAATTATTCACTATTCACTTTAAAATTATGAATATAAATTTCAAAAAATCCGGAGGGTTGGTTCCGGTAATCATTCAGAACACCAACACATTGCAAGTGCTGATGTTGGGCTATATGAACGAAGAAGCTTTCGAAAAAACCCGGGCAGAAGGCAGGGTTACCTTTTTTAGCCGCAGCAAAGACCGGCTGTGGACCAAAGGGGAAACCTCCGGAAATTATCTTGCCGTAAGCGAAATTCTGGAAGATTGCGACAACGATACACTGCTGATTAAAGCCATCCCGCAAGGACCTACCTGCCATACTGGCGCCACGACATGCTTTGCCGAAGAAACGCCAAAGGGCTTTATCTACGAGCTGGAAAAAGTTATCGAGCAACGCATTGCCTGCAAAACCGAAGGTTCTTACACAAGCAGCCTTTTTAACAGAGGAGTGAACAAAGTGGCACAAAAAGTGGGTGAAGAAGCCGTTGAACTCGTTATCGAAGCCATGGACAACAACCTGGATCTGTTTAAAAACGAAGCTGCCGACCTGCTCTATCACTTCCTTATCCTGCTGAAGACAAAAAAGTTAAAATTAGAAGATATCGAAGGAGTGTTGAAAGAGAGGCATAAATAAAAAAAATCACGTATGTAAAATACGTGATTACCTAAAACAAATCTAAGAGAGAAAAACACTTATTATCAGTGCATTCGGGTGGAAAACGGGACTCGAACCCGCGACCTACGGAACCACAATCCGTCGCTCTAACCAACTGAGCTATAACCACCGTGTCGTAAAGTGGGTGCAAAGATAAATAATTTTCTTCATAATCCGTAATAAATTTCCAAAATTTCAAAGAAATGCATTCCTTTGAATGTGTTTTGAATTTTTTCAGGAAAGTTCTTCCTTGTTTTGGCGATAATAGCGGGCTATCATTAGCAAAACCTTTTATTTACCTCTTTCGTAAGAAATTTAAACACTTTCTTAGTGTTTTTCTTGTTTAAAAATTGTATTTTTGAAGTTATAACGGATAAACAACAACAATTGTGACGAATAAGGTTAAACTCTCCATACTGGGTATATCGTTCAGCCAGGTACAAGCCGGAGCATATGCACTCATCTTCGCGGAGGAGAACGGTATCCGCAGGTTACCGATAGTCATCGGTACGCCCGAAGCACAATCCATTGCCATTGTAATGGAAAATATGACTCCTCCCCGGCCCCTGACGCACGATCTGGTGTACAATATTTTCAAATCATTAAATATAGAGTTATTAGAAGTTTTTATTTATAAATTCGAAGACGGCGCCTTTTTTGCCGAACTGCTTTTGCGTCAAAACAACCGGGAATTCCGAATCGATTCGCGTACATCGGATGCGGTTGCCATTGCCTTGAGGACCCATTCGCCCATTTTCACCACGGAAGCCATTATGCAGAATATGGCCATTGTGTTTGATGAAAAAGAGGTGCTTTCAACCGATCTCGAGAATAGAGATATTGAAGCTGAGGAGGTTCCGGAAAACATGGAAGAGGTAAAAATTGATGCGCTGAAAAAACGGCTGGAAGAAGCCATAAAAGATGAGAATTACGAGTTAGCAACAAAACTTCGCGATGAAATAAACCGCCGGAAAAGTGCAGAAAATGGCTGATACAGTTTTTTATTCACCCCATATCAGACACTCGCAACAGCTGTCTGAACAAGAATCACAACATTGCGTAAAAGTACTTCGGATGAAGGAAGGTGATATATTAACCGTTACCGACGGGAAAGGTTTTTTTCATGAATGCATCCTGATCCATGCCCATCCGAAACAGTGTACGGTAAGTATCCAAAACAGCGTTGAGAAACCTAAAGGATGGGATTTCAAGCTACGGATAGCCTTTGCCCCCACCAAGCAGATGGAGAGGAACGAATGGTTTGTGGAGAAAGCCGTAGAGATCGGGACCGACCAGTTCACGCCCATCCTCTGCAAATATTCCGAAAGAAAAGAGATTAAGAAGGAGCGGTTTGAAAAGATTGTCGTTTCGGCAATGAAACAGTCGCAGCAGGCTGTAATGCCGGTTATTGACGAGATGATCTCCTTTAGCCAGTTTGTTGAAAAATCGTTTGCCGGACGTAAATTTATCGCGCACTGTTATCCTACCCCAAAAATATCTTTGCCAAAAACCTATCGAAAGGGAGAGGATGTGCTTATCCTCATTGGGCCCGAAGGCGATTTCAGCGAAGAAGAGATTCAAAAAGCCATCGATCTCGGATTTGAACCGATTAGTTTAGGCGAGAACCGCCTGAGAACGGAAACTGCATGTTTAGTAGCTTGTCATACATTACACGTACTGAATCTTTGTTAGTTATTCCTCTTTATCCGGATACCTGTTATCGTTGATTTGATTTTTTACTAATTTTGGTATTTATAAAATCAATAAAAAATTAAAAAGATGAAAAAACTTTTTTCAACTTTCATCCTATTAGCAGTACTGATTTTAGCGATTGGATGTCAAGACAATAAAAAGAAGCTTCCAAGAATAGCTATTGCCGGGCTTGCCATTGAATCGAGCACGTTTTCACCCGCCGTCTCTCACGAAGGTGCGTTCAAGGCGCGATATGGCGACAGCGTATTCACTTACTATCCGTTTTTTGCTGCCGATTCGGGTATCATTGATCGTGCCGTTTGGTTGCCTACCTTGCGCGGACATGCCATGCCGGGTGGGATTGTAAGCCATGAAGCATACGAATCGCTGGTTTCAAAAACGCTGGATAGCCTGAAAGCAAAACTTCCTTTAGATGCTATCTTTTTTGATATTCACGGTGCTATGAGCGTTCAGGGATTGGATGATCCCGAAGGTGATTTTCTGGTTCGCATCCGCGAGTTGGTGGGGACGGATGTGTTGATTTCCACATCGATGGACTTGCATGGGAGCGTTTCGCCACGCCTGGCACAAAATACCGATTTAATTACCTGTTATCGGCTAGCGCCTCACGAAGATGCCATCGAATCGAAAAAAAGAGCGGTTACAAACCTTCTCGATCGCCTCGAAAGCGGTAAAGGGAAACCGGCTTATAAAGCATGGATTCCCGTTCCCATCTTGCTCCCTGGGGAAAAGACCAGTACGCGTATCGAACCGGGGAAAAGTTTATATGCACAGATCCCTACCGTTATTGACAAAGACAAAGTGATTGATGCAGCTATCTGGATGTCTTATCCCTGGGCCGATGAACCGCGCAACCATGGCGTGGTGATGGCATACGGAGATGATAAGGAGGCGGTAGCCCGGGCAGCCGAAACACTGGCGCGCCATTTCTGGGACGTGAGAAAAGAGTTCGGGTTTGTAGCTCCCACCGTTTACCTGGACGAAGCTCTCGCTAAAGCGCTGGCGAGCGATAAGAAACCGTTCATCATCAGTGACATGGGTGATAATCCTACTGCCGGTGGTGCCGGAGATGTGACATGGACCCTGCACGAAATATTCAAACGCCCTGAACTGAAGTCGTCCGGAAGTAAAACGCTTATTTATGCCTCCATCCCCGGTCCGGAACTGGTGAAGAGGGCCAAGGAGATTGGTGTGGGTGGACAAATCGATGCCGCGGCCGGCGCTGAGGTGGACAACCGTTTTGCTCCTCCTATCCGGCTAAAGGGAAGGATTACAGCCATCAAGGAGGGCGATGTGGATGCCGGTACCGAAGTGGTGGTGAAAAGCGGCAATATCTATACCATTGTAACGGAAAAGAGAAGCGCTTATCACTCCGAGAAAAAATTTACCGACCTGGGGTTAAAGCCGGGAGAAGCTGATATCTTAGTGGTGAAGATAGGATACCTTGAGCCGGAGCTTTACGATATGCGTGGCGACTGGGTAATGGCACTCACTCCCGGAGGGGTGGACCAAGACCTGTTGCGATTGCCTTACAAACGGGTTCAGCGCCCTATCTACCCTCTCGACCCCGACATGGCAGATCCTGATCTGAGTGCACGATTTATCCCGTTATCAAACGAAATAAAAAGATAGATAATGACCAAAAAGGAACTTTACGAAAAAGTGCTCGACTGGCTCGCAGCCAACGCGGAATCGGCTGAGACGGAGTTGCGCTATCAAAACAATTATCAATTGCTGGTAGCAGTGATACTTTCCGCCCAGTGTACCGACAAGCGGGTGAATATGATTTCCCCACGTGTTTTTGAAGTGTTTCCAACTCCCGAAGTGATGGCAGCATCATCGCCGGATGAAGTTTTCGAGTACATAAAATCGTGCTCTTATCCCAACAACAAAGCCAAAAATCTGGTGGGAATGGCAAAAAAACTTGTCTCCGATTTCGATGGAAAAGTTCCGTCAACTATCGACGATTTGTTAACTATTCCGGGTGTAGGGAGAAAAACGGCCAATGTGATGCTCGCCGTGGCGTTCGATAAACCCGCCATGCCGGTTGACACACACGTTTTTCGTGTAGCCAACCGCATCGGGTTAACCAATAACTCCAAAACCCCGCTTGAGACGGAACGGGAACTGGTGAAATATATTCCGGCGGAGTTACTCTCAAAAGCGCACCACTGGCTCATCCTGCATGGCCGGTATATTTGCGTGGCACGAAGGCCTAAATGCGAGATCTGCGGGCTTAGACCATGGTGCAAGTATTATAAGGAAAACATTCAACAGAACGAAAAAAAATAAAGGAGAGCTATCCTATATTGTGATAAAGCCCTCCTCTACAACTCCTTAATTTTTCAGCCTATTCTGCTTCAGGTATTTCTTTCTTCCTATGCAGCACAAGATACACGATCGGCAAAATTCCAACGGTGTTGAATATCGTGATAAAGATAAACCACACCAGATGGTTGTTTCGTGCCGATCTCCACATAGCGATCACTTTCATCACCGCATCGAATAGTGCAAGCACTGAAACTACAATGATGATCCAAATGGGAAGATTTGCTAAGCTGTCAGGCATAATCAAAAATGTTTTAAATTATTGAACTGAAAATTTGTAAATACACCGGCTGGTATATTTCTCCCCCGGTTTAAGGTAGGGCGACGGCCAGCCGGGCTTGTTAGGAGAATCCGGATATTTTTGCGATTCCAGACAAATTGCATTGCGTCTATTATAAACAATTCCTTTTTTGCCGGTCATTGATCCATCGAGGAAATTTCCGGTGTAGACTTGTAATCCGGGCTCCGAGGTATAAACATCTAATTGAATACCCGTAACCGGCGATACAACCGTGGCAGCTACCCGGGAAATATCGCCTTTTGTGTTCAATACCCAGTTGTGGTCGTAACCTTTGCCGTTCTTCAATTGAACAAAAGTTGTATCATCAATGCGTTGACCGATAGGTGTTGCAACTGTAAAATCCATAGGTGTGCCTTTCACCTTATCTATTTTACCTGTAGTCATAAATGTGTCATCAACCGGAGTATATTCATCGGCATTGATAGTCAGAAGATGGTCTAAAATAGTGTTGCCGGGGTTTCCGCTCAGGTTGAAGTAAGAATGGTTCGTTAAATTCACAACGGTTTCTTTATCGGTTTCCGCTTCGTATTGAATATCTATAGCATTGTCGTTCGTCAAATTCATGGTCACTTTCACATCCAGGTTACCGGGAAATCCGGCTTCGCTATCTTTTGACAAATAGGTTAAAACAACCGTCTGGCTGTCGGGCTGAACTGCCTTAAAAACCTTGGTGTCATATCCTTCCGGCCCGCCATGCAATGTGTGCCCGTAATTGTTTTGCGGAAGCTGGTACTCCACCCCGCCAACCTTTATTTTCCCGTTTGCGATACGGTTTCCATAGCGGCCGATAGTTGCTCCCAAATTGTTGGAAACACTTGTATAGCCCTGGATTGAATCGAATCCGAGAACAACATCCTGCAGGGTTCCGTTCTTATCGGGAACCATTACCGACACAATACGTCCCCCGTAATTTGTTACGGTAACTTCCATCCCGTTAGCATTCTTCAACACAAACAAATCGGTTGAGTCACCGTTTAGCGACGACTGGAAATTACTTCTTTTCAATCCCGATAGCGTTGAGGGTTCTTCGGGAGTTTCTTTTTGTTTGGGCGTACAAGCAACGATAGCCACCAGAGCTATCAGCCCGATTAATCTGTTCAGTTTCATTTTTTTTATAATTTTTTCTGGAATTGCCATTATCTCACAAATTTACATGATTTTAATTTAATAACCATCAAATTGAAAGAAAACAACTATTTTTCAGGTGAGTTCTTCCTTGTTTTTGCGATAATAGCGGGCTACCGGTTTGTCGGCTTTCAGAGACGGAGACCCTCCTTCGATATAGGGCCAGTTGTTTTCCCATCGCACCTGATCCATCATCAGCACCCTTCCTTTAGGATTATCCACCGAGACGGCGTGGTAAAATATCCAATTCTGTCCTTGCTTGTCCTGCACAATTTCCGAATTGTGCCCCGTTCCCACAAATTTCTGATTTTTTTGAATCACTATCTCGTGATGATTCTCCATCATTGATTTACCCTGCTTGTCGAGATAAGGGCCAAAAAGGTTATCGGAGCGGCCGACCACGGTGGTATATGTGCTGTTTAATCCTTCACAACATGATCCGATAGAAGCAAACATATAATAATATCCGTTTCTTTTATGAATATACACTCCTTCGTAAGCCGTTCCGGCCACCTGCTGTTTTTCAGCTCCCGGTTTCAGGGAAAAGCCATCATCCGACAGTTCAATGGCGTAAATGCCGCGAAAACTGCCCCAAAATAAATATTTTCTTCCGTTTTCTTCAATATAAAACTGATCAATAGAATTCTGAACCCCTATCTCGTTGCTCCTGAAAAGTTTTCCAAGATCGGTAAACGGGCCTTCGGGCTTGTCGGCAGTTGCCACGCCTATTCCACAAGTCCATTCCCCACCCCATACCGACATGGAATAGTACAATACATATTTTCCGTTGATGAAATTGATGTCGGGCGCCCACAGGCCGCCGCGAGGCTCGAATGTGGGACGGCTCCGGTCGGTAAACGCTGTTCCGACATACTCCCATTTCACCAAATCTTTGGAACGGTGAATGGGGGTATTCCTGATATCTTCGGTAGCGTAAAGATAGAAGTAACCATCGTTTGCTTTAATAATTGTTGGATCGGGCAGGCTGTAGTTTACTACCGGATTTTTGTATGTCTCTTTGTCGGCAGGAGAGGTCTTCAGCGGAGTCTCCCCCGCTTTACATCCTACCAACAACAAGAGTACCAACACATGTTGAATAACGTGTATCATCTTCTGTATTTTATTTTTTTCTGATTCTTCCTTTAATCATCCAAACGCCAATTTTCTCTCCTTCAAAGTTTGTGGACGCAAGTGCGGCAACGGTATTATTTCCTAAATCGGCCAGTGAATTCCATTTAGCCTCTTTCGACAGTGGAACAACAAAAGGCTGAGAGGGATTCCTGAATTCGGATGGTGTATCGCTGATCTGCACCTCCATGGTCGAGAGCTCCCAATCGGAACCTCTGCCGTTTGTGGTTTGATAGGAGAGCACAAAAATATTATTCTCCGTTCGAATAAGATAGGGAGCTCCTGCATAGGCCAAGTTGGGCAAAGGAGATTGCAACGCGGAATAACGATACGGGGAATTTCCCGGCACAGCTTTCGCCCATGGATTGCCAACCGTTCCGCAAATGATGTACGGCTTAAACTGGCCCGACAGGTTGTCCTCAATAGCCACGTATATATTCGCACCGTCATGAACAGCCACCGGCATTCCATCACGGTATCCTTGCCTGAAACTAACAGTTACCGGGTTCTCACTCCATGTATGACCGTTATCGGTAGATCTCAACATCGAAATCTCTTGTTCATCCGAATCACAGTAAGGAGATTCGTTCGCAAAATAAATGTGTAATGTGCCATCGGGCAAAATCAGGAAAGAGGGCTCCCAACAGCCATCTCTAAAAAGTGGAGCGGCTTGGTATAATATTTGTGCATCGGACCAACTTCTCCCGTTGTCAATGCTCCTTTTCAAGGCGATTGAAAATGGATAAATATTCTCTGTCCGGGGGCGCAAATTACATGCTAACAGAATATCCCCGTTGGCAAGTTGAATGATCTCGGGATTAGAGACATTCACAACCGTGGAGGCGGAAGACTTCGGATCAACAAATTCAAACTTCTCAAATGCGATTACCGGTTCATCCCAGGAGATGCCTCCATCGGTACTCCTTTTGGCAACCACATCCCCTTTTCTATTCTCGTACACTACCAAAAGCGAGCCGTCGTTCAAACGGCGTAAGCGAGGATAGCCTCCCTCTTCCGCCACGCGGAAGAGGGAGGTCTTATCCCATTCAATGTAATAATCCTGATCACTGCGGTTCTCCCCTCCTTGACACGAGAAAAAAGCAAGCAGGAGTATTGAGGTCAGAATCAATCGGTTAATATATTGCATATTTCCTGATTTACCTTCCGCACCCTGCTTTCATCGATTTTCACCACCGCCCTGTCATAGGTCATCAAGCCGTTAACTTCCACTTCCACATCGGTTGTCTGAGTATATACAGCAGCAGAGAATCCTTGGCGAATCATCTGTTTTAGCTGCTCTGCGTATTTTATATATTCGTTGGTAACTTCATTGGAACTGTTGAACTGCACGTAACCCCAGTTACGATCGGGTTCCCAGAGGTGTTCCTTATTTGCCCAGCCAATTCCGCCATATTCACCAAGGACGGTTGCCCGCTGGCCGTCATACAGGAACATTTCCGGTTGCGGATAGTGGTGCAGGTCAAGCATATCACCTGTATGGTAATGATTTCCACCGCTGGCGGGATTAACCAGACGGGACGGATCATGCTGTTTGGTCCATTCCACTATCTCCTGCGTTTTAAATTGTCCCCAAGCCTCGTTGAACGGCACCCATACAGCGATTGAAGGGTATGAATATAAATAATCGATGATCTCCTTCCACTCTTTGCGGTAATTGGCTTCCGACTCCGGTGAACGTAATCTTTCCACTCCGGTAAAATATTCGCGCATTTGCCATTCGGGGCTTCTGTCACCGCTGGGCATATCCTGCCACACAATCATTCCCAGTTGGTCGCAATGCATATACCAACGGGCAGGTTCCACTTTCACGTGTTTACGGATCATATTGAACCCGAAATCTTTAGTCTTGACCACATCATACTTGAGTGCCTCATCAGTAGGGGCCGTGTATAATCCGTCGGGCCACCATCCCTGGTCGAGCGGGCCAAACTGGAACAGATCTTTGTTATTCAGTTGTAAGCGGACAATTCCTTTATCGTCGCGTTTGGTTGAATATTTACGCATAGCTGCATAGCTTTTCACTTTATCATTAAGCACAGTTACTTCCAGATTATACAGGAAAGGGTCGTCAGGCGACCACAGCCGTGGATTCGCAGGCATGGATACTTCAACCGGCTGGTTATTGATGGACTGTCCGACAGCAACAACGCGGGAGCCATCCATTACTTTCACTTCTATCTTATCGGAAGCGGAGGCTTGATTGGTAGAAACTTCAACGGTTATGGTGTTCTTGTCGATATCCGGGGTGATTTTCATATTCTCGATATATTTCTCAGGAACAGGTTCCAACCATACGGTCTGCCAGATTCCGCTGACCGGAGTGTACCAGATACCGTGCGGATTATTCACCTGTTTCCCACGCGGTTGGTACCCTTGGTCGGTTCCATCCCATACTTTTACGACCAGTTTGTTGGCTCCGCTTTTTAATGCGGGAGTTACATCAAACGAAAACGGAGTATATCCGCCGGTGTGTTGTCCAACCTTAATGTCGTTTACCCAGACATCGGCTTTCCAATCTACAGCTCCAAAATGAAGTAGTACCCTGTTGTTCTTCCAGTTAGACGGAACGGTAAACTCCCGTTGATACCAAAGTTCGTTTTCACCTCCCAGTCTCTTCTGTACGCCCGATAAGCTTGATTCAACAGCAAACGGAACAAGAATTTTCCCGTCGAAAGTTGTTGGAGTTTGTTTACCGACCGGCAAAATGGCATAATTCCACAACCCGTTGAGGTTCTGCCACTGTGAACGCTCCATGATGGGACGGGGATATTCCGGTAATACATTGTTTACATCAATTTGTGAAGCCCATCGGGTTTTAAGTCTGTCACCCGCCGGTTTCCACTGAGCGGAAAGCGAGAGGGTTGCTGTAAGTAAAATGAATACGATTAATTTTGATTTCATGCTGATATTATTTTTTAATAAATTAATAATTTTTTATGCCACGAAAATAGGTATTTCCAAAGTAATAAAACAGTGGAAACTGTTCAAAAGATGCAAATACTATCTCAATTAAAGGATTTACTATTCAAAATCTCTCGGCAGAACACCAAATTGCTGTTGAAAGCATTTCGAGAAATACGAAGGAGAATTAAACCCCACCATATAACAGATTTCGTTTACTTTGTATATCTTATCCTTGAGCAACTGCGCGGCTTTCTTTAACCGTTCCGCACGAATGTACTCGTTGGGCGTTAAATTGAGCACCCCTTTAATTTTTCGATAAAAACTAGCCCGGCTCATGTTGAACTGTTCTGCCATATCTTCCACAATAAACTCAGAGTTATCCATATTGTCAAGCACGATAGCATGCAACTTCCGAATGAATTCTTCGTCCGACTTAGTGAGCGCCATGCTATTCGCGCCGATATAGGGATGTTTTAAAAATGTTTCACGTAGTTTCTCGCGATTCTGTAACAAGTTGGCTATTTGTGCCATAAGCACTTCTAAGGAAAAAGGTTTATCGATATACGCATCCGCACCGATCTCGAATCCTTGTACCTTCGATTCCACGCTTACTTTTGCTGTCAACAATATTACGGGTATGTGACTAAATTCTATGTCGGTCTTAATCTTTTGCGTTAATTCAAGGCCATCCATTTCGGGCATCATGATGTCAGACACTACCAAGTTCACGTTAGACTCCCGTAGGATCTCCAGCGCCTCTTCTCCATTTTCGGCCGTCAGCACACGATAGTGAGGCGACAGGAATTTTTTTTCAAAATTCAGTAATTCCAGATCGTCCTCCACCAACAGAACTGTAGTGTGAGATGATTTGGCTGTTTCACCGGAAGGCTCCACTGCCGCCTCTATTGTGCTGTCCATCGGTAACGTGAGATGGAATCGGATGAACTCCTCCGAGTCTTCCAGTTCGAGCGTTCCTTTATGCAGCTCCGCCAACGAACGAGAAAGCGCTAAGCCAATCCCGGTACCGTCAACCGTTTGGTCGTGCTCTTTATCCAGATGTACGAACGGCTTGAATATCGCTTGCTTGTACTTGTCTGGAATTTTCTCCCCGTCGTTATCGGTGACCAGGTGAAACGCCGGATTCTCTCCATCTCCGGCAATGTATGCTTTAATCCTCACGAAGCTGTTACAGTACTTAACAGCATTGTTCATCAGGTTGCTGATAATTTTCAAGAATGCCTCCTTATCCACTTGCACATACATATCCTTTTCAGGGAGATCCATCTCGAAGAGCAATCCTCTCTGTTTTGCCAGGGGCGTAAAACGCAGGAATGTCTCCCGGATCAGTTCCGATACGTTTCGCGGTTCAAGGTTCAGCAGGTACGCATCTGATTCGGTTTTTTGGAAATCGAGCAACTGGTTGGTCAGGCTAAGAAGCCGGTCGGTATTCTTGCTCATGATCTGCAGGTTCTCTTTTACTCCTTCGGACACCTCTTCTGTGGTAATCACATAATCCAGTGGGGCCTTGATGAGCGACAAGGGCGTACGAATTTCGTGTGCCACGCTGGTAAAGAAATCAATTTTAGAGCGATACAGTTCCCGTTCTTTCTCTTGTTGAAAAACACGCATTTTCCTCGCTTGAATTTTTTCACTCTTCACATGGCTTAGAAAAGCCGCCAGCCAAATAACGCCTAAAAAAATGAATAAATAAAGCAGATATGCCCACCAGGTTTGCCAAAAAGGAGGTTCTATGTGTATATTCAATATTTTTATTGCGTTTTTTTCCATACTGTCTTCATCCTCAAATGCAATCAGCAATCTGTATTTTCCGGGCGACAAATTTGTATATAGTATGGAATTATTTGCATTTGATTTCACCCATTCTTTATCGAATCCTTCCAGTTTATAAATCACATTTGTGGTATTCAGGCCTGAGTAATCAAGAACAGCATATTTGAAACCGATAGAGTTTTTATTATGGGATAACCGGATACTTTTTGTATATTGAATACTTTCATCTAAAGGAGAATTTTTTACCGCAATATCAGCCGAATAGTTATTGATTTGAAAATCGGTAAAGACAACAGGTGAAGCCACATCAATCTCTTTAAAATAAGAGGGCTGAAAGCGGACAAAACCCGCTACAGAGCCAAAATACAGGGTTCCGTCCGCGGCTTTGAAACTCGATTTGTAATTAAATTGATTTGTTCTTAACCCGTTTATAACAGTATAATTTCTGAATGAATGCGTTTCAGGATTGAATCGTACTATTCCCGAGTTTGTTGACAACCATAAATTCCCTTCATTATCTTCTTGTATTTGATAAACCACGTTATTTACAAGACCGTTGGCACTATTGATTGTTGAAAATGTTTCATCCTTTTTATTGAAAAGGCAAAAGCCTCCACCTTGGGTAGTTACCCACAAACGCTTTTTACTGTCTTCAAAAATGCTTGTTGTTTTATTGTATGGGAGGCTGCTGTTATTTGCGTGATCATGCTGAAAAGTATGCCACTGTTTGTTAAGAGGATTATAGCGATAAAGACCCTTTTGAAATGTCGCAATCCATATATTCCCATCCGAATCTTCTACAATATCCTGGACAGAAATTCCCTCCAATTCTTTCACACGCTGAAAACTATCCTGAGAGTAATCGTAAATATTTACCCCGGATAGCGTACCTATCCACAGCATATTCTGCCGGTCTTTGCACAAAGTGAAAGTACTGTTCTGTATAATTGTTTCCGGATTGTCATACTGCGTGTAAGTGATTAATTTACCTGTATTTAAGTCATACCGGTTTAAACCTTTCGAAAAAGTGCTGATCCACAAATAGCGGCCATCGTTGAATAAAGCATGAATATTGGTATAGAGTTTTCTTAGTTCATTATCAATAGGTAAAAAAGTGTTCGTGACAGGATCAAACAGGTTTAATCCTTTATCTTCCGTCCCAATCCATATTCTACCATGTCCTGCATTACAAAATTCCCGAACCCTGTTTCCGCTGATGCTGTTAATATTATCAATAGCATAAAACACATCAAACCCCGATAGTCGGTTCGCATAATAATTCAATCCTCCAAAGTATGTTCCCACCCATATACCATTATCCCTGTCTTTGTATAAAGAATAAACGGCATTGTCGGAAAGGGAATACGGGATTGAGTTATTGTTTCGTAGATTTGTCACCTCCATTGTTTCATCGTTGAAGATATAGATCCCCGATTCGGACCCGACCCATAACGTTTTATCGTCAACACGGATAAGGATTCTTGCAAAAACAGGTTCTCCGTTTTTATCTTTGTCCAACAATACCCTATGTGTTCTGTTTACAGTATTTATGCTCAACAAACCCTTTTGTGAAGTTGCCAAAATCAGTTCATTGTACTTGTCGGCTAAAATGGAAGATACTTCGCCCACATTCCATAAAAGCGCCGGATCATCTTGCAATTCGAATTCGGAGACTGTTTTTGTTTTCTTGTCAATATGCAGGAACGGGCGAGAATAAGGGAACACCCACACATCATTATCTTTTCCGGCACATAAACTCAGAATTTTCATTCCATCGGACAAAGGAACTTCGTAAAAATAGAGCTGAGATTGAGAAATACTGTAATGGAACACACCTTCTCCCTCAACGGATATCCATATATCCCCATCTCTATCCATAATCATATCGCTAACGGTGCCTGTAACGGATTTTTGCTTGTCGGTCTGTTCATCGAATCTGCGAAATGATTCCTGATGCGGATTATAAATATAAACACCTTCATCTGTGGCTACCCACAAATCATCGTTTGAATCCTGAAGGATACGCTTGAACACGTTGTCCCGTAAATCGTTGTCCGGTGAAAAGTGAAAGGTCTTGAAGTTTGTCCCGTCAAACCTGTTCAGCCCATCCTTTGTGCCAAACCACATAAAACCCTGATTGTCCTGAAAAATAGAGTAAACTGTGTTTTGCGATAGTCCATTATTGATATCGTAATGCTTGAAGCGATAGTCAGGGTACGCCTTACTGAAAGTACTGTTCACCATCAAAGCAGTGAATAGCACAGAAAAAATAAAATATCTTTTCCTTAAACTTTTCATACAACTGTATCCGGTACAAATCACTTCAATTTTATTTTCCCGTTAAATTCTTAATGACTTCAACTTCTTCCGGTTTGTAAGGCGAGCCATCTTTCCTGAAAATATCATGAAACCAAAGTTTTGGTTCAGCACCGTCGGGCATTGGGGTATCCCACGCATAAATGGTATTGGTTTTTCCGGAGACCAACCCCCAATTATATGCTCCGATATTTTCCCTCTTTAATATTGGCATGATATCTTTGAACAAACTATTGCGGGTGCGCGCCATATATTCCGTACAAATAAGTGGCTTTTGCGTTAATGAGCGCAACGTATCAATAAACCATGTATGGTTGGCAGAATCACCGTAATTATGATAAGTAATTACGTCTGAATGTTGTATCTGATAATCCGACAATTCTTTTAAATCCCAGTTCCACACGCCTGCAGATAATGGTTGAGATGGATTTATCTCTCTTCCCCATTCAAAAGCTTTTTCCAATAACGGCATACTTTTGTTCCCATATCCGGAATTTCCGGGCTCATTATATAAATCCCACAAAACAATCCTTTTGTCGTTCGAAAAAGAAGCAAGTATATCTTTCACGTATTTTTCAAGTGAATGCATCATATCGGGATTGATATGAATGGAGTCTCCCGGATCACGCACCCAGCCCGAATTATGGATTCCCGGTTTCGGCTCAGACTGTTTCCCAGCCTGATAGGTGGGATTCCAACAATCATCGAAGAAAACAAAAAGTGTGGAAATTCCGTGTTTGCCTGAAATATCCAGGTATTCTCTCATCCGGTTTTTGAAGCCGGCGGTATCAATCTGCCATGCCAAATGGTGCAAATATACCCGCATGGAGTTAAACCCGATACCTTCGGCATAGCCTAGCTCCCGATCTATGGTCTCGGGATCAAAAGTCTCTGCCTGCCACATTTCAAGTTGATTAATAGCTGTACTTGGAATAAAGTCAGCGCCTCTTAACCAACCCCAATCCTTGTACCAATCGTTTGCCTGTTCTGTTGTCCACACTTCGCGAACCGGTAATTTTTCTTCAACAGTTTTTTTCTGTGTTTGAGTACAGGAAAGAATGCCGATCACAACGAAAATTACAACCGGTAATAAAGAAACGTACTTTTTCATTTTCTAAGTTTTTTGAGATTTTTTATTTTTTAGGATAATGATTATTATGCTTGTTTCATACTCGTTTTTGTTCAACGGATTATTGAAAGGGCTATTTGATTAAAATTGGAGTCTCATAGTTATCATCGATATACAGCTGATTTTCACCGTTTACCTCTCTAAAACCAACTTTACTGATGTACATATCCCTGGGGTGGATACTGCTTGCATCGCGGTGGGCGTGAAAAACAATCCTCAAACTTCCTTTTTTGTCGGTAAACATGGAGCTATGCCCTACCCCGACTAAATTACCGGGTTTTTGCAACACCGGGTTGTGTGGATATTTCGTCCATTCACCCATTATGTCAGTTGCCGTAGCACAGCCTATTCCATAAAATGGGCTTTCGTAACTGTTTGCGGAGTAAGTCATATAATAAACTCCATTGCGTTTGATCACAAACGCACCTTCGTTAACCCGGGGCCAAACTTCTTCCCATTCCTGAGAAACATGAATACAGGGATGTAGTGTTTCCGTTTTTATCGTCATCAAATCCGGCTCAAGCTCTGCCACCCAGATATTCAATCCATCGTTAAAACGATCGAAAAAAAGATAGGGAGTTCCGTTATCGTCGATAAACAAACTGTTATCAATGTTTTTCTCATTTTCCAACATCGGTTTTTGTACTGTCTGTTTAAAAGGGCCCAAAGGCGAATCGGAAACAGCAACACACATATGCTCCTGAGCCGAGTAGTACATGTAAAATTTACCGTTTACTAAATAAACTTCTGGTGCCCAAAACCATTTTTCGCCGTAAGAGTCATCTCTATGCAGGGCAAGTTTTTCTGCTTTCCGCCACGTTTTCAAATCATTGGACGTAAAAACCTCAATCCCGTCATTTGAATGTGTTCCGTATGCGTAGTAAACGTCTTCGTGCAATAAAATAAACGGGTCTGCCAACGAGACTCTATCATCAGGATGAATCATCTGTTTTTTGTTTAGCGTACTACAACTCAAGCAAGTGTTCAGCAAAAACAAAATAATGAACGATATATCTTTTAAATTTTTCATTTTTTTCGTGGACTATAAGGAAGTGTTTTGAATTGGGAATGCCGAAATTCTCAAACGGGCCGCTCCCATTGGGATGAGGAGAATATCTTCCGTATCGGGTCCAAACCGGAGGTTTTCTTTTATGGGAAGTTCACCGGTAAGTCCATACTGATCAAAATCCCATCCGATTACTTTTCGTCCACGAGCCTTGATCTCGAGCGGCACGCTGTTTACCGTAAATGGGAAATTATCTGCCGGCCATGCTTTTACCACTACTTTAAAATTTTCCGTCAGAGGTATTTTATCATCAATAACAAGTCCATAATTCCAATCGCTTCCGGGATAAATTTCATAGGTCGGCCATTTGCTTGAATCGGCATTTTTCTGCCATTTCGAATCGCCTATTGCTGTTTCAGTACTGCTTACCGGCTTATAATCCTCTTTGATTTTCAGTGAAAAAGTCAACGGACCGTAATTGATGCTCCGGCTATCCTGATTCACATGCCAAACCGATTGTGACAGTTTCATGGGAACATTTAACGTTACTTTATCGCCTTTTTGCCACTTACGCTCTATCCGGACGTACTTTCCGGTTTCCAGAATAACATTCACCGGGGTTCCGTTGATTTCTACCGAGGGTTTTTCTGTCCAGGCAGGAATTCTTAAATAAAATGGAAACGTTACGCCTTCGGCTGAATTTATCGTGAAACGAATGCTTTCTTCGAATGGATAATTGGTCTCTTCCGTTATTTCAACCGTTTTTCCGTCGGCAACTTTCACCTTGGCAGTGCAGGCTCCATAAATGGCTGCTGCAATTCCGTTATCGGGAGTAGCCAACATCAAATGCTCGATAAAATAAGGCCATCCCTGCCCGTGATTGTGCTGGCAACAACGGCTGCTGAATGGATTCATCGATAAAAACGGACCTCTGTTATCGATTCCCGGATGATGATTTTTAGAATCGCTAATGGTTTGATTGGGCGAGGTTATGTACCGCAACGCCTTTAAATCGGGCATTAACGCGGCGGGGTAAGAATTGAATGCAACCGTTTCACAATGTTCTGCCCAGAAAGGATCGCCTGTAATTCGCAGCAGTATCTCGTCGGAAGCCATT
The DNA here is from genome assembly GCA_001898165.1 of Bacteroidia bacterium 43-41. Taxonomy (GTDB): domain Bacteria; phylum Bacteroidota; class Bacteroidia; order Bacteroidales; family Dysgonomonadaceae; genus Petrimonas. The sequence continues at coordinate 33,179 of MKTD01000060.1, forward strand.
TGCTCCACAAAACCGCACGTTTCGGTACCCTGGCGAGGGTCGATATATCCCATCCTTGCATTTTCATCCGCTCCAAACATTCCTCCCGGCACTTGCCCGAACGTATTTCTGATTAGATGATAGTCATTATATGTCGCCATCAGATCGGCAGAATCTTTCGAAAGCATAAAATAAGTTGCCGGCTCCCTGAAACTTTGTGCAATATTTACATTATGCCAATTGGGCAATTGTGATCGCTGGCGCCAGTTTGCAGTATTGCGCCGTGTTTTCTCTGCGAGCTTCAGTAAAAATTCGTCGCCTGTAATATTATACAACCAAAAAACGCTTAACAGATTATCGCCCCCACGACTGTTTTCCCAATAATCTTTCAGGAACATTTCATCGGGCAAATTCAGTTGCCATTTGAAATAATCGGTCATCAAATCGATGACCCTGTGATCATTAGAATATTCGTAATACGATTGCAGGCACCATACCATAATCATATTACCCCACAAGTCGGGTTTGCCGTTTTTTTCGATATACGGGCCAAAATACCCATCTGCTCTTCGGCTCTTGAATACGGCTTCCAGCCATGTCTTCGTCTCTTCCAGCATTTTCTTGTCATCGAAAATATAAGCCATATTTCCATAGCCTTTCAACCAATACGGGACTTCTTCCCATCCATAATCAGTGCCAGTGCCAAGCCACGCATTATTGTTTTTATCCAACCAGGCACTTATTTCCCCCAGATTACCCGACAAGCCATCTTTCTGCAACAATAATGTTTTCTCAATCCATCCTCCGGGTTTTATTGCTCCAACCGGAAGTTTTATGAAACTCAACGGTTGCAAGGGATACCTGTTTGACACATAATTCGAGTTTACAGTATGGGATTCCGGCCTCTCAACGATAGAAATCACGGTGTTTTTCTGGGCCAAAATGCTTCCGTAAAACGATAACGATAAAGCGATTAAAAAAGATGTTGTTTTTTTCATTCAATTTTTATGCTTGTTTACTTTTTCAATTCATATTGAGACAGCAAGGCATATTCAGCTGCAAAAGCAAAACTAAACATTCCCTCTACTTGATTATCACCGGGATTTTGATTCCATCCGGTCAACAAATTTACAGGTAAAAATCCTTTATACCTAAAGTTCTCATAACCGTAATCGAGGTTTCGCTGGAAAGTATCTATATAGGCAGCAGCATCTTTGTAGTAGGGATAAATATCTATTAATCCACGCAGCAACACACCATTAAACCAATTTCCAAAGCCACTGATATCATAAGTGTAGTAACCGGGAAGTTCTGCATCTTTTTTTGCAAAATATGAGAAAGATGCGTCAGATAGATTAACAGCATCGTTATAATATTCCTTCTCGCCGGTTACCCGGTATAAATCGGCAGCCCCCGAAAGCATAGTCCCACTATTGTATGAAATGGCAGGACCTACCTTGTCAAGGCAGACGATACCTTTACGGTATGTTTTTCCCGCGACTGTTTCCATTTGTGGCTTTGACGGAGTACACCCTCCCAACATATCGTCATAGACACCGTCCTCGCGAAGCAAATGCTGCTTTTGCCAATGATATATTTTTTTGGCAAAAGTCAGGTAATATTCACTTTTTCTCAACTCTTGTTCTTTTCGTGCCTGCTTGTCTGTAGGGTCAATATAGCGATATGTAATTGCATTGTCTTTCCCTTTGTAATGTTCGTAGAGCCATACTAAAGGACTCACCATAGGGCCATTGCTACAAGCATGTTTAGTCACATATCCCGGCCCCCATGTAATTCCACCGGCTTCTTCACCGTTTGTGTCTATTGTACAATCCCAACCATCGAGTACATAAGCAGTCAGATATTCAGCTTTTTCGAGAAAATAAGCGTTACCGGTCAATTTATAGGAATCCAATAACTCACGAATTAACCACATTTGATCATCATATACGTTCTCTATTCCTTCAACCTTCGCTCCTCCCTTAACGGAACTGCGGTGAACGCCATAGACCGTCCACCCGGCAGTTTGAGTGTAAGAAGTTAAATGGAATGTTCCCAGATAATAATCAGCGTTACTGTACAATTCCTGCAACAGTTGTATATACCTATCGAAATATTTATTATAGAGCACTGGATTTCCATTCACTTTGTGTATTTCAATAGTACGCAGAGCTGCGTTCACTGCTTCAATGGCGCTGGTAAACATCCAGATACTTCCCTTTTCATCTGAACATTTTCCGGTATAGGGGTTATAATATCTGGCCATTGCCATTTCGCTTCCCGTAAAATATGCAGAAACTGCATCATCGGCCAAATCCAACGCACGAATGATATTTTGTTCTGCCAAAAATAATTCCTGACGGGTAGAAATCTCGTTCCCGAATCTTATTTCACTGCCGGTAACATGCATGAAGCATAACAGGCCGCTCATTAAGATAAATACATATTTTTTCATTATCTCAACTTTAAATCCAAATTTACGAATATTTCGTCAATCTAAGGATTACGTGTCAATTTATCTTCCAGCATCTTCAGAAAATAACCTCCGACAACAGCACGGGCTTTGAAGCCTACCCGTGTCCCTTCGATTGTATCGTGCCAATCGCTTAAAGGTACGCGAGACGGAGTTTCATCCACATACTTGTAAACCAGATCGACCAACGCATTAAAATCGTCGGAATTTCCAGTCAGGGTCGCGGTCCATAAAATCCAGTCGGACTTGGTGTAACTTGCCCGAATATCCAACGGCAACCCGAATTCGTTTTGCTTCGTCCGGTAGTATGCCATTTCTTTTACTGCAATTTGAGGATCAAAGATATTAATTCCCAACAATTTATCCCAAACCAGATTGTATTTTTGACTCCAGGTGCCGGGCCGGTCGAATGTAAGACGATAATGGTCACCGTCATCAGCCATTTTCTCCCATTCTACCGCCATGCCTTTAGCAATATCCAGGTACTTGCCGGCAACATCATTTTTTCCCAACATGGCAGCCAACTTACTATATCCGGCAATACCCATTATTGCTTTGATGGAAAGGTTGGCATTATGGGCAAGATGACCGGCAAAATCATCGGTACACAGCTGGTTGTCAGGATTCAGCCCTTCTTCCACCAAGTAATCGGCCCAGGTAGTAAGTACCTCCCAATGTTTTGCCGCATAATTGGCGTTTCCTTCCATTTGGGCAACAGCGGTGGTCAAGATAAGCATATTTCCGGATTCCTCCACCGGCATATCTCCCCCGTACGTTTGTCCGTTGGCAAGAGGATACGTCCCCACATCATGTGCCGCAAAGGGTTTCGTCCATTTTCCACTTTCACTGTAATAGAATATATGATTCAGTAATCCTTTTACCAAGTCTGTGTTATAGAATAGAAAGAGCGGAGCAGACGGATAGGTTATGTCAACAGTACCGATGGAGCCATTGCTGTTGTTTTCTTTCGATAAAAACAATAATGTACCGTCTTCCTCTTTTACTAATTTATGTGCTGCAACTGCCTGGCGATAGGCCAAGGCACACAGTTCGGCATATTTTTCTCCTCCGGCTCTATTGGCATCATTCATCATTTTAACATTGAAGTCGCGACAACGTTTCATAATGGAATTATATTCATTGTTTGCTGATTGAAATGCCTGGAAGATATCTATCCGGCCATTATTCGTCCAATACGCTTTCAGGTTTTTCTCAAAATACTGAATCGAATAAATATCGTCGTAGCCGAGCATAATGTAGTCGCTTACAAGACGGGACGACACTTTTCCCAAGTCTTTGCTATAAGCAAGCACAGTCATATTTTTGCTCATTTGTTCCGGTAATGATACGGGTTGTTGAACGGAAATTTTACCCGTTTCCTTAAATTCTTTTTTCGGAGTCCAATAATCGCCGAAATTCATAACAGAAACTTTGTCCGTTTTTCCGGCCAGGTAAAAGTATCCCCAATCGATGCGCAAATCGTCACCTTTTTTCTGTAAGACAGGTTGTTCCTTAGTCCCCGTTTTCAGAAAAGCCAACCCTTCTCTTTCAATTTTTTCAAAATCAACAGGTTGACTATCGTCGTTTACAGCCCATTGCGGTGTAGCTTCAAAATATATCTGAACGTCGTGCGATGCATTATCTCCCGACTTCACCTGATACGTCACGTAGTTAACCGGACGCGACATTAACTCTAAATCGTCTAACAACAGCGGGGCAGAAAAAATAACTTCCAGGTTTACAGGACCACACTCAAAGGTGTAAAAGGTTTGAGTGGGTAACACACTGACACTCTTTTGGGTTGCCGTTTTTATAAAAGAACTTTTATCCGGTTCTTTTTCATAGAGGCCAAAATCCACGTATCCTCCACCAGTTCTGTTGTGACAGTGGGCTGTAATGATGTTCTCCCCTTTTTTCAGGGTTGCCTTCACCTCTTCCGAAAGTTCTTCCCTCACGTTATATTTCCAGGAATAGCCGGTTTCCACAACCTGAATGCCGTTGATATACAACTCAAAAATATCGTCGTGCGAGTAATGCAGAAAGATGGTTTTATCGATCATATCCTCTTTTAGATCGAACGTACGCCTCACCCAGATATCCTTTGTCTGCCAGAGGGTGGAGAGGTTGGGTTCGTTTGGAGTACCAAAAGCCGAAGTTCCGGTCTCCCATCCGGCATCATTAAAACTGATGCTCTTCCATTCCTCCCCTTTTGGCTGTTCAAATGTATATTTACCCGTCCATTTTTCTTCGCGAACGGTTGGAAGAAGCGGTTTTAAGGGTAGGTCTTCTTTTCCCAAGAAACGATATGTCTCCCCATCGACCCTCAAAACTCCCAACAAAGGAAACTCTTTTCCGGTCCAGTGACGGACCTGATCGTCATACAAGTTGTTTGAATACGACCAGCCGTTGAAATAAGGATCTACCGTCACCAACGGATAGGCAGGAGCGCGAAGATTGGTAGATAAATCAGTAAATTTGTTTTGTACACAGCTACTAAAAATTACCGTCAATAAATAAAAAAAGAATAGAGTTTTAGGTTTCATCGTAAAATTTAAAATTAATATTTATCATTTCTATAAGACCCCGAGGATTTTATACAATCATACAAAATAAAGTAAAAGAAGTCAGTATCTCCTTTATAACTTCTTTTACTTTATACAAAATTTATTTAAGCCGGACTACTTTTGAATATATGGCCTGGTCTGCACCTACTGTCCTTACGCCAACTCTTCCAAAAACTGCCGTAGCATTTTTAAAATCATTATTTGCAGATAAATCCATCGATAAATTTATTACGCCTGCTTGTTGACCTTTAAAATCTTTACGGGCAAAATTCGAAACATCATCAACAAAAGAGGTCTTGCTTAAAAGCAAAGTAACATAATCTATTTTTGCTGTAGTTACCACCTGATTAACGTTAAATGTTGTATTAAATACTGATCCGTTTAAGGTCAGCGATTCATTTGATATTGTAAAATAAGGTGTGACTTTTACTTCAATATCCGTAGTACCTTTTACGTTAATCACCGTAGTGTCCCGGGAGTTTACCCAAGGCCCGTTTTGATTTCTGGTTACAAGCTTATATTCTCCGTCAAAAAGGACTGCCTGAAAAGTACCGTCCTGGCTAACAAAAACAGGGATATTGTTTTTGAGCTGATATCCGGCCTGATAAAGCTGTAACTGAACAGCTTCCCCGGTACCACGCACGCCAAGAGTTTCTCCATTATAAGTAACCTTACCCCTTAACACGGATTGGGGTGCGTCATAGTTGTCGAGCCCACAACTTGTAATTGCCAAAGCGGCAAAAGTTAATATCAAGAAATATTTATAAAGTTTCATAATTATCATATTTTTATACATTGATTCAAAATTAGTAATCTTTTCTTTGATTGATCTACATAATGAAAATGTCATTATTGATAAGGATTTTTTACAATTTTCGGATTATTGTCAATCCAACCTTGATCAATGAAGTTGTAATAATTTCGCATCTGGAAATACCGGGGATACGGAGACATGTGTGTAGGAATTTTATCAAACACCCACTTACCGTTGTTTGGATTACCGGGATCATTAATTAAATAAGGGAACAGAGCATATTGTTGTGCTTTGGGGTCATTCTGGATTCCGTTCCATATTTTATCCGCCAGTCTCCAACGTTTCAAATCCCAATAACGGTGATCTTCAAAAGCAAATTCTACCCGTCTTTCACGAACAATATCATCAAACGTAATTGTTGTTAATTCTTGAATACCTGCTCTGCTGCGAACCATATTAATATATGTCAAAGCCTGGCCGGTTTGTCCCAGTTCAAATGAAGCTTCTGCTGCAATCATCACGGCTTCGGCAAATCTAAAACGTGGAAACCACATTTCACTCCTGCGACCACGTGTAGATGCACTCGGTGTTTCATCCAGGAATTTACGGAAGAAAAAGCCCGATTTGTTCACAAACTGATTATTGGTAGTTGTAGGCCCATTTATCGAAGTTATTAAAATATTATTATCATCTTTATCGCCCGGTTCACTGGTTACAACCTTCCATTCGCCCTTTTCAAAATGTTTTTGGCCAGCCTGTAAAACTACCGGTGTTCCTTTAAATATTGCTCCCGGATAAATAACAGTACCCCACAACCGTGGATCTTTATTCAAAAAAGCATCTTCGGGCTTATTGTAAAATATATAATTACCCGATGCATCTCTAGTTTTTATTTCGCCGTCCCTGTCATTTATGTATTCATAATCTTCAACCAAGTTCAAAATTGGCCCGGCGTAACAGCGGTCAATATCTTCGGCATGTGAAGCCGGAATATTTGCTTGTGTAAAACCATTTGTTTGTCCGGGATATTTATAATCTCTTGCCCAAATAATTTCATGGTTATTTTCTTTTACCGAAAGCGCTTCATAAAAGTTACGGCCTCTATCATCCGGCTTCGACAGCTGTAATTGATATTTTCCACTCTTGATAACTTCTTCGGCAGCGGCTAACGCGGTTTCATAATATTTTGTTGCCATACTGGCAGGAATTCCAACTTCTCCACCATCTGTTTTAATCGGACTTGGCATCTTATTATTGTAATTGGCAATGGACCCGGCATAAATTGCCGCACGGGCTTTTAACATCAATGCAGCCCATTTTGTGGCTCTTGCAGCATTAATTGATGGATTTACAGGCAGGTAATCTTTGATGGCTTCACATTCAGAAATGATATAATCATAGAGTCCCGCTTCTGTCGAACGCGGATATTGCAATGCCGTTATATCCATTCCGGGAACATAGTCAAAGACTTCATCTCCCACGATCGGCATTCCACCCATTCCCCGGACCATGTTAAAATACAGCCAGGCCCTAATAAAACGTGCTTCTCCTTCCAACTCTTTTTGGGTCTTACTATCCAAAACAGTTGTTGCCCGAACACCTACAAGAAATTGGTTTAAATTTCTAAGCAATGTATAATCATATACACGCCAACGATTATCTTCAAATACCTGGCGGGTATCCGGCCCTCCATCTGTCTTCATGGCCTCATCCAATATGGTGTAAGAATATGAGTCATCGATATGTTGTCCCCAAGTAATTCTTCCATAAAAATTTGCCAGAACGGATTTTATCATCACAGCATCGCTAAAAACCTGATCATCTGATAAAATCTTATCCGGATCTCTATCTAAAAAGTCTGCACAGCTACCCAGCGACAGAAGTGTTATTAACAGGACGCTAAATATATTCTTTATTTTCATTTTCTTTAAAATTTGAGAGTTATACCAACATTGACAATACGCATTGTAGGATAAGCCAATCCATTTGTATCATTAATTTCAGGATCTACGCCAATTAGATTAGTTAATCCAAATAAGTTCTGACCTGCCACATAAAAGCGGACATCAGAGATTGCCATTCTTTCCACTAATGACTTTGGAAGTGTGTAACCAAATTCCAAATTTCTTAATTTGATGTATCTGACGTTTTTCTTCCAGAAGTTACTGTTCCAGTAGTTACTATGGCTGCTATTGCCTATTAGGAGCATCGGGTATTTACCAGGGATCAATTCGCTGTTTGCATCCCAGATATCAGCAAGGTGCCACGTATTTTCCATGTAATATTGTGGATTGTTTCCTCCATCGTGAAATGGATTCCGTTGCTCCCATTCCTGATACCATGTATTCATTCCGCCTCCGGTTAAGTCGAACGCTAAGTCAAAACCACGCCATTGAAAAGCAAAATTCAGACCAAAGTTCAAAATCGGTGTAGAATCCTGCCTGTAACCAATTGGACGTTCATCCATACCATTAATAACACCATCTCCATTTATATCCTTATATTTAATATCACCCGGGCGGATCGTCCTATTTCCTTGACGATCGTTATCAATTGGCCATGTTGCAATTTCTTCCCAGCTTTGGAATTGCCCGTCTGCCTGGAGTCCCCAGTTGAGGTATCCAAAACGGTGATGAATCGAGTTCCGGTAAACGTTCCATGAATTGCCAAAACGAGGTTTGTATCTCTCCCAATCGTAGAAACGTGAATAAGTGAGGTTGCCGCCGATCGAGTAAGTAAGATCACTTACCTTGCTGTTCCATCTTAGCTGCATATCATATCCGACATGTGCGTCAGAATTTAAATTCTCGGGAGGTAAGCTAAACCCAAATTCTGAAGGCAACAAGACATCATACTTGGAGGCTGGAAGTCCTGTCCTCAAACGTCTGAAAAAGTCGAATGAACCTGTCAACTTACCTCCGATTAAGCTTGCGTCTAAACCAACATCAAGGATTTTCGCTTTAATCCAGGATAAGGTAGTAACGGGGAGGCCTCTGGGAACTGTTCCAATAGTATATTTGCCATCAATAACCGAGCCTCCGTTCTTATAAGAATAACCACCCATATAATCAAATGCGTTATATCCACTCACATTATCATCTCCCAGCAATCCGTATGATCCTCTTATTTTTAAATCATTAAAAATATCCGCTAATTTACTTTCACTCCAGAAGTTCTCTTCAGAGATCCTCCAACCTACTGAGGCAGAAGGAAAGAATCCCCATCTGTGGTTTGGCGGAAATTTCCATGAACCGTCATAACGAGCTGATAATTCTATTAGATATTTGTTCGCATAGTCATAATTGAATCTCCCCAAATAACCCAGTCTTGCCTGAGTATTATTTCCATCATCGTTATAGGTATCCATAGTTTCATAATCAATCAGATGTAATGCGTTTGATGTTGGAATGGAATGCACCCATGTACTTGGCGTATCACGCTTTATAGTTTCAGCGCCAACAACAGCTGCTACACTGTGATCTCCGAATTGTTTATTGTAAGAAAGTTGAATATTTGAAGTCACCTCTTCAATATAACCTTGTGTTCTTTCTCTCCACGGATTGGTATTCTCAAAGATTACCGGATAAGTATCAGTAGCTTCATCATAACCATAAAGCTTATAAGTAAACTCCTGATTGTCTAATCGTTGATTGGCCAGATAATAACTTGCCATCCCCCGCGCCTTTAGTCCGTCAAAAATTTCGTATTCTGCATCGAAATTTAATTGAACAACCCTCCATGTATTTTCAAATTTGCCGGATAGATCGTATGTTAACCATGCAAAATTTGTACCTGCTTCAGTTGAAGTTAATGTGGGATACTTAGGATTGTCATTTGCAAAAGGTCTTTTGGTGGGTAAGTTGCGATAAGTTCCAAATCTTGGCAGCCAGTAATCATCTACGCCCGGCACACCCGGATTAATACGCTTCTCAATACGCCCGTTCATGCCGCCACCTATTTTAAACCTGTCGGTAATATTGGCGTTTACATTCATTTGTACGTTTGTCCTGCTAAATCCGCCATAATTTACAATAACGGCATCCTGATTCAAATTTCCAACGCTTAAGTAATAATTTATTTTATCTGATCCGCCGGAGACACTGCCATTTACATAAGTTTGAGGAGAAGTTTTCCAAATAAAATCGTACCAGTCGAAAGGTTGATATCCTTTTTCTGTTCCTTGTAACCATTTTTGATATTCTTCCTTCGGATATCTGTAATTTGTAACACCTCTAACAGTTTCAGATTGGACGTAATTTGTCAAATATGTTGCAGCTGTTGCCGGTTTTGGGAAAGCATATAAACTTTGCCATCCATAATAAGAATTCAGAGTGACTGTATTTTTTGTATTACGCGTACCTTTTTTTGTTGTTACTACAATGACCCCATTAGCTGCACGAACGCCATAAATTGAAGCGGAAGCATCCTTTAAAACAGATATCGATTCAATATCATTGAAGTCGATATTGTTGAACTGTCCTTGATCTGACTGAATTCCATCAATTACAAACAACGGTGTTCCCATATTTCGGATCTGTATATCTGTGGAAGCGCCAGGCCTGCCATCCGGTTGACGTGAGTTTATCCCGGGTATCTTCCCAACAAGAGCGCCGGATGACGTAGATGCCTGAGAACGGCTAATATCAGTTGCACCGATTACTGATATTGCTGACGTTAACGATTCTTTTCTTTGGGCAAGGCCAAATCCTGTCACGACAACTTCACTCAACAGTTCTGAATCTTCCACGAGGACGATCTTCAAAGTTTTTTGCCCATTAACATTCACAACTTGCGTCCTCATGCCAACATAAGAGACCTCCAGTGTTGCATTTGGAGAGATGTTTGGTAATGTAAAAGTACCATCAAAATCAGTAACGGTTCCGACGGAAGTACCACGAACCTGAATGGTAACACCTATGAGAGGTTCGCCATTCAAATCATTCACTGTTCCACTCACATTGATATTTTGAGCGAACATAGCAAAGGAAAAAGTCCAAAGGAATATGAACGATACTCCTCTCATTAAATTAATTAATTTTCTGTTTTTCATTCTTTCATTTGTTTAAATTATTAACAGTAAAGCTCTAATTATAAAAAAAAACATTTTTCACATTCTAACAGAATAATTTTTACTATATAACAGCGAAATGTCATATTTCATAAAAAATTATTAATATTTATTTAAGCAAAGAAACAAACAATGAGACAAGAACAATATTAATATTTTCTCAAAAAATAAGAAATTTGTATCAATCAAATGATTATCCGCAATAATCCCTAATATAAATTCTTGATTTGAAATGCGGGGCATAAGCGATGACCGCACCACACATCCAACTCGTTATTCTTATCTAACTTTGTCATTTTTTTAGTTGATGCAGCAAACATAGCCAATTAATGCATTAAATGCAAATATAAATTGCATTTTATGCATTTTATTTGCGATTAATTATGTAACTTTTTGATTTACAGTGTGTATTTTTAAACATGAATTATACTGAAGAAAAAATAATAGCCAATATTGTGCAAATACGTAATTTAAAGCGTCTTTCACAATCGGCGATTGCCGAAAATCTCGATGTAGATGTAGCGACAATCAGTAGAATAGAGAGTGGTAAAATTGCACTTTCCTACAAAACACTTGCAGATATTGCAAAAGCTTTGGATATGTCCGTAATCGATGTGATCACTTATCCGGAAGTGTTCTCGTCGAATAAGCCGTCGACCACCAAGGTAATGGTTGAACTGGAAATCTCTACCGAAGAGTTTATCCGATCAGGGTTGAAAGATAAGATGTTGAAAACTTTTGAGCGATAGTCTATAGTATCGATGAAAAGTGCACATAAAAAAGGCGACCAGAAATCTGATCGCCTAATAATTTGATGTAAAAAATTTCACAAATTATAACTCCTCGTCGATGGCTGCAATTTTCTTCACCAGCAACTCGAGTTCTGATTTTATTCTTTTCATCTTTTGGTTCATATCGTCAACGAGATTATTGCCTTTTTTCGATGAAACCGATAAAAACCCGATATTGTTTTCGTATGTCTGCAATTCCACTTTCATACGTTCGTATTGACGCATCAACCTTTCACGTTCACGCAGAAGCTGTCTTCTGGCATTGTCCGATTTGACCATATCCGAAATATTCGACTTAAAGCTGTCTAATTTTCTATCGGTTTTGTCAATGTTTAACCTGTCGAATTGTGCTTCGGTAGCATCATAGAACTCTTTGTAAGCTCTGTCTTTAATCTTGAACGGCACGTGTCCTATGCTGTACCATTCATCCATAAGTTCTCTTAACAACGGCAACGCCTGTTCAGAAGACAACGACGTATCTAACTTATTGATCTTCTCAACTACTTCTTTTTTCTTATCAAAGTTTTTAGATTCTTCATCGTGTTGAGAAGAGGCATGGAGTTTCTTCTGTTCAAAGAAATAATCGCAAGCCGAAATAAATCGCTTCCACGTACTATCAACATATTTGCGGGGAACAATGCCAATGGCTTTCCATTCTTTCTGAATGAAAATCATATCCTGAGTTGTTTTTTTCCAATCCTGGCTATCCTTCAATGCTTCAGCACGTTCACAAAGAGCAATTTTCTTTTTCAGGTTTTCCTCCATCTCGCCATGCATCGATTTGTAGAAATCGTTCTTGTTACGGAAAAAGAAGTCACAGGCAGCGCGGTAACGATCGTATATTTTAATGTTCCATTTTTTGGGCACATAACCGATCTCACGCCATTGTTTTTGAATATCAAGCACCTCCTTGATTTTATTGTTCCAATCCCTAACAGAATTTAATTTCGAATAATCGATAGCTTCAAGCTTTTCGCACAACGCGGTTTTCGCCGCAAGATTCTCTTCTTCTTTTCCCTTAAGGTTTTCAAAATGAGCCTGATATTTTTTATTGATTAACGTGGATGCCGCTTTAAACCTATTCCATATATCTTCACGGTCTTTACGGGAAACAGGGCCTATATCCCGCCATTCCTGATGAAGATTCTGCAACTGGTGAAACGCCGAAACCATATCCGGCTCTTCGTCGAGCCTTTCGGCTGCTTCGCAAAGTTCGGTTTTCAGTTCCAGGTTCTTTTTGAAATCGTATTCGCGAAACTCGTTGTTGATACGTACCAGGTCGTAGAACTTTTCTACGTGACGCTGATATTCTTTCCAAAGCTCATTCACCTTTGTTTGCGGTACAAGCTTAATCTCATTCCACTGTTGCTGGAGCGAACGGAATTCCTGATAGGTTTTGTTAAAATCTTCCTGGTTTTGACTTTCGGCAAGATGCCTTACCTGATCAATGATTGCCATTTTTTTGGCAACATTTTTTTCTTTTTCTGCATCCTCACGGGCAAGGAGCACAGCGCGTTTTTCTTTTATTTTCCGGATCAACTCCTTACCTTCGGCATAGATCTCCGATTCATTAACCACAAAGTCGATAGACTCGCCCCCCGATTCCAGAAAGGCAGCTTTTTGTGATTCGGTTTCGTTGCGAAGCGAACGATAAAACTGATTCTTTACTTCATCTACTTCCCTTCTCTGGGGATGATCGGAAACCAGTAAACCCCGGAGTTTTTGTACAATCTCCTCTATAGACAACAACTCCGCGGAATCATCGTCCAGAACACTGTTCTCATCTATTTCTTCCTCTGCATTTTCAGTTTCAGCAGCTACCTCTTCGGGAATTTCTATATCGTAGTTAATTTCATCGCCTTTCTCAACAGCAGGTTCTTCGGTTTTCGGCTCCAAATCGGGTTCTTTTTCCGGTTCGGGGTCAGATTCAGCCTCCATTACCGGCTCTGCATTCGTTGCTTCTGCCACCTCCGTTGCCTCCGCTGCTTCTGCCGCATCCGTTGCTTCTCTTTCCACGACTTTGTTTTCTGCTTCTATCGGTTCCCCGGAAGTTGTTTCAACGGGCTCTGCAGATGTTTTTTCTTCCACGGAAAGTTGGTCAATAGTTTCTTCAGCCTTACCTTCCACATTTTCAGGAAGTTTCTCATTTTCAAGATTGTTGCTATTCATCAATTCGCTCTTCCTATTTTAATCCCAACCAACATAGTTGAGAAATTTCGCTTCATAAACATTTTAATAAAATAAGTTTATGTTCAATTCATTTAACTTATCCTATAAATTAAATACAAATTAACGAAAATTTTTTCTCATATCATCAATTTTTGATGTTTATTTAAAAATAATCCCATAAAAATTGTATTTTTGCAAACTAAATTATTTATTATTCAACACTTAGCATTATAATCAAAAACGACATTCGTTATGGAAGACCTGAAAATTATTTACACTTTACCGGCAAAAGTAAAGATTTCCGCATTGGCTGCCGGGGGATTTCTTCTTGTACTGGCTCTGGGAATCAGCATATCCCATGCTTTACAGAGCAAGTTTGATTTTCTGTTTTATGTTGGAATTGCAGGAGCAATTTTAGCAATCTTGTTGGCGTTTATTGTAACTATTTGGCAATCGGATTTTATTATAGAAATCAATAACGTTGAGTTTCGGATTAAATTACCCAAGCAACGACTAAACGGCTCCATTTTATGGGAAACTGTCACACAATTGGGTATCGGGTTAAGCCACCTGACACTGGCTACTACCGGGACCAACTATAAAATTGATCTGGGAAACCTTAAATACAACGACTTGAAAAGGATTAAGACTAAACTGATTGAAGTCTGCGAAGCAAAGAACATTCCTTTCGGGAATATTTGATAATGCTTCGGGGGCATCGTTACTTTTCCCTGAAAAATATATTTATGGGTGTACCGGTAAAATTCCAGTTTTCACGCATCCGGTTTTCGATAAATCGCTTATAAGGTTCTTTGATCCATTGCGGAAGATTACAGAAAAACACAAAAGAGGGAATTTGCGTATTCGGCAACTGCGTTATATACTTTATCTTGATGTACTTGCCTTTATTAGCCGGTGGCGGTGTCTTCTCGATAACAGGAAGCATCACTTCGTTGAGTTTATGCGTGGGCACTTTCTGCTTCTTGTTCTGATACACTTCTTTCGCCAAATCCATTACTTTCAGGATCCGTTGTTTTGTTAAAGCTGAACCGAAAATAATGGGAAAATCGGTGAAAGGAGCAAATCGTTCACGAATGATATTCTCGAAATTCTTTATCAGTGTATTGTCTTTTTCTTCGACTAGATCCCATTTATTAACGAACACAACCAATCCCTTGCGGTTTTTTTGGATCAGTGAGAATATATTCAGGTCCTGGCTCTCGATCCCTCGCGTAGCGTCCATCATAAGTATGCAGACATCAGCCTCTTCAATGGAGCGGATGGAGCGGATAACCGAAAAATATTCCAAGTCTTCCGTCACTTTTCCCCTTTTACGGATTCCGGCGGTATCGATGAGATAAAAATCCATTCCAAACTTGTCGTACCGGGTGTAAATGGAGTCGCGGGTGGTACCGGCAATCTCGGTCACGATATTGCGCGCCTCGCCCATCAATGCATTTACGATAGACGATTTCCCGGCATTGGGACGGCCAACAACGGCGAACTTGGGAATATCTTCTAATTTCTCCTCTTCGCCTTCATTTTTGAAAAGCGACAAAATGTGATCCAGCAAATCTCCTGTTCCCGAACCATTGATGGCGGAGATAGGGAAAGGATCACCTAAGCCCAACGTATAGAATTCAGCCGATTGATGCCCGAGATCAAAATTATCGGCTTTGTTGACAACCACCACTACGGGCTTACCCGAGCGGCGAAGCAAATGAGCCACCCCGTTGTCTAAGTCGGTAAGCCCATTCATTACGTCAACAACAAAAAGAATTACATCGGCTTCTTCTACCGCAATTTGCACCTGCTTGTTTATTTCGTCCTCCATTATATCATCGGAATTAACCACCCAACCGCCGGTATCGACCAGC
Organism: Bacteroidia bacterium 43-41; assembly: GCA_001898165.1. Lineage (GTDB taxonomy): Bacteria > Bacteroidota > Bacteroidia > Bacteroidales > Dysgonomonadaceae > Petrimonas. The sequence goes on from MKTD01000060.1 coordinate 48,854, forward strand.
GAAAAGTCCTGTCCGTTCCAATTTACGTTTCCATACAAACGGTCGCGTGTGGTACCCGACACATCAGTTACAATAGCCTGGCGGCTTTGTGTCAACCGATTAAACAATGCTGATTTTCCGACGTTTGGACGTCCTACTATAGCTACTAAATTTCTCATATTTTTTCAGATTGTTATTTATGGGTCATTCTATTCCAATTTATACCCAAAGTTCTTCAACATATTGTCCCTGTTCCGCCAATCTTTTTCTACTTTCACGTAAAGTTGCAAAAATACTTTTTTTTCGAAAAACAGTTCGATGTCTTTTCGTGCCAGAGTGCCCAGTTTTTTCAGCGATTCTCCTTTATGGCCGATAACAATACCTTTTTGCGTGTCACGTTCTACCAAAATAATGGCACGGATGCGGATAATATTTGCCTCTTCTTTAAATTCCTCCACCATCACCTCGATGGAATAGGGAACCTCTTTCTGGTAAAGCAACAAGGCTTTTTCGCGGATAATCTCGTTCACGAAGAAGCGGGCAGGCTTGTCCGTCAGCGCATCTTTCTCAAAATAAGGCGGCGATTCAGGCAATAACTCTAGAATCCTCCTTTTTATCTGATCGATACTGAAATTGTTAAGCGCCGAGATTGGGTATATCTCAGCCTTCGGAAGCATTCCACGCCACATTTCGACCATTTTTTCAAGCTCGGCCTGGGTGGTTTGGTCTATTTTGTTGATAAGCAGCAAAACAGGCAAACTCAGTTGTTGTACTTTGGAAAGGTACTCATCGTTTTTATCGGGTTTTTCCACCACATCGGTTACGTACAACAACACATCGGCATCGTCAAGCGCAGACAACGAAAAATTAAGCATCTGCTCCTGCAACTTGTAGTTGGGACGGAGCACTCCGGGCGTATCAGAATAGACCACCTGATAGTCCGGAGTGTTCACAATACCGATAATGCGGTGGCGGGTAGTCTGCGCTTTGGAAGTGATAATAGACAACTTCTCGCCCACCAACCTGTTCATCAACGTGGATTTTCCCACGTTGGGATTTCCAACAATATTTACGAATCCTGACCTATGATTTTGCTGCACGGAATTGATACTTGAATTATATTTCACACAGGCATGCTACCAGATTTCTGTCGCCATACGCATCATCTATACGGGCAACATTTACCCAGAATTTGTTTTCGGCAACAAAAGGCAGCGGATAAACCGCTTTGCTGCGCGGGTAAGCATGTTTCCAATCGTCGGCAACAGATTCATATTCGGGATGCGGGGCATTTACCAATACGTTGTCCTCTGCAGTATATTCGCCCCGCGAAACTTCAATAATTTCGGTGTGGATTTGCTGCATGGTATCTATAAACCGGTCCAGTTCGGCAAGGCTTTCGCTTTCGGTGGGTTCAATCATCAATGTTCCGTGGACGGGAAATGACAATGTGGGTGCGTGGTAACCGTAATCCATCAGTCGTTTGGCAATATCGGTCTCCGTGATTCCGGAAACGGATTTCAAGCCCCGACACTCCAAAATCAGCTCGTGCCCCACCCTTCCGTTTGCTCCGCGATAAACGATTCCGTAAGAATCATTCAGCTTTTCAGCCAGGTAGTTCGCATTTAGGATAGCTATCTTAGTAGCTTCCGTCAAGCCTTCGGCTCCCATCATCTTGATGTATCCGTACGTAATAGCAAGAACGCCTGCACTACCGTAAGGAGCTGCTGAGACGGTATTTACGCCCGATTTAAACATCACCGGATGTCCCGGCAGGAAAGGTACCAAATGCTCAGCCACGCAAATAGGGCCAACACCCGGTCCGCCACCGCCGTGCGGAATAGCAAATGTCTTGTGCAGGTTCAGGTGGCAAACATCGGCGCCAATGGTTCCGGGATTGGTAATCCCCACCTGGGCGTTCATATTCGCGCCATCCATATACACCTGTCCGCCCGCCTCGTGGATAATGTTGCACATCTCCTTGATTTCTACTTCAAAAATACCGTGCGTGGAAGGATAAGTGATCATGAATGCGGCGAGATCGTCACGATGTATTTCTACTTTCTTCCGCAGATCATCCATATCGACGTTTCCCTTCTGATCCGATGCCACCGTAACAGGGGTAAAACCGGCCTGTACCGAACTTGCGGGATTGGTCCCGTGTGCCGAAGCGGGGATGAGTACTGTTTTACGATGCCCCTGGCCAATGCTTTTCAGGTAACTGGCGATGACCATCAATCCGGTAAATTCTCCGGCAGCCCCCGAATTGGGTTGTAAGCTTGTTGCGGTAAATCCGGTAATCTCGGCCAGCATCGATTCCAATTCATTGATCATTTCCCGATAACCTTGTACCTGATCTTCGGGAGCATAAGGATGTATTCGCTGAAATCCGGGGTATCCTAGCGGAAGAAGTTCCGAAGCTGCATTCAGTTTCATGGTGCACGAACCGAGCGAAATCATGGAGTGCGCCAATGATATGTCTTTTCTTTCCAACCGCTTGATGTAACGCATCAGTTCGGTCTCGGAATGATACCGGTTGAAATTGGGATGCGTCAGAAAATCCGATGTACGAAGCTCATCCCCTTTTAACGTCATTTTCTCCGGTAATTCATCAATCATAAATACTCTTGAGCTTCCTGCCGCCATGGCAAACACAGCTAACAGTTCGTGAACACGATAATCATCGGTTGTTTCATCAATACTGAGGCCTATCTCTCCGGTTTCAAAATACCGAAGGTTGATGTTGCGCATCTCTGCCAAATCTCTTACACTTTCTTGCGATACGTTGGCCGGCAACTGCAACTTCAGCGTGTCGAAGAAGGAAGTGTTGACCTGCTTGAAGCCAAGCCCTTTTAACTCGTCGGCAACCAACGAAGTTATCGAGTGAATACGTTTTGCAATCTTTTTCAATCCCTTGGGCCCGTGATAAACGGCATAGAACGAAGCCATGGTAGCCAATAACGCCTGCGCGGTACAAATATTCGATGTGGCCTTTTCGCGCTTAATGTGTTGTTCACGCGTTTGCAGGGCCATACGAAGAGCTTCTTTGCCATAAACGTCTTTGGATATACCTATGATCCTTCCCGGCATACTGCGTTTATACTCATCGCGAGTAGCAAAAAATGCAGCCGACGGGCCTCCAAAAAACATGGGAATTCCAAATCGCTGGCTGCTGCCGAAAGCGATATCGGCTCCCCACTCGCCCGGAGGTGTCAGCAATACGAGCGACATCAGATCAGCAGCAACAGCCACTTTGCAATCCGAAGCGTGTGCTTTATCCACAAAATCCCGATAATCTTCTACGTTTCCGTTGCTGTTGGGATATTGTATAATAGCGCCGAAATATTTTTTATCCGCATCAAAATTTTTGTAATCCCCCACTTCTATGTCAATGTCCACCAATCCCATTCGCGTACGTAAAACAGCAAGCGTTTGCGGAAAGATATGTTGGTCAACAAATAGAGTTTCTATGTTATTTTTCACCTGATCGCGGCTGCGTAAACCGTACATCATTGATGCAGCCTCTGCAGCTGCTGTAGCCTCATCCAGCAATGAACAGTTCGCCAGCGGCAGCCCGGTTAGTTCACTCATCACCGTTTGAAAATTTAGCAAAGCTTCGAGCCTGCCCTGCGAAACTTCGGCTTGGTACGGCGTATATGATGTGTACCATACGGGGTTTTCAAACACGTTACGGTAAATAGCAGCAGGTGTAATGGTATCGTACCATCCCATACCGATGTATGACGTAAAAATTTTGTTTGCCGATGCAATACGCCCGATCTCTTCGGCATACTCCATTTCAGATTGTGCTTTGGGCAGCGACAAGGGCTTCTTTAACCGGATATCGGCCGGAATAGTCTGATCGATCAGTTCGTCAACCGACGAAACTCCAACGGTTTGCAACATATTACCTAAATCTTCCGGCTTAATCCCGATATGACGGGTTTTAAAATGCTCCATTTCCATATAGTTTTATTATAGTTTAAAGTTCAATGTTCCAACAAAAGGGTTATCTCTTTTCTCCCGGCCGATGGTCGTTTTTTGCCCGTGACCCGGGTAAATTTCTGTTTTATCGGGGAGCGTAAAAAGCTTCGTCCGGATACCCTCGATAAGCTGCTCAAAATTTCCTCCGAGCAAATCTGTACGTCCGATGCTTCCGTTGAAAAGCACATCCCCCACTACAGCAAACTGCTCTCTTTCGTTGTAAAATACAATGCTTCCGGGAGAATGACCGGGAACGTGCAAAACCTTCAGTTGTTGTTCTCCAAAAGAAATCACATCGTCTTCGGAAAGATAACGACCTACTTCGGGTGTATAATCCACATTAGTATTAAACCCGAACAGTTGAAGTTGTTCTGACATCTTTTCAAGTAAAAAAATATCGTCCCGGTGCGCCTGAAGTTTCAAACCAAACTGCGAAGCCATGAAGTTTACTCCAAAAATATGATCGAAATGCAAATGGGTGTTGACAAGATACTTGACAGTCAAGTTATTATCAAGTATAAAATTAAGTAGTAATTCATTCTCGTCGGAAAAAAAACACGATGCATCAACAACAATGCATTCACCGGTTTCGTCATACAATACGTAAGTATTAACCCCCAATGGGTTAAATTCGAATATTTTAATTTTCATCTATCAGAAAAATTTCACCTGTGAGGTGTTCCACATTTTCGATACAAATATACGGCTTTCTTTTCAAATTGCACCGGAAAAAGAAAAGCTATTCCAACGTCATCCTGAAAATGAAAGTCAAAAGAGATGAGGCTGTAGTAAACCAATACAATAAAAAACATCCGGGCAACTGATTATTAGCTGTCCGGATGAAAGTAAGTGGAGAATATCGGACTCGAACCGATTACCTTTTGACTGCCAGTCAAACGCTCTAGCCAGATGAGCTAATCCCCCGTATCTTTTGAATTTGTTTGCAAAGATAGAGTTTTTATTTAAATTTGCAACGGTAATCGAAAAGTAAATTTCAGGAAAAAGAACAAAATGGTTATTTACAATACTACTTTTAGCGTTCCGGAAGAGTTGAAGAACGAGTTCCTCGATTTTATTCGCGACGAATATATTCCTTTGTCCACTCAAAGCAATATCATGAAAGAACCAAGGCTCACACGTATCTTCTCCAAGGACGAAGATGATGACAGTTCCTATGCACTGGAGTTTAAAGCCGATACAATTGAGGCTCTGGAGGAATGGAACAAAATAATTGGAAGGAAGCTCTATTTCTTAACAATGAAAAAATTCAGACAAAACATACAGGGATTTGCAACACTTTTGCAACCCATCGACCTATGACACAACAACTGCCAATCAAAGAAAGAATAATCCTGGGTATCGACCCGGGAACACAAATTATGGGATATGGAGTTCTCAAGGTGCTTGGGAATAAACCGTCGCTCGAGGCCATGGGAATCATGCAGCTTGATAAGTACGAAAACCACTACATTCGCCTTGCAAAAATTTATTCACGTGTTATAGGTCTGCTCGAAGAGTATTTACCCGATGAGATGGCGATCGAGGCACCCTTTTACGGCAAAAACGTACAAAGTATGCTCAAACTCGGCCGTGCGCAGGGTGTCGCCATGGCTGCCGCTATTGCACGTGATGTCCCCATTTTTGAATACGCTCCGTTGAAAATAAAAATGTCTATTACCGGAAATGGCCGTGCAGCAAAGGAACAAGTTGCCTACATGTTGCAAAAAATATTGCATATCCCCGACGAAAATATGCTGCCCCAGCTTGATGCTACCGACGGTTTAGCTGCAGCCATGTGCCACTATTATCAATCTTTGGAAGTTCAATCCGATGGGCCAAAATATAAAAGCTGGAAAGATTTCGCAGAACACAACCAATCCAAGATAAGAAAGTAACACTATAACTTGCTTATTTTTAGCAAGTCATATGATTTCGACTAAATTGTTCATCGTAAGCCATGGGTACCCCGTAAAACATCTAAAGGCCTTTGAAAAATGAAAGAAAGCTAAGTATATCCTGATCCGTGCCGTTCTTCCTTTTTCTGAAATGGCACTTTGCTCCGAGATAGTATCCGGTATGGGTTACGTGTAAATACCTGGTGACATCATTGGTTTTCAGATAATCGCGGACATTGTAGGGAAGTATGATAGCTTTCTCATTTTTGAATCCGTCTGCTATTTTTTCCGTCATGATATTTTATATGATTAACTATATTCACCTGATATTTTGTTAAATCATATTCAAAGATAGTTGTTTTTTACATTTAATGCGGAAAATAATACATCTTATTTATTTTTTATTCCATTAAATTTGTAATTAATAAATTAAACCACCACCCCCAAAGGAGGTGGATTTGGTAAAAAGATGAAGGCATAGCCTTCAAACGGGGTCTTTGAAATGTAGTTGGGTTAGTCAAACAAAGTAAAGTTTTGACTTTTGGTCTCTTCTTTTTTGTCTTGCTCCTCTTGGTACCGAACATAACGTCGAATCATATCTTCGTTCAGACCAACGGTGTTGACAAAATAACCCCGAGACCAAAAATGATTGCCCCAATAAGGTTTCTGTTTCAACTGGGGGTAACTCTTGAACAACTTGATCGCAAGTTTTCCTTTCAAGGTACCCATCAACTCTGAAACTGAAACTCTCGGTGGAATGGACACCAATAGGTGGATATGATCCGGTTGAACGTTCAACTCTTCAACATCGCAGCCTTTCCACTCACAAAGCATCCGGACATCTTGCTCGACCAAATCCTTGACGATGCCAGTCAAGATGCGGAAGCGATATTTCGGACACCAGACGATGTGGTAATCACACTTCCAAACTACATGACTTTGCTGCTTGTACTTACTCATCCCGCAAAGTTATCAATTTTAGGCATAGCCCCAAAGAACATGACCACCACCAAAGGTGGTGGATTTTTAAATTGAATTAAACAAACTTACTAAACAAACTTATTTATATTTAGTTCGTTTTTCTTTCAATCATTGAAAATTTTAAAATCCGTTTTTAATAGTTGAGTCCCCTTCAAAAACTCCTAAAACCGTTTTTGTGAATTATAACGTACTGGAAACCAAAGTGATTTCTTGCGTATTTTGGGTATAAAAGATTTATCGGAGGGGACTCAGAGTTTAAACAGAAATAAAGGAAGTAGAATTAAAAAGTCACCGTTTTATCGGCCCAAACAACTAAATTAACGCAATCTACCATGGTTGAGATCGGACAAGCTTCCGTGCTATTAAGCTGTCTCGATGTTAAGCAAGTTCCGCAGGCTAGTATTTCCCCGCCTACATTCACAAACGCTTTTAATTGTTCGGCAACATTGTATTTTTCGTGAGTCAATCCCTCACATTCAACGGCTTCTCCCATCAGAAAAACTTTCACCTCATGCCCTTGTTTTTTTGCCGTAACAGCAAATCGAAAAGCATTCCATGCCTTTTCAAATTCTTTTGTTTCTAAGATGATTCCTATTTTCATAAACTATAAAAAATTTTTACAAATTTACATATTCAGACGCTAAATCAATATCATTTTACCAGAAAAATATTTCCATGAGGGAAGCCACTATAACAATGGCCGGCCAGCAATATTCAACGGCAATTGGGGCGATTGTCAAAGCTTTGGAGTAAATTGTGACAGATCGTAAATCTCAAGTTGCTTTTCAATAATGGCAACCTTTTCGACCATTGCTTCAAAGCCATCTTCACCGAAAAGCTCATGCTCCTTACGTTCGAAATCTTCACCTAAAGCGAAATATTCATTTTTGGAGACGATTTCCCTGATTGCCGGAAACAGGACCGTATCTTCCCTTGATCCGTGTGGACGATACATCCCGTTAAAATCGCCGAGCAGCTTCACCAGTTTCTGATTTTCGTCCATGCCTGCCAGTGATTTCATTTTTCCAAACTCCATGATCCGGTCGGTCAATATCCGTCCGGCCTTATGCTGCGAACGTAATACCTGAACCAAATCGGTTAACCGGTTAGCCTTTTCAAACCGGGGGAACAAGTAATCTTCTTCCAGCTTTTCGTGGTAATCCTCAATAAAAGTACGGATTATCTGTGCTGAATTATTCAGCACGGCCAAATCGAATGGTTCATTGTTAGTCAAATGCAACTTACAGGTATCATAAATTAGCAAAATCCTGTTCATGACACCATGCTCACGCATCAGATCTTCCGAAGGGGTTACTTCTCCTTCTTCTTCACTTTCCTCTTTGCAGGCGGATAGCAAACTCATACCGGTAACAGCGGCCAATGTGCCTAGCTTGACACCTTTTCTCAAAAAATCACGCCGTTTGCAGTCAGCGCCATCCACGGTAAACTGTTTGTTTTTATTTAAAGTTTCCATCATTTAATTTTTTAAGGGTTTATGAATTGTTGAATCTTATTAAGTCCGTAATAATCATCGTGTTTATGAGACCTGTTTTCTTTATTTGGATAAAAAAACAGCACAAATACGATCATTAAGGTTGATACGTATGCATCCGTTTTCCGGCCTGTATATTTTTGATCAGTTCGTAGCCCCATAAGCCAAGCGCGGTGAGCTCAATAAAGCCCGAGATGCCTATAACCCCAAAGGCCTGAGGAAAAAAGTCCGTGGTTATCTGCGAAATAATACGCCAGGCATTGCCTAAGTTGAGCAGGATGAAGACTGCCCAAAGCGAGTTTGTTTTCCGTATGTCGATCCCCGAGAATATAGGTACTACTTTGGAAGAGACACCCACAATCATCATCATTATAAAACCGACTGTCAACGCATGGCGATAAGCGCCAAAGTAGGCATGCGAGAAAGGATTTTCACCTCCTGTCATGGGTAGATAAATACCGAACATATAATAGGGCCCGAACGCCAAAAGCAACATGGCCACGATAAACCAGAGATAGGCTGCCCTAATAAACTTTAAACTCCTGTCGCTGCCCTCCGGCACCCGTCTGAACAGCCGGAACTGGATGGGTGTGCCAATGGCAGCCACTAACAGGATGATGTAAGATATGCCGTTGGCTGCGTGCCACCAGTGAACGCCGGTAGTCATGCCGGCCGTAAACGAGATAACACCGAAAAGAATGGCCCCGTTAACTCCCCACAGCAGAAATTTTCTCCAGCGTGATGAAGGCTCACGAAATCCGTAAGCATGCGGCAGGATATGTAACGACATGCCAAGGATCATCACCACGGCAATTCCAAGCGTTTGAATATCACGATAAGGTATATTGAATGAGGATACGTTGAAGAGAAATTCTTCCTCGGTTCCTGCCGATTCGAAGAGACTGAAAATTATTGGATTGATGATCGCTGCCAGAAGGAACCAACCAAGCGCGGCATAGATGAAGCCGTCGTTATTTCTTCTGACATGTGTACCACGCAGGGTACGCACAACGACCAATACAAAGATAGCCACCGCTACAAGCTGCAATCCCCCCGCGGCAACTCCAAGCAGGAGGTAGGGTGGCCGGGGAGCTATAACATGAGCCCATGCCTGCAGCAGGATGCCTGTAATCATAAGAGGCAATGCCGAAAGGGCTAAACGGGGACGCCATAAAGTTATTCCTGTATAGCGGGGTATTGCCTGAAAGGAAAAGCCCATGATGAAAAGGCCCACAAAGCCGAATACCATAGCATGCCCATGCGCCAGCACCCAGGAATAGTCGATACCGTGGAAACTCCCTTCCAACCCGATGAGGAGCAAATTAATGGCTCCCCACATGCAACCCAGTGTGAATATAATCACTAAGGCACTGATAAAGAAAAAACGATAGATCCTGTTGGCCAACGGGACCTTTACGTGACCGGATAACAGATTGTTATACATTGATTAATATATATTTATTGCCCACACCAAAGGACATAGAGATTTCCTTGTATGCAGCAAGCTGTGATTAAAAAAACAAATATATAGGTTATTCTTTGTATGACAAAATTTCCTTTGAAAATCTTATCCGAGGCAACACGCATCCCGACTCATACCGGCAAATAGATCAACTTCTTGGTTTCAAAGAAAGATTCGGAAAAGTATTTGTCGAGGGAGAAAACCTCCACTTTACCCTTAAACGGGGATAGCTCCGGGGCTAAATTTCCGCCTTTAAGGCAGATAATACCGTTGGGGAGAGCATTTTTTTGTTCGCTGGAGATATTTTTTCGTACAACTCTCACCAAATCGGGCAACGGCATTACGGCACGGCTTACCACGAAGTCGAACTTCCGTTTTTCGTCCTCCATACGCGAATGTATAAAGTCCACGTTCTGTAAGCCGATGGCTTGCGAGACTTCACGGGCAACTTTAATCTTTTTCCCAATACTGTCCAGCAGCAAAAAGTTGACTTCCGGAAAAAACAGGGCTAACGGGATACCGGGAAACCCGCCCCCGGTTCCTACATCGATTATGGACGTACCGGGTTGAAAGCGGATATATTTTGCAATGGCAAGCGAATGCAAAACATGGTGGAGATAAAGGTTATCGATATCCTTACGCGAAATGACGTTTATCCGGGAATTCCAGTCGGAATATAAATCAAAAAGGGCATCGATCTGCTCTTTCTGTTTTGCGGAAAGTGAGGGAAAATATTTATCGATGATGCTCACTGCTGCCGGAATAACTTTGAGACAATGGAATTCTCACGCAACAAAGAACGGACAGCCGGATACGGAATAAAGACCTGGGGTACCTGAAGCTGATAAGCCGAGTATTCTCCCTTATTAAATGTGTAGGTTATCCCCTTATCGGTGATAAGAAAATTTTTGTTCGGCATAATTTCATCAACACCGAAGAAACCCAAATCTTCGAGCTCCTGAATAGACTTCACATCGTTTGCTTCCAACAACGCGTTTTGAAGGATAGGGCGCAGAGCCAGATCGTAACCGGCAGAAAAAATATCACCTTCACTCATCAGTTCACCACTCGACAGGTCAAGCACATAATTTTTAATGGTTTCGTATGACATCCGGCCGCCTTTATTATTAGTTTGTCTTACCTGAAACGAGATAATCCCATATTGGTTGTAAACAATCGTATCGGAAAGGGTTTCGTAATAAGAATAGAAAACTTCAGGAAGATAACCGGGATCATCGGCGGCAATAAATAGACCATCTAACGTATCGCTGGTATGTTCCTGCAAAGGTTTATTGACCTTATAAATTTCCGCATCGTTTTTGTAATTCCCTATATAATTCCGGACGTATCCGTCAACGGCTTCCTGAACGGACAGACTATCGTAGCTTACACCGATAACCGCTCTTAAAAAAACACTTTTGGCTGCCTGAGCATCGAAATTATCAGTACTCTTCGGATAAATAAAGTTCAATGTCAGGTTGCACGAGGGATTTTCCGGATTATTATCCAGGAAGTATCTCTTTTCTATGTTTATCGTGTCAAACTCTATCCCATTATCGGCTTTAAACAAACTTTTCTTGTTGTTATTACAAGAGAACAAGAGTAAAGAGAGCAAAACGGCCGCAAAGAATGAAAACCCAAATACTTTTTGTTTCATCTGTTAAAAAATATTTATGCAAATATACTCATTTTCTTTTTTACACTTACTTCAAAACCGTTAAAATAAAAGAGAATAATCTTTTTTTCTTGATTATTCCCTTTTAAGATCATGCCAGACAGCACTATTTACCATTACTCAATATGCATGTCCGTCATCTTTCAGGTCTTCGAGTTTCAGTTTTTTCCCTTCCAGCGCCCTCCAGGCATAAACGATGTAGGCAAGTACAAAAGGAACAAGCAATGAAACAATAGACATAGCCGTCAACGTGAACTCACTGGAAGATGAATTTTGCACGGTAAGCGAGCTTTGTAAATTGGTGTATGAAGGATAATACGCCGTATTGTTATATCCGGCCACCAGTAGCAACATGGTCACCGCCAACACAGTACCTATCCCTGTAAACCAAATTCCCTTGTTGAACGACTTGTTTAGCACCGTACCGGAAATTCCCCACAAAACAGCCACGACACCCACTAAGAAAATAACAAGCACTACAGGCATCTGAATGAAATTGTGAAGGTATTTGTATGGTTCCATAAATACCTCCCTGGTATCCGGATTAACGGCATAGCCGTCTGAAACCAACGTCCAGATTAAGAAAGCAAGGAAGAACACAACAAACGGCACACCGTTATACAAGGTATATTTTCTCGATCTCTCGTGCAACACTTTATGATCCAGCCTATTCACAAAAAACAAGCTGGCCATTGTCCTTGCCAGGAAAAGGACTGCCAATCCCAAGCACCAGTTCCTCAGGTTCCCCAATGCTTCGAGGCCGTGGAGCGGATTGTCCCATCCGCTCATCACGCTTCCGGCTGCTCCGAAATTGACCAGATTCACCTTGTTGATGGTAAATTCCGATCCGGTGAAGAATGTGGCAACAGCAACTCCTAATATAAAAGTCCCGATTATCCCGTTGAAGAACAGGAATGCCCGGTAAGTTTTCGGTCCGAACACATTGCCCGGCTTCGATTGAAATTCATAGGAGACGGCCTGTACTACAAAAGAGAATAAAAGCAACATCCAAACCCAGTATGCTCCGCCGAAGCTTGTGGCGTAAAACAACGGGAACGATGCAAAAAAAGCACCTCCGAACGTTACTAAAGTGGTAAATGTGTACTCCCATTTGCGCCCAAGAGCATTTATGACCAGTTTCTTTTCATCTTCTGTCTTCGAAATCGAATGAATCATCGATTGTCCGCCTTGCACAAAAAGAAGAAATACCAGTAATCCTCCCAACAGAGATATTATAAACCACCAGTAATTCTGTAAAAATTCGTAAGTTATCATAATTTGCTAATGTTTTTAAAGTTTATAAATATATTCTGCGAAAGATTAAAAATCAGGGCCTTTTCGAATCTGTTTCAGCATAATGGTAACCTCCGCGACAAGCAAGACTGTGAACAATACCGCGAAGAGAATAAAGGTTGTCATCACGTTTCCTGCCGGAACTCCCGACACTGCCGCCTGAACAGGCAGCACATCCTGAATTGTCCACGGCTGGCGCCCCACTTCGGCAACCACCCACCCGAACTGACTTGCCAGATAGGCCAGTAGAATGCTCCACAAACCAATATATTGCAATACTTTGGAGTTTTCCATTTTTTTCTTCTGGTGGAAATACCAAACCACAGCAAAGAACAAGATGAAATATCCGCCAACCAACACCATAAAATGGAACATATAGAACGTGAGCGGAACATTCGGAATTACATCTTTTTCCTTTTCAAGGAATCCATAGCCAAAATAGCTGTAATTATCCTTAATTACCTTTTCAAAATTGGCGGCATCGGTATCCCTTCCTTCGCTCTTTGCCTGTTGATAATCGGCCAGCGCCTTATGCGCAAGTAAACCGCGCTCTCTTTTTTCCCGGAAAGACAAGGCGGTGGTGCCATCGGGCAACGTATATCCGCCATCAATAACGTCCTTAATTCCGGGTACAAACGCGTTTATATTTCTGTAACCCATTAAGGAGAGCAGCTTGGGAATTTCTATTTTAAACAGATAAGGATTTATATCGTCATTGTATGCTTCTTTTTTCGGATTTAATAAACCGATTGCCACCAATCCGGCACCTTCTTTCCCTTCGTATAAACCTTCCATAGCGGCAAGCTTCATCGGTTGCTTTTGCGTAACCTCGTAAGCGGATCCATCACCGCTGACGGCAATCAAAATAAAAGATATCAATCCGAATATAGTTGCAATTTTTATACTCCTGAGCGCAAAATCCTGATGCCTCTTCTTTATCAGGTACCAACTGCTTACGCCCACCACAAATGCGGCTCCCAGGCCCCACGATGAAGTAACCGTATGAAAAAATTTGTTCATCGCGATGGAGGATCCGGCCACAGCCCAGAAATCGACCATTTCGTTCCTCATGGTATCGGGATTAAATTCCATCCCCACAGGATACTGCATCCAGGCGTTTGCCACAAGGATCCAAAATGCGGACAACGTGGCTCCAAGCGTCACTAGCCAAGTTGATGCCAGGTGCATTTTTTTGCTTACCCGGTTCCATCCGAAAAACATAATAGAGATAAATGTTGCTTCCAGAAAGAACGCCAAAATACCTTCAATAGCCAGTGGAGCACCAAAAATATCACCCACAAACAGACTGTAATTCGACCAGTTTGTCCCGAACTGAAATTCCAGAATAATACCTGTAGCTACACCAATCGCGAAATTTATACCAAAAAGAATTTGCCAGAACTTGGCGGTTTTTTTCCATTTTTCATCTCCGGTCCTCACGTAAATGGTTTCCATGATAGCCATAATAACACCCAATCCAAGCGTGAGCGGAACAAAAATCCAATGATAGCCGGCTGTTAAGGCAAATTGTCCTCTTGCCCAGCCAACAGCTGCATTCAGTAATAAGTCCATAAATCTTTCAAAGATTAAATTTGTTAATAATTCTATTTTCCTGAATCGAAAGACGACCTTTCAATCATTTGTTCACGCACATATCCCGCTTTTTCCGATTCATCGTTCACTTGTAACTTGAGAAAATCCGGAAAAAAGATGGGTCTTAATATGGCAAACATTATAATGAGCTTTATAATCACTATTATCCATAGTGTTCTACCGAGCTTCGACATACCGGTAAAACCTTCCCAAAACATGCTGAACCAATTGAAGGTCTCTTCCTTTACTGCTGAATCCATAAAATGCGTGATTTTTAAATTAAACATAAACACGGAGAAGCTATGCTTGCCCCATTCCTCCTATAGGAGGAAGAAAACCGGGATTTTCGTTGTTTACCGAAATGGTCCCGTTCATTTTTTCAAATTTATCGATATTATCTCTCAAAGCTAAAAGGAGCCTTTTAGCGTGTTCGGGCGTGAGAATAATACGCGATTTCACTTTTGCCTTGGGAATACCCGGAACAATCCGCACAAAATCTATCACAAATTCCGAAGAAGAGTGTGAGATTATGGCTAAATTTGAATATATTCCCTGAGCGATTTCTTCTGTGAGCTCTATTTGAATTTGATTATCGTTGCTGAAATTTTCCATTGATTAAAAAAATTAAACATTAAGCTTGGAAAGGATGACAAAAGCCAAACAAAGAAAAATAAATTTTCTTAATCTACAAAGCTATCTATAAAAGAAAATGCAGAAATGTTCTACTTAAACTCAGAAACTGTTTAAATTTCTTACGAAAAAAGTAAATAACTCAACTTTCACATGTATCAACTACTCATAAATACGCGAAACTTAAATAGTGTATGCGACTAAAGCGGGAGGCCTTTAGATATTTTACGGGGGACCCATAGCTCGCGTTGAACGTAAAAAAAGAGTAGCTGTTCAAAGCGAAGCGAGTTCTACTCTTTTAGTTTACGTGAGCTAAGATGGGTCGTAAAATATCGTCAGACGAACTATTGCGTTAAGCCGAATGAACAGAAGGCAAGTTTACTTGCATTATGCCACGGCGAGCAATAGTCTAACTTCAGTGAACGATTTAGTCGCAATCATTCAACCAATCTATCATTTTTGAAAGCGAATCTTTTGCGTCTCCAAGCATCAGATGCACTCCGCTTTTCTTTGTATAAAGCGGATTTTCCACGCCGGCATAGCCGGGATTTAAATCGAAATTGCAAATGAAGATTTCCTTGGCTTCGTCCACATTCAATACGGGCATCCCGTAGATGGGTGTGCCAACAGCATCGCGGGCAGCCGGATTAAGTACGTCGTTGGCGCCGATCACAATAACGGCATCGGTATTCTTGAAGTCACCGTTTATCGCATCCATTTCGTAAAGCTGTTCGTAAGGCACATCGGCTTCGGCCAGCAACACGTTCATATGTCCGGGCATACGTCCTGCAACGGGATGAATAGCGTAGCGAACATCCGCTCCGTTGGCGGCCAGTTTATCTGCCAGTTGCCTGACCCAGTGCTGCGCCTGCGCCAATGCCATTCCATAACCGGGAACGATAATGACCGATTTGGCTGCTTTTAAGATTTCTCCGTCTGATAGGTTACCTCTGTTTTCGGGTTGTTTTTCTGATACTTCTTCTTTTATCTCCTCCACCGGTGATGAGGATTTTTTAATCGTTGTTTTTCCGGTTAAAATATCCATCAGGTTACGATTCATCGAACGGCACATTATTTGTGTCAGAAACAGTCCGGATGCACCCACAATTCCACCTACCGAAACCAACAGGATATCGCCAATAGCCATACCGGCAATAGCTCCGGCTACACCGCTCAACGAGTTGAGCAACGAAATGGTAATGGGCATATCTGCCCCGCCGACACGAATTGAAAAGGCAAATCCGAAAAGTGCGCTCACAACAATACTTATCAGCAAAATTATCGTAACATCTGTTGACGAACCAAAAACATTTCCCACAAAAGCAGCATAGATAACAGAAACTGCCAGCAAGACTAGACTGAGGTTCAATACTACAGAATGATTTTTCCAGACTACCGGCCTTTGGGACAGAAGCCTGTGCAGCTTTCCGGCAGCAACCAGGCTGCCAACCAAGGTCACAATTCCCACTACAATCGCCAAAACAGCGGTAACGTCGGAAAAAACGGGAAAATCACTTACTAACTGCCCCACTCCCAGCAACGTTAAAATTCCCACCAAAGCCGATGCCAATCCACCTACCCCGTTTAACAGAGCGACAAGTTGCGGCATTTGAATCATTTTTACCCGAACGGCAAACGTGCTTCCGATAATAATTCCGATAAGCATATAGACATATATGCTCCCGACAGAAATAATCTGGTTGTAAAGCAACGTGACAACAATTCCCGTAAAAACGCTGATTGCACTGATGATATTGCCCCAAACAGCCGTTTTCACCTTGCTCATCATAGAAATCCCAAGCAAAACGGTTACGGATAAAACAGCACAAATAATATAATAAAGCGTTGATGTCATGGTTGTTTGTCCTCCTTCTTTTTCTTGTCGAACATCTTTAGCATCCGGTGTGTAACTCCGAAACCACCGACAACGTTTACGGTTGCGGCAACAACGGCTAACCCACCCAAAATTTGTCCGAGTAAGACATCTTGCTGTCTGGCGGCCGTCACCGATAAACCCACCGCAGCAATCGCTCCCAAAATGGTAATACCCGACAGGGCATTCATTCCCGACATCAGCGGGGTATGCAACAAGCTCGGCACGTTTTTGATAATAAAGTACCCAACGGTGGTGGCCACGGCAAAAATCAATATCAAAAAAATTGGATTCATGTTAAAATAAGAAATTTAAAGTTACTTTTCACAATCCCATGGCTTCCCTCGCCCCTTCGTGCACGATTTCGCCATTATGAGTTACTAAAATTGAACGGACAATTTCATCGTTCAAATCCAGTACAACCTGCCCATCTTTCGATAAGTATTTTACCAGGTTGTAAACATTCTGGGAAAACATCCAGGTAGAGCTGGTAGGGATCAATCCCGGGATGTTCTTAATCCCTTGCACCATCACATTGTGGAACATTTCTTTCTTTCCTGCAGGAGTCACTGCGCAGTTTCCCCCCTGATCGATGGAGATATCTACAATTACCGCGCCGTTTTTCATCGATTCCACCATTTCTTCGGTAATCAAAATCGGCGCCACTTTTCCCGGAATCAACGCGCTGCAGAAAACAATATCCATATCTTTCAACACACCGGCCAACACTTCACGCTCTTTTGCCAGCCATCCGTCCGGCAGTTTTTGGGCGTATCCGCCTTTGCCCACCGCCAGTTCTTCAGGAACACCGGTTTCAATAATCTTAGCGCCAAGGCTTTTGGCTTGTTCGTTGGCAGCAGGGCGAATATCCATTGCGTAAGTTACCGCCCCCAGTCGTTTGGCCGTTGCCAAAGCCTGCAATCCGGCAACACCGGTGCCGATAACCAATACGTTGGCGGGTTTAAGCATCCCCACAGCAGTGAACATCTGCGGCATAAACACCGACAAATCATCGGCGGCCATGATGATTCCCTTGTAACCTGCACAGGTACTCATCGATGTCAGGGCATCCATGTTTTGAGCGCGCGAAATGCGGGGGATACTGTCAAGTGTCAAGCCGATTACCCCCTGCTCAGCAAGTTGTTTTACCATTTTGTGGTTTACGGGTGACGCGGGATGAATGAAAGTGACCAGGTACTGGCCTTTGTGCATCATTTCAACCTCGTGTTTTCCCACGTTATCGTTAAAGAGAGGTTCTTTCACTTTTAGAATAAGGCCGGCCCTTTGGTAGAGGTGCTCTGCATCACTCACCATTTCCGCTCCGGCTTCTTTATACTGTTCGTCATAGTAAAACGATTTCACTCCGGCGCCGGCTTCAACAAGGACAGTCATGCCGTCCTGGATAAACTTCTTTACGGTTTCGGGAGTTGCAGCTACACGAGCTTCTCCCGACATAATTTCTTTAGGAATCCCTACGATCATAATTAAATGTAATTTTATTGTTCAAATAATATTAGAAAACTAAGTTTTTTGACGTTTCACTTTGTAAGGGCAACTCAAAAATTGAATACAAATTTAAGAGAAAAAAATGACATAACGATAGTTTTACTAAAAATATCAAGATCAACCTCTAATAAACGGAAATCTTTTAGAGACTGTTTAAATTTGTTTCGCTATTCAAAAAGAATTATTTTTAAGGAGAGTCCTTTCTTGTTTTGGCGATAATAGCGGGCTATTTGAGCCAAATAAAAGGGAGAAGAATACAAAAAAGAAACTTTTTGAAGGCAAAGATTGTTTATATACGTCTTTCGTAAGAAATTTAAATAGTTTCTTAAATTCTCTTAGGATAAATAATTTCCGTTTATGCGAAATAAATGTTATTTTTGTACTCTGTTTTAGGAATAGAATTCATTAATTTTTTAAATATCAAGAATATGGTAAGTTACAAAGAGTTGGGTTTGGTAAACTCAAAAGAATTGTTCAAGAAAGCGATTGAAGGGGGCTATGCTATTCCTGCTTTCAATTTTAACAACATGGAGCAGTTGCAGGCAATTATCTCGGCTTGCGTGGCAACCAAGTCGCCTGTGATTTTGCAGGTTTCGAGTGGAGCGCGCAAGTATGCCAATCAGACGTTGTTGCGTTATATGGCGCAGGGTGCCGTGCAGTATGCCAAAGAATTGGGATACGAAATACCCATCGTTCTTCACTTAGACCATGGCGATAGTTTTGAATTGTGTAAGGATTGTATCGAAAGCGGATTCTCTTCGGTGATGATCGATGGTTCACACCTGCCTTACGAAGAGAACATAGCATTGACCAAAAAGGTGGTAGATTATGCTCATCAATATGATGTTACGGTTGAAGGCGAATTGGGTGTTCTGGCAGGTATTGAAGACGACGTTCAAGCCGAACACCACACTTATACCGAGCCGGATGAAGTGGTTGATTTTGTTTCCCGTACAGGCGTTGATTCTTTGGCTATCTCCATCGGAACATCGCACGGAGCATTTAAATTTACGCCGGACCAGTGTACCCGTGACGAAAACGGCAAATTGGTTCCTCCCATGCTACGCTTCGATATTTTGAAAGAAATTGAAAAGCGCATACCCGGGTTCCCCATCGTTCTTCACGGTTCTTCATCGGTTCCGCAGGAATATGTGGATATCATCAACAAATACGGTGGCAAACTGAAAGATTCCATCGGTATTCCCGAAGAATGGTTGCGCGAAGCTGCCAAATCGGCTGTTTGTAAAATAAATATAGACTCCGACGGGCGCCTGGCTATGACGGCTGCCGTTCGTGAGGTGTTTGCCAACCAGCCGGCCGAATTTGACCCGCGCAAATACCTGGGCCCGGCTCGCGAATCGCTGAAGAAACTCTATATGCACAAAACCGAGAAGGTGCTGGGCAGCGCAGGAAAAGCGTAAGGAGGTTTACACATCTAAAAAAATCCCCGGCTGTTTAACCGGGGATTTTTGTTGTCTTTGTCGAAACACAGATTATTTATAACTAGCCTTCACGTAATCAGCATTCGCTAAATAGTTATAGCTTTCTTTTATACCTTCAAAAGGAGTTCCGGAGTATTTTTCAACTTCTACCACTATATTTTTTGTGCCGGCCTTATCGATATTTCGGAAGATGGCGTCAAAGCCCACCATTCCGCTTTGTCCGAGCTCTTTATTGTCTTTGATATGAAGAATTTCAAAGCGTCCGGGATAAGTATTGAAGTAATCCACCGGGCTTTGTCCGCCACGAACCACCCAATAGACGTCCATTTGGAAGAAAACTTTGGCAGGGTCGGTGTTTTTTAACATATAGTCATACATCATTTCTCCCTCAATCTCGGTGAATTCAAAGTTGTGGTTGTGATAACCGAAGCGAATTCCTGCCGCATTGCATTTTTCTCCAATCTTGTTAAAGTAATCGCAATAAGCCTGAAGATCGGCCAATGTTTTGGGTGTAGGGATCCAGGCAACTACCAAATACTTCATTCCTGCATCCTTGTGAGCCTGGATAGCGGTATCCCACCATTTCCATACTTCATCCCAATTGGTATCTTTTACATTTTCAGCCAAAGGATGTCCGGTGTGAGACGAAAGAACTTCTAAACCGGCATCTTCGATGGATTTTTTGAAATCGGCAGGAGCCATTCCGTAAAACAGGCCTTCATTATAACCTGCCGCTTCCACTCCAGTGTAACCTGCTTTTGCAACGGTGTCTATAGTTGCCTGATAGTTGGCTTTTATGTCGTCGCGAACTGAATACAACTGGAGGTATATCTCTTTTTTAACCTTTACTCCTTCGGCTTCTTCTTTCTGTTCCTGATTGCAACCCGACAATACGAACAGGCTGCCTACTAAAGCCACTATAAATAAGTTTGCAATCTTTTTCATTCTTTTTTATTATTAAAAAAAGAGTATTCTTGGAATTCAGGGAATACTCTTTTTCGGATTATCTATATTTAATCTAATACTTTAATCTTAATGTTGCGGTACCAAACATCGTCGCCATGGTCTTGTAAACCAATGAATCCTTCTCTGTTAGGGCCTCCGCAGTTATTCAACAATTCAAATGCCAACGGCCATTTTTCCTGGCTGAATTTACTTGCCTGGAGCATTTCTGTCCATTGGGGTGTCCATAAGTGGTATTCAACCACATTTTCGTTGTTTTGTCCGTGAACAACGGTTCCTTTATACACCATAATTTTAGCTGTATTCCATTCTCCGAAAGGTTTCTGGTTCTGAGGAACAGCAGGAATCATGTCGTAGAGCGACGCGGATTGCCTGTTGTTATCTTTACCCAGTTTAGCATCGGGATGATTGGCATTATCCAGCACTTGATATTCGGGAGCAGAGATATAAATGGGTTCCGTTTTCACATTACCCTCTTTATCGGTTGTAGTAACTTCCTGTGCCAAATAAAAAATACCCGAGTTACCTCCTTTAGAAATTTTCCAATCCAGCACAAGTTCGAAGTTTTTGAACTTGTGGTCGAAAATAAGATCTCCGCCATCGCCTTCTTGTGCTTCACCGCCTCCCGAGCCGTTGAATTTAATAGCACCATCTTCGATGACCCATTTTTTGGGAACTACGTCTTTACCGTAGCCACGCCAACCGGTAAAATCTTTACCGTCGAAAATCACGATATAACCGTCTTTATCAGTCTTAAACTTCGACAAGTCAACTTGTGGCCTGTCAACAACTGAATACTGTGGAGTTTCTGTTTGCATAGGTTCTTCATTTTCTGTTTCTGCTGTTTTTTTTGCACCTCCTGTGCAAGCTACAAAAGCAGAGGCAACAATAATGCTTAAAAACACATTAAAAACTTTTTTCATACTTGTTCTTTTTTTTAATTTAAACTTTCCCTTAAAGATGATAGACATCAGACATCAGACATCAGACTCAACACCATGTTATCCAACAGTGTAACAATCTGACATCTGATATCTATTATCTAAAATTCATTTACGGCATTGCCGGTAATTTCCAACCGTTTTGATAGCTGTGGTTGATCAGTTCCGCAGCATATTCGTTTGCATTTACCGGTTCTGTCCATGTTTTATTAAACGTTGGGTGCCCGTCGGTAATTTTGAAACCGTCTTCGATGATTGTTCTGATTTTCGCATCGGCCGGAATATTGGTGAACTTCATGTTTTCACCGTCCCAGTGCAATTCCTGGTTAAGGTCTTGTAATCTTACCGCAAGAACACCCATCACTACCATTTCGTTGAAAGGTCCTGCTTGTGAGAAGGGAGACGCCGTTTCTACGCGATTTTCCGGGCTTTCCTTGCAAGCACGTACCCAATCCATTTCGTGAGAAAGAGTTACTTCACGCTGAGTTTTTGGAGATTCCGGTTTTCTTCCCGATACTAACCACGGATTTACACCGTAGCATCCGCAAATCAACGTATCTTTAGTTCCATGGAAGATCACTCCCCCACCCTGATCGTTCAGGCTTTTGCTGGCCGGAACACCTTCGGGACGGAAAGGTTGTAAACCTCCATCGTACCAGGTAACTTCCACTTCAGGCATGGCCACTTTTGGCATATTGTCGCGGGCAGGGAATATATATTTAACCATTTGTGCGTTGGGAGCACAATCCGTCAACAACATGGTGGACGAACCCTGAACTTTTGTGGGATAACCCAGGTTCAATCCTTTAAACACCGGATGCAAAATATGACAAGCCATGTCTCCTAAAGCGCCTGTACCAAAATCCCACCATCCACGCCAGTTCCAGGGGTGGTAGATGTTGTTGAACGGACGTTTGTTAGCCGGTCCGATAAAGAGGTCCCAATTCAATGTTGACGGAATCTTGTCCACTTGCTTGGGTCTCATCAATCCTTGCGGCCAAATGGGCCTGTCAGTGAAAGTTTCAACTTTTCTGACTTCGCCAATCTGCCCGTCCCTGATCCAATCAATTACCTGACGGACACCCGGTCCGGAAGATCCCTGGTTACCCATCTGGGTGGCCACTTTGTGTTTTTTTGCCAAATTGGTCAAAAGACGTGATTCGTAAACACTATGTGTTAAAGGTTTCTGCACATACACGTGTTTTCCCATGGTCATAGCTTCAGCCGCAATAATCGCATGAGTATGGTCGGCCGTAGCCACTACTACACCGTCGATAGTTTTTCCCAATTCGTCATACATTTTACGATAATCGTAGTATTTTTTTGCTTTCGGGAAATAATCAAAAACACGTTGGCTGTACTTCCAATCCACGTCGCAAAGGCCTACTATGTTCTGGCTCTCCAGGTTCTTCAAGTTAGCAAAACCCATTCCTCCGATTCCAACACCAACGATGTTGAGTTTATCACTCGGAGCCATATGCCCCATGCTTTTTCCAAGTACCGACGAGGGTACGACAGTTAATCCGACGGCAGCCGTTGCACCTGCCTGGATAAACTTCCTTCTTGACATTTTCGATGACATAAAAAATTTGTTTTAGATTAAATAAATTCAAAAATATTATTTTATAACTTTTCTGATTTAATAAGTTACTTTTTTCCTTCCGGAAAATTATATTTGGAATAATTGGCGTAAAAATAACAATAAAAACTGAACGAATAAAACTTTTAATAAAATAAATAATCGAAAAATATTTTATTGTAAATAATTGTTTGTTTAGTGTATTTAAACTCAATAATATTAAGAAAAATTCCTTTCAATATTGCGACAAACCGGGTTAAGACTAAATTTTCACAAAAACCCGCAACTTATACATCAACTGCAAAATAAAGAAGAGGATCAGGAAGTTTGCGAAAGTGAGGATTGCGGAATAATAGTCACCCGTATATTTTTCTAATCCCCAAAGCAAAGAATTCGCCACGCTCCTGAAATTGATAACCATCCCAAGCGTGTAAGCGGCAATGGAGTTCATTCCGTAAATTTTCAGCCAGTTCAATCCCTTCGACCGGCCTTTATAATCGATGATGTAATAGAATAACGCCATCAACAAGAAACATAACCCACCCGACCAAAGCGTCATGCTGGCCGACCAGATCTTTTTGATGATTGGAGTTTGAAAACTCAGTAACCAGGCCGAGATGAGTAACGCCACACCAATGATGGACAACAATCTGCTGTTTTTCAGTTTGTCTTTGCCGTTTTTCATGATCTGTCCGGCAAAAACGCCCAACATGGTGGTCACACCAAACACCATGCTTGTCAGGACCCAGGTATAATGATAATTATCTGAAAAGCTCCACGAACCGTCCTCAGCGTAAGATACGCCATCGCGAACCCTCCCCAGAACCGCCCTGTCAACAGCTTCCGCAAAGTTACCTTCGGGGGTGAAGTCGCCCAGGAAAGTCAGGAATGCCCAGTAACCGGCAAGCAATAAGAAAGTGGCGGCAAGCTGCCATTTCCCGGACAGATGGAGCAGGAACATGGCTGAAATGACATAACCCACGGCAATGGCCTGCAATGTATTGGTATAAATACGGATCTGCAACGGATCGAGGCTCAATAATTTTCCCTGGACTACGGCGCCAAGTATAAACAGGATAAAGAACCGTTTAGTGATCTTTTTGTAAATGGCTGCCTTGTCCGGATTCGTCCGGTATTTCTCAAATGAGAAAGGCATGGCGGCACCCACCATAAAGAGGAAAAGCGGCATCACCAGATCCCAGGCATGGAAGCCTTCCCATTGAACGTGCTCAAACTGGTTCAACAGGAACGAGAAAACCGGAACGTCTTGCCAATGCCGGGCAAAGGCCACAAAAACAGGCTGGAAGAAGACCAGCATAAACAGGTCGAAACCACGCAGAATATCAAGGGAAGCGAGGCGTTCTTTGGAAACAGGAGTTTGAACTTTCATAATTATTTCAAGTTATTTGACGGATGATCAATACTTTATATTCTTGAACAGCACCCTGTTCTCGCGCGCCTCGTTAAGGCGGATCAGCATTTTCTGACGGTTGTAGCCGGAGAAGTCGACATCTTCGTAACCGGAAATTATGTGCAGCAAGGCGCGAAGTTCATCGTCGGAGAACTGCTCCATAATTTCGTCGAAAGGCTCTTTGTTTCCGATTTCGAAACGGATGAAAGCCAGGCGCGATTTTGCCGTCGGATAATCGGGATCAAGGTCCAGCAAGTGCTCCAGATACCCGGCAGCCTGCTCGTATTTCTCCCGGGCAACACTCACGTTTGCCAGGCGATCAATAATCTCTTCATTATCTTCCGACAGCAGAGCAGCCTTTATGTACGCTGCTTCCGCCCCTCGCAAATCGCCATCGACAAACATAAGCTCCCCTTCAAGCATATAGTAATCGAGCGATTCCTTTTCAGCATCGGGGATGTTATTATATAATTCCCGGGCTAAAGGTATATTATCTTTTAAAAGTTCAACAAATGCCCGGCGTACAGCAATCCCTTCCGGCCCGAAGCGCTTTTCCTTTATATCAATAATGCGCGACATCTGACCGTATTGTTCCATTGCCTCATAGCCTTCGAGCAACGAATCGTAAAGCGACTCATCGTCGGGCGAAATACGGATACATTCCTCGAATATACGAATGGCTTCGGATGCATTATCGTTCAGGTAAAGCGACAGTGCTTTCATTTTAAGGGCCGAGACGTCGTTTTCGTTAATGGTAAGTGCAAAATCGAAAGAATCAATGGCTTTCTCGTACTGTTCGTTCATCGAATACAGTTTACCGATGTTCACCCAACCCTCAAACGAGTACGGATCAAGGTCAAGCAGGCGGTTGTTGTACTCTATTGCCCGGTCGAAATCGCCTTTCATTTCGTTGGCATACGCCAGATCGATAAGCACATCGGGATTGGATTCGTCAATTTTTAAACTTTCTTCGAGGTAAGAAATTGCCCGGTCGAAATTTTCAATATCGTTCATCACATAACCCACTTCAGTAATAAAAACATACAAATCATCAATAGACAACTCCTTGTTCATCGTTTCATTAATTACCTCGTTGGCTTCGTCTGTTCTCTCCAGATGCAGTAAACTCTCGATCCGGAGCAAGGGTAGTTCAACATCGCCTTCCTCAGGAATATTGTTCAGGTACAACAACGCCTCGTCATACAACTCGGAGAAGACCAATGTTTTGGCCTTTAAAATCATCAACTCCGGACTGGCAGGATGCATTTTAAGTCCTTCCTCAATGATCTCTTCGGCCTGTTCATTATCTCCCAAGCTGTTGTAATAATCGGCAAGCATAGCAAATTCACCGGCATCAAAATAAATTTTCTTGCCGAACGCGCGCATTTGCTCATGTTTTTCTACTAAGGATGTTATGTCGTCTAATTCTTCGTCCATTTAGCCTGAGACGTTGTTTTGTTTCTTCCACGAATCCTTAAGCGCTACCGTCCGGTTGAAAACGAGTTTTTCGCTTGTGGAATCGTAATCTACATTAAAATATCCGATGCGTTGGAATTGGAAACTGTCCAACGGCCCGGCATCAGCCAGGTATTCCTCCACTTTACAGCTTTTCTTCACGATAAGTGAACCGGGATTCAGCAGTTCGCGAAAATCCTTCTCCTTTTCTCCTGCCGGGTCTTCCACCATAAAAAGGCGGTCGTAGAGCCTCACTTCAGCATCCAGGCTGTGAGGTATGGATACCCAGTGGATGGTTCCCTTCACTTTCCTGTTCGAATCGGGTAATCCGCTTTTCGTCGTCGGGTCATATTCGGCATACACCTCCGTCACATTCCCTTCTTCATCTTTCCTGCAACCGGTACATTTCACGATATAGCCGTTTTTCAGCCGCACCTCGTTACCCGGTGTCAGGCGGAAATATTTCTTAGGCGCCTCTTCCATAAAATCGTCGCGTTCTATCCAAAGCTCGCGGCTGAATTTCACTTTCCGGCCGCCCATACTTTCATCCTCGGGATTGTTGATTGCCTCCAGTTCCTCCACCTTCCCTTCGGGATAGTTGGTTAAGATCAGTTTCACGGGGTCGATCACGCCCGAAACGCGAACGGCTCTCTTGTTAAGGTCCTCGCGTACGGCAAATTCAAGCAACGACACATCAATTGTCCCGTCGTATTTGGTATAACCGATGCTATCTACAAAATTACGTATGGATTGTGGCGTGTAACCCCGCCGGCGCAGTCCGCAAAGCGTTGGCATACGCGGATCGTCCCATCCCGAAACCAATTTTTCCTGCACAAGCTGAAGCAGTTTGCGCTTGCTCATCATGGTGTAGGTCATGTTCAAGCGGTTGAACTCGGTTTGTCGCGGGCGGTAATCGCTGTCGGCCAGTTGATCGAGGAACCAGTCATACAGCGGGCGGTGCACTTCGAATTCCAGCGTACAGAGCGAATGAGTCACCCCTTCGAAGTAGTCGGACTGCCCGTGTGCAAAATCGTACATCGGATACGCTCTCCAGGTGGTTCCGGTGCGATGGTGCGGGATATGGATCACACGATAAATGATGGGATCGCGAAAATGCATGTTCGATGAGGCCATGTCTATTTTGGCACGCAACACCATCTTTCCTTCGGGGATCTCCCCGCTGTTCATTTTTTCGAACAGCTCCAGCGATTCACCTACAGGCCGGTCGCGATAAGGGCTATGTGCACCCGGAATGGTGGGTGTTCCCTTCTGTTTTGCGATCTCTTCGGCCGACTGCTCATCCACATAGGCTTTTCCCTCTTTGATGAGTTGCACTGCAAAATTCCACAGTTGCCCGAAGTAATCGGATGCATAATAGACGTTTTCCCAGTGAAATCCCAGCCATTTTATATCCTCCATGATGGAATCCACGTATTCCACGTCCTCTTTCACCGGGTTGGTATCATCGAAACGGAGGTTGCAAACGCCGCCATATCTTTCTGCAATCCCGAAATCGAGGCAGATGGCTTTGGCATGCCCGATGTGCAGGTAACCGTTTGGTTCCGGCGGGAACCGTGTCTGTATGCGGCCGTCGTTTTTCCCTTCCTTCAGATCGTTCTCCACAATCTGTTCTATAAAATTGAGGCTTTTTCTACCCTCTTCAACTATGGATATTTCTTTTTCCAACATATGTCTGTTAATAAAATCAGGCTATTCTTCACCTACGAATCATAACCTGCAAATTTAGCGAAAAATTCTATATGAAAATATTTTCCTCTTGATATTCTGTTCCGGTTTTCCCCTCATTCGCTACCCTTCATATCGATACCCTGGCGTAAGGAACCACATCGGGAGAACAAAATTGGCTGTCGAGGTATTTATAATATCCCGAAATGGCAACCATGGCGGCATTATCGGTAGTATAGGCAAATTTGGGAATATGGATCTTCCATCCGTAGCGGCGGCTATACTCTTCAAAAGCATTCCGCAGGCCTGAGTTGGCCGATACGCCTCCGGCTACCGCAACCTCTTTTATCTTCAGGTCTTTGGCCGCACGGTATAACTTATCCATCAAAATATCAACAATGGTTTTCTGCAATGACGCACAGAGATCTTCCCTGTTCTTTTCTATAAAACCGGCATCTTTTTTCAGCTCGTCGCGGAGGAAATAGAGGAACGACGTTTTCAGCCCGCTAAAGCTGTAATCGTAACCCGCAATATGCGGCTTACTGAACGTGAACCTGCCGGGGTCGCCCTGCTTCGCCAGCCTGTCCACCACCGGGCCGCCGGGATAACCCAGCCCCATCACCTTGGCACACTTGTCAAACGCCTCACCCGCCGCATCGTCGATGGTTTGCCCTACAATCTCCATATCGTCGTAAGACTTCACCAATATGATCTGCGAATTGCCTCCCGAAACCAGTAGGCAGAGAAAAGGAAATCCGGGCTGGCCGGCATCATTCTCGTCCTCCTTAATGAAGTGCGCCAGCACATGGGCCTGAAGGTGGTTAATCTCGATCATCGGGATATTCAACGCCGATGAAAAACCTTTCGCAAACGATGTGCCGACCAGCAACGAGCCCAGTAGCCCCGGCCCTCGCGTGAAAGCCACAGCCGATAGCTCTTTCTTCGTGATCCCGGCCTGTTTCAGCGCATCATGCACCACAGGAATGATGTTCTGCTGGTGCGCGCGCGATGCCAGCTCGGGCACTACTCCACCGTACCGTTCGTGTACTGCCTGGGAAGCAATCACGTTCGACAAAATAACCCCGTCACGGATGACCGCAGCCGAAGTATCATCACAGGAAGACTCTATACCTAATATTGTAACCATTTCAAATAAGTTGCAAAGATAATACAAATAAAACGGATAAAAGGTTATACTCTTCTCGGAAACTATTTCAATTTGTCAATAGTTTTTCCGAATTTTATATTGGTAAGTACGATAGCAGAAAGGATAAGGAAAACTCCAATCCATTGGAGCGCTTGTACATCCTCCCGAAGGATTAAACTGGAGGAGACCACCGCAACCGGCAACTCCGCAGCGCTGAGTATGGCACCTAACGAAACTCCCGTGCGCGGCATGCCGAAAGAGAAGAACAGGGGAGGAATAACGGTGCCGAGCAATGCCAACATCAATCCCCATTTATAAAGCCCGTCGAAAAACAGGCCATCAAACAGGAATAACGGAGGGAAAATTATCCAGGTGACCATGCAAGATCCGGTAATCATCAATGCTCCTTTTTTTAACACAGGCAGATCATTCCCCACCCTACCGCTTGCTATCAGGAACAGCGCATAACAAAACGCGGCCAGCAGGCCAAATCCTATTCCCTTTATGTTTAAAGTGATGGCCTCGTTGAAGATCCCTCCGGCGAGCACTGTCCCGACAAGCACTATGGAAGCGGAAATCAACTGCATCCTGTGCGGTTTTTTCCTGAACACAACAACTTCAATCAAAATACTGATCCACAGGTATTGCATCAACAGGATAATGGCAATGGATGCAGGCAACAGTTTTATGCACTGGTAGTAAAAAATACCGACCAATCCTGTGAAGAGCCCCGCAAGAGAGACTTTCCACCAGGCAGTCGGGCGTGAAGGACTGCTTTCACTATTTTCCTTTCCACGGAAAGATTTTTGTAAAAAATAAAGCACCCACAATATCACCATTCCCAGAAAAGCCTGCGACCCGGTTATTTGTCCAAGCGTATAACCCTCCTCATAAGCATTTTTTACAATGGTTGACAGTACTCCGAAGCTGCATGCCCCAAGAAAAACAAAAACACCTCCTGTAAATTTATTTCGATTCATTCCTTTCTATTTTTTCCACACGGGACACCCCTTTCTATCCTATAGGTCACAGGGGTTCCCGCCCCTTTTTGACAAAACGGGTACAAAGATACTAATGATATGGGAGAAAAATCAAAGTTTTATATCCGCAAGTCCGTTTCTTCTGGTTTGATAATATAGGTTCCGTTATCGTCCAATAATATTTCGTTTACAGGATTAAAACCGGTTTATGTCGTCCTGCGCCGCACTTTCGCCACGGTATTTCTTCTTGTAGTTGTTGAACATGTAGGTGATGGAT
>MKTD01000061.1 GCA_001898165.1 Bacteroidia bacterium 43-41
AGGCAGCTGAATGTTGTTTTCTTGTCTTTTTCATATCACAAAATTAAGCATTTATTTTGGCTTAACCTGTTGTCCTAATTCTTGGGTATATTATATGTTGCATCTTTTCTTGTTCGGTTATATCTTAATTCAGAAAAGTGGATCGGAGAAGCTCGTTATGATGATTGCGCAAAGATTGCACAAGAAATTATCGATGGGAAATATGGTCAGTATAGTATTGACGCAAGTTATACAGGCCCTTTCAGGGCTGGGATAAATGATTATGTTTCTCCAGAAAACATTTATCAATTTGAATTAAAGAGAAATTATATTGAGCCAAGTTGGTTGTATAATATGTGGATGCATTATCAGTCTCGTTATAGTTTGGATAACGATTTTGGAGGATGGAATGGTGGAAATATTGCACCTTCAAGAGATCTTCAAGGTAATCTATACAGTCACAAATTAGGTATGACTTTCGAAAAATTCCCCACTGGAGATTTTAGAAAAAAACCATTCACTGTTACGAGCCCAGAAGGAGATTATGAAGGATTTTTTTTGATGGGTCAACAATACCATTTTGACTATGAGAACGGTTATGGTTATACTAATGAAATTATTACAGGAACTGAAGAGTATAATGGAAAACCTTTGATATTTGTTGATCAAGTTGGTCGTTTTTCTGAAGGTGAAACAGGTTTAGCAAAAGGATCCACTTTAATCAATGGAGAAGAAAATACAGGATATCGGTTAATGAAATTTCCCTGGTTACCACAGAGCAAAAATTTATTTTTTGCAAATGCAATCCCAGAAGTTCGTTTAGCTGAAATATATTATTCGTTAGCGGAGTGTAAATATAGAAAAGGAGACAAAGAAACTGCAGCAAAATTGTTAGATTTAGTTAGAAAAAGGTATTATACATCAGAAGATTGGATTAAGTTTAGCTACGAGCTAAATCCCTCATTGCTAACAGATGATGAGTTGATAGATGAATGGGGCAGAGAATTCCTTGGTGAACGTAGAAGAAGAATAGATCTTGTAAGATGGGGATTATTTAGCAATACTTCGTGGTGGGATAAGTCACCTGATCAAACCAATCAAGATATATTCCCTATACCATATCGAGCCCTTAATGCCAATCCTCTGTTAAATCAAACTACCCCAGGTTTCTAAAAAGATGTATAGACACATTGTTATATGAAGGACTTTACCTATTTCTACATTAATAAAAAATAATAAATTAAATTATAGAGAAATGAAGCAATACTTGTTGTTTATGATAATAAGCATAAATATAATCTTTAACAGTTGTAACACAAATAACGGTTATAACGCATTATTTAAAGATGATCTTTCAAATGCTGATTACAATACTGATATTTGGACTTATAAAGATGGTGTTTTAACTGCTTCAGCCGATGAAGCAATTTGGACAATTAATGAATATGAAAATTTTATTCTTGATTTAGAGTTTAAAAATGACGTAAACACCAATAGTGGAGTTATAATCTACTGTCCTGATAAAGAGAATTGGGTACCTTCCTCAATTGAAATT
Organism: Bacteroidia bacterium 43-41; assembly: GCA_001898165.1. Taxonomy (GTDB): domain Bacteria; phylum Bacteroidota; class Bacteroidia; order Bacteroidales; family Dysgonomonadaceae; genus Petrimonas. Next base: position 1,535 of record MKTD01000061.1, read on the forward strand.
CAAATTGCCGATGATCATCACGAATTCTGGCAATCACTCCCAGAAAATGCAAGATGTGGCTCAATTTACGGTCATAAAGGAGCTAATGAACAATTGGTTGTTAAGAAGCCTGGATTATGGAATCATATGGTTATAACTGCTAAAGGACAACAAATAACGATAGAGTTAAATGGGAAAAAAATTGTAAATGCAAATCTGAGCGATTGGACCTCCGGAACAAAAAACCCCGATGGAACAGATATACCTGAATGGTTGCCCAAACCCTATGCAGAGTTACAAACAAAGGGTTACATAGGTTTTCAAGGTAAACATGGAAAATCCGATATTTGGTTCAAAAATATAAAAATTAAACAAATTTAAAATGAAAAATATATCAAGACGTGACTTTTTAAAAGTTGGCACTACATCATTTGCTGGATTAACAATAATACCATCTTCAGTAATGGGTAAAAATTTCGGCTTTACGGCCCCTAGTGATAAACTAAATATTGCCGGTGTAGGGATTGGGGGCGTTGGTAGCGGTAACTTACGAAATATGAGCACAGAAAATATTGTTGCATTATGCGATATAGACTGGAAATATGCTGCAAAAACGTTTGCTACTTATCCTAAAGCTATTAAATTTAAAGACTGGCGGCAAATGTTTGACAAAATGGGCAAGTCTGTCGATGCCATCATGGTTGCCACTCCCGATCACACTCATGCAGGGGTTGCAGCTCACGCCATTACTATGGGCAAGCATACTTATGTTCAAAAACCATTAACTCACAGCGTGTATGAATCCCGTTTACTCACCAGACTGGCAAAAAAGCATAAAGTCGCAACGCAAATGGGGAACCAGGGGAACTCTTTCGACTGGTGCAGACAGGTTGCCGAATGGGTACAATCCGGGATTATCGGCGATGTTTATGAAGTTCATTCATGGACGGACAGGCCCATATGGCCTCAAGGCTTGCCCGAACCAAAAGGTGCCCCGGCCATTCCCGCCGGTTTGGACTGGGACCTGTTCATCGGGCCTGCCCAAAAGCGGCCATACAATCCCGCCTATACACCATGGAACTGGAGAGGATTCTGGGACTTTGGAACCGGCGCATTGGGCGATATGGCCTGTCACATTATGGACCCTTTATATTGGGCGCTGGATTTAAAATATCCCATAAGCGTATCAGCCAGCTCGACATTGTCAAACCTATATTCTCCTCCGCAAGCTCAGGTGGTTACTTACAAATTCCCCGCGCGTCCGTCGAAAGGGAAGGTAAACATGCCGGAACTAAAAGTATATTGGTACGACGGGGGATTGTTACCCGACCGTCCCACGGAATTGAAGGACGGAGAGATGATGGGTGATGAGAATGGCGGAATTATCATGATCGGGACAAAAGGAAAGATCATGACCGGATGCTACGGCATGAATCCCACATTGTTGCCAACCTCCAGGATGGCTGATTTTAAACAACCCGAACCGGTTATTCCAAGAATAAAGGGAGGAAACGGGAATATCTGGGCAACTAATGCCCACGAGCAAGACTGGATCAGGGCCTGCAAGGAATCTCCTTCAAGCAGGAAAGAGTCATCTTCCAACTTTCAGTTTTCAGGACCATTCAATGAAATGGTGGTAATGGGTGTGCTTGCTACCCGTCTTTCCGGATTGCATGGACTTCATCGGGAATTGCGATGGGACGGCGAGAATATGAAATTCACCAACATCTCCCCAACCGATAAAATTAAAATTGTCACGGTAGATGAATATGACGTAACGGATGGACACCCTAGATTTGATAGAAGATTTGCAGAATTTAATGCGCTGGATATGGCAAACGAATGGATTAACCATACATACCAGAACGGATTTAGCTTGCCGGCAATGCCTACTATTTAATTTTAAACGTAACAACCGTTTCTGAATTATAGAAACGGTTGTTACAATCAATAGAAAATGAGAAATTCAACTTTATTTTTTACTATTTTAGCATTGCTGACACTTGGATACCGGATGTTCGTCTAAAAAATTGGAGTCGAAAGCCGAAAAACAGGGAGGGAACAAGCAAACGGAAACATTGGACACCATTTAATATTATACGGACAACCACGACGTTGGATTTATGATTGGTTGTAGTTACGGTAATGCACTCCGTTTGACAAGTAACGAAGCATACAAGGATGTCATTGTCTAGGCGGCCAAATTATTATCCACCCGCTTCAACCCAATCACAAGTATGATATAATCTTGGAATGCCAACTCTAAAAAAGAATGGGCGAATAAGATCATGATCAGCCCGAGCGGATCGGATTACCGGGCTCAGACAGATGAAAAACGGATTCTTTATTTTGAAGCATGCCGTGAGTAGCCTTCCGGATTATTATTTTCCGGAAACCTTAAAAAGAAAAAAAGATTTAGAATATAGATACAATTAAACTGTTACGACAATGAACTATTCAAGAAGAAAATTTATCAAAACAGCAGGACTGGCTACTGCCGGCACAATCATCTCCTCCAGAGTTGCCCTGGGCTCCAACTCCATCTGGACATCCAACAGCAACACGCTGAAAGTGGGACTGGTCGGCTGTGGCGGCCGTGGCACGGGTGCCGCGGGAGAAGCATTGAATGCGGATCCGAACGTTATCCTGACCGCAATGGCGGATGCTTTTGAAGACCAGCTGCAAACCTCATTCAACACCCTCAAGGGAAAGTACGGGAATAAGGTGCAGGTGCCGGAAAGCAATAAATTTACCGGCCTCGACGCCTATCGGAAACTTGTTGACTCCGACGTGGATGTCGTCCTGCTGGCCGCTCCTCCCTGCTTCAGGCCTCAACACCTCGAGGCTGCCGTCAACGCCGGCAAGCATGTTTTCTGCGAAAAACCCTTTGCCGTGGACGCTCCCGGCTTACGCAGGGTGATGGAAACTGCAAGGAAGGCCGGGGCAAAAAACCTGTCCCTGGTTTCCGGATTCTGCTGGAGATACCATCAACCCAAAAGGGATACTTTCGGAAGGGTGCTGGACGGTCAGATTGGCAAAATTCTGGGAGGGGAAGCGACCTACAATACCGGTGAGCTGTGGTTCAAGGAAAGGCAACGCGGGTGGTCCGACATGGAGTACAAACTCCGCAACTGGCTTTACTACAACTGGCTTTCGGGAGACCACCTTGTTGAACAGGCCATCCACGGCATCGACATGTTCTCCTGGGCCATGGGTGACAAGGCCCCGCTGAAAATCAGCGGTACCGGCGGAAGGCAAAAGAGAACCGATCCGAAATTCGGAAACGTATACGACCATTTCGGGCTGACTTACGAATATGATGGCGGCGTGAAGATATATTTCTTCTGCCGCCAGCAGGAAGGGACAACCCCTTCATACGCGGTTGAGTTGACCGGGAAGGACGGCAGATGTTACGTGGACTGCCGGACCGGCGAACACAAAATTACCGGAAAGAACGCATGGAACCTGGCCGACGCGGCCAAATTCACGGACGCGGAAGCTTACAGGCAGACAGGGGTAAGGGGCATGTACCAGGTAGAGCACGATGAATTGTTCGCTTCCATCCGGGCTAATAAACCGGTAAACGACGGCGAGTGGATGACACGCTCCAACCTGCTGGCCCTGGCCGGCAGGATGGCCGCCTACTCGGGACAGACCGTCACGTTTGACCAGGCGCTGAACTCGTCGGAGGTATTATTCCCGGGAGATATTTCCCTGGATACGAAGTATGACCTTCCCGTTGCGATACCGGGGATTACGCCATTCAGATGAGGTGAAAATGAACAGAAGGGATTTTATCAAATCAGCGGGGTGATGGCGGGAGTTTCCGCCATCACCCCGCTTGCATCTGTGCCGGGCATAAACAAGGCGCCATCCATGACCGAGGAACAAGAACCGCCAAGGGTGACGTTGAAAAAAGCGTTGATCCTCGGGATGATCCGGGACGAGGGTCCGCTCACGGACAAATTCAAGATTGCCCGCGATGCGGGCTTCGATGGCGTGAAATTGAACAGCCCTGTTGATCTCAGGACGTCTGAAGTCCTTGAAGCAAAATCGAAATCGGGAATGTGTTGCGCTGTGGTTGACCTGAACACTGGATCCACACCTTGAAGTCACGTATCATGCGGCTGCACATCAAGGAGTTCAGCCGTGAGAATATGAACTCAAAAGGGTTACGGGAAGGCTTTAAGGTGGATTTGCTTGAGGGGGACAACAACTGGCCGGTGGTGATGAAAGCTGTAAGGGACATTGGTCATAAGGGAGGCTGGTTGACAGCGGAAGTACCCGGCGGAGATTTAACGCATTTGAAGAAAATATCTGCACAAATATCTCTTCAATTATTATCTTTGCCACTTGATATATTTCTCTTACCTGTTCTCCGAGTTCTGAGCAGCGGATAATTTCCATTTCTTCATCCCAGGAAGTTTTCATTGTTGAGGCCACCGGTTTATGGAAGTTCATCACTTCCAGGATGTGGTTCCTGCCCAATCGGATTCCTTTACTCTCCAACTGATGTCGTTTGGAAATAAAGGTAACTTGAATCACACCATTTTTATTCGGATTATCATATCATTAAACATATGATTTACAATAAACAGATCAGGAGTTCTGATATCAGAAAAACTTTATACAAACTCGTCAAAGAAGGTAAACTCATTCATTCAGGAGGTAAAACTTATAGAAGATATAGATTAAATGAAGTTGATAGCAAAAAAAAATAAATCCCTATCTTTGTACTACCAAACATAAAGAAACATAACATGAAAAGAACAAGTCAACTAATACTGATGCTCTTGATCGTATGCGGAACAACACATGCACAAAAACAATACAGTATTTCATCGCCCGACGGGAAACTGACTGCCGGGATTACCGTAGGTGAACAACTTACCTGGAGCCTGGCTAACGATGACCAGCAACTGATCACTCCCTCACCCGTGTCACTCACCCTGGCCGGCGGCGAGAAACTCGGCCCCGATGCCCGCGTGCTGCGCGCCAAACGGCAGAGTACCGATAAAGCTATTCCCTCTCCCTTCTGGATATCCTCCGAAGTGAAAGATAACTACAACGAGCTGCTGCTCATCTTCCGCGGCGACTGGGGCATCACTTTCCGCTTATATGACGACGGACTGGCCTACCGCTTCCACACCACCCGTAAGGGATTGCTCACCATCGCTTCGGAGGAGGCCACCTTTCGCTTTACGGGTGACCGCTATGCGTGGGTGCCTTATGTGAAGGGGGGACTGGGTGGCGACCAACTGCAGAGCTCGTTCGAGAACACCTACGTGCACACACCCCTCTCGCAGATCGACCGCGAACGGCTCATTTTTCTGCCGCTGTTGGCGGACGTAGCAGAAGGAAAACGGCTTCTGATCACCGAGGCCGACCTGGAGTCCTACCCCGGCATGTACCTCACTCCCGATGAACAGACACCTCATACCCTCAGGGGCCTCTTCGCACAGGTGCCCGCCACCGTGGAGCAGGGAGGACACAACATGCTGCAGATGCGCGTCACCAAAAGAGAAGATTACATAGCGAAGACCGGAGGAAGCCGCAGTTTCCCCTGGCGTGTCTGTGTAGTGGCTGACAACGATGCCGCGTTGGCCGCCAGCGATATGGTTTACCGCCTGGCAGCACCCGCACGACTGGCCGATACATCCTGGATCAAGCCCGGTAAGGTTGCCTGGGAGTGGTGGAACGACTGGAACATCTACGGTGTCGACTTCAAAGCCGGCATCAACAACGATACCTACAAGTACTATATCGATTTCGCTTCGAAACACGGCATTGAATATGTAATCCTTGACGAGGGATGGGCCGTCAACCTGCAGGCCGACCTGAAGCAGGTGATCCCGGAGATCGATATTCCCGAGCTGATCGCCTACGGTCGTGACCGCGGCGTAGGGATCATCCTCTGGGCCGGTTACCACGCTTTCGACCGCGATATGGAAGAGGTGTGCCGCCACTATGCCGCAATGGGCGTGAAGGGATTCAAGGTTGACTTTATGGACCGCGACGATCAAAATCTGGTTGACTTCATCTATCGCGCCTCCGAGACCGCCGCACGATATAAACTGCTGCTCGATTTCCACGGCATGTACAAACCCACCGGGCTGAACCGCACCTGGCCCAACGTCCTCAACTTTGAGGGAGTGCACGGCTTAGAGCAGCTGAAGTGGTCCCCGGAGAGCGTTGATATGGTCACCTACGACGTCACCGTCCCCTTTATCCGCATGGCGGCAGGGCCAATGGATTACACTCAGGGAGCGATGCGCAACGCCGCACACGGCAGCTACCGGCCGGTCAACTCCGAGCCTATGAGCCAGGGCACGCGCTGTCGTCAGTTAGCCCTGTACGTGGTATTCAACTCGCCGATCAACATGCTGTGCGACAGTCCCACCGAGTACATGCGTGAGCCTGAGTCGCTCGAATTTATTGCCTCCGTCCCCACCGTTTGGGATGAGACCGTACCCCTCAACGGCAAGGTGGGCGAATATATAACACTGGCCCGCCGCAGCCACAACGATTGGTACATTGGCGGTATCACCGGTTGGGAGAGTCGTGATATGACGGTAGATCTCTCCTTTCTTCCCTCAGGACAGTACGAGATGACCCTTTTCCGTGACGGCACCAACGCTCATCACAAGGGTACCGACTACCGGAAGGAAACACGGAGTGTTACATCGGGTGAGACTGTCCAACTACACCTTGCGCCCGGAGGCGGCTTCGCTGTAAAACTACAAAAAAAGATATGAGAATCGTGAAAACAATTTTCCGTCATACCTTCTGTGCATTGCTAGGGTTACCGCTCCCTATTGTTGCAGCATGCAACGGCAATCGTCCGGAAAAGAGTGTACCGCCTTCGAAGAGATGAAAGATCCAAGTCAAAAAACACGTGATGTTATTGTTATACAGATAGAGCAAAGCCGGCATTTTTTGTTTTCAGAATAATATCTGAAGATAAAGAGCAGTTTCCTTTATTTTTCAAATTCTTCACTGAATTTATCCACGATCTAAATATTTCCATTATATTTGCACAAAATATAATCAGGATATCATAATTTAACTCTCTATATATCAGTCATTAAAATTAAATCAATTCTTATGTAGCACCGGTTTAGAAAGAATAAAAAGGAATTATATGAACTGAAACAGAAGCGTATAATTCTTGATTAATAGAGAAAACAGCGGAAACGTTTCCAATCAAATTTCTTTTCTGTTAATGTACGATGAGCAGCAAATATTGGATCAGTTGAAGGAAGGAGACGAAGATATTTTTTTGTTTTTATTCCATAAATATTACAAAGATTTGGTTCTGTTCGCCGGAACAATTCTTTCCGACAGGAGAGATATTTGTGAGGATATCGTACAGAATGTTTTCCTGGATCTTTGGAGCCGCCGTTGCAGCATTAGCATCAAGACTTCTCTTAAAGGCTTCTTTCTGCAATCTGTCCGAAACGGATGCCTGGACGAATTACGACACAGTAAAGTTGTCCGGGCCCACGCCGACTATGTTGCATTTTTAGGAAACGACATGGACTCTTTGACCGAACAGTATATTTTGCACTCTGATCTGGAATTCCGTTTAAAAGAAGGGTTGAACGCAATGCCTGAAGAGTATCGCCAGGCATTTGAGTTGAACCGGATTCACGGATTAAAATACAGGGAGATTGCCGCTAACTTGCAGGTGTCTGAGAGAACGATTGAAGAAAGAATAGGAAAAGCGTTAAAGTTCCTGCGCCATTATTTGAGAGATTTTTTTCTATGGATATTATTTTTACTTTATTTATAGTTTCAAAAATGTGGAAAAGGGGTGTTGAAACGTCTTATTAGTATAGGAAATAACTGTTTAACGGGATTTATGATAATTTTCAAAAAGAACTGAAATTGAAACAAGATATAGAAATATTAATTGCCCGGCTTTTCAACGAAACCCTCTCTTCTGAAGAGAAAGAGCGATTGGTTGTCTGGTGCGGCGAAAGTGCAGAAAATAAACAAACCTTTGCCCGGATGAAAAATATCTGGGATGCGGCACACCCCGCATTTCCGGCTCAGGATATTCACGTCGATCAGGCAGAAGCAAAAATAGTGAGAAAAATAAGAAAAGGGAAGAGAGGGCAAATCCGTTTTCTTGTGTGGTGGCAACGAGCGGCGGCTGTCATTGTTGTTCCGTTGTTAGTGGTTTCCTTGTATTTGTTTTTTAATCGTCAATCCAAGGAAGAAGCCGCTTTTTCACGACAAGAGATCATTGCGCCCAAAGGTACTTATACTCAAATAACCCTGCCCGACGGATCCACCGTTTGGCTCAATTCCGGCAGCAAGCTCTCTTATTCCATCCCTTTTAAAAAAAGCAAACGGGAAACCTTCCTGGAAGGAGAAGCGTTTTTTGATGTAAAGGCCAACCCGAAACGTCCCTTTATTGTTGTGACCGACGGTATAAGCATCACGGCTACCGGGACGAAATTCAATGTGGATGCCTATCTTTCCGATACACTCCGGACAATTACCTTGGAAGAAGGTCGTGTTCTTATCGAATCGCCCCAGCTGCATAAAAAAACGGAAATGGATATTAACCGGCAATTTGTATGGAACACAAATACCGACGTATACAATGTATATACCGTGGATGCTTCATTGTACGGCAAGTGGAAAGAAGGAATTCTTATTTTTAGGGATGAAACTCTCGAAAATATTTTTAAAAGAGTGGCAAGAACTTTTAATGTGGATATTTCCGTGAAAGACCCTGCATTGGCAAAACAACGTTACCGGGCTACATTTGAACAGGAATCGTTAGACGAAATACTTGAATTGTTGCGGATGTCTGCCCCTATCCGTTATGATTTTAACGGAGATAAACGGAACCCGAAAAAAATAATTGAAGTATCCCGAAAAAACTGAAGGAACACATAAATAAATTTTATCCCATATTCGATATTTTGACTTTCGGATGTGGGATTTCTTTTTTGAAACGTCTTATATATACGAGCTCGTTAATTTTATTTTACTTTAATCATTTCAAACAAAAACATGTATGATAAATTTTAGAAAAAGGAACGCATTTCGTCCGATTATTCTCTTCCTATGTATGTTTTTTGGGTTGCATTTCGCAGGATTCCAGGCACAGGCACAGGTTAATCTTTCGTTGAATTTGCAAAACGTACCGTTGGAACAGGTTTTATCTGCTATTGAGTCCAGAACAAGTTATCGCTTTTTGTACAACAAAGAAATTGTGGACGTAACCAGTAAAGTAAGTGTAAACGTTCAGAATAAAGAGTTGAGTGTTGTCTTATCTCAATTGTTTGCCGGCACGGATATTACATACACCCTGAAAAACAAACAGATTGTCCTGAACCGAACCTCAGAAAAACAAAGTCAACCCATTAAAACACTAAAAAAAGTTACCGGAAAAATAATGGATGAAAAAGGAGAACCCATTATAGGGGCAAATATTGTTGAAGCCGGGACTACCAATGGGACCGTTACAGATGTGGATGGAGAGTTTTCATTGGATGTTGAAGATAACGCCAAAATTAACATTTCTTACATCGGTTATCACACAAAGGAGATGTCTGCAGAGGGAAGAAACACTCTTAACATTGTACTTATAGAAGATACCCAGGCATTGGAAGAGTTAGTTGTTGTAGGATATGGTGTACAGAAGAAGGCAAACCTTACGGGAGCCGTATCGTCTGTTCGATTTGACGAAGCATTGACAGGTCGTTCTTCGTTGAACTTGTCTTCCGCATTAACCGGCTTAAGCGCCGGGCTCAACATTTCCCAGATGTCGGCCACTCCAGGTGCGGAGGACTTAAACATCTTTGTAAGGGGGAAGGGAACTATGAACGACGCATCGCCTCTGATTATTATTGACGGAGTGCCGGGAGCGTTGAATGATGTAAATCCCAGTGATGTGGAGAGTGTTTCTGTTTTAAAAGATGCATCTTCTTCCTCAATTTATGGTTCAAGGGCTGCCAACGGTGTTATCCTGGTTACCACCAAACGGGGTGTTGAAGGTAAAGTTAATGTTGTTTACAATGGATATATGGGGTGGCAGAGTGCTGCAAAAGAGATAGAGTTTATCAATGATATGCCAACCCATATGGAGTTAGTCAACGAATCGGAAGGACGTGAAAAATATCCTGTCAGTTTGATCGACAACTGGAGGAAGGAAGCCGAATCAGGTAACATTTTATATCCTAATACAGATTGGTATGATGAGATTTTAAACACCTCTGTTTTAACCGAGCATAACCTGACAGCAAGAGGCGGCAGTGAAAAAGGCAGATTTTACTTATCCCTCGGTTATTTGGATAATAAAGGAATTATTGATAATTCAGGTTATACCAAATATACATTTCGGTTAAGTGCCGACTCAAAAATATCCAATGGATTGGAGCTAGGGGGAATCGCCTTCGGAACCTGGTCGGATAGGGATCCTATTGATGTAACGAGTTTTTTTAACAATATCAGAAATACTACCCCGGGCGTCATTCCCAAATATAAGGACGGACGTTATGGCGGCGAGATGTTTGAAGGGCTTCCCCAAGGGTCAAATCCGCGTGCCTATATAGATAATATTCGGGGAAACTATGAAAGACAGAAACTAGGATTAAAGTTTTATGTAAAAACAAAATTTTTACATTTCTTTGATTGGGAAAATAGTCTGGGTTTTAACTACGATAACCGCCGTAATTGGGAATATACCCGTCCATATGCTTTGTGGAATTTACAAACAGATTTTGAATATCAAAAAAAGCCGAGCATCAACAGCTTATTCAACGGCAGCAGAAGAGATTATTCAATGATTTTTAATTCTCTTTTACGCTTCAACGCCTCTTTTCTGGACCATCACCACCTGACGGCATTGGTCGGATTCGATCAACAATACAACCGGATGGATAAATTCGATGCAAAGAAAAACGACATATTGGGGGACGATGCTATATACATCATGGATGTAGGCGTCAATCTTGAATCGATTACCGGATCCGGGACAGATGACGCCCTTCAGTCTTATTTTGGACGTATTAATTACGATTACAAAAACAAATACCTGCTTGAGATAAATTCCCGTTATGACGGATCATCAAGGTTTGCGAAAGACAACCGATGGGGGTTTTTCCCCTCTTTCTCGGCCGGTTGGAGATTAACGGAAGAACCTTTTGCTCAATCATTAAAAACAGTTTTTGATGATATTAAATTAAGAGGATCGTGGGGAAAACTGGGGAATAACAGAATTGGAGATTATACTTATCAAGTAGTATATGGCTCTTTTCTTTACCCGTTTGGCAACCAGCTTCAACAAGGGGTAGCCCCGATTGAAATCGCAAACAGCAAAATAAAATGGGAAACGACAACGATTACTAATATAGGACTAGATTTACTTCTGTTAAAGAGCAGATTATCGTTAAGCGCCGAATATTATGATAAAATCACAAGCAATATCTTAACTAAAATTCCAATTCCTCTGGTAATGGGGAATTTCCTTCCTCCCTGGCAAAATATTGCCGAGATGGAGAATAGGGGTTTCGAACTTCAATTAACCTACCTGGGCAATATCGGGAAGGATTTTTCTTACAATATCGGGGGAAATTTGTCAACTGTGAATAATAAAGTGATAAAATTCAATGGCGAAAAATCAATTGACGGAACTACAATCACAACGGAAGGAAAATCACTCAATAGCTATTATTTGCTCGAATTTGACCATATCCTACAAGACCAGGCTGAAATAGACAAGTTATTAGCGGATGGATATAAATTTGGGACTTATGTCGGAGGAACTCCCTCACCCGGTGACATGCTATATAAAGACGCCAATAATGACAAAATATTTAATGACGAGGATCGGGTTATTAAAGATTATTCTCCTCTTCCTAAAATGACGTACGGAATAGACCTCGGAGCAGCATACAAAGGTCTGGACTTTAATCTTGTGGGACAAGGTGTCAGCGGCGTAAAAGGGTATTGGGGGAATGATGGTTTTAATACTTTCAATATCAATGAAGGTTTCCTGTTGCGAAAAGAGATCTTAAACCGTTGGACTCCTGAAAAAAAATCGACAGTTTATCCCCGTTTGTTAACATCAGGATCTTCACTTAATACCGCCTATAGCGATTATTGGTTATACAATACCTCCTATTTCAGGATTAAATCCTTGCAGGTAGGTTATACTTTACCAACAAAAATAACGTCCAAGCTTTTCATTGACCGGTTAAGGATATATACAAACCTGGAAAATTATTTCACGTTTACACGTTTTGAGGGATACAATCCGGAAAATCCAAGCATGTCTTATCCTTTGATGAAGCAGTGGGTGATTGGTTTAAATATAACATTATAAAAAAAAAGTCATGAAAAATAAAAAGAGTATAAAAATATTAATTCTACTGGCTGTTTGTATTTTGTCTTCTTGCAATGATTTTCTTGATCGCAATTCATTAGTGGGATTATCTGAAGGAAACTTTTGGAAGTCGCAGGAAGATGCGATAATGGGTATTAATTCGTTGTATCATGCCAACCGTGAATTTACCAATAGCATAGTAATATATGGCATGATGGACGATTTTACCGATATTTCTTATCAGTCATGGTCAACAGGCCTCACTACCGGAAATTTTCCGGCTAATGCTTCTTTCTATGCCAACTCGTGGGGTATATTTTACAAAGGTATTTACCGGGCAAACACAGCGATAAAGCATATACCCGGGATTGAGATGAGTGAGGATATCAAGAAACGCACCCTGGGAGAAGCATTGTTTCTCAGGGGGTATTTCTATTTTAAACTCTGGGATTTTTTTGGCGAAATTCCTCTTTATGATTCTCCCATGAATGTTGACGAAGCTTATAAGGCACGTAATACGAATGAGGAGGTGTATGAATTTATTGTGCGTGATATGACGGATGCCTATTCATATTTGCCGGAAAGCTATGATCAAACAAATGTGGGACGCGCCACTAAATGGGCTGCGTTGGCTATGAGAGGGAAAGCGCATTTATGGGCAAAACAATACGAGAAAGCGGCTGCTGATTTTAAGGAGGTCATGGAAAAAAGCGATCGGAAATTACTGAACAACTATCATGATTTGTTTCGTGTAACGGGGAACAACAACAGCGAAGTCATTTTCGATGTACAATATATCGCTGAGAAGGGACACGGTATCGCAACCGATCGGAACTATGGAAACGCCATGGGGACGACAACCGGTTCACAGCGTACGCGTCCGACACCTAAATTGGTCAATTCCTACGAGATGATAGACGGTACCCCTTTTGATTTTAATAAGTATACAAATGCTGAGGGAGAGACTTTTAACCCTGATAATCCTGCCGATTGGAAAGACGAAGCCTCCGTAAGAAAATTGTTCGAAAACAGAGACCCCCGTTTGCATCAGTCAATAATAGTTCCCTGGGCAGAATTTGTGGGAAAAAACAGTATTCCCCTAATTTACAGATTCCCAGTCGTTAATGCTCCTGACGCCTATGTGCCTGTATGGAAAAACGGGAGTTATTCCTGGAGGAAATTTGTTGAAACAGGGTCTGCATATGGTTTGCAGGATAACATGCCTCAAAATTTTCCACTCATTCGCTTAGCTGACGTAATACTGATGTATGCGGAAGCAAAAAACGAAGCCCTCGGCGCTCCTGACCAGTCTGTTTATGATGCCATAAACTTGGTTCGTACCCGTGCAGGCATGCCCTCTATACCTACAGGACTGGATAAAGCGCAAATGTTCGAAAAAATTCAGCACGAGAGAATGATAGAGTTTTGTGGGGAAGGACAACGCTATTCAGATATCCGGAGATGGAAGATTGGAAAAGAAGTGGTAGATGGGGTCTGGATGACAGAATTTACCGGAGTAAAAATTCGTCAAAGAGGGTTTCCCGACCATTATTACCTGTGGCCCATACCCCAGACAGAGATAGATTTAAATCCTAAATTAACGCAAAATCCGGGCTGGAAATAATGAGAGTGACTAGTCAGATCAATTGCTATCATGGATTTTATTGTGCTTTTTATAGTATTGGATGACACTTATTTTATGGTTCACAGATATGTTTTTTCTAGTTTACTTTTGTTATTTCTTAGCGCCGCTTTGTTCTCTCAACAAAATGGCAACAGCACTGAGTTGTCGCTGACTTCAAAAGAGGCGCGTATTAATCCTAATACCGTTAGGAGAACGAGTAATGATCAATTGTTAGAACTAAAAGATAGCATTAAAAGGGATGCGGAGGGTGAGGTTTGGAGAGAAGCCGATATAACATTTCCCCTCCGTATCCCTAAGGGGGGGAGGTATTTATTGAGCAGTCACGTGAAACGAACCCTGTTTCCGGACGGCCCCATAAATGATCTAAATATTAAGATGCAAATCGGAGGCCAACGCATTACAAAAAGAATTGTATCGGATGCAAGAAATTACACGCACCATGTTCTGGGGGACTTTTTGATAACTGAGCCTGATTCGCTTCTAAGAATCTGGCTTCCTAAAGGTATTCAGTTTGAAAAAATTGTAATAAATGAATATTTTCCGGTTACAGTTCCAAAAGCGGTTCAAATTTATCAACCTCCCATCGTTCCTCCTGAAGGTCATCCCCGCCTTTGGGTTAACAGAGAGTCGTTATCGGTTGTTAAAGCACGTTTGGCCAAAGGTGAAAATCGCAGTGTGTGGCAACAAGTAAAAAAGGATGCTTTGCAAGAACTCACCTTTCACTTTTACCCGTGGAAAGAGATACCCTATTCTACCGATTTAGAAAGGAAAGTGCAAACTAAAGCTTTCTACTATTTGATGACTGATGACAAAAAGGTTGGGCGGGAAGCAATTAACACCCTGAAAAATTATTTATCCGTATTGGAATACGGGAATATAAACTATGGAGATATAACCCGAGACATAGGACACACAATTTATGTATCGGCTCTTGTGTACGATTGGTGTAACGGTTTATTGACGAAGCAAGAAAAAAAACAGCTTTATGACCGTATGATGAATTTATCCCGAAAAATGAGCATCGGCTGGCCTCCGTTTAAAGAAAGCATTGTAAACGGACACGCCGCAGAAGCTCAGGTTAATCGAGACTTATTGTCCATGAGTATCGCCATTTATGAACAAGACCCCATTCCATACAAATACACGTCTTACCTTATTTTAGAAGAACTGATTCCTATGCGCCGGTTTCAATATCAATCCCCCCGTCCCAGTCAAGGCGTGGACTATGGGGCATACCGGCATATGTGGGAAATGAATGCAGCCTGGCTCTTTTATAGAATGTCCGGCCGGCAGGTATTCGACGACAACATAAAAGAACTGCCGCTTTACTGGATGTATATGCGGTTGCCCAACGGACAGCTGTTCCGTGACGGCGATGTGTTCAGAGAGGTAAACCGAATGAAACCTTATTATTGGGGACAACCCGAAATGCTGTTATTGGATTACTGTTATTCTGAAAATGCAATTTTGAAAGCAGAACTTCAACGCCAAGGAGGGGTACCTGACAACCCGATTCTCTTTCTGTTGCTGAATAATCCGGAACTGATTCCCTCTGAAGATTACAGTCATTTCCCATTAGCTTTTTCTACGGGAAATGTTACCGGATCCCTTATCTCCCGAACCGGCTGGAATATGAAGCCCGGGAGTGATGACGTAGTTGCTGAAATTAAAGGAGGAGGGTATCTTTTTGGGAACCATCAACATGCAGATGCCGGAGCCATCCAAATTTATTACCATGGCTTACAAGTCTGTGATTTGGGACTTTATATCTCATACGGATCGCCTTACGATTTTAATTTCAATAAACGATCCGTCTCCCACAGTATGATGCTCGTTGTTGATCCCAATGAGTCGTTTGGAAAAGATTTGATCAATGACGGCGGAACCAGATTTAACCAACGTAGTCCTAAATCGGTTTTTGATACGCTACATGATCAGTGGTTCAGTAACGGTGTTGTCCTTGCCTCAAACATAGAATATAAGAACAGTGACTTTCAGTATAGCTATTTTAAGGTCGATCTGGCTAATGCATATTCATCCAAAGTTAGAAACTACACCAAAACATTCTGTTTTGTGAATACAGGGAATAAGCAAGTGCCGGCCTTTATTGTAGTATTGGACAATATCACTTCTTCAAACGCCGATTTTAAAAAATTCTGGAAGATAAATACAATAAAAGAACCTCTTATTTCCGATTCTTCAATTCTACTGCACAATAGGGAAGAGACGGGACCTATCGGGTGGACTCATATTAAAACATTATTGCCTGCAAAAACAAATAGAAAAACGGTGTATTGGAACAGTCAGGATACCATTAATCCGACTACACCCTTGCCTGCAATCAGCACACATGAACCTGAAACAAAGGGGTACCAGCTTGTAATATCTCCCCAACAGGCAAATAAAAAAGATACATTTTTAAATGTATTCCTGATGGCAGCTGATGGTGTAAAGCCTCCATCGGTTCATTTTGATGAGACGAACACGGAATACAGAATTAAAGTCCTTGACTATCTTGTTGTATTGCCTTCAAAATCGGAGTTACTTCCCGATTCATTTGATATCAGCCTTTTGGATCATTTCGACCAAAAAGTTATATTGACTGGATTGAAGCCGGGTCTGTGGTATGTACGTAAACAAGAAAACAATACACATTTTAAATTTAAGGTTAAAGAAAATGCCAATTCATTGCAATTCTCAGGAAATTATGGAACATATAAGATTTGGCGCAACAATCCGGATTCTGAAAAACAAATAAATAATATAAATAATTTACAATAAACACATTATGTCATACACCTTTTTTAAACCAACCACCACAGCCATTATTGTAGTGTTTTTTTTCATAATGCTCATTTCATGTAAAAAAAAGGATTCAATTCAATACGATAAAGTTAACCGTATTACACGTCAAGAATCATCAAAACCGGTAAGGCCTTATGAAAATCTTTTTTGGAACAGGTACTCCCAACAATTTATTTATGCTCCATACTTTGAAGTTGATCCTGTTCCTAACGCACAAAAATATGTTTTTTCAGCAAGAGGAGTCGACAATAAAGAATACACTTTTGAATCGATAGATCCTTGTGAAAGTTTATCCGCCATCTGGAACGATTTACCTGTTGGTTTCGTGAAGTTGAGTGTTTCCGGGATAGATAAGATGGAGAACGAAATCGACAAGCAGGAATTTACGTTCTATAAAGCCGCTTTTTATAACGGACCTTATCATCAAAAAGTATTGGACTACCGAAAAAGCGCAGAAATGGCATTGGAGTACGAGTTTAATCAACCGCACATACAAAATTGGGCACTCAACGGTACTCCAGACACGATCTCATACAATTTATATTGTTATCCGTCAAAAATAATAGGAGCCGTGATCGAAAGTATGGTTGAGTATGCAAAAATCTCAGAATCGAATCGGGAAAAAGCGCAGAAAATAGCTATTAATGCAGCAGAATACCTTATAAGCATAAGTGAGCCTAAAGGTAGCCCGTTGGAGTTCTTCCCTCCCACTTATGCGGGAGAGCAGCGCACATCTAAAGCATTTAAAAATCAATTCATGACAATTTATCCGGCAAAAACTGCTTCTACCTATTTAGACCTGTATGAAATCACCGGCGATAATAAATTCAAGGAAGCTGCTTTAAAAATCGCGCAGACGTATAAAAAAATTCAGGAACCATCGGGAACCTGGAAATTGAAATTATGGATGGATGGCTCTCCCGTAACGGAAAACGACTGCATTCCCATCGGAATAATCAACTTTTTGGATCGATTAGAATCACAGTACGCTGTAACAGAATATGTCGATACGAGAAAAAAAGCTTATGATTGGATCATCAATAATCCGTTAAAGACATATAATTGGTCCGGTCAATTTGAGGATATTGCACCGGTAGAACCGTATAAAAATTTATCGAAAGATGAAGCAAGCGCCTTTGCAATTTACCTGTTTCAAAACATAAACCAAAAGAAGGAATTTCTTTCAGTAGCTAATGATCTGTTGCGTTTTTGCGAAGATCAATTTATTATTTGGGAGAGCCCAATGCCTCAGAAGCAATACAACGTTGATGAGTGGATAACCCCTTGTGTATTGGAACAATATGCATGCTATGAACCAATCAATGCAAGTGTAGCCAATATGATGGAAGCCTACCTGGCCGGTTATAAAGCAACAAAAAATGAGGTATACAAAGCTAAAATGATAGAGTTGGCAAATGCCGTAACAGTAGCTCAACACGCAAGCACAGGGCGGTACCCTACTTATTGGCAATTGAATGAACGTCAAAAAAAGGAAAGCGGGTATATTGATTGGCTAAACTGTACCAGTTACTGTGTAAAAATTATGCTGCAAATTTCAGATTCACAATAATAAAATTTAATAAGAAAGGTACGTATGAAAAGAAGGGATTTTTTGATGGGAATTTCAACTGTACCCATCCTGGGTGCATATTCAATAGGGTCGACCAAAAACATACTGAAAGTGTTGGATGATCGTCGCGTCGATTCAAAACGGCTACTGGATATTGATCAGTTTGATGTGATGAACGAGAGGTTGCCCAGCTCTACGGGTAATGAACAAACGAGAATAAGGATAGGACTTATCGGAAACGGTTGGCGGGGCGAATCCCTCTTAAACTCTTTCGGTTATTTTCATCCGGATTATGTGAATAAGATGAAGACTGACGGGCAATATGACCGGTGGCTGCCGTATCAGAAAAGACATGAAAACCTCTATGTGGATATCACGGGTATCTGCGATACATTCGATGTTCACGCGGAAAGAGGAATAGAGGTGGCAAGGAACAACATTAGGGAAGAGAGAAATACTCCGGAAATCTTGTCCGGAATTAAACGGTACAAAACCTATCAAGATATGATCCACAGCAAGGATATTGATGCGGTCATTGTGGCAACTCCCGATCACAGCCACGCTCAAATTACAATAGACGCGGTAAAGGCGGGAAAACACGTATATTTAGAAAAACCGATGTGCCACAGTATAGAAGAAGCGATCGAATTGAAAAAAGCCGTAAACGCCTCCAATATCGTATTTCAAATAGGCCATGAGAATCGACAACAGATGAGTTATAAATTGGGAAGAGAATTATACCGCAAAGGAGTATTGGGCGACGTATCAATGATCCAGACATTCACCAACAGGAACTCTCTTTTCGGAGCATGGATACGGGAAAGGGAGTTTGACCATTTGGGAAACCATCAAACAATAGATTGGAAAGGATTTTTGTGTAATGCTCCATGGCATGAGTTTGACAGTAAACGCTATTTCAACTGGCAAAGATATAACGATTACAGTACGGGCATGATAGGAAATGATTTTTCGCACACTTATGATTGTGTAAATCAAGTCTTCGAAATAGGCATTCCAGAATCTGTAATGGCGATAGGTGGCCATTTCTTTTATAATGTAGGTATTGATGATTTGCCCGACGTATTCAATGCTATATTCTATTATCCGGATCGAGCATTGACAATGACCTACGATGGTACATTAAAAAGCGGTATTTATCGACAGACCAAGGTCTTGGGTTCAGAAGCGACGATGGAAATAGACCGAGCAATCATGCTCTATAAAGATCCAAATTCCCAGCGATATAAAGATGTTGCGGAAGATCCGGAGGAGCCGTTTTATTATTATGCGCCAAATGCCCGCGTAGGGGTAGATGGCATCACTTCTGCAACGGCGACCAGTTATTTTAAAAGCGGCTATGGCCCTACATTTATCGATGGAAAGGTGATCGATGCTACTTTCTTACACCTAAAAGAGTGGATAGATGCCATCAGAGGACAAGGAAAAGTGAGTTGTGGCATTGATCAGGGGTTCGAAGAAACCGTTACTTTCTGCCTGGCGAACCTGGCATATTTACACAAAAAACCTATTTTCTGGGATAAGCAAAATGAACAATACTTTATTGGATAAAAAATGGAAACAAAATATTCTTCCAGGCAGATTATAACACTAACCGTATTAAGGGTAGTCATCGGGTGGCATTTCCTCTATGAAGGAATGTTTAAATATATCGGCGGTGTCTGGTCATCGCGCTCTTTCCTGTTAAACAGTACAGGACCACTGGCTCCTTTGTTCAAGATGTGGGCGCAATCCGACAAGGCAATACATTATATTGACGTGTTGAATATATGGGGGTTAATTTTAATTGGATTGTGTCTGTTCTTAGGACTTTTCGAAAGGCCTGCCAAACTATTGGGAATCATACTATTATCCCTTTATTATTTTGCCTATCCTCCTTTTAGTAGTGCCGCTGCCGAATTTTATGCAGATGGGAACTATTGGATTGTCGACAGGAATTTGATTGAAATTGCATCTCTACTCGTTTTGGCATCATTTCCCACAAGCTACCGTACAGGTCTGGATCGGTTTATGACGAATTATCCCGTTCGTGGTTTTTTTAATAACATCACCGGTGGACGATTAAAAAATAAATTAATCCCTAAAAAATGAACTTATCCACCTTAATGTCCGTCCCTCAACTTAAGCCAGTCCATAAACCTTTTTTCTCTTTCTTTGCGGAGACAGGAGTATTACTTATAAAGGTTACAAACGAGCACTCTCTCCTCTAGGTGAAAAGGCCCGGCCTGCCGTTCCGGCTTTGAAAAAGGCATCTGCCGATAATTTTCCGAACGTGGCGATCGTGGCAGCGGAAGCCTTGTATTCTTTAGGGGAAAAGGAGTTGGCAGAGCAGGTCCTCCTGGAAAAACTGGAGAATGACGACCATGCCTGCACTTTTGCATTAAACTCGATTGACGTGTTGGGCATTGACAGCAAGGCGAAAACACAAATATACCGTTTTCCATGTAAAGCGTCAAGAGTGTTGATGCCCACCCGGATAACAACTGGTGAGACCAACAATGGAGCGGCTTACTCAACGATTATTATGCCAAACTTTCGGACTATTTCCCTGTCCGTCTCCGAAAAAAGAATTGTTACTCCTCTGCTCCTAACGGCGAAGCCATTGATGTGGCCAGGGAAATGTTCCTGAAATATAACCCCATAATCCTACACGTTTATAGGGAAAAGTCTGTTTTCTGATTTTATCAACGTTATATCATAGCTTTAAACCAATTATCCAAAAAAAATTGTATTTTTGTGCAACACATGCGCTATAGCTATTCGTACAAGAGAGTAAACTTAAATACTGAATACGGCGAAAGCGGAGACCTTTAGATGTTTCACGGGGTACCCATAGCTCGCAATGAACGTAAAGTCGTAAAATATCGTCAGACGATTTTAGTCGCAATCATACAAAATAAAATATTATGGCAATTAACAGAAGACAATTTTTAAGGACTTCTCTGGCAGGAAGTGCTGTGATGCTCGGGAGCAAATTAGAAGGAATGAATCATGCTGTTTCGGACATAGATAAGATAAATACCTTCGATGAACAAAATCCTCCCGCAAAAGGTAAATCGGTATTGGGGCTCCGTTGTAATCCAATCCCTACAGTACGTATAGGAGTAGTTGGATTAGGCCGGGGAGGCGGCGCAGTGGACAGGCTCAGCAAAATTGAAGGTACGGAGATAGTGGCTCTGTGCGACTTGGATCAGGAACGGATCAGGAACAGCCAAAAGACACTGCAAAATAATAAACGGAAAGAGGCGGCGATATATACCGGAGAGGTGGATTGGAAGAAAATGTGTGAACGGGACGATATCGATTTGATCTATAATGCCACTCCGTGGGAACTCCATGTCCCTATTGCCCTGTATGCGATGGACCATGGTAAACATGTAGCCATTGAGGTCCCGGCCGCGCTGACCGTAAAAGATTGCTGGGCACTGGTAGATAAGGCGGAAGAGAAGCAGTTGCATTGCATGATGCTAGAGAATTGCTGCTATGATTTTTTCGAACTGGCAACCCTCAATATGGCACGTCAGGGATTGTTCGGAGAAATTATACATACAGAAGGAGCTTATATCCATGATTTGCGTGACGCTAAATTCAACGGGTATTACAAGCACTGGCGATTGGAATATAGCAGGTATCATACAGGAAACCCGTATCCTACTCACGGATTAGGGCCCATTGCCCAGATAATGGGGATAAATCAGGGAGACCGTATGGAATATCTGTCCTCAGTTTCAACCAACCAGTTCGGGCTGGCACTCTGGGCAAAGGAGAATTTAAAGGATGATGAACGCATTACCTTGTCGGAACGATATATGCTGGGGGATATGAATACTACCATCATTCATACGGCTATGGGAAAAAGTATAATGATCCAGCATGACACCACTTCTCCACGACCCTATTCCCGTATTCACCTGGTTCAGGGAACAAAAGGCATGGCTGTGAAATATCCGGATGAAAAAGTGGCCATCCAACCCGAAACACATTCATTCCTGAAAGAAGGAGAACAGAAGGAGGTTTTATCCCGGTACGAACATCCGTTAAGTAAATTCATCGGTGAACGGGCAAAACAGATAGGAGGCCACGGGGGTATGGACTTTATCATGGACTGGCGTCTGATCTACTGTTTACAGAACGGCTATCCGCTGGATCAAAGCGTATATGACGCAGCAGCGTGGTCTTCGCTGGTAGAACTGACCGAACGGTCGGTGTTGAACAAGAGTTGTTCTGTGGCAATTCCCGATTTTACCCGGGGAGCATGGAGGGATTACAAACCCTGGCCCGTGATTGATATGGACAAGGTATTGCATGGTTAGCAACAGATGCTACAAAAGGTGGCATGGTCGTTTAGCCAATATAATTTCGGATATATGACTCCGAAAATGAAATAGGAGTAAGCATATAACTCACAGAAGATTAGTATCAACAGCGCTGTTATTGATGAATTTTGTTATTTCATCATTTAAATAATCCCCTGAACCCTCTTTTTTCTTTTTTTAGTGGTACGGGAGCATTGTTCATAATAGCATTAAACGAGTTTTCCCCTTTCACGGTTGCTTCAACTGCCTTATAGATTATTCCCCAATCAGGGAGCCCGCCTAAATTACGATCATCAATAAACAAATCCGCCATTAATTTGCGGGGAGAGTTTTCCCTGTCTTCCTCGGGATAGTTCGCGTTTACAGCAAAAAGACAGATGCCGTTTCGCTCGCAATAATCGATGGCTTCCTGCAGCAGCCTGCCCTCTCGTACCGTCCAAAGAATGAGCTGGTGCCCATCATTATGCAGCATGCGAAGTGTTTCGATTGCAAAAGGAATGGGTTTTCCTATTTTTGGGTAAGCATGCTCAACAATGGTTCCATCAAAATCAATTGCAATAATCATATCAACAGTTTCTTAATATTTGACGGTAAATATAAGCAAAATGTTGATTGGAATATTATATTCTTCACAACTATCCTGTTTTTCATCCTGAAAAATTGAGATGTCAGCTTCAAATAAGCAAAGGCTATATTCAATATTTGTTATGCAGCAAGAAAATTGCGTTAAATAATCTAAAGCAGAATAGAAAACCCCATTTTCAAAACAATTTTTTTCATTATCTTTACTGCGAATAATCTCACAGCTGTTTTTAACCGTTTTACAAATTAAGGTCGGGTAAAAACGATGAAGGAAGGACGTAAAGTAAAACTTGTTTGAAATTTGCCATAGCGGGAAGGCTGGGTCAAATTTATTTGAAATGGTGCAAGAAAATTAAAAACGACTAAGTTTATTGGGTGACAACAATGAAACGGATTCTTATATATTTGTTTTGTGTTTCCATTACTTTACAGTCGATGCCCGGACAGTTCCTGCCATTGGATTATACGACAGGTTCTTTTGCCCTGTTACCTGCCGTCTCCTCTCTTTTTTCAGATAAAACCGAAACCGACCATAGTCATTTTCTTCTGACCGATACGCCGGGAAAAAATATTAAGAAAATTCAGGAGAATAATAATTCAAACGATTTGAAATTTGTATGTGATTCGGCCATGGATCACCTGTTTTCTCTTTTCAACTGTCCAAATAAAACAACTCTTTTTGTATTGGCTACTTTCTCCTATCTTTATGGGGGAAATTATTTTGATATATTCGCCATTGAAGACAAAATCAACAATTTTATACTCTTTTACTCGGAATTCTTCAGGATCATCCAGATCGGGCTTCCAATAACCAAACTAATCTATCCTTTCCACTACTTTCACCGAATACCTCCCCGGGCAATCCCATAAAAGAAGTACTGTTGCTGCAAGCATCTTAATTCTTATCAAACACCTTGTTCTAAGCGCAGTAATACTTCATCGGGTTACGTTCATTTACAATCTTATACGATCGGTCTGTCCGCTGTTTTCCACAAGAGAGATCCTGTAAACTTAAGCCGGGCAGCCGCATGGGTTCGGCAGGATATTGTTATTCAGTATGAGTTCTATTGGATATTTAATAACTAAAACTAAATTGAATTACGTTATGGAAACAAAAAAACAAACAAAAAGTAAAGGAGCTTCAGCCGGGTTAATCATTCTCGGAAATTTAATCATCGCATCGGTTTTTTTCTTCGGTATATGCGGCCACCCAAGCCATTTCGATGATAAAGGGCATCCTTTATCCGGCGACGTTTTCGGCATCCTTTATCAGGGAGGATATGTTATCCCTCTTGTTATCACATTATTATTAACAGTACTGACTCTTTCCATTGAACGTTGGTTGGCATTGAACAGGGCCGGCGGTAAAGAAAAGAACGAACAATTTGTATTGAAAGTAAAACAAAAAATAGATGAGGGTGATATCAACGGGGCAACCAGGCTTTGTGACGAGCAAAAAGGATCTATAGCAAATATAGTGAGAGAGGGGCTGATACGCTATAAAGATGTGGAAGACATCACTAACATCACCAATACCGACAAGGCCGGATTGATCCAAAAAGAGGTTGACGAAGCCACCACGTTGGAGCTGCCGTATCTCGAAAAGAACCTCAACATTATTGCCGCCATTTCTACTTTAGGTACATTATTCGGGTTGTTCGGAACCGTATTGGGTATGATTCGGGCTTTTTCGGCAATGGGGCACGAAGGCGCACCCGATTCCACCGCCTTGGCCGTAGGAATCTCGGAAGCCCTGATGAACACAGCCTTGGGAATCGCCACCGGCGCTTTGGCCATTATTACCTATACCTATTTTTCCGGAAGGATCCAGACAATGGCCAATGCTATCGACGAGATCGGATTCGCCATAGGCCAGTCATTCGTAAAACGCCATGGCGGACTGATGAAGTAACAGGAACGATTATTCGGATTAAAATTAATTCAACAAAAAATGGCTAAAGTAAAAAAACATAACGTCCTTATCGATATGACCGCCATGAGCGATGTGACGGTACTCCTGCTTACATTCTTCATGCTCACTTCAACCTTCCTGCCCCTGGAACCTGTCAGGGTAACCGCCCCGGCATCCATACTGGAATTCAAGGTGCCCGAATACAATGTGATCAATATCCTGGTCGATCTGCAGGGTAAAGTATTTGTTAGCATCGACCGGCCCGAAGTACGCATGAAAGCGCTGGAGAAGATGTCAGACGAATATGGGGTTACGCTGAACGACCGGCAAAAGAAAGCTTTTCTGGAACAGCCATTTATCGGTGTACCGATGAACCGTCTTCCCGCTTTTCTAGATTTACCCCTCAGGGAGCAGGATGAAGCAATGAGGCAATACGGCATTCCAAGCGACAGCACAAACAACCAGTTTATTAACTGGGTGCGGACAGCAAGGGAAATCGATAGTGAAATGAAAATAACGATAAAAGCCGACCAGGCAACCCCTTATCCGCTCATTGAGACGGTAATGAAAAACCTGGTAAAGATAAAGGCCAACCGTTATAGTTTGATAACCGTGCTCAGGGGCGCGCCGGAAGGGTTTTAAATAACGTTTAATGGATAAATTATGGCAAATATAGATACGGGCGGAGGCAAGGCACAAAAAGGAAAGCCCAAGAAGATAACGCTACGCGTAGATTTCACCCCCATGGTGGATATGAACATGTTGCTTATTACATTCTTCATGCTTGTCACAACGCTTTCCAAACCACAGGTTATGGAGATCGCGATGCCTTCGGACCAGAAAGTAGAAGAAGACCAGGCGCCGAAGGTGAAAGAGTCGAAGGCGATCACCCTCCTGCTGGGAGGAGAAGACAAAGTTTATTATTATCCGGGCAAGCTCGACGAAAGTGCCTACAGCGATTATACTGTTTTAAAGGAAACAACCTATTCGTCCAACACCTCCAATGAAGGATTGCGGAGTATTCTCCTGGAACGGAACGAAAATGCCGTAAACCGGATGCGCGAGCTGAAACTCGAACGGGCGGAAAAAGGAAACAAGATGCCGGAGGAGGAGTTCCGTGAACGTTCAAAGGATATAAAAGGCGATATGAATGCCCTTACGGTGATCATCAAACCGATGTCAACATCCAATTATAAGAACCTGGTAGATGCCCTTGATGAGATGCAAATATGCAGCGTTGGAAAATACGCCATTGTAGATGTCACGGATGGTGACCGTTTCCTTGTAGAGAACTATAAGACCAAGGGCGCTTACGGTGCGGCACACTTAGCGCCTCGCAACCAATAAATATAGACATCATATAATATGGATAAATTTATAAACATAAACTCCACTGAATGGTGCGACCTGATATTCGAAGGGAGGAATAAAGGATACGGCGCGTATAAATTGCGCCAAGCTTCATCCAAAAGGCATATTACCGCATTCCTTATAGTAGCGCTCATTACAGCAATTATCGCTGTAATGCCTCAATTGTACGGAGTGGTGGAGAACCTGACAAAAAGAGACCTCGGTCCCATGGAAGAGACGGTAGAATTATCGAATCTGCCGATTGAGAAACAGGTTCCTGAGGAAAACATTATAAAACAGGAAGAGGCTCCCCCGCCACCCCCTTTGAAGTCAACCATCCAGTTTGTACCTCCAGTGATAGCAAAAGATGAAGAGGTAAGGGAGAATGAAAGCATGAAAACCCAAGAGGAGATACAGTCTTCCAAGCTTCAGATCTCCGTTGCTAATGTCAAGGGTACCGACGAACAACATGGGATTGATATTGCCGAATTAAACCAGAACAAAGTGATCGTGGAGGAAAAGACAGATAACGAAAAGCCGTTTGAAGTGGTGGAAGAGAATCCCTCTTTTCCGGGCGGCCTTTCAGAATTGAATAAGTTTTTATCAGACAATATCAGATATCCGGTCATCGCCCAGGAGAACGGTATCCAGGGCAGGGTGATCATCAAGTTCGTGGTTTCCAAAACCGGGAACATATCCGATGTACAGGTAGTACGTGGAGTTGACCCTTCACTCGACAAGGAAGCGGTCAGGGTAGTACAATCGATGCCGAAATGGATACCGGGGCGACAGAGAGGACAAGCGGTTCCTGTTTATTTCACTCTGCCGGTTGTATTTAAACTGCAAAATTAGGGTTACGTCAAGAAAACGCGCTATGGTACGATACAAAGTAAAAAGTAATATCAACATGAGAAGTTTCAAGCTGATCCGGGGCATAGTGATGGTCGGCATCTACCTGTCAGTCGCTTATTTATTGGTTTTCACTCCTTTGTTCCAGGGTAATATTTCCATAGGGATAAGGATTGCATTTGGGATTATCTTTACAGCCTACGGAATATTTAGAGGTTACAGGTTATGGAAAGAACAATGAATCGTATAAAACAAACCCCTTTATTATTTATTATTATCGGGGTGCTATTCCTGTCGTCCTGTCATAAAAGGTACACCAGAACAGACACAACGACCTCTGGCATAGCACAAATAGCTGTGGATGAAAGCTTTGCTCCCATAATTGAAGCCGAGATCAACGTGTTTGAATCGCTCAACAGCGAGGCGGCCATCATCCCCGTTTATACTTCCGAACAAAACGCCTATGATTTGCTGATGGAGGACAGCATACGCCTGGTTATCGGGACCCGTTTGCTGACAGGCCGGGAGCAAGAGATAATCGAGAAGCGGAAACAACGCATACGCAGCCAGAAAATTGCTATTGACGGGATTGCCCTGATTACACATAAAGAGAACAAAGACACCCTTTTGACAATAAACGACATAAGAAACATAATGTCCGGTGAAATCAAGAGCTGGAAACAGATAAACCCGGACTCGCCATTAGACTCTCTGGCCGTAATCTTCGACACGCCCAATTCGAGCATGGTCCGCTACATTCAGGATTCACTCTGCAACAAGCGCCCTTTTGGCAAAAACGTGAAAGCCCTGTCAGCGGGCAGCTCATCGCCCGATATAACCCGGGTGAGTTCCCACGACAAAGTGATCGGATATGTCGCTTCACACCCGAACGCGTTGGGCTTTGTGGGCGTAAACTGGATCGCCAACCCTGTCGATACCACAAACCTCAGCTTTATCGATAAGGTGAACATCGTATCCGTAAGCAGTGCTACAAAGGCCACCCCCAACAACAGCTACAAGCCGCTTCCCTATCAATTGGCCCTGGAGGTGGCGCACAGGGAGTCGCCCCGGGAATTCCCAACGGGCGGTTACCCTCTGATACGCGATATATACATTATCATCACGGATGCTTCCGGTGGCTTGCCGTCCGGGTTCTTCAATTTTATCGCCGGCGACCGAGGACAACGGATCATATTGAAATCAGGCCTTCTGCCGGCAAACCGGCCAATCAGGTTAGTCCACATAACAGAAGATTGAAAAAATTAAACATAAACCGACAAAAATGAAAAAAAGTCACTTATCCGTTCTCATTTTTTTTCTCTTTGCCTGCCTGAACGCATGGAGCCAGGGCGAAAAAGGAGTAGAATTATTTCTCCTGGATTATTTTGATGAAGCAAAGGAGACCTTTGAACAATCGGCGTCCCGGGATCCGGATCTCTCATACTATTTTTTAGGTGAGATAGCGCTCCGGAAAAGTAACTCGAAAGAAGCAGCAATCTATTTCGAAAAAGGAATTTCAGCCGACGCCGGCGCCGTTTACTGCCGGATAGGCAAAACTAAACTGGATTTAAAGTCAAATCCGGAAGAGTTTAAAAAAAGCATAAAGGACATTGCCAATAAAAACAAGAAAAAGGCACCAGTCCTCTTAGCCGCCGCACAAGCATACCTTCACAACAATATGCCCGGGGAAGCGGAAGCCATGTTGTCCATGGCGCGTAATGCCGACAAAGCATACCCTTATATTTATATCTTCGAGGGTGACCGGTTAAAAGAAAAAGGGGAAGCGGGGGAGGCCGCCACACAATATGAACAAGCCATTAATTTCGACCCGAAATGTGCCGTAGCCTACATAAAAAAATCAATGGTTTATGAATCCATTTCGCCAACCGCTGCGATCAACACGCTGGTAAGCGGATTGGAAGCGAACCCCAATAATATACTGATTGGAAGGTATCTGGCCCGGAGTTATTACAAAAACGGATTTTACAAACAGGCAATTGCCGAATATGAAAAATTAAACCGCAACGAAGTATTGCAATCCGAAGATTTGAGGAATTACGCAGCAAGCCTTTACTTCGCGGAGAAATACAACGAAGCGTTGGCTACGCTTACCCGGATTATATCGAATGAGCCTGATCATCCGGCAGTAAACCGGTTATTGATGTACACTCAGGATAAATTAAAAAACTATGACGCAGTCGTAACTATCGGTAGAAAGTTTTTCAGCCTGCCGGCCGATGGAAACAATGTCAATTATCTGGCAAGCGATTACACCGTATGGGCCAATGCACTGATAGCCAAAGGACAAATAGATGAAGCCATAGAAGCATACAAAAAAGCTGTGGACGCTGACGCCGCGGGAGAAACACTCTGTAAAGAGATCGCCGTTAAGCTTGCCGGTATCGACAAGACGGCCGACGCGGCGGATTTTTATCAGAAATATATAGAAACGGCATCCAATAAGGATGCTTTCGATTACCTGCAATTGGGTATCTATTATTACCGGACGGCAAGTGACTTCTCAGCAAAGACGGCAGCCGCCGAAAAAGTCCAGACCGGCGCGGGAGGCAATGCCACGGCACTAAAAGAAAGTACGGTCCAATATGTATCCAAAGCCGACGCGGCATTCGCCAAAGTAATTGAGCTTGCACCCGATAATTATCAGGGATATTATTGGCGGGCCAATGCCAATACGCTGTTGGACCCCGACCTGTCGAAAGGATTGGCCAACGAGGATTATTCGAAAACGATCGAAATGTTAGTTGTAAGCGGCGATAAGGATAACCAAAGCAAACTGATAGAGGCTTACCGCTATTTCTCCATCTACTATTTGTACCGGTTCGACGCGAACAAACAGGCGGGGGATAAAAATAAAGCCAAAGAATATGCGGACAAGGTCTTGCAACTGAAACCGGACGACGAAACGTCCCTGAAAATAGTGGAAATATTGAAAAAGTGAATAACAGATCAATGAAAATAAAAAACCTCCGATATGTTCGAAAACATACCGGAGGTTTTTTCAAGGTGGTCCCACTTGGGCTTGAACCAAGGACCCCATGATTATGAGTCATGTGCTCTAACCAGCTGAGCTATAGGACCTTATAAAAAGCATGCAAATAAAAATCGCAAACTATGAGATCTTTTCGACCCGTACTTTTGTTGAAAGCGGGTGCAATATTACTACTTTTTTTGCAAATTACCAAATCGGGATGCATTAAACTTAATTTTCACCTGGCTCTATCCAGTCGCCGTTGTCTTTTATCAACTGAATGAGATGTTCCACGGCTTCTTCCTGTGGAATATTTTTCTCCACCAACTCTTTTTTCTTGTAAAGCGATATCTTTCCGTGCTCAGCCCCCACATAGCCATAATCGGCATCGGCCATTTCGCCCGGGCCATTCACGATACAACCCATCACCCCTATTTTCAGGTGTTTAAGGTGTGAGAAATGTTTCTTCACCATCGCCACGGTCGTTCGTAAATCAAACAACGTGCGCCCGCAGCTGGGACAAGAAATAAACTCTGTTTTGCTGGTGCGTACACGAGCCGCCTGAAGGATGCCAAAGGCATAGGAATCGAGTGCGGCGATATCAATTCTCCCCACGTTAGTTATCATGATCCCGTTTCCGAAACCATCTAGCAGGAGAGTTCCGAAATCAACTCCGGCTTTAACCTGTATATCTTCGGCGAGATCTTCCGAGTAACCGCGTTGCAGAATTACCGGAACATCACAGTGTTCGTTCAGCAGTTTATGGAAAAATGCCCGCTGCTCTCCCACTCCGTTCACATGATCGGTTTTAAGTACGACAACCACCTTCTCCGTATTTTTCAGAAGGAATAAAACCTCGTCGGTCAGTTGCGGATAAGAGAGTTGCAGAAATTTGACAGCGGCCCGGCAATCCTTAATATCCGAAATATTTTCTGTTGTAAACATCGGAAAATTATCTATCTTATCTTCCCAGTTTACAAAATCCACTATCGACTTCATCCCTTTAGGAAAGTCACCGGGAACTTTATTGCCCACGTAAATAAAATCGGGAATAAAATGCGGATGGATAGACATATCGGTTGTCGCACTTCTGTCGGAAATAACTACCGGAACAAATCCTCCGCCAATATTTCTTACGGCATGAGTTTCCCTTTTGTCGGTTGAAAATGCGGAGAAGCCGGGATAAAGCGTACCATTGATGGGCTCATGCCCTTTTCTTTTCATCACATAATCCACTATTTTGCGGGCTACGGGAACTTCCGCTTCAGGATCTTCGCTCAACGACACCCTGACCGTATCGCCCAAACCGTCGGAGAGTAACGCGCCGATGCCCACCGCCGATTTCATACGTCCGTCTTCGCCGTCGCCGGCTTCGGTTACACCAAGGTGCAAAGGGAAATGTATATCTTCCTTATCCATCGTATCCACCAACAAACGGACAGCCTTGGTCATCAGCAACGTGTTGGACGCTTTCATCGATATAACAATATCCGTAAAGCCTTCGTCCATGGCAATACGCAAGTACTCCATACACGATTCCACCATCCCTTCGGGCGTATCGCCAAAGCGGGTCATGATCCTGTCAGACAGCGACCCGTGATTCACGCCGATGCGCACAGCCGTACCGTGTTCTTTACAAATTTGCAGAAAAGGAACTACCTTGGAACGGATTTTTTCCAATTCCTCTCTATATTCCTCATCGGTATATTCTACAACCGCAAAAGTCTTTTGTTTATCCACAAAGTTCCCCGGATTGATGCGTACTTTTTCGGCAACAGTGGCGGCCACATGGGCAGCACGCGGATTAAAATGAATGTCGGCCGATAGCGGCGTAGTATATCCTTTCTCTCTTAGTTGCTGATGAATATTGCGCAAGTTATCCGCTTCGCGAACACCTTGCGTGGTTAAACGAATCAGGTCGGCACCCGCGGCAATAATCCTCTCGCATTGGGCAACACTGCCTTCGGTATCGAGGGTATTGGTATTGGTCATTGTTTGCACAATAACCGGATAATTACCGCCCATGGTGATGTTTCCGATATGCACATCGATGGTTGGACGGCGATGATAATTGAAATAATCCATTATAAATACTTTTATGTAAAACAGTTCAAAACAGTTTCTAAACAACCGAACAGTGCAAAAGTTTAGAGAATCTCAATCCAGTATCCGTCCGGATCGATGATAAAATACAAACCCATGGATTCATTTTCGTAACAGACGCACCCCATTTCTTTGTGATAGGCTCTTATCCGGTCATAATCTCCGGCTACCCGCACACACAAATGCTGTTCGTTGTCGCCCATGTTGTAGGGCCTGTCCCAATCCCGGAGCCAGGTCAACTCGAGTGTAAAACCGGTTTCACCGTCGCCCAGATAAACCAAGATAAACGATCCGTCTGAAGCTTCTTTTCTTCTGACTTCTTTTAATCCCAGTGCCTTATCGTAGAATTCGATACTTCTTTGAAGATCAAACACATTGATGTTGTAATGATCAAATCTGCTTTTAATTTCCATATTATTTTAAATGATTAGAGCCAAGAGCCAAGAACCAAGACTGACAGAACGAAAAACGAAAAATTATAAACTCTTCACCTTGAATTCTGAATCTTGAACCTTGAACTTTGAACTTTAAACCTTGAACCACGGCTTATAATTCAAACGATTGCCCTTTCTTATACACACTAAGATAGGTACAGTTTTGCAACTTGGCATACCTGCTGAACGCGTTTGCTTTTTCGTA
This sequence comes from Bacteroidia bacterium 43-41, assembly GCA_001898165.1. Classification (GTDB taxonomy): domain Bacteria; phylum Bacteroidota; class Bacteroidia; order Bacteroidales; family Dysgonomonadaceae; genus Petrimonas. The sequence goes on from MKTD01000061.1 coordinate 34,635, forward strand.
ATTTTCGCCAAAATGCATCGGCAGAAAATAATCGGTGGATATCCTGTTTACGAATTGTTCGGCTCCGAGCATGTAGTCTTTTCCCAACCTGGGGTCAATAGGGAACATGGTCAGGTAAAGTTGATCTATATTTTCTGCCAACAATTCCAATTGACAAAGATAACTATTCTCGTAACCCGCAGACTCAAGCATAGGTACTTCTTCGTTCCAATGCCAGTTGTTGAGATCTCCGGCGTGAAAAAAACGTTGCCCCGAAACATCCACCAAAAACGATCCACCGGTATCGGTTGAGCCGAACGCTCTTACTTTTAACCGGTTGTCTTCGTAATCCTCAAGCTTATCGAGAAAAATGATATTGTGACAAACTGAAATTTCCCGGTTCCCCATTACTTCTTTTGAAAAAATATACTTCACATTTGTTTTCCTTAACCCCCATCTCAATATTTCCGGATTAAAGTGATCGGGATGCGAATGTGTGCAAAAGACATATAGATCCTCCGGCTTCTCAAGCAGATAGTCATTTATCCAAAAACGTCCGTCGTCTCTTTTTTCGTCTTTATAAAAATCGAAAATAATTGAAAACCCATCAAATTCAAGCAAATAGCAACTGTGAAAAATATAGGTAACTGTCATAATTTACATCATAATTACTCATTATAACAATTCTATGGGATTTTGTTCATCTTAACGGCTTTAAAATTTGATAAAAACTGTGAAAAGCTTGTCTTTGTGAAGGTCCGGCAGGGAGCATTTGTCGAAAAACGCACCTTAGACCAATTTATTCACATTTCACAAAACATATTTGCCTCAAAAGTGTTTCAATATTGCACATTGTTTATATTTTTGTGCAGTTTTTTATTCAATAAACAAAAGTCAAAATGAATCACAATTTATTAAAAGGCAAAAGAGGCATTATCTTCGGAGCTTTAAACGATCAGTCCATCGCTTGGAAAGTGGCCGAACGTGCCGTTGAAGAAGGCGCTGTTATCACATTGTCGAATACTCCGGTTGCCGTGCGTATGGGAGATACATCCAAACTGGGCGATAAGCTCAATGCCGAGATCCTTCCTGCCGATGCCACCAACGTAGAAGACCTTGAAATGGTTTTTACCAAATCGGTAGAGATACTGGGCGGGAAAATTGATTTTGTACTCCACTCCATAGGAATGTCGCCCAATGTGCGGAAGAAGCGTACTTACGACGATCTCGATTACGATTTGCTGAACAAGACGCTGGATATTTCGGCCATCTCTTTCCACAAAATGTTGCAGGTGGCGCGCAAACTGGATGCCATAGAAAGGGGCGGTTCCATACTTGCCCTTACTTATGTAGCTGCACAGCGTGTATTTTACGGATATAACGATATGGCGGATGCCAAAGCTTTGCTTGAATCGATAACGCGTAGTTTTGGTTATATTTACGGCCGCGATAAAGGGGTCCGCGTGAATACCATTTCTCAATCACCTACAATGACTACCGCCGGAAGCGGAGTAAAAGGCATGACCGACCTGATGGACTTCTCAGAACGGATGGCTCCCATCGGGAATGCCGATGCCGACGATTGTGCTGATTACTGTGTAGTCATGTTTTCAGACCTTACCCGCAAAGTAACCATGCAAAATCTGTACAACGACGGGGGATTCTCCAGTATGGGCATGAGCTTTCGCGCAATGAAACAATACAGCAACGGGCTCGATGGAAATACAACAGAATCAGGCAGTGAAATTTAAGGCAAATCATCCCATTTTTACCATTTCAGTAGCTTCGGGCGGTTGACCGAAGCTATTTTTTTGTATTTTTGTGTTCATTATGTTACTGAAGATATACAATGAAAATCCTAATCCGCGGGAGATCGAGAAAGTGGTTTCGGTGCTCAAGGACGGCGGCATCGTAGTGTATCCTACCGACACGCTCTACGGCATGGGTTGCGATGCGCTGAATGTGCGTGCCGTGGAGAGGATCTGCGACCTGAAAGGGATCAATCCGCAGAAAAGCAACCTGTCCATTATTTGCAACAACCTGAGTGCCATCAGTGAATACGCCAAGGTGGATACGCCCACTTTTAAGTTGATGAAACGAAACCTGCCGGGCCCGTTCACCTTTATCTTGCCCACCACGTCGTCGTTACCCAAAATTTACAAAAACAAAAAAACGGTAGGGATTCGCATACCCGATAATGCAATCATCCGTGAAATAGTCGGTATGCTCGGGAATCCCGTTCTCAGCACGTCGGTAAAGGACGAAGACGAGGAGATTGAATACACCACCAATCCCGAACTGATCCATGAAAAATGGGGAGAGATTGCCGAAATCGTGATCGACGGAGGTATCGGGGGAATTGAGCCATCTACCGTTGTGGACTGCACTTCCGACGAGCCGTTGATCGTGCGTCAGGGAAAAGGAGTGTTAAATCTTTAAAATTTTAAACTCGCAATTAAAATCTTCGCTACATTCGCAGTCAAATATCTAATTACAATTAAAAACCATTCCGATGAAAAAACTATTTGAACTTTTTTCGCTATCGTTAGTCTTGATTTCTTTTACAGTACTAAATACTTCTTGTAATAAAGAGGAACTGCCCAAACCAAAGGGAGAAATTCCCGTGGTCTCGCAATTTGTGTATGACGGAATGTCGTTGTATTATCTTTGGGCCGAAGATATGATTAACAAAAAGCCCACGATCAACGATACTGATCCAAAAAAATACTTTGAAAATATTCTTTACAAAACAGATACAGAAAATAATTGGTCTTGGATAACCGATGATGCCAAAAGTTTGGTGGGCGGATTCGCAGGGGAGCAATTTACTTTTGGATACAATTTGACTTTCGTGCCTGTTAATAAAGAACAAACACAATTCATGGCTTTAGTTAAATATGTTTATCCAAATAGTCCTGCGGAAAAAGCGGGTATCAAACGTCTTGATTACATAGGAAAAGTGGACGGTAGCCCCATAACAGGAAAAGTAACACCAGAAGGCTATATCGAATTTGATAACAACAAATTGTATGGAAACAATACGGTTACTTTTTCAATCTATAAACTTACGAACAACGGTTTCGAGTTAGATCGAGAAGTACCAGCAGTTACCCCGAAAGATATAAACACCGACCCTGTAGTATTTAATAAGATTTTTACTATTGGCAACAAAAAAATTGGTTATCTGTTCTACACAAGCTACATAGCCAATTTTAACTATCGTCTGCACGAAGTCTTTAGCCAATTTAAACAAGAAGGCGTCACCGATCTGGTACTTGATTTACGTTACAACGGTGGTGGCGGTATAGATGCAGCGGCATATCTGGTTTCGCTTTATGCGCCCGAAGCCGATGTGAAAAATAAAACCACACTGGTAAAAATGAAATACAATACGTTTTTAAACGAATATTTCGATAAAAGAGGTGGCAGAGATGTAGCCAAATTGGGAGAATATCGAGAAAAAGATGAACAGAGAGGTGATATTTTGTACAAAGCAGCTCCCAATCCGTTAACTGCCAATCTGAACTTAAATAAAATTTATATCATTGCTACCGGAAATTCAGCATCGGCATCCGAATTGACAACATTTTGCTCACGTGCCATTATGGGACAATCAAACGTTGTACACATTGGCGGAAGAACATATGGAAAATATACCGCATCGTGGACACTCCACCCTTATGACGAAAATTTGGGAATACCTATTTATGAAGAATCCAAATTATCTTCAGAACAAAAAAACACACTGAAAAATTGGGCTATGCAGCCTATTATAGGCATTTATTCTGATAAAAACGAACAAAATTTCATCAATCCCGGATATCTGGAGCCGAATTATACGCTTCGGGAAGGATTTGGTTATGTTGACTATTGGGAACCGCTTGGAGATCCAAAAGATGTATTTTTAGGACAAGCTCTTTATCTGATAACAGGCAATGAGAGTTATAAGCCGGTAGAACCAAAAGCAACACGGAGCAGCAAACAAGAATTACAAAGGGTATTGGATATCAAAGAGGATGTGATGCCACTTAATTTAGATAACATAAAATTGACTCCGGATGACTTTCAAAAACTTCGGGAATTACGAAAATAATAATTACACAGAAACAGCATAAGAAAAGACACTATCCCAATAAGTGTGTAAGTAGTAATTGAAGGGTCTTTACTTATAGCTTAACCCTGTCTGCAAAGATAATCAAAAATTGATTCAAA
>MKTD01000062.1 GCA_001898165.1 Bacteroidia bacterium 43-41
ATATTGTTTTCTTTTAGAGGGGTCAATAACCGCCGGAATGTCAGTTAAAACATACCTGTTAAACCTGATTTCCAGGGGGGGGTCAGTATGCCCGGAATAGGGGGTCAGTATGCTCCAAAATATCCAACTCTGCTATTTGTTAAAGTTTGAAGATCATTTTATTTAAAAAATTGTTTTTGTTAAGTTTGCAATGTGAAAACAAGGGTTGAAAATATAAATAGAGAAATTATTGAATGGGCTATTATCAGGCATGGTAAGAGCCTAGAAGAATTTTATGCTCAAAACCCTGAAGTAGAAAGTTGGACTAAAGGAGAAAAACTACCGACGGTTAAACAACTCGAAGAGTTTACCCATAAGGTGCATGTACCCTTTGGTTATATGTTTCTACCAGATCCTCCTGAAGAGAGTATTCCGATGCCTTTCTTTAGAACCGTTCAGAAAACAAGTACAAATAAAGTTAGTTTGAATGTTTACCACACCATTCAAATTATTCAGAATAGACAAGAATGGTTAACCCAATATTTAAAAGATTTGGATTTTCCTGTTTTGGATTTTGTCGGGAGGTTTGATGCATATAGCAACTATAAGACTATCGTTAATGATATAAGGGGTTTTCTTCAATTAGATCCGGATTGGGGCGCTGGGCTGAAAAATTGGGAAGATGCTTTAAATTTCCTGACGGACAAGATAGAGGATGCAGGCATTATTGTAACTTTCAATGGAGTTGTAGGAACAAATAATTACAGGCCTATTGATGTGAAAGAATGTCGTGGATTTGTTTTAGTGGATAGAAGAGCTCCCTTCATGTTCATTAATGCTGCTGATGCCAAAGCAGCTCAAATTTTTACTCTTATTCATGAGTTGGCGCATGTATGGTTAGGTGAGAGTGCCGGTTTTGACAATCAAAATCTATTGCCGGCAAATGATCCTATAGAAATTTTATGTGATAAGGTTGCTGCTGAATTGTTAGTTCCTGAAAGTTCTTTCCATGAAAAATGGAAAATCACTCAAGATTATAAAGTCCTGAGTAATATATTTAAAGTCAGTCCCATCGTAATTGCAAGAAGAGCCTTGGATTTGGGTTTTATCAACTTAGATCATTTCTTTGATTTCTACAATGAATATATGGCTGATTTTAAAAGAAAAAAAGCAAGACAAAGCCAGAAACCGGGCGGCGACTTTTATGCAACTGCGAGGAAAAGAGTGAGCGTGAGGTTTGCCGCTTTTGTCAACAATGCCGTAAAAGAGAATAAGCTGCTATATCGTGATGCCTATAAATTAACTAATCTCAAAGGCAATACATACAACACATTTGTGACTGAACATCTTTATCAGTGAAGAAATATTTATTAGATACCAACATTTTCATTCAAGCGCATCGATTATATTATCCATTTGATGTAGTACCTACCCTATGGAGAAAATTTATTGAACTATCTGATAGAGAATTAATTTACAGCATTGATAAAGTTAAGAAAGAGATTTGTAATCCAAGTGATCCAGATGCCTTGGCTTTATGGTGCTTGAACGATCTGGATAATAATTTTTTTTTAGATTCATCATCGTGCTTGGACTTCTATGCAGAAATTGCAAAGTGGGTATATTCGAATCAACATTATACTCCATTTGCAAAGAGTATCTTTTTAGAAACTGATTTAGCTGATCCCTGGTTGATCGCCTATGCGAAAGGACATGATTTTATTTTGGTCTCTGAGGAGACAAGTGAACCTCTAAGAAGAAATAAAGTTAAAATACCGGATGTCTGTACTCATTTTGGCGTCAAATGTATAACAACGATGCAAATGTTCAGGGAGTTAGGTGAAACATTTTGACAGTTCAGTTTTACAATAACATCGGCATAAGGCAGAGGCATATGTTGTACTCCGCGGCAGCATCCGGGTATTGTTTTGCTGGTAAAACGCCCTCAACGTGAGATCTGTGAAGAGCTCCATAACAGACACTAATTATCAAAAAGTTACAAGGAGCAATCTGACTCCAAGGAAATGGATTATGGCGCTCCAGGGCGCATGGAAAGTAGAATATATCAAAAACGACCGATAATTTAGCAATTACAAATAGATTTCTACCTTTATAAAATAACAAAGCATTGATATGGAATATCTAAAACGGATCGCTGATGGGCAACTGATTATGTGAGTGCATTGGAAAAACTTTTTGTCATTGAAGATATTGAAGCGTGGAGCCCTGCCATTCGGTCAAAAACCGTTATCAGAACCGGAAACAAACATTGCTTTGTTGACCTTTCCATTGCTGTAGCAGCCATGAATGTTTCTCCGCACTATAAAACTTAAACCAACGAATCAGTTTATCAATAATTGTTTATCTTTGCATCCTAATAACTTAAAAACAAGTTACCGTGAGAAAAGAAAAGAGATTCTTGATGGTTTTAATCCTGGTAACGGGGGGAGTATGCTTTAGCGGATGTGACAAAGACAACGAAGAGGATCTGCCGGGAGCTTCCAGACCTGATTACAATATGCTGTCCGATTTATCGAAAGGCGAAAGCAGTTTATACCTGACCGAATGGGAATGGATCAATACATCCGGAGTTACGATGAAACTCAGTTTCGACAGGCAGGAGTGTACCTACACTTACCAGGAAAACACTGCCGGCAACAAGACTACTATAAAATATACATACAACTTCACCTATCCAACCGTTGTTCTGACTCCGGAGAAAGAGGACGAAAGCGTGATAACCGGAACAATTGTGAGTGGCAGAATAACTCAGGCAGATGAAGCTACTTTTGTGAACGCGCAGGAAAAACCGGTCTGGAAGAAGCTGACCCGAAAGAAATAACCGTTACTTCACTTTTTCTTTATACGCCTGCCAGCGGCTTATCACATCCCGGACATACTCCGCCGTTTCGTCGCCGCGGAAATACCCGGCTTTACAGACCGGATCCTTATAGTATTGCTCCAATCGCTTTAGCAGGACATATTTCTCCACGTTCCCCTCCCACACGTTTTTATCGGCTTCGTATTTTTCGGCCAGCGCGCGCGCATCGGCGATATGCCCGATTCCGCCGTTGTAAGACGCCAGCGCCATTTTTATCCGCTCCGTCTCGTTTTCGATGGAAGAGAACATTCCGATCAGTTTTTTCAAATATTCGGCTCCGGCCTTTATATTTGTTTCGGGGACAAAAATATCGTTGCCTGTCAAGCCCAAAACTGCCGCCGTGGCAGGCATCAATCCCATTAAACCACCGGCGCCGGCCCACGATTGCCCGTCGGGATCAAACGTGGATTCGTGATACGACACGGAAGCCAGCAATCGCCAATCAACACCGAACTGCTTGCCATATTGTTTAAAATATTTATCCCATGGGGAAATTTGTCCGGGAGCAAACATCGTTGCAAAAGTGGATTGATTGTCGGAATGAAAACCTTTGGCCTCTTCAAAATACCGCTTCGTCAGCCGCAGATAATGGGGTGCCCTATTGGCCCGGCTGAACCAGGCATTAAGCGAATCGGCAAGAACAGGCGTATCTTTTCGGACCACCCACGATGTCCGCTGATCAAAACTAACCTTCAGGTCCACATTTATATTCCTGAAGTAGGTATGGTTCAACCGCGCCACATGTTCATCGGCAACGGTGTACTTGATGTCACCCCCCGAAACCATGCGGATCAGGTCTTCCACCACAAGCGTATCTTTATCCGCATATTTGAGGCGTAACCCACCTCCCAACTCCTGATTCAGGTTGTTCATCCGCTGCTCGTATTTGGAATCGCGCAACACGTAAACATCCTTACCGATCAGTTCCGTTACATCCTGCAATATCGTATCGTTAGGTTCGGCCCGCTGCACCAGTACCTGATGGGAGATCTCCGACAGACCGCAATAGAGGACCGGGTCTTTCCTCGCATTTTCCACCGGAACGCCGTAAGCAACCACATCGCCGATGTTATCGCGAAGCATCCGGGTGAGCGCCGAGGAGTTTTGCGCCACAATAATTTTCAGTTCCAGCCCGTGCTCATCGGCAAAGCTCTTTATCATCTCGTAATGGTATCCCATCTCCTGGTCACGGTAAATAAAATAGGACGTGGACGTGTTGAGCGTGATGACCCGAAGCGTATCTTTCGCCACAATCTGCGGAAAATCATAGGCAGCTTCCTGCGATCTTTTACAGGATAACAGCGCTACAGTGAAGATGAATAAAATCCGGCCGAATTTGGACATATAATTCAGTGAAAAAAAACGACTCTGTATTATAATGCTGCAAATTTAATAAAAAAATAAGCCAGATAAACCCCAATAAAAATCATTCCCTGCCAGCGCCTTATCCGGGTGCCTATTTTCATAAAGAACCACAACAACGCGCTGACGCCAACGACAAACAAGCTGTCCAGAACATTGATGTCGGGAGTTTCAATCGGATAAATAATGCCGGCAACACCTAAGATCAACAGAAGATTGAAAATATTGGAGCCTACCACGTTCCCGATAGCAATATCGGAGCGTTTCTTTATGGCGGCCACCACCGACGTGGCCAATTCCGGCATGCTGGTGCCTGCAGCAACAATGGTCAACCCGATCAAGGCCTCGGACATCCCCAATTTCTGAGCAATGACCACGGCATTCACAACCAGTAAGTTTGAACCGTAAACCAGTCCCGCAAGCCCCAAAAGAATCAACAACACATCAATTATCCAATGCTTGTGCCGTTTTATGACTTCATCTTCCTCAACTGTCTTCTTTTTATTTTTAAATGAAGTGACAAAAAGATAAGTCATATAGGCTGCGAAAAGCAATACGAAGAGACAAGCTTCGGGAAAAGAAATTTTTCCGTCGAGAAACAAAATTAAAAACAGCACCGACGTGAGCACCATCACCGGAGCGTCGAATTTCAACAGCTGCCTTCTGACTGCCAGCGGATAAATGATGGCCGAAATACCCAAAATTATTCCGATATTGAATAGATTGGAGCCCAAGACATTCCCTATCGACAGAGCGCTTTGCCCGTTCATCGCGGCTTTTACACTTACCACCAACTCGGGGGCGCTCGTCCCCATGGAAACAATAGTAAGCCCGATAATCAGCGGGCTGACGCCCAACCTTGCCGCAAAAGAAGATGCGCCCGACACGAGCCATTCGGCTCCAAAATAAAGTATTACGAGTGAAATCAACAACCAGACAACTTCCATTAACAGGTATTTTATATGAGTAAAAAACGACGCATCGCCGCACAGATGCTTATAACGCAAAAAGACCTCTTTGGTTCAAAGAGGTCTTTTGTATGTCCGCATCCGATCTGTTATTCCGTATAGAATCTGAAATCCTTCAGCATCTCCTGCAGACGCTTGCGGGCGAAGAAGATCCGGCTTTTAACCGTTCCGATGGGAAGCCCCAGGTGTTGTGCAATTTCTTCGTACTTATATCCTGAAACGTGCATCGAGAAAGGGACTTTATATTCATCGGTGAAACTGGCTATTGCCTTGTTTATCTCTTTAATGGTGTATGCGCCGTCGGGTGTGTTGAAACCGGAATCCTGCGGAAGATTCAAATGATACAAATTTTCCGTTTTATCGATAATGGTCTGACTCCTGACAATTTTACGGTAGTTATTCACAAATATATTGTGCATAATGGTAAAAACCCATCCTTTGAAATTTACATTTTCGTAATACTTTTCCCTGTTATCTAAAACGCGGAGAGTGGTTTCCTGCAAAAGATCTTTTGCGTCTTCCCTGTCAGCAGTCAATGTTAGCGCGAAGTTAAACATATTATCCTGCAAGCCCAGTAACCTGTTTTCGAAAGAACTTTTTGACTTCATAGCTTTAATTTTTTTGATTGTGTTGTCTTTTGCAAATATAATAACATAATCCGCTACATGAATATTTTTTTATTTCAAAAACAATTAATTAGTGTTAACAAATCCCTACTATAATACAATTACACTCATAATCAAAGCATTGTGAATAATCTATGTGTGGATTTCCTCCACACATGATCTATAAATAATTTTTATAACACGTTCTCGCCAGACGATTTAGTCGCAATCATATAGCTTGCGAAAGTTCAGTCAGGTTATTCAACTTTCGCATGTTTTCCAAGATAGTATATGCGACTAAATCAGAGACATTTAGATATTTTACGGGGTACCCATAGCTCACGATGAACGTAAAAAAGAGTAGTTGTTTGAGCGAAGCGAGTTCTACTCTTTTAGTGACGTGAGCGAGAATGGGTCGTAAAATATCGTCAGACGATGATTTAGTCGCAATCATATAACTTGCGAAAGTTCAGTCAGGTTATCGGGGCAGGTTTTGGGTTTAACAAGCAGGACTGGCAGATATTCTTTATGGCATACTATTTGCGTATAAATTGAAAGACTAAAAAAACTCAACATAATTATGATAAAAGAAGGACAAATTGGGGTGACAACCGGAAATATTTTCCCCATCATCAAGAAATTTCTTTACAGCGATCACGAAATTTTTCTTCGTGAAGTCGTTTCAAACGCGGTGGATGCCACACAAAAACTGAAAACGTTATCGGTTGTAGGAGAATTCAAAGGAGAATTGGGTGATTTATCCGTCAGGATACTGATAGATAAGAAAGCCAAAACACTGACTATCTCCGATTGCGGGATCGGGATGACGGCCGACGAAGTGGATAAATACATCAATCAGATTGCGCTCTCCTCGGCAAATGATTTCCTCGATCAGTACAAAGATAACGCCAATGCCATTATCGGGCATTTCGGACTTGGTTTTTATTCCTCATTCATGGTGTCGAAAAAGGTGGAGGTCGTTACGAAGTCTTACAAGGATGAACCTGCCGTAAAATGGTCATGCGAAGGTGATCCGGAGTATAAAATGGAAAAATCCGATAAAACCGGCCGGGGCACAGACATTATTCTCTACATCGATGAAGAGAACAAAGAGTTTTTGGAAAAGGACAAAATCGAATCGCTGTTGAACAAATACTGTAAGTTTTTACCGGTTCCCATCGTTTTCGGGAAAAAGCAGGAATGGAAAGACGGGAAATACGTTGACACTGAAGAGGACAACGTGATCAACGATGTTAATCCGCTTTGGAAACAAAAACCGGCCGGATTAAAAGATGAGGATTACCGGGAATTTTACCGCAAGCTCTATCCGATGAGCATGGACGAGCCGCTCTTCTGGATTCATTTGAACGTAGATTATCCGTTTCACCTGACAGGGATTCTTTATTTTCCGAAAATCAAAAACAACATTGAGTTGCAACGAAATAAAATCCAGTTGTACAGCAACCAGGTTTTCGTGACCGATTCGGTTGAGGGAATTGTTCCTGAATTTTTGACCCTGCTCCACGGCGTCCTCGACTCGCCCGATATTCCGCTCAACGTATCGCGTTCTTACCTGCAAAGCGATAATAACGTGAAGAAAATTTCGAACCACATCACCAAAAAAGTGGCGGATAAGCTCGAGGAGATCTTCAAAAAAGAGCGTACCCAGTTCGAAGAGAAATGGGACAGCCTGAAAATTTTCGTTGAATACGGAATGCTTACCGAAGAGAAGTTTTACGACCGGGCATCCAAGTTTGCGCTGCTCAGGAACACGGACGATAAATATTTCACGCTTGAGGAATATAAAACGCTTATCGAAAGCAACCAGACCGATAAAAATGGCACATTGGTTTACCTGTACGCCAATAACAAGGAAGATCAGTACGCGTTTATCGATTCCGCCAAAGAAAAAGGTTACGATGTGCTGATGATGGACGGGCAGTTGGATGTTCATTGGGTCGGCCTTCTCGAGCAAAAGTCAGGGAAAATCCGGTTTGTCCGTGTTGACAGCGACACGGTGGAGCACATCATTGAGAAAGAAGAAAAAACTTCCGTGGAGTTATCGGAGAAGGAGAAGGAGAACCTGACGGAAGCCATCAAGTCGCAGCTTCCGAAGATCAACAAAACAGAATTCAACGTCGATTTCAAATCGCTGGGTGAAAATACAAGGCCGGTCCAGATCACGCAGGATGAATTTTCGCGAAGGATGAAGGAGATGTCCGCCATGCAGCCCGGGATGGCTTTTTATGGAGAGATGCCCGATATGTTCCAGCTGGTTTTAAATATGGATCACCCCGTTGCCAGGCAGCTCCTGAACGATACAAAAGATAAATCGAAGGAAGAGGCTGCAGCTTTGGCGTCGGAAAATGCCAAACTCAAACAGGTGATCGATCTGGCGCTACTCTCCAACGGAATGCTTAAGGGCGAAGCCTTGAGTAACTTCATTAAAAGGAGTATAGAGATGCTATAAAGGAAAACTGTCTTATCTTTGCACCAAGAAAACAGTATCCTTTATGATTTTTAAACCTTACGATGTTACTTATTCGCCGTTCCGAAGCTTTACCCGCCAGGAATGGAGCATGCTCGAAGATCATCCCGAGTTTCCAATTGCCGGCATCGATCTGACACAGTTGCAAGCCCTTAATGAGCCGCTCACTATGGAAGAGGTGGAGGATATCTATATCCCGCTCATCCGATTGTTGCAAATTCATATCACGCATTATCGCAACCTACACCACCAGCGTGAAGAGTTTTTCAAGAATCCGAGCCAGACCATTCCTTACATCATCGGCATAGCGGGAAGTGTGGCAGTGGGCAAGAGCACCACTGCCCGGGTTTTGCAAAAGCTGTTATCGATGCTTCCTGAAAAACCGAAAGTAGAGCTGATCACCACCGATGGGTTTTTATATCCGAACGCAGAGCTCGAAAAGCGCGGAATTTTAAATAAAAAGGGATTTCCCGAGAGTTACGACGCCAAGAACCTGCTCGCTTTTCTGGCAGGTGTAAAATCGGGGAGGGAAACATTGGAAGCTCCCGTCTATTCGCATCTCTATTACGATATTATTCCCAACGAAGTCCAGCGGATAGAGAAGCCCGATATACTTATTGTGGAAGGCATCAACGTTTTGCAGGTATCGCTGAATAAAAAGCCCCGCAGGCGGGTTTTCGTCTCCGATTTTTTTGATTTTTCCATTTATGTGGATGCCGCCGAAAAAGATATCCGCCAATGGTATCTCGACCGTTTCAAAACGCTTCAAAAAACTGCTTTTACCAATCCCGAATCCTATTTTCATCAATATGCCTCGTACAAGGAAGAGGATTTGATGAGGTTCGCCAACGAAGTATGGGAAGAAATAAACCTGTCCAACCTGGAACAAAATATCCTCCCCACCCGTTTTCGTGCCGATCTGATTTTAGAAAAGGGTGAACACCACTTTGTAAGGGGAGTGCGTATTAGAAAGATATAAGATCAATTTTGCCTCTTATTTTTTCGGCAATCTCCTCAAACTCTTCTTTTGAGAGCTTTACACGCGGATTTGCCAAACTCATATCGGTCTCTTTCCGAATGGGGATCAGGTGTATGTGGGCATGCGGCACTTCCAGTCCAAGCACCATCACCCCCACCCGGTTACATGGAATTACGGCCTCTATTCCTGCCGCCACTTTTTTGGCAAAAACGGCCATCTCGCCCAACAGCTGATCATCCAGATCAAAGATATAATCGGTTTCCTGTTTCGGAACTACCAGAGTGTGCCCTTTTGCCATCGGGTTAATATCGAGAAAAGCAAAAAACTTATCGTTTTCGGCTATTTTGTACGATGGAATTTCTCCCGCTATAATCTTGCTAAAAATCGTTGCCATTTTTTTAGATTGTTTGATTTCAACGTTGAAAGTTCAAAGTTTTCATACTTTAAGACCGTCTTTGTTCTTCACTCTTGGCTCTTGCCTCTTGCCTCTTCGTTCAAATTGAAATATCCAAAACCTCAAAGCTCAACATTCCCGACGGCACCTGAATATCTACCTTATCGCCTACTTTCTTTCCCAGTAAACCTTGCGCAATGGGCGTATTCACGGCAATCTTTCCGCTTTTCAAATCTGCTTCACTTTCCGACACAAGCATATAGGTCATGTCTTTTTTAGTTTTCAGGTTCTTGATGGTAACCCTGTTCATAATCTGAATCTCATCGGTGCTGATAGCGCTCTCATCGATAACGCGGGCGGTAGCGATCAAACTTTTCAGTTGTGCAATCTTCCCTTCCAGCATTCCCTGAGCCTCTTTGGCAGCGTCGTATTCTGCATTTTCCGACAGATCACCCTTATCCCGTGCCTCAGCAATCTGACGCGAAATCTCCGGCCTTTGTATGGATTCCATATGCACGAGTTCTTCTTTTAGCTTTCGAAGACCTTCTTCGGTCATATAAGTAATTGCCATATTTTACTCTCCTCTATTTTTAAATGTTTGACACCGATATGGATTAAAGAAAAAGAATTCCGGCTGCTTTACAGACCGGAATCCCCTTTGTTCAATCTTTTACGTTTGGTGCAAAGATACTGTTTTCTCCGGGATTAAAAAAACTTTTTGTCAAATTTCACATTACTTTCCCCACTTCGTTCGAAAGGGTTGTGTAATTTTCCACACGCGCCACCACATCGCCCTCCCTGTCGATTACGAATGCAACAGGTATATCTCGGACATTATACATGGAGAGCAGGCGGGAATATACGCTTTGCGGATCACGAACCGTAATCCAGGGCAGGTTACTTGCCGCATTCTTCCAAAAATGTTCGTCCGAATCGAAAGAAACCTGATAGATCTCCAACCCTTTAGCTCTGTGTTGAGTGTATATTTTGTTCAGGTCGATATTATGCTTGGGCGAAAATTCCGATTTATACACGGTGAAGTCAAGTATAACCACCTTTCCTTTTTGCGAGGAGAGGGATGTTTTTTCTCCGTTAACTCCCGGCAGGACGATATCCGGCAACGATGACCCGGTAACAACCGGAGCATTTTCCAACAATGCAGCCTGCTGTTCCTGCCGTTTCCTTGTTTTCAGGGCATTCATCGTGAAATCGTATAAATGTTTCGAACGGGGCGTCCCCTGATAATAACGGTCCCACGATGTGGCCACGGCACCAAACATAGCATAGTCCTGTTTGCTGTACGGATCAAAAATCAAATAATCGTTCACTTTCTGAAAGACGGCATAATAGGCCGCCGCACCCGAAGGGTTGCCCAGTATCAATTTGGATATCTCTGTTTTGTATCCTTTCAGGACAGAGTCGAGTTCCGCCAGATAGGTAACGTCATCGATAGCTTTGGCCGCATGTTTTTTCTCCGCCTCATTTATCCGGGTTTTGACTATTCGGGTTTGGGAATCGATCTGTTTAATTTGCTCGTTCGCGGGGGAGTTTTCAATTGAAAAAGTATTTGCAAGGTCTTTCACATCACCTTTAACATGCAATGTTTCTAACGAATCAACGGCAAAGGCGGCAACCTGATTTTCTATCCTCAACTGGTAAAACTCAGGGTTCGCGGGAGCTTTTTCTTTAAATTTAAACATTCCGTTTCCTTTAAGCCTTACCGAATCGAGCAACTCAATCCCACCCAGTCCGCGATGTTCCAAATACAGGGTCTGGCCCTCGGCAGAGGATAGTTCGCCTTTTATCTCAAAGGTTTTCTCCGATTGACAGGACAACAGGACGGTGGCCGTCAACAACACGGCGGATAACAAAAAAAAGTATTTCTTCATATCAAAAATTGCATAAGGATTTCAGAGCACAAACTTAACTATTTTTCATCAATTTTGGAAGAATGTCCGGTTTTAAACTAAAAAAAGCGCTACTTTTGTGGTTTAAATTCCACAACAGATGAGTGAAGTAGTAACTATTAAGGACAAGCAGTTTGAAAAATTCATTGAATTCCGGCAAATTCAAACCGCTATCAACCGGATTGCCAGAGAAATGGATGATGATCTCCGCGATAAAAATCCTCTTTTTATCGCCGTACTCAACGGAGCTTTCATGTTTGCCGGAGAGTTGATGAAAGAAGTCACCGTTCCCTGCGAAATAACTTTTGTACGCTTAGCTTCCTATCAGGGAACATCTACTACCAATAAAGTCCGGGAAGTGCTGGGCCTGAACGAAAGCATCGGGGGCCGCACGGTTGTGATTGTGGAAGACATAGTAGATTCGGGGAACACTATGGTGGTGCTTAAAGAAGAGCTCAACAAATTTAGTCCCAAAGAGATAAAAATTGCCACGCTGCTACTGAAGCCGGACGCTTTGAAACAGGAGATACACCTGGATTATGTCGCACTTGAAATTCCTAACGATTTTATTGTGGGCTACGGCTTGGATTATGACGGCTACGGCAGAAATTTAAAAGATATTTATAAGATTAAAATTTGACGTAATTAAACGACACATTTGTCGGGACTCAATTCAAAATTTATCCAACGAACTGTTAAAATTGAGATATATTAATCGTTTATCGATGTATTTTATTTCTATTTAATGTTAAAATCAAAAAACGGGTTGCATTTTGATATTTATTAGCTAAACAAAATGGCGGTATTGCAGTCTAATTTGTACATTTGAGGTAAGTTTCAACCCTTAAAAATGTAATGTTATGGAGCAGATGAAACCTTTAGGGGAAGGGGTGTAGGCTATCCATTCAGGATCGCCGGATAAAATGGAATTTTCGAAGGTCTTTGATTAATTTAACAAGAAAATGACTTTTTTTGAGAATTTTATCGACAAATAATGACAGTATAAGAAAAAAATGTCTATTTTTGCACCCGATGTCGTGGGCATATTCAGTCAGTAAAACAGATAAAAAGATGAATTAAAATGAATGATGAAGTAAAAAAATCACCCAAAGCGAATATAGAAACGCATAAGCTGACTTCTATCCTGATGGGGATTGTAGTGGCGGTAGCTTTGCTATTTTTCGCTTTCGAATGGTCTTCTGAAACCAAGAAGCTGGACGAAAACGTTGTCGTTCAAGACGTTTTGGCAGAAGAGGAAATCGAAATCACCCGTCGTGATCCGCTTCCGCCTCCGCCTCCGCCACCACCAGCACCGGAAACTCCGGAAATCATTGAGGTAGTGCAGGAGAAGGTGGAAACGAAAATCGTGATCAACACCGAGGACGATGCAAGCAAGAGACAAATGGAAGCATATGTTCCGCCACCACCACCAAAACCAAAAGTAGAAGAAGTAACCGAAGAAATTTTCGTTGTGGTTGAAGAACAGCCTGAATTTCCGGGCGGAAATACGGCCATGATGAAGTTCTTAAGCGACAACATCAAATATCCGGTTATTGCCCAGGAAAACGGAATCCAAGGACGTGTCATCACCAATTTTGTGGTAGAGAAGGACGGAAGTATTACCGATGTCCAGGTAGTTCGCGGTGTGGACCCATCACTCGATAAAGAGGCTATCCGCGTTATCCAGTCGATGCCGAGATGGAAAGCCGGGAAACAACGCGGTTCCGCAGTGCGTGTGCGCTTCACGCTGCCTGTAGTATTCCGCCTGCAACAATAATCTGATACAATCATTTTTGAGATACCGAAAGCTGCCTTTTGATTAAAAGGCAGCTTTTGTTCTAAATTATATTTTCATAAACTTTATGTTATACAGCATTGATGCATTAAGCAAGAAAATAGAGGAAGCCATCCAGCACATCTCTTTCGGTTCGAAACCCGGGAGCCTTTACGATCCCATAAGCTATGCCCTTTCAGTGGGGGGGAAAAGAGTGCGTCCGTTGCTTGTTTTGCTGGCCGCGAATATGTTTGGCGGAGAGGTGGACAAATCGCTGAAGCCGGCTATCGGGATTGAGATCTTTCACAATTTCACCCTTTTGCACGACGATTTGATGGATAAATCGGATATGCGGAGGGGGATGCCGGCGGTCCATAAAAAGTGGGATGCCAACGCCGCCATTCTCTCAGGGGATGCCATGCTTATAGAATCGTACAGACATATAGCATCCGTGCATTCCGGTATCCTGCCTCAAATCATTAGCCTCTTCTCTCAAACAGCCATGGAAGTATGTCAGGGGCAACAACTGGATATGGATTTTGAAAAAAGGAGTGACGTTACGGAATCGGAATACATAGAGATGATCACGCTGAAGACAGCAGTACTTCTAGCCTGTTCATCAAAAATGGGAGCACTGTTGGCCAACGCTTCCCTGAACGACGCGGAACTGCTGTATAACTACGGCATAAACATCGGATTGGCTTTCCAACTGAAAGATGACTTATTGGACGTTTATGGCGATTCTAAAACTTTCGGCAAAAATATCGGCGGAGACATTGTAAGCAACAAAAAGACCTATCTGCTGATAAAAGCGCTGAAAACATCCGATAAAAAACAACACTCCGAGTTACTGAAATGGATTTCTGCTGAAAAATTCGACAAAACTGAAAAAATTGAATCCGTTAAAAATATTTACAATGAATTAAATTTGAAGATTATTGCTGAAAATCTCATCGAAAAGTATTATCTTGCAGCTTTGGATTGTCTTTCTTCGATCAATGTTGCTGACGAAAGAAAAAAAGAACTTATATCCTTATCGGAAAACCTGATGTACAGAGAAAAATAATTCCTGAAAATGCCCTATCGCAGATTACCCAATACGGACCTGTCGCGGATCAAAGCGTTGAAAACAGCTATTGAGAAAGCATCCGGCATGGATTTTCAAGACGTAGCCATATCCATGAAAACGTTGGCAAACGCAAGGGCAGTGGTGGATAAGTTCGAACGGCTTTGCAATAAATACCAGCAAACCCTGGATACTCAGGTAAAAGCGAACATAGCCTTTCAAAGTAAAGTAAAAAATGCGAGGATGTATATCTCCCATTTCATCCAGGTTTTGTATATGAGCGTCATGCGCTCCGAAATAAAATCGGAACACCTTGAGCTTTACGGACTGCAAGGCTCAAACTTTATAGTCCCCGACCTAAGCTCAAATGAACAACTGCTGCAATGGGGGCAAAAAATCATTAACGGAGAGAGAAAGCGGGTAGCGCAGGGCGGTGTGCCGATATATAATCCAAGTATTGCCAAGGTGAGTGTAATGTATATCCTGTTTAAAGAGAGTTATCAAACTCAGCAAATCCATCAAAAAGTGACCGCGAGAACATTAAATGACGTTTCTCAGTTCAGAGGCGAGGCGGACAAGGTTATTTTTGATATCTGGGAAGAAGTGGAAAAATTTAATGCCGGACTACCGGTAAATGAGCGCCTGAATAAAAACAGGGAATATGGATTAGTCTATTATTACCGCAAAGGAGAAACCATTGAATGAGGATAGTTGACACGCACGCACACCTGTATCTGGAAGATTTCGATAATGATCTTGACGATGTGGTTGCAGAGGCCAAGTCCATTGGTGTGGAAAAAGTCTTGTTGCCCAATATAGACGAAACATCCATTGCGAATTTAAAACAAACCGTTGAGAGATACCCGTCGTTTTTTATACCGATGATGGGACTGCATCCTACAAACGTGACTGAGGACTGGGAGCAGCAATTGGAGATTATCTACAACGAGTTGAACCGCTCGGAATATATAGCTGTCGGCGAAATAGGTATCGATCTTTATTGGGATAAGAGTTCATTGCAAAGGCAAACGGCCGCTTTTGAAAGGCAACTGGGATGGAGCCTTGAAAAAAAACTGCCGGTGGCCATACATTCGAGGGATGCGATACCCGAAGTGATACGATCGATAAAAAATACCGGTGAAAAAAAACTCTTCGGCGTTTTCCACAGTTTCGGGGGGAGCGTTGATGAGTTGGAAGAGATACTGGAACTCGAAAATTTCTACATCGGTATAAACGGAGTGGTTACATTCAAAAAATCGGGATTGGCTGAGACGTTATCAAATTGCAGTTTAGAAAAAATAATTCTGGAAACCGATTCACCTTATCTTGCCCCGTCTCCGTACAGGGGCAAACGTAACGAACCGGCGTATTTATCGGAGATAATAAAAAAACTCTCGGAAATCTATGGCAAAACAGAGGAGGAAATCGGCGAGATAACTACTAAAAATGCTTATCGCTTGTTTGGCTCAAATAGTCCGCTATCATCGCCAAAACAAATTTAAATAATTTCTTAATATAGCGTATTATAAATAAGGGAACGAGGCATTTTTTCACTGAAAAGCGTTTTTTTTGAAATAATTCACACTCGAAGTAGCAATTAATCGATAATTTCTGTAATTTTGCGGGATAAAAGGGGGGTAAGTAATTTTTTTTTTGTAATTTGCGCCCGTTTTTTGAAACTGTCTCCTTCAGGAGAGATGCTCGAGTGGTTGAAGAGGCACGCCTGGAAAGCGTGTATACGCCAAAAGTGTATCGCGGGTTCGAATCCCGCTCTCTCCGCATCAACAGTCTGACAAATAACATATAAGATAAGGAACTAAACGTTTAAAATAAATCAAAAAAATCAATTAAAACAAAATTAAATTCATTAATCCAAAAAAAATTGAACACACAATGAAAAAGTTATTTGCAATTTTAGCAATCTTCGGCCTTATGTCTGTAGGATTGCCGACAATTCTTTCAGCTCAAGATGCTCCCTCTGCGCCCGCAGTAGAAGAAACAGCTCCAGCAGCAGTATCGGTTGCCGAAACTGATGGAGGTGGATTTCACCAGGCTTTGAAAGTTAAATTTATTGAAGGTGGTGCCGGATTTATGGCTCCCATCGCTCTTTGTTTAATTCTCGGCTTGGCTTTTGCCCTCGAAAGAATTATTTATTTGAGTTTGGCAGATGTTAATCCTAAAACATTGTTGAACGGGGTTGGTGAAGCACTCGACAGAGGTGATATTGAAGCAGCAAAAGACATTTCCCGGAATACCCGCGGGCCGATAGCCTCAATTGCATATCAAGGATTACTTCGCCTGGATCAAGGCCCAGATGCCGTAGAACGCGCCATTGTTGCTTATGGTGGTGTACAAAGCGGATTACTGGAAAGAAACCTTTCGTGGATTACCCTGTTTATCGCCCTTGCCCCGTCTCTCGGATTCTTGGGAACAGTAGTAGGTATGGTTATGGCTTTCGATGATATCCAGCGTGCAGGCGATATGAGCCCGACAATTGTTGCCGGTGGTATGAAAGTGGCTTTGATCACGACTGTGTTTGGTCTTATCGTAGCTCTTATCCTTCAGGTTTTCTACAACTATATTCTTTCAAAACTGGAAGGTATCCTCAATAAAATGGAAGATGCTTCTATCACTCTTCTCGACCAGGTAGTAAAATACAACGTTAAATACAAAAAATTATAAATAAAATGGCTGTAACTAAAATACGTAAAACCTCCAGTTTAGCCTTCCTGATTGCCATTATTATTACTTTGGTAGTACTGGGGTTATTCTTATTTGGAGGACAGGTTGCGCCTGAACAAAAACTTGTTCCCGATATGTCTCAGCCCATATTTACCGATATGTTGCTGTATTGGGCTTACGCGCTACTTGTAATAACGATTGTAGCATTGATTGTTTTCGCTATATTTGGTTTTCTTCACTCCCTGAAGGTGAATCCCAAAGGCGCTATGCGCGGACTGATGGTTCTTGTGGCCATGGTTGTAATCTTAGGGATATCTTACTCTTTGGGAAGCGGAGAAATATTGAATATACCGGGTTATGACGGTGGGGATAACAACCCCGGCACGCTAAGAGTGGTGGATATGTGGTTATTTACCACGTACTTCATGCTTTTAATAACGGTTGGCGCCGTATTGATATCTCCCTTATTGAGTAGGAGAAAATAATTGAGGGATAAATAAAGAAAAAAATTTATGTCAAAGAAAAAAAGAAAAGTACCAGCACTGAATGCAAGTTCAATGGCGGACATTTCGTTTCTTTTGCTTACTTTCTTCCTGCTTGTTTCGAGTATGGATACCGACAGTGGACTGGCAAGGCGCTTGCCGCCACCGCCACAAGACG
The DNA here is from genome assembly GCA_001898165.1 of Bacteroidia bacterium 43-41. Lineage (GTDB taxonomy): Bacteria > Bacteroidota > Bacteroidia > Bacteroidales > Dysgonomonadaceae > Petrimonas. Next base: position 17,746 of record MKTD01000062.1, read on the forward strand.
ACACGCATATGGAAACCGTCAAGGTTCAGGAGCGTAATCTGTTGGTTGTATTGGTAAATTCCAGCGACGAAACAATGGTCAAGTCACAAATTGGTACTGAATGGTATCAGAGTGATGCCGAATTGCTCGGCCGGGGGAATAAGGCGAGCCTGAAAGATAAAGTAAAAGAGTTTGTTTTAAATACAAGTAACAATCCTTTATTGCCTGAGTTGATGGAAGAAGACTTTGGCGCGCCTATCGGGACGGTACCGGTTACGAGCGACCACGTTATCTCGTTACAAAACGACGCCACAACCAGTTACAAAACCTATATCGCGGTTCAAAACGAGCTGGTAAGGGCTTATAACGAATTGCGGCAGGAAGGAGCGAGAAAATATTTCAATTCAGATTACGAAAATCTGACCGAAGATCAAAAGGAACAGATAAATAAATTGTATCCGCAGAGAATTTCTGAGGCCGAACCTAAAAACTTTATGGGAGGAAAATAAAATGGGAAAATTTAGTAAAAGCGGCGGGCGTGAAATGCCCGAATTGAACACAGCTTCAATGCCGGACTTGGTGTTTGCCATCTTATTCTTCTTTATGGTTACTACCACCATGCGTTCGGAGACCCTCATGGTAAGGTTAAAGCTGCCCCAGGCAAGTGAAGTACAGAAACTGGAGAAGAAGTCTCTTGTAACATACATCAACCTGGGACCGGCCATGGACGCTAAATACGGTACAGGAACCCAGATGCAGCTGAACGACAAGTTTGCCCAGGTTGAGGATATCCAGGATTACATTGCCCAGGAGAAGTCGAGCCTTAATGAAGCCGACCAGCAGCTGATGACAGTATCCATTAAAGCGGACGAAGACACCAGGATGCGCTACATCAGTGATGTAAAACAAGCGCTCAGAAAAGCATACGCTTTGAAGATCAGTTATTCGGCACGAAAAGCTGAAAATTAATTTGAATGCTTAGAGATCAAAAAAACCGGCTCACGATGGTGATCCGGTTTTTTTTATTGTCTGCTCCCGACCCATTCCATTACATTTGCAGGCGGGCGCTTCGCCATTAACTCCCGTTTCATAAAATCCATGTAGGGAGCAACGTGGTTGAAAAATTTATAATAACCTCTACAGAGGTAATTGAGTCCGGGATTACCGTACTCATCCCTGACAAAACGATTTTTTGGGCATTCGCCGTAACAGGTAAAGAGGAAGTCACACTCCCTGCATTGCCGCGGCAGCTTATCGAACTTATCATTGCCAAACCTGAGCTGCTCATCGGAATACATCATGGAAGCGAGAGGTTTGGTGTAAATATTGCCCAATCGATATTCGGGAAAAACAAAGTGGTCGCACGAATAAACATCGCCGTTGAATTCCATTACTCCTGCGTGCCCGCAGGTTTTGGCCATCGTACAAACCCCGGGTTGCTCCCCCACCCAATTAGCCAGCATAGAATCGAAAATCTGAACAAAGACCTTCCCCACATCCTCCTTTACCCATGCATCGAAAATGGCACAAAGGAAACTTCCCCATTTCTCAGGAGAGACACTAAAGGGAGCTAACTCGGTTTCGTCGTCTTTTTCTTCTGCAGTGGCAAGTTTTAATGGTGAACCTATTTTTCGTATCCGCTCTACAATCGGGGTAAACTGGATAAAACGGCTGCCGATAGTTTTAAAAAATTGATAAAACTCCAGCGGAAAATCAACATTGTAATCATTCACAACCGCCATGCAGTTGTAGTCGACATCGTGTTTCTTAAGGAGTTCAATCCCACGCATAACCTTATGAAACGATGGGCGCCCCATCTTGTCCCGCCGGTATTCATCGTGAAACTCCTGCGGGCCGTCAACGGATATGCCCACTAAAAAATTATGCTCCTTGAAAAATCGGCACCAATCATCGTTAAGTAATGTCCCGTTAGTTTGAATGGAGTTATCTATCTGCCTTCCGCCGGCATATTTTTTCTGCAATTCCACTGCTTTTTTATAAAAACTCAACGGGCGCATCAACGTTTCGCCGCCGTGCCAGGTAAACATCACCTGCGGCATGGTCTGCGATTCGATATATTCCTTGATGAACTTCTCGAGCAGTTCTTCGCTCATGACGTGATTCTTCTTCTGCGAATAGAGGTTTGCCTTTTCGAGGTAGTAACAATAGTCGCAATTGAGGTTGCAACACGACCCTATAGGCTTGAGCATCACATATAATGGCTTGGCGAATGGTGCAAATGTGGACATATCGAATTTGTTTATCAAACAAAGATAAACAATTTTTGTAATGTTGAATTACATTATTTATCGGTAGTCCGCATCTGTATCCTGTAAATAGTGATTGTTGCCAGGAAATAGACAGCGGTTTGGATCCACAAGGCGACATATTCAAATTTCACTTGCGACAGTTCGGCGCCCATTGAGTTGATCTTAAGATATCCTTGAATGCCGAATGTGCTTGGAAAGAGCATCCCGAATGTTTTCCAAAACCAGGATATATTGGATTGCGGCCATGAGAATCCGCTCAGGAAAAGCAATATAAGCGAGAAAAACGGAAAAATAACCAATGCTGTCTCGCGGTTACGTATAAATACCGATACCAACATCGAAAAGAAAATAACGGCTAACAGGAACGGAGTGAAAAAACGGATAATATCCATTGGATTACCTATATGGGGTAGTTGGAAAAATCGAGGAATCGCCAATAATACATAAGCACAAATCACCATATAGAGGGTAAAATAACACAATGTTTTACCAAAGATGGTGGGAAAGAACTTGCCACGCTGACGCATTTGCGGATCTATGACGCCCAGTCTCTCCTTACGCAACGATCCGGTCAACATGGTAATCCCGAAAAAGAGTGTTTGATGAATAACCAGGACCAGGACGACCGGCATGAGAAAACTTGCAAACCCCATCGGTTCATTAAATAAGATATTCTTTTCGTAGCGGAAAGGGCTTAACGATACCTCGGCCGTTCTACCCGTTATTCCGGCTGCATCCAGCCGCTCTATGTTGATATCCCGGCCTGTTTCGAGTATGCTGAAATTGGACCCCAGCATCATGGTGCGGTAGTACAAAAAACTACTCATATCGCAATAGATCGATACGGTTGCCTGTTCGTTGCGATTGATTTTTTGATCAAAATCATTCGGAATATAGACGACACCATGTATTTTGTTCCTGTAAAATGCGTCTTTTGTCTCTTCGAGATTATTGAACCGGTAAATCACCTTGAGGTCAGGCGTCGCATCTAATCGTCTCGACAGTTCGCGTGACCGGGCGGTTTGTGATGCATCCACTACAGCAATAGGCATATCGCGTACCGTTTCGTTACGATAAATAGACGAATAGAGTATTGGATAAACAAAGGTCGCCCCGAGGAAAACGACCGCCAGCCCCGAATCTTTTAAGATGATGCGGTATTCATCCAGCATAATATAGATAATCCGCCTTAACTCACGTAAAAGCCGGAGAAAAAAATTGGATTTATTGGAGTTGTTCATTGAGTATACTGTTTCTTGTTTCTTCACTGTCATGATGCTCGATGGTTTTTGTCAACCGGGTATAGACCAGGAATGGCAATATCAAAAACGCAGCCATCGCCGCAAAATAAATCAGAGAATAGCGTATATCGGCACCATTCAGTGCTTCATTCACATATATTTTGAAATAATAGCGTATGGGGAAAAACCATGAAAAAATTTGAGCTCCACGGGGCATGGCCTCTATCGGGAAGGTGAAGCCTGCAAATGTAAAACTCAATAGCCCATAGAATACCCCTAAGCTGATGGCGTCACGCATTCGTCCGAATATGCCGATAATGAATATACCGATGGACTGATGTGCTAATACGAATAGAAACATTGCCAAAGACATCCATGCGATGCTCCCGTTCATAGGAAAATTCATGACTTTATATAGCAGGAATACCCCCATCAAACCTAATACGGTGAAGAGAAGAGTATGCGGCAATAACTTCCCCGTGAGGGATGCAAGCACCGATTCATTGCCCGTAGATAACCATTCGCGTGTGGTGTTTTGCTTTATTTCCACACCGATGCTGTAGATGGTAAACATGATGACCAACAGTTGCAGCACACCGGGCAGCAATACATTGGACAGATAAACATTGTAGTTGGCTTGCGGATTGGCTATCTGATGCGTATCGATGGCGATAGGCTGTACAATGGGCAGCAGATTTTCACCTCCGACAACTCCCCTTGCCTGCAGCGATTCTACCTGCATGAAGGCCGACATTAACTCGCTGATATAGGTCAAGTCTTTATAAGAGAGTGATCCGGCCACAAGATAGACATCGTTTACATAGTAAGCGATTGCCGGTTGCCGGCTGGCAAGCAGGTCGGCCTGAAAACCGGAAGCAATATCGATGATGGCGTATATGCGTCCCTTCTGCATATCTTTGCGGGCTTCGGTAAACGTGGCATACTTGCCGACGACTTCTACCTGGGGAGAGGCTTTTATATTCTGTTCCAACATGCGTGATAAGGAGGAGTTATCACCGTCAACAATCCCGATGGGAAGTTGCTCGGGCAACCCTTCCGACATAAGCGTCAGGAAGAACAGATAGCAGAAAAGCATCGCGATCACCGAAGTTAAAAGATAGATGGGGTGTGACAATATCCGCTTCCATTCCCTGCGCGTAACATTCGTTATCTGTTGTATAATTGAATTTGACATCTTGATGGGTTTCCAATAACTACAAATTATTATTGTATTTCACATTCATGACCAATGCCGACATTCCCGGACGCAGGTCCTTAATGGGTTCTACCGGTTTGGCCCGGATCTCAAATGTTTTCAGGTCGAAATCACCGGTGGTTTTTGTGGCCTTCCAGGTAGCAAACGAAGCCATCGCTTTTATGTAGGTAATTTCTAATTTGGCTTCCATATTACCTAAGGCCGGAATCTTTACGGTGATCTCCGCACCTTTCTTCATGTCGTTGAGCAAGTCTTCACGTACATTAAAAGTAAACCAAATATCATTCATATCCACAATATTCAGGATCGGCGCTCCTGTACCAACCAACTCTCCCTGCTTAGGAAAAATCTCCGTCACTTCTCCCGAAACCGGAGCGGTGAGGACGGTTTCTTTCATATAGGCTTCCACCTCTTGTACAGCGCCCTGGGCACGATCCACCAACGCCAGTGCGGCGGCCTTGTCCTCTATTTCGGCGCCGTTCTTAGCCATGTCGTATTGTGATTTGGCCGCAGCGGCCTGCGCAACGGCTGCCTGATACTGTGCTTCGGCTTCATCCCGTTTTTGAGCCGGAACGACTCCTTTATCGAACAGGCGTTGTACACGGTCGTACGACTTCTTGGCGATATCGACGCCCACTTCGGCTTTTTGCCACATCTCATACGCGCCCTGGATCACTTCGGTACGCGCTCCTTTTTGTGCTTTGCGGTCTTGCGCCATTGCCGCGTTTTGTGCCGCTGTAGCTTGTGCCAATTTAGCATGTATTTCGGGACTGTCTATGAGCACCAGCGTGTCTCCCCGTTCAACGCGCTGCCCTTCTTCTGTTAAAAACTGCTGGATACGGCCGGGTATTTTTCCCGAGACACGTACCTCGCTGGCTTCGGCGGATCCTTGAATAATAACCGGCTCCGGTTTATAAATGATCCATCCGATAATAAAAAGAATAACTATCACAACGATGAGCCCGACCAAAGCAATTTGCAGATTGCGTATGTTTTCTGTTTTTTCTTTTTCCATTTGAGTATATGTATATTGTTTTAATAATGATTGCAACTTCTGATCCCTGATCTCTATATTTTCTCTTAACGAAGATTTCCCGTTGATTTCTTTAGATACAAGTTATTTAATTTTACATCGATCGCCGCATCGAGATATTCCGATTCGGCCGATAACCAAGCGGTTTGTGCCATCAGCAAATCGGTAGAGGTTATGACTCCCGCATCAAAACCCTCTTGGGCGTAAAAAAGGTTTTCTTTGGCTTTTTCCACATTCTGACGGGTCGTTTCCTGTTTTTTCAGACTTTCGTTGATGCGATAGCTGTTTTGATATATTTGTAGTTCTATCTTTTCTTTCGCATCTTCCAGTTCTAATTTTGCTATCACGGCCTGAGAGCGCGAAGCATTGAGCGTATGTACCTTCTCCCCAAAATGAAACAGGGGAATGACTGCATTCACCCCGAAGGTAAACATGCCGTCGAATTTTTTATTGTATCCATTGAAAATGTTGGGGTTTGTTGTGTTATATCCTCCGGTGAGAGCGATGGTGGGCATAAAACGTGAAGCCATGATCTTATTGTTGGCTTCGGCTATGCTGCCCGCTTGCGTCAACATCTTAATTTCCGGCCGGTTTGCCCACGCCTGTTCAATGGAAACAGGGGGTTGCACTTCGATTGGCTCCTTCAAATCCGTATCTTTCAATTCGGTAGGCTTATCCAATGGCAACCCGCACAATTGATTCAGTGCCATTCGCGAGAGATTCAACCCATTCTCGGCCTTCGTCAGCGAGACATCCGCTTCGTTCAACTTGACTTTTATCTTCAGTGCATCTGCTTTTGTAGCCAATCCCTCCTCCTGAAGTGCTTGCATGTTCTTGTCGAGTTCAGCAACAAGCTTGCGATACTCTTTTGCCAATTGTACTTTGTTTTCTAACGATACTACACGCCAATATGCTTCATCGACATTCACTAAAAGCTCGTCGGTTTTCTCCTGAACGCGTGCTTCCGCTATTTTTTGATTAGACTTCGCAATATTGTTGAGCTGAACAATTTTACCACCCATAAAGAGCGGCTGTACGAAACTGATGCCTCCCACAAAGATGTTATGGATATCGAACTCCATCGCGTCTTTCGGAAGGAGTGCATAATTTCTCCACTGCAGGTTTTCCGGATTTTTTCCGGGATCGAACGGTTTTCCTTGCGCGTCCAATGGAACAGGTTTCCCGTCGATTAACGTGAATTTATTATTAATAGCCGATTCTTCAAAAGTAAATGTGCCGTCAGCATTGGGAGTAGGAATGGAGGTTGAAGTGATACCGGTACCAAAATTACCGTTCCCATCCAGGACACCTACCGGCAAATGAGCATCTGACTCCAGGAGAGAAAGGTTTTTTTGATTGTACAGATATGATCCATAAGCCGATATATTTGGAAAAAATTGCGCAAATGCAGCCTTTGACAAGGATTGGGCTGCACGCACATTTTCTTCGGCTATTTTTAAACTCTTATTGTTCTCCAGCGCTAATTGCCGACATTCTGGCAAATCCATCGGTTTTTGTGCATGCAGGTAAGGAATACAGCAGACACACCAGGTAATGAGTAGAATTTTCTTCATAATGTGAATAGTTAGTTAAACAACTATTTATTTAAATAAAATCTTATATATAATATGTCAATAACCTAAAAAACAGTCTAATATATATCAATGCTTTGTCTTAAAATCGGGTTGAAAACATGTGATCGATAACCTGATATACAGCCTAGTATATTTCTAAGTTATGCATGATCCGTAGTAAAACGTTTTTAGCCCGAATCAGTTCGTCATCCGATATGCCTTCTAATGCATGATTGACAATACCATGTACAACTCGGGTTGTTTTTTGCTTTAGCGCGGTTCCCTGAACTGAGAGGTGGATGAGATTGTTACGCCGGTCAGTCGGATCGGATATCCGTTTGACCAAATTCTTTTTTTCCAGATTGTCAATCAACCGAGTGACGCTTGGCTTGTCTTTTTGAGTAAGATCGCAAATCACCTGTTGTATGATCTTATCTTTGTCCCATAAGCAGGATAATACTGTCCATTGTTCGGTTGTAATATCGATACCTTCCCGGGAAAATGCCTTTAGTACGGTACGATTGATTGATCCGGAAATCTTTCCGGAAAGGATATCGAATATTTCTCTCTCTGTTACTTTTATCATAAAATAAATAGATATAGTTGCATAAACAACTAATTGGGCGCAAAGATATATTTTTCATTGAATAGTTGTTCTCGATTTGGAATTATTTATCCTGTTTTAACTTTTTACTGGATATTGAATGGCAAAAAAGCGAGGAAAGATAGCGTGATTTGTGAAAATTTGCAATAAAAAAGGGTAAGCTTACTATATCGCGCCGCTACAACCAAATACCCTTGCTTCGGTCAAGACCTGGGGGATTCAATGGGAGCTGGCCGTATAGGACTTACCCGGCTGCAAAGATAGGGATTTTTTTTTAGTTACAAAATGGTTCATTTGATTTTCTGAAATAAAAGGCTTTTGCTATCTTTGCGGTTAAAAGAAAAACTATGAACGTTGTTGAAAGATTTATCAAGTACGTAAAGATTGACACCCGGTCTGACGAAAATAATCCTCAAACGCCCAGTACACAAAAACAATTTAACCTGGCAAGAGAGGTTGAACGCGAAATGATTGAAATGGGTTTAACAGACGTTTCTCTCGACAATAACTGTTACCTGATGGCAACCCTGCCGTCCAACATCGACAAAAACGTACCTACCATCGGATTTATCGCACACTTTGATACAAGTCCCGACATGAGCGGAGAAAATGTGAATCCGCGTATCGTAAAGGACTACGACGGAAAAGAGATTGTATTGAACGAAGCTCAACATATAGTTTTATCACCCGACGATTTTCCCGAGCTGTTGAAATTTACAGGCGACGATATTATCGTAACGGACGGGACCACCTTGCTTGGGGCAGACGATAAAGCAGGGATCGCCGAAATTATGACCGCCATGGAGTATTTGATCGCGCATCCCGAAATCAAGCACGGGAAAATACGTATAGGATTCACGCCTGACGAAGAGATTGGCCGCGGAGCAGATAAATTTGATGTGGAAAAATTTTGTGCAGAATGGGCTTACACGATGGACGGCAGCGAGGTTGGCGAATTGGAATACGAAAATTTCAATGCTGCATCGGCAAAAATATCAATCCAGGGAAGGAATGTCCATCCCGGATATGCTAAAAATAAAATGATAAACGCTTTGCACGTGGCCAACGAGCTCGTACAGATATTGCCCGTTAACGAACGTCCCGAATACACGGAAAAATACGAAGGGTTCTTCCACCTCACCGCGATCAACGGAACGGTGGATGAGGCATCGGTATCGTATATCATCCGCGATCACGACAGGCAGATTTTTGAAAATCGCAAAAAAGAGATGGAAAGAGCCGTAGCGTTCCTGAACTCCCGTTACGATAACAGGTTGAAGTTAGAGATGCACGACCAATACTATAACATGCGCGAAAAAGTAGAACCCGTAAAGCATGTGGTGGATTACGCTTTCAAGGCCATGGAGGAAGTAGGTATAACGCCTGTTGTGAAACCCATTCGCGGCGGGACGGATGGCGCAAGACTCTCTTTTATGGGCCTGCCTTGCCCGAATATTTTTGCCGGAGGCATGAATTTCCACGGCCGTTACGAGTTCATACCCATCCGGGCGATGGAGAGAGCAACGGAGGTGATCGTAAAAATTGCCGAACTGGTAGCTAAAGATGCATAACTTTTAACACGTAACGATATGAAAAAAACACCTTTTACAGACACACACATCGCGCTGGGCGCGAAAATGCATGAATTTGCAGGCTACAACATGCCTATCGAGTATTCAGGTATAATTGAGGAGCACCAGACCGTTGTGAACGCAGTAGGCGTCTTCGATGTTTCCCATATGGGTGAATTTTGGGTGAAAGGCCCAAAAGCACTGGAGTTTGTTCAGAAAGTAACTACCAACGACGCATCGAAACTGGAAGTGGGAAAAATACAATACACCTGTTTTCCGAACGAGAAAGGCGGTATAAAAGATGACTTCCTGCTCTATCACTTCGAACCCGAAAAATACCTGATGGTGGTAAACGCTGCTAACATTGAGAAGGACTGGGAATGGTGTCAAAAGCAAAACACGATGGGCGCCGAGATTGAAGATGCATCCGGGCACACCGCTTTGCTGGCCGTGCAAGGGCCGAAGGCCATAGACACGTTGCAGAAAATCACCGATGTTGATTTGTCCGCCATTCCTTACTACACGTTTGTCACCGGAAAAATTGGAGGAGTGGACAATGTGATCATCTCCAATACCGGCTACACCGGTGCAGGAGGTTTTGAACTCTACTTCTATCCGGAGTACGGATTAAAGATATGGGAGGCCATTTTTGATGCCGGAGCAGAATTCGGGATCAAACCCGTAGGGTTGGGCGCGCGCGACACGCTACGCCTCGAAATGGGCTTCTGCCTTTACGGGAATGACCTCGACGAAACCACCACTCCACTGGAAGCAGGATTGGGCTGGATCACCAAATTTACAGAGGGCAACAACTTTGTTGCAAGAGAGTTGCTCGAGAAGCAAAAAGCCGAAGGCGTTACACGTAAGCTTTGTGGCTTCACGCTGTTGGACAAGGGGATTCCACGCCACGGATATGAAATTGTAAATGCAGATGATGAGCCCATCGGGTCCGTAACATCGGGGACTATCTCACCCCTATTGAAAGCAGGAATCGGGCTGGGTTATGTGAAACCCGAATATGCAAAGGCCGGGAGCCGGATTTATATAAAGGTGCGCAACAAGAACCTGGAAGCTGAAGTTACTAAACTGCCTTTCAGAAAGTAATTCACTTAACTACGCTCGTGTAATTTGGCTATGCCATTATATGCTTCATCTTATGAGTAAGACCAAGATAGCCACCGATCTGTTTTTTCTGCTCGGTTTGATCATATTGGGTTTCATGATCTATAAAATCGGGCTACCCGTCATCTGGAATAACATAAAACTCACCAATTGGTGGTTTGCCGCCATTATAGGTATCTGGGCTGTAGTTTATTTCATCAATGCCATTGCGTTCCACACTATTATTCGCGATGGCAGCCCCGAAGCAAAGTCCGTCGGTTTTCTTAAGACACTGAAGCTGACCATTAGCGGATACGCCATTAACCTCATCACGCCTTTCGGCCTGATGGGTGGAGAGCCCTATAAAATCATCGAACTGCAGCCTCTCCTGGGCATTCAGAAAGCGACCTCCTCGGTGCTGCTTTACATGATGATGCATTTAGTGTCGCACTTTATCTTCTGGACGGTCTCCATTCCCCTCCTATTTCTTATCGTGCCCAACGTGGCCGTTTCCGTCAGAATCATCCTTGCCGTAGCAGGAGCCGCATCGCTCCTGTTGCTTTGGTGGTCATTCACGGTTTATTCCAAAGGATTTGTGAGCAAGGCCCTTTCCATTACCGGGAAATTGCCCTTTGCGGGGAAAAGGGTAAAGGCTTATAAACAAAAGCACATGGAGAAGATCACACAAATGGACTTCCTGATCGCCGACCTGTACAAAAACCGGAAAAAAGATTTTGTCACATCGCTCTCGCTGGAACTTCTGTCGCGATTTGTCCTTTGTACGGAAATTATATTTATGATGCATGCCATCAAATTTCCTGTTACTTTTGCTCAAAGCGTGATTATTGAATCCATTCAGTCGATGGTGGGCAATTTGTTCTTTTTTATGCCGATGCAGTTAGGTGCCCGGGAAGGGGGATTTATCCTGGTTTTTGGCATTCTGTCGCTTCCTGCGGCACACGCGGTTTACGTGAGCTTATGTATCCGCATTCGCGAATTTTTCTGGACCCTGTTCGGATTAGGACTGATAAAGGTTGGACAGAGGTAAATCGTAAATTATCATTATCTTTGCAGCTGTAAAACGAAAGTCAATGGATCAACAACACCTGCTGGGTATGACGCTTTCCGAAATTCAAAAAACAATTTTGGAGCTGGGCCTGCCTAAATTCACCGCCAAACAAATTGCCGATTGGATTTACGTGAAACGCGTGAAAAGTATCGATGAAATGACCAATATCTCCGTACGTAACCGGGACATTCTTAAAAAGCGCTTCGATGTAGGGCGTGTTGAACCCATAGACGTAAAAACATCCGTTGACGGAACACAAAAGATGCTGTTTCCCGTAAAAAACGGCAAGTTCATAGAATCGGTAAATATACCCGAGGAGGAGCGCCTGACAATCTGTGTCTCATCGCAGGTGGGCTGTAAAATGGACTGCAGTTTCTGTATGACGGGGAAAATGGGTTTTCTGGGAAGCCTTACAGTAAACGAGATTCTGAATCAGGTCTATTCAGTCCCCAACGCCGATGCGCTCACCAACCTGGTCTTTATGGGCATGGGCGAGCCGTTGAACAATTTCGATAACGTTATGAAAGCCATTGAGGTGCTCACTGCGGATTACGCGCTGGCGTGGAGCCCTAAACGCATCACACTCTCCACCATTGGGGTAATTCCTAATCTGAAGAGATTTCTCGACGAGAGCAAATGCCATCTTGCGATAAGCCTTCACAATCCGCTTTCTGTCCAACGCGAAAAGTTGATGCCTATTGAGAAAACTTTTAAGGCTGCCGATATAATAGAACTGCTCCGAGAATACGACTGGAGCCACCAGCGGCGTTTATCGTTCGAATACATCATGTTTGACGGAGTGAACGATTCCCAGGTGTATGCCCGCGAGCTGGGCAAACTTTTATCGGGACTGGATTGTCGCGTCAACCTTATCCGTTTTCACAAAATACCCGGCAGTGATCTTTCGCCATCCACGGAAGAAACGATGGTCAAGTTTCGCGATTTCCTTACTGCTAAAGGGTTTACCTGCACTATCCGTGCATCGCGCGGTGAAGATATCTTCGCTGCCTGCGGCATGTTGTCGACATCAAAATTATAAATAATCATAAATAGAAACGATTTGTTTCATTTACAATCAAATAATCGTAATTTTGTTACACATAAATCCTAAAGAAAATATTATGAGACGAATTCATTTACTTCTGTTGCCAGTTTTGGCAATACTCATATTCACCTCGTGCAACGGTGGCGGTTTCCTGTCGGCATCTTCCCTGTCGAGCGAGGTGTTGGTGATTATGGACAAAGACGACTGGGAAGGTGAAACAGGGCGCGCGCTCTACGACGTGCTGAATTCACCCGCCAAGGGATTGCCTCAATTTGAACCGAATTTCAAGGTTATACAGCTCACGCCGGAGAACTTTACCAGTACTTTTAAAGTTGCCCGGAACATCATCATACCCGAAATTTCAAATATCTACAGTGTTGCAAAACTCTCATCCGAACTCGATAAATACGCATCGGGACAAGTTATTATGACCGTCAGAGCCCCGGACACCACAGCGTTTATCAATTTTCTGAAAGAGAACAAAGAGGGGATTGTCAACTACATCCTGAACAAAGAGATGGAGCGTACCGCCCAATGGCTCATCAAGGATTCAGGAACGCCTCAATCGCATATTAAACAGGTGTTTGGCTTTAATATTTACTATCCGAAAGGATTATCCAACATTTCCGAACATCCCAACTTTTTTTGGGCTACCAACAACGCCGGCAGATCCAGAAAAGACATTGTAATTTACCAGTTCCCTTACACTTCCGCATCCGTTTTTGAAAAAGATTCACTCATCGCTATCCGCAACCGGGTATTGGGAGAATACATTACCGGGTCTTTCGATTCGCACATGACAACCGCTACACATGCCTATGATCCCGATTACCGGAAAATGGAGCATAACGGCCTTTTTCGTGCCGAATTGCGCGGATTGTGGGAAATGACCAGCGACATGATGGGCGGACCGTTTGTCTCGCAGGCCTTTGTGAATCAAAACACCAATATGGTAGTAGTGGTCGATGTTTTTGTTTTTGCTCCCGAAGCCGACAAACGCAACCTTATGCGCAGTATGGAAGGTGCGCTTTACACCATCACTGTTCCCAAGGAGAAGAAATGAATCCGGCGGTTAGCCAGTTTGTTATCAGCAAAACCGGACTACTAAATATATTAGAAAAAAGATGTCAGAACAAATAAAAGTGGGTATCACACACGGAGATATTAACGGGGTGGGATACGAGATATTACTGAAAGCCTTTGCCGACGAGCGCCTTCAAGAACTTTTCATACCGGTAATCTACGGTTCTTCCAAATCGGCCTCCTATCACAGGAAAGTGCTTGACTACAGCCCCATCAACTTTCATGTTATCAATCATGCCGATGAGTGCAGCTACGGAAAGATCAACCTGATCAACTGCGTTAAGGAAGAAGTGAAGATTGAATTGGGAACGGCAACTGCCGAAGCAGGGGAAGCGGCGTTTATCGCTCTCGACAATGCGGCAAGAGACCTTGCGGCAAAAAAGATTGATGTTTTGGTAACGCTGCCCATCAATAAGGATACCATACAAAATGATAAGTTCCATTTTCCGGGACATACCGAATTCTTGCAGGACCGTTTTGCGGAAAACACCAAAGCGCTGATGATCCTGGCCTGTGATTCGTTACGGATTGCATTGGCAACCACTCATATCCCCATTGCTGAAGTTTCGGAAAAAATATCAAAGGAGCTTATAACCGAAAAACTTACAACACTCAACTTCTCTCTTAAGCGCGATTTTCGCATAGAAACGCCCCGTATCGCTGTATTGGGCCTGAACCCTCATGCGGGAGAAAACGGATTGTTGGGAAAAGAGGAACTCCGGGTAATTGCCCCTGCCGTAAAAGAGTCGCAGGACGCGGGAGTACTATGCGTGGGGCCTTTTGCAGCCGACGGCTTCTTCGGAACCGGAAAGTACCGGGAGTTTGATGCTGTCCTGGCCATGTATCATGATCAGGGACTGATTCCGTTTAAAACCATCGCCATGGACTCGGGGGTGAATTTTACTGCCGGGCTACCCATCGTGCGCACATCTCCCGATCATGGCACGGCATACGATATTGCAGGAAAAAACAGGGCATCTGAGGAATCTTTCCGGCAGGCAATCTATATGGCTATGGACATTTTCACCAATCGCCGCGCATACGATGAAGCACTCGCAAATCCGCTACGCAAAATGTTCTTCGACAGGGGAAAAGATGACGTGAAGTTAGATCTGACGGAAGAGGAAACAGAAGAGTAACATACCATTCCACAACACGATGCTGTGGCGTCCCTAAAAAACAACGGCTAACTTTTAAGTTGGCCGTTTGTGATTATCCTGCATGAATAGTGAGAAACAACAAAACAATGTTAATAATTCGGAAAATCACGTTAAATAATTAAGATCCCTCTTGACTTTTGTAATTTCGTCACTACATTTGTGAGTGATTATTCACTTACTTTCTGAAGTGTAAATTATTTGAATGTTGTCTTCGTATTCATCTTGCGTTGGGATCTCTAAGAATAAAAAAAGTAGTTTTGCTTCTAACAGATGTACCCGTTTTCTTGAATTAGCCCTGAAAAAGTTGGTAATATGTAGAAACTACCGATCGTTTCCAAGATAAATGTGAATTTAATAATCTAGGTTCCACGTATATTCGATTACGGCTAAATTTATGAGTAGTTGACACATGCGAAAGTTGAGTTAATAATAATATTACAACAGCATTTCTATGTCGTATAAAGTCTTTCAACTAGAACCCTGGCATTTCATTGTCGCTACAGTGATGTTTTACATCCTTACCGTGATTATTTCCGAGGTCAGGATGAAACAAATGCCTTTGGCATCAGCGGAAACAAATTTAATTGAACTGAATGGAATAAAATTTGAAGACGATAACATTCGTTTTGTTTTTTTCCATGACAGCAACTCGATACTTTGCAGGAAAATGAGATTCAATATTGAACAGCTCGTTGATAATGAACCTGATATAATTTATTTTTACTCGATAGACATAAGCAAATACCCAAAAGCTTTTTACGAACACAATGTATCCGGCATTCCTAATATATTGGTTTTTAAGGGAAATAGAGAAATAAAAAGAATTATGGGAATAGTGTCTTATGAAAATTTAAAGATGATTGTGCAAACATTAAAAGAAGACGTATGAAGCGAGCATATGCGTTTTTAAAAGAAAATTTATTTGCCCTTTTATTTACGGTGTCAGGAATAATAATAGCCTACATTTACTGGGTTAACTGGGGTATGTATTACGGCACGCTCCCTCTCTCTTCGGAGTGTTGGGTAAATTGTACCTATGGGGGATTAATTGGCGGATTATTGGGGAGCAATCTTGCACGACACAATGAGCAGTTGCAAAAACAGAAAAATAAGCATGCATGAAGAATAAATATATCTATTTAATCTGGTTTATCGCCCTGTTACCCACGATGATTTTACGCGATTTCACACCCAAAAATGAGTTGCGTTACTTAAGCATTGTCGATGAAGCACTTCGCAATGGGAATATCTTCACTTTTACCAACCAGAGTGAAATTTACGCGGATAAACCTCCTCTCCATTTCTGGCTGATGATGATCGGGAAGATAATTTTGGGTGAACACCGGATGTGGTATTATTCACTGTTATCGATTATCCCGGCATTTGTTGTACTGATAACCCTGTCGAAATGGATCCGCAGAGAAGACGAGAAAAGCGGCCTGATTAAGAATAGTGGAATAACAACCTCGCTGATGCTGATGACTACAGGGTTATTTACCGGTGTCACCCTGGTCGTCCGTATGGATATGCTGATGAACATGTTCATTGTTTTATCCTTGTACACTTTTTATAAAATGTTTCAGGGAGAAGGCCGGAAGCGAGACGAATGGCTGTTTCCGGTGTTCGTTTTTCTGGCACTTTTTTCAAAAGGGCCATTGGGCATTTTGATTCCTTTTGTTTCAACCACCCTGTTTTTACTTTATCGTAAGAGATTATCCAATTTTAAAAAGTACTGGGGATGGAAGAGCCTTCTGATTATTTTGACAGGCTGCATTATCTGGTTCGCGGGAGTCTATCTTGAAGGCGGAAACGAATACATCAATGACCTGTTGGTCCACCAGACTATAGGCCGGGGAATCAACTCTTTTCACCATAAAGAACCTTTTTACTACTATGCGATTTCTATTTGGTATTCATTGGCACCCTGGTCACTATTAACAATAGGGCTCATTGTTGCCGGTTTATATAAAAAAAAGATAAACAGTGTGTCGGAGAAATTTTTTGTTACAATAATCCTATCTACACTGGCGTTGTTGTCCCTAATCAGCTCTAAACTGGAAGTCTATTCACTACCGGTAATTCCCTTTATCATAGGCCTCTCCGTCTTACTTATTAAAAAATTCAACCTGCAAGGCCGATGGATCAGATTAACTATAGCCATTCCAGCAGTGGCGTTGGCCTTTTCACTTCCGGTTGTTTTTTATCTAAACGTTGCCAAAGGGATGCAATATCTGGGTAATTGGCTCATTTATGCAGGAGCAGGGATATGCACGCTCACCGGACTATTCTCCTTTTATCTTATGTATCTGAAAAGAGATACCTACAAATCCATAAATACCCTGGCATTGGGGCTCTTGTTGACCGTCTTCATCATCGGATGGTCTATGCCGCAACTGAACAGCCAGCTTGGATGGAGAAATCTGTGCGAAAAAGCGGGAGAATTATCGAAGGAGCGTCAAATTCCGGACTATTGGGTGTATAACATCTCACGTGCCGAAAACATGGATGTTTACCTCGGAAAAGACATTATAAAAAAAAGCAGGGAGGATATCCTCAAAGGGCCGCTAAAAAACAGGCTACTCATACTACAGTCCAAAGATATAAAAAAAGATCCGGAGATACGCTCTGCCGTACAGAACGGAGAACAATACAGGATAGGAAGGTACAGGATTGTGGTCTTTTACAACGTTAATAAACCGGAAAGTTGCGTTAAATAATTCAAAATATGTTGCATTTTTTAATTTCGATTGTATCTTTGTGAGTGATTGCTCACTTACTTATTACGAAATAAATTAATCGACCGTCATTTTATGCTTGAAATCAGGAGAATAAGAAAAATAATCGGAATTTTAGTTAGTGGTTATTCACTTACTTTATACGATATAAATTATTCATCCATCAGTTTATGTTTGCATGTTGAAAATGGAGAAAAATAATCGGGATATGATTGAAAGGAAAGCATTCTTTATTTCCGGGGAGAGACTCACCAGTATTGAGCACAAGAAAAAGATACTGGTCATTTTTGATATGAGCCAGGATGTGGTCGTTGGTGTAGAGACCGTTGATATAGAGGACAAATTCGTTTCAACCGAAGAGCTGTTGCTCTTTCTTCAAAAAAAATATATTCGCGTAATTTATGTTTCGGAAATAGACAGTAAAACGGAAAATTTATTTTTAGACTCCGGCCTGGTCGTGAAAACGTCCTTGACGATAAAGAACGACAAACTGTTTAATTCGCTCTATTTATCTCCTCCGATTTTCTGAAAATATATAAACAGTATAGAAATAAAATTTCCGGTATATAAATCAACTTATTCAATTATTAAAAAAAAATCAAAAGTCTCAATGAACACTACGATCTTACAAAGTACGCTTCTGGCATGGGTTGTCTTCTTCGGTACAAATCTATCTGCCCAAACCGAGGAGTGGAAAACCGCACTCAGTAAAAATGGCAAAATAACGACGAAGTACAATTTTTCGTCGCGGATAAATGAAGACAACGATAAAGTCCCTGTAGTAAAAACTATTACAACAACAACAGAAAATATCGGTATTGACAACTGTATCGCATTAATGAAAAATATTGCAAAGCATAAAGATTTCCGCGGAGAAAAGTCAAGTAAGCTCATCAACAAGATCTCAGAAAATGAATGGTCCATCTATTATTATAGCGATGGAACGCTGCTTACCCCGGCAGTGGATGGTTCCTACCGAATGATTTTTGTAGAAGACAGGCAAAATAAAACGGCCACGTTTACTCTTACGGCAGACCCGACATTGATTGAAAAGACGGACATGGTCCGTTTGACTTATGCAAAAGAGATCTATTCATTTAAAGAGGTAGGAGGGAATCAATTGGAAATAACCATCAAAACTACGGTTTCGCCGGGATTTAAAGTACCGTCTATGATGTTGAAAAAGGCATTTCCCAAAAAATCTCTCGAAAATATGGAAAAATTCCTTGAAGCGGCAAAAAAGGAAATACCTTGATTGTGGGACTTTTGACGGGCAGGGATTGGATAATTTTTATACATACTCTAAAAGAAGGAATGATGATAGTACCAATGAACATTAAACCGAGGCAGTTGGAAATTATTGAAGCAACCGGAAAGCTGCTTACAACATCCGGTATAAACGGCCTGACAATAAAAAACCTGGCCTATGAAATGAATTTCTCGGAGAGCGCTCTTTACAGGCATTTTTCCAGCAAAGAAGAGATCATTGTCACTCTGTTGAACTATTTAAATGAAAATGTAAACAAAATCTTTAAAGAGTCTCCCATATCGGGTGTTTTTGAAAAAGATTTTACTGCTCTTTTCAAGGAACTGACGTACTACTTTAAAGAGAATCCGTTCTATGTTGTCGTAGTATTTTCAGAAGGCCTTATAAATGAGAGTGCCCGGATAGGTGAAAAGATTATACAATTAATGGATAGCCTGACAAAACACGCCCAGGCAATTATAAAGGAAGGGCAGGAGAAGGATCTGATAACCCGTTCGCTTACGTCGGAACAGGTCGTGCAAATCATCATCCCCGCATTCCGGCATCAAATGTTCAGATGGAAGATAAGCAATTTTGAATCGGACATAACACAGAGCATTGAATCCTTGTCCGGTTCATTGTTGGAACTTCTGAAGAGACGCTCAGAACAGTAATACGCTCATTACAATAACCAAATAAAACAGATAAAAATATGAACTTAAAAACATTCCTCTTATTGGTGGGATTGATCGGACTAAACAGCATGCTTGTACCTGCCCAGGTCATCACACTGAATGAGATTCAAAAGATGGCGGAAGCAAATTACCCGGCCATAGCGCGATACGACATCATTGAGAAAACAAAGGATTTCAGCATCGCGAATGCTAACCGGGGGTTTCTGCCGCAGGGCACAGTGAGTGCCCTGGCTACCTGGCAGTCAGACGTAACCCATATCGATATTGATTTGCCGGAAGGGATGCCGCCCCTCGAAATTCCCGTTCCCGACCAGGATCAATACCGGGTGGTAGCCGAACTGAACCAGCTTATATGGGACGGAGGCAATATCTCAGCCCAGAAAAAAAGTCTGAAAGCCGGTGCGGAAGTAGAAAAGAAGCAGTTGGACACAGAGGTTTACGCCCTGAGGGAGCGGGTAAATAATCTCTATTTCGGCATTCTGCTGATGAAGGGAAACCTGCAGCAACATGAGATCCTGGAAAATGAACTGCAGCGCAACTACGATAACGTGCAAACCTATGTGCAAAACGGCGTAGCTAACGAGGTTGACCTGAGTACAGTAAAGGTAGAACAGCTGAAAGCAGGACAACAACGGATTCAGTTGGAATCTACGTTAGATGCTTATATACGGATGTTATCCGTGCTCACCGGAGAACCGCTCGAAAAGAATACGACATTTGTAAAACCAAATCCCGAAGTAGAATTGATATCTCCCATCATCAATCGTCCCGAGTTAAAGATGTTCACCGCACAGGAGGAGGCCGCTGAATCGCAAAAATCGCTCCTGAAAGCCAAAAATATGCCGAAGTTGTCCGCCTTTGCACAGGGAGGTTACGGAAAACCGGGACTCAACATGTTCGACACCAAATTTTCCCCCTACTTTTTGGGAGGGATCCGCCTCTCATGGAACATTGGCAATCTATATACATACAGTAACGATAAGAAGAAGATCGATCTGCAAAAACAGTCGGTGAACACGCAAAAGGAGACTTTCCTGTATAATCTGAAAGTACAGATACCGCAGCAGCAGTTGGAGATTGAAAAATATAAAAAGACCATGCTGGACGATGACGAGATCATACGCCATCAAACGCTGATCCGTGAAGCTGCCGAGGTGAAAGTGGAAAACGGCACCCTGACGGTATCCGACCTGATGAAGGAAATCAATGCCGAGGAGGCAGTCAAACAAGCGAAAACATTGCATGAAATTCAATATCTCATGTCGATCTACTCACTGAAACATACAATAAATCAATAAAATAATCTTTCAACTTTCGCAAATATCCTTGGATAGTGCATGCGACTAAAACAGAGACCTTTAGATATTTTACGGGGTACCCATAGCTCGCGATAAACGTAAAAAAGAGTAGTTGTTTGAGCGAAGCGAGTTTTACTCTTTTAGTGGCGCGAGCGAGAATGGGTCGCAAAATATTGTCAGACGATGATTTAGTCGCAATCACATAACTTACTAAAATTCAATAAAAACAACATTAAACTATGAAACTATTTAAATTACTAACAACATTATCCGCCTTGCTCCTACTCTTTTCATGCAGCAACGGCAAAGGCGACTATGACGCTACCGGATCGTTTGAAGCAACGGAAATTATCGTCTCATCACAGGCGAATGGACGCATTTTAGAGCTGGGGCTGAATGAGGGAGATCAGCTGGAACAAGGGCAAGAAGTGGGACTCATCGACAGCACCCAGCTCTATCTGCAAAAAATGTCCTTGCTCTCCAACGCGAAAGGTGTCCGTGCCCAGCAGCCCGATATAAAAGCGCAGACGGCAGCATTACAGGAGCAAATCAAATCATTGGAGCGGGAAAAAGCACGGTTAGGGAGATTGGTTACCGCCAATGCCGCCAATCAGAAACAGCTGGACGACATTGACTCCCAATTGGAGGTTGTGAGGAGGCAGCTATCGGCGCTGACATCCACATTACAAAAAAGCAGTGATAATATTTCCGCACAAAGCTCCACGCTCGATATTCAGGTCGCACAACTGGAAGATCAACTGGACAAGACCCGTATCGTCAGCCCTATTTCGGGGACCGTACTCAACAGATATGCAGAGGCAGGTGAGCTGGCTACCATAGGTACTCCCCTATTCAAAATTGCCGATACCGGAATCCTATTCCTGAGGGCCTACGTGACAAATGATCAGCTGGCACAAATCAAACTGAACGGTGAGGTGACGGTACGGGTTGACGACGGGCACGGCGGAATGAAGTCATACAAGGGCCGGATCAACTGGATATCCGATAAATCGGAGTTTACTCCCAAGACCATTCAGACCAAGAATGAACGGGCTAACTTAGTGTATGCGCTGAAAATTGCCGTCCCGAACGATGGTTTCCTGAAGATCGGCATGTATGGAGAGGTTAAGCTTTAATTTGCAACAAAAATGATTGAAGTAAAGGATTTACATAAAAGTTACGGCAGGCAGGGTAAGGTGAATGCCCTGAACAGCATCTCTTTCACAGTAGATGACGGGGAGATATTCGGTGTGATTGGTCCGGACGGTGCCGGGAAATCGTCGCTCTTCCGGATCCTGGCATCGCTGATCCTGCCCGATAGCGGTTCGGCAATAATGAATGGGCACGACGTGGTGAAGGATTACCGGAAGATACGACAGATTATCGGTTACATGCCGGGCCGGTTCTCACTCTATCAGGATCTGAGCGTGGAGGAGAACCTGGTATTTTTCGCCACGCTCTTCAATACAACCGTAGAAGAGAACTACCACCTGATCAAAGATATTTACCAACAAATCGAGCCCTTTAAAAAACGGCGTGCCGGAGCGCTCTCGGGCGGAATGAAACAGAAGCTGGCCCTTAGCTGCGCACTGATCCATAAACCGGAGATCCTGATCCTGGACGAGCCTACCACAGGGGTAGACCCGGTCTCAAGAAAGGAGTTCTGGGATATGCTGGGGCGGCTGAAGGAGCAAGGGATCACCATTCTGGTGTCGACAGCATATATGGATGAAGCGAGCCGTTGCGACAGGATAGCGCTGATCCGTGAAGGGGAATTTATTGGAAGCGACACCCCGCAAGGAATCATTGATGATTATCCGGAGATACTCTGGGCAGTGGAAGGAACCGGCATGTCGGCACTGCTCGGTGAGCTGCGCGCTCACGATAAGGTAAAGAGCAGTTTCGCGTTTGGCGACAAGATTCACATCACCGTAGAAAAAAGCCTGCAGACGGAAGAGTTGAAGCGATACCTGGCGAACAAAAAATTCAACGACGTACGTATCGCTCCCATAGCACCCACTGTGGAGGATTGTTTTATGGCATTGACAAGTTAGGACATGAGCAAAAAAGTTATCGAGGTATTCAACCTGACAAAAAAGTTTGGCAATTTCACGGCCGTGGACCGCATCTCTTTTGATGTGAAGGAAGGTGAGATTTTTGGTTTTCTGGGTGCCAACGGCGCGGGCAAAACCACTGCCATGCAAATGCTTTGCGGTATCAGCATGCCGACGGCAGGAGAAGGAACCGTGGCTGGTTATGATATCATTAAAGAAAATGAACGGATTAAACGGAATATAGGATACATGAGCCAGAAATTCTCCCTGTACGAAGACCTGAAAGTTTGGGAGAATATCCGCCTGTTCGGGGGTATCTACGGGTTGTCTGATAAAACAATTGCGGAAAAGACGAACGAGTTGTTGAAGCAATTGGATTTTGAACAGGAGCGCAACACCCTGGTGAAATACCTCCCGTTGGGATGGAAACAAAAACTAGCTTTTTCCGTGGCCATCTTTCATGAGCCCAGGATTGTCTTTCTGGATGAACCTACGGGCGGAGTTGACCCGGCCATGCGTCGGCAGTTCTGGGAGATGATCTACGATGCGGCCGACCGGGGGATCACCGTTTTTGTAACCACGCACTACATGGACGAAGCAGAGTACTGCAACAGGGTATCGATCATGGTGGATGGCCGTATCGACGCCTTGGACACACCGGCCGAGTTGCGCCGCAGGTTCAGCGCCGACTCCATGGATGAGGTATTTCGACAATTGGCACGTAAAGCAAAGAGGGGGGACCAATGAAACAATTTATAG
Organism: Bacteroidia bacterium 43-41; assembly: GCA_001898165.1. Classification (GTDB taxonomy): domain Bacteria; phylum Bacteroidota; class Bacteroidia; order Bacteroidales; family Dysgonomonadaceae; genus Petrimonas. Next base: position 41,479 of record MKTD01000062.1, read on the forward strand.
CATTTGTAAAAAAAGAGTTCCGGCATATCATCCGGGACAACAGGACCTTGCTGATAATCCTGGGGATGCCTGTAGTGGAGATACTGTTGTTCGGCTTTGCCGTAAACATGGAGGTACAGAACATTCGTGTGGCCGTCTACGACCCCACTCCCGATGCTTTCACCACGGGCATCGCGGAACGGATACGGCAGAACTCCTACTTCAATTATCGGGGAAGCGTTCAAACCATGGATGAAATGGAAGAGTCGATGCGGAAAGGTGAGCTCGATCTGGCAGTGGTCTTTCAGCAAAACTTCCAGGAGGAGTTGGTGCACTCGGGAGAAGCTGACGTACAACTGCTTTCCAACAGCTCCGACCCAAACCGGGGCTCCATCGCGGCAACCTATGCCACGGCTATCATAGCGGGATTTCAACGGGAACAAACCGACTTGATACAGATACCGTTTCAGATCCAGACTGAGAACCGGATGATCTACAACCCCCTGATGAAATCATCCTATATGTTTGTACCAGGCATCATGGGGTTGGTACTGATGATCATTTGCACCATCATGACCTCGGTGTCAATCGTCCGTGAAAAAGAGAGAGGGACCATGGAGGTACTCCTCGCATCGCCGTTGAAACAGGGAACCATGATCTTCGCAAAGACCATTCCCTATATGGTGATCTCTTTTATCGACTTTGTCATTATTCTGCTTCTGAGCTATTTTGTGCTGGACGTGCCTGTCAACGGCAGCCTCCTGTTGCTGTTTTTCGTTGCTATCCTCTACATAACCCTGACTTTGTCATATGGATTGACCGTTTCCACACTGGTAGACAAACAGGTCAACGCAGTCATCTTCTCGGCTATCACCGCCATGATTCCCGTGCTTATGCTCTCAGGGATGATCTTCCCGGTAGATAACATGCCCGGGGCATTGCAGGCACTGTCGGCCATAGTACCAGCACGTTGGTTTATTGAAGCCGTGAGAAAAGTGATGATCCAGGGACTGGGAGTGACCATAGCCTGGAAAGAAATGCTCGTATTGACCGGAATGACGCTGTTCCTGCTGGGAGTTACCATTATGAAGACTAAAAAGAGGCTGGAGTAAAAAATAGAATCCTTATGAAGACATTAAAATTCCTCATCGAAAAAGAATTTAAACAGATGTTCAGGAATCCGTTGATTCCAAGGCTAATCGTGTTGTTTCCCACCATGGTGTTGCTGGTTTTCCCGTGGGCAGTAAGTTTTGAGATAAAAAATATCCGTGTGGATGTGGTTGATCACAGCAAAAGCGTCTATTCCAAAAGACTAACCGACAAAATAGCTGCTTCACAGTACTTTATTTTGCACGACACCCCACCCGATTACAATGCGGCGATGCTGAATATGGAAAACGACGAAACCGATATGATCGTGGAGATACCCGCTTCGTTTGATGTGGATCTGGTGAAAAGAAGAGAGTCGGGCGTAGGGGTTGCTGTGAACTCGGTAAACGGGACTCAAGGGCTGTTGGGCAGCAATTATGTCATGCAAATCGTGAACGATTTTTCGTCGGAGCTGCGCGGGGAATTGACGCAGACACTGCCGCCCCAAACACGGGTGTCCTTCATGCGCCTGAAGAAGATGAATATTGTCCCGCAGTACAAGTACAACCCCGCACTGGATTACAAAAAATTTATGATCCCGGGCTTCATGGTACTGTTGCTTACGATTCTGTGTGGCATTCTGCCGGCACTCAATATCGTAATGGAGAAAGAGAACGGCACCATTAACCAGATCAATGTAACGCCGATAAGCAAGATGAACTTCATCCTTGCCAAACTGATACCTTACTGGGCCGTCGGCCTCGTTGTGATGATCATTTCCATTACCCTGTCGTTTCTGATCTACGGCCTATGGCCCGGCGGAGGAGTGGTGGCAGTGCTTATTTCGTCCATTGTCTTTATCCTCTCCGTGTCGGGCCTGGGAATCATTATTTCCAACTATTCGGAGACCATGCAACAGGCCAGTTTCCTGGTGATGTTCTTTATCCTGATCCTGGTCCTGCTGGGAGGCATGTTCACCCCGGTCTCAAGCATGCCCGCATGGGCTCAGGCAATCGCGGCCATCAACCCTTTCAACTACCTGACGACAGCCTTCCGAATGCTTTACCTGAACGGCAGCAGCCTGGCTGATGTCTCCGGGAACCTGCTGGCATTGGGAGCAATAGCCGTAGTATTGAATGGATGGGCAGTATTCAGTTATAAAAAGAGAGGATAACGTGGGTGTATAGATCGATACTGACATATTGCGTGTTGCTGGCCCTACCACTTTACGGGCAGGGCAGGACAGACAGCGTTGCCGAGAAAAACAAGGGCAAGTCTGTCTCTATCAACGTAGGTTTGAACATGGTGATGAGAGGGTTCAACCGGATCATCCTAAAGGATGAATACGCCCAGATCAATTTAAGGTCGATGCGGACCAATTTAAAGACATGGCCTGTATGGGATACAAACAGGTTCTCCACAAACTTTATCGGACATCCCTACCACGGGTCAATGTATTTCAACAGTGCAAGGACAAACGGGTTGGGGTTTTATCAATCTTCCTCTGTCAGTATGGCCGGCAGCCTGATGTGGGAATACCTGATGGAGACAAAACCGCCTTCCCGCAACGACCTGTGGGCGACGACGGCGGGAGGAACAGCTTTGGGAGAGGCCTTGTTCCGGTTTTCCGATCTGATACTGGACAACCGGGCAACGGGACTGGAGCGTGTAGGCAGGGAGCTGCTTGCAGGTATTCTGGCTCCTACCCGGCTCATCACCCGGCTTACCACGGGTGAAGCATGGAAAACAGGGCGATTCAAAGGGAATATTCTTTATGCATCTCCTTATTCGTTGGAACTGTATTTCGGAGAGACAACGACAGGTGTTGCCGATCGAGACTTGAACCTATGGAGGTCTGCCATGGGAACCGAACTGCAATATGGCGAACTGTTTGAAACCATTGTCGAAAAGCCATATGAATGGTTCCGGTTAGCGGGAGAAGCCCATATAGGGAACGGTTGTTTTCGCCTGTCGCAGGTCAATACCATCGGGCTTCTGTTCAACAAAGAACTGTTTCACAACAACGAAACATGGGTAACGGCGGGCCTGTTCCAACACTTCAACTACTACGACCTGAACCGGGTGTTAAATAAAGATGGGGTAATACCGCTTTATCTCTCCGAAGCAGCATCAATAGGCCCGGGAATAATTATCCAAAAAAGAAAGGACAGAAGAAAAGCCCAAATCGAAGTTCATTTAAGCGGAATTATCCTGGGTGCCGGCACCTCAGATCATTTTAAGCTCGAAGATAGAGATTACAATTTCGGGAGCGGGTTCAGCCTGAAGTTATACAGTTCATTGGAGTTCAAACAGAAGCTAACAATCTCTTTATTCTCTGAAAATTATCTCCTTTTTTCGTGGAAAGGTGTAGATGACTACGAAGTGCTGGAGCATCTGACTATAAATGAAATTGATTTCCTCAATGTACAAGGTGATAAAAGCAGCAGCAGACTCTGTTTACTGGGATTGAACATGAAATACCGCCTGAACGAAAGGACACATATAATACTCAAAGCCAGACATCTCACCCGGGACACAACGTATAAATATTTCCCAAACGTGAATTACAGTTCAAATGAACTTTTTTTCGGAATCGGCATGAATGTATGAATGAATAGTGAAAAATGAAAAATTACGAATTAAAAATTATGAATTATGAATTATTTTCTCTTCGTTACCCTGATGGTGTTTTTATCCATACCTGAGATAAAGGCACAATCAGAAGCCGCTCTCCCCGACACGACCAAGCGATCGCTTAAGAGCCTGATCGAGGGCATAAAAACCAAAATAGAACATGATAGGCAGGGCCTGGCCATGTCGGAAGATGAGATCATAAGCTATATGGACGGTTTACCACCCTTTTCCATCTATAAAGACAACTATTTTATTACCGGCGTTCCACTGAACCGTGAAATTGACGGAGAAACAGCCGATGCCAAATTCCAGATTAGCATAAGGCACAGGCTTACCCGGAGCAGATTGCCCTTTAATACATTCCTCTACCTCACCTATACCCAAAAATCGTTTTGGGATATCTACCGGGACTCTGCACCGTTCAAGGACAGTAATTATAACCCGGGGATTGGATTAGGAAGATATGTCATTGTTAACAACAGGCTTACAGGGGCAATCTTCCTGCAGTTGGAGCATGAGTCCAACGGCCGCGACAGCCTCGAGTCGAGAGGTACCAACTGGGTTGGCCTCTCCGGAAAATATTTTCTCACCTCCAATCTCGCCGCCAGCTTCAAGATAACTGTCCCCTTTATGACAGATAGCAACACCGAAGACCTATACGATTACAGGGGAACCGGCTATTTTACGGCCGATTACAAGACACCGGACAATAAATGGTGGCTTTCAGGAACTTACAGTCTCAGAAAGAGCGTAAGAGCCATCAATCTCAAATTTACCGCCGGTTATAAAATATCAGAGAGGTTTAATCAATATATTTTCGGCGAACTATACAGCGGTACCGGCGACAGCATGCTCGAATATAAACGAAAAGATCTACAGCTGCGCGTAGGGATTTGTATCAAGCCCGATTTTTACAATGTGTTTTAGCACGACAAAGAATAAGTTGTCCCACTTCCATATACTCCCGAAAACGGATATCATAGCCGGGAAGGAAAATTTCAGAAACTATGCGATGCTTATACAAACAGGTGATGAAAATGAATGAACAGAAATATTCCTTATCGAATTAACTAAATTTAATTTATTGAATTACTAATCTAAATTGTCTTATGGTATGAAAAGAAAAACAATTAATCTAT